>NZ_JASHJX010000022.1 GCF_030732985.1 Nioella sp. MMSF_3534
CCGTCCCGCCCTGCTGCTTGGCCTTGCTGGCCTGATCCCCTTTCTGTGGGGGGCGTTGACCGTTGTGCTGCCGGGTCTGGCCGAATGGGGAACCGAGGTGTTGGGGCCGCGCTTTGTCGGCCCCTATGTGCAGCTGTTCTACGGCGCGATCATCCTCGCCTTCATGTCCGGCGTGCTCTGGGGCTTCGCTGCGCAGGGCAGCGGCTGGCAGGGCTACGCGCTGTCGGTGCTTCCCGCACTTTGGGCCTTCTTCATGACCGGCGGCGGCTCGGACCGGGCGGCGGCGGCGCTGATCGTAGGCTTCCTCGGCCTTCTGGCACTGGACCGGCATTTCTGGAAACGGGGCCTCGCGCCCCAGTGGTGGATGCGGCTGCGCGTGTTGCTGACACTGGTGGTCGTAAACGCGCTGGCCGTGGACCTGATCTTCTGATGCCCGATCTCTACGCCTATACCGACGGAGCCTGCTCCGGCAATCCCGGCCCCGGGGGCTGGGGCGCGCTGCTGCAGGCGAAGGAGGGCGACACCGTCGTCAAGGAACGCGAGCTGAGCGGCGGCGAGGCCGAGACCACCAACAACCGGATGGAACTGTTGGCCGCGATCACCGCGCTGGAAAGCCTGACGCGGGCCTCCGAAATCACCATAGTGACGGATTCGGCTTATGTGAAAAACGGCGTCACCGGCTGGATCCATGGCTGGAAGCGCAACGGCTGGAAGACCTCGAACAAAAAGCCCGTGAAAAACGTGGATCTGTGGCAGAGACTCGACGAGGCGCAGGCCCGCCACCGGGTGACCTGGGAATGGGTCAAGGGCCATGCCGGCCACCCGGAAAACGAACGCGCGGATGAGCTGGCCCGCGCCGGAATGGCCCCGTTCAAGAAGGCCTGATCCGGGCGCGGGGATGCGGCTTCGAAGCCGCATATCAAGGCCGTTCGAACGGCCTTCCGCACCGCCCTGATCGCAGCCAAAGGGCCCCAAATGGCCACCCTCTGCCCCGATCCGATTCACAGGCGCCGGATCGCGGTTTCGAAACCGCGTCACAAGGCCGTTCGAACGGCCTTCCCCCCTTCCCCACGCGCAGCAAACCTGTCAAAGGGCGCGCATGATGACCCTGATGCTTCTCGACTACGCCTCCGTTCTGGTCTTCGCCCTCTCCGGCGCGCTTGTCGCCAGCCGGGCGCAGCTCGACATCGTGGGGTTCTTCTTCATCGCCTGCCTCACCGCCGTGGGCGGCGGCACGTTGCGCGACCTGCTTCTGGGCCGAGATCCAGTCTTCTGGGTGGGTGACCCCATGCCGCTGGCCATCGCCTGCGCCGCCGCTCTTACCGTCTTCTTCACTGCCCACCTGCTGGAAAGCCGCTACAAGGTGCTTCTGTGGCTCGACGCGCTGGCGCTGGCCATCGCGGTTGCCGCAGGCGCGGGCGTGGCGCAGGCG
Source organism: Nioella sp. MMSF_3534 (assembly GCF_030732985.1). GTDB lineage: Bacteria > Pseudomonadota > Alphaproteobacteria > Rhodobacterales > Rhodobacteraceae > Nioella. The sequence goes on from NZ_JASHJX010000022.1 coordinate 1,433, forward strand.
CTGGACCAGTCGGCGGGAATCGTCATCGTGATGGGGGTCGCCACCGGCACCATGGGCGGGCTGATGCGCGACGTGGTCTGCAACGAGGTACCCTTGGTCCTGAAACAGGGGGAGCTCTACGTGACAGCCGCCTTCGCAGGAGCCGGGGCTGCACTAATCGCGGCCGCCATCACGCCACATCCGCTGGCGCCCATTCTGGCCTGCATGATCACCTGTTTCGCCCTGCGTGCAGGCTCGCTGCTCTTTGGCTGGCGTCTGCCCGTCTACAAGGCCCGCCCGCCGCGCATGTGATCAGCGCTTCAGGTAAGTCTGCCAGATCCAGATCAGCAACAGCGCGCCGAGGATCGCGCCGACAAAGCCCGACAGCATCCCCATGACGGTCAGCAGGAACCGCAGCACCAGACCGCCGATGATCGCGCCCAGAATGCCAATGCCGATCGTGGTCACCACATCGGTGCGCACATCCATGATGCGCGTCGCCAGAAAGCCCGCCGCCGCGCCGATGATGATCATGTAAAGAACAATACCCATGCGATGAATATGGCCACTCCCGGCCCCTATTGGAAGACAGCGCCCCCGAAATTCAGCGTCTGCGGTTGCGGCGACCGCGCCCTCGTGCCGCCCCAACAGGGATCAGGATCAGCGCCGCCGAAGCCCCGATGATCGCATCCAGACCGGGCGAGCCGATGCGCAGATGGAAGAGCGAGCGCAGGAAGAACAGCACCACGACCGCCCCAAGCGCGATGAGGATCGACATCGGGTAGCCATTGCGGGTGATGCCCCATCTTTCGAACAGGATGGCGACCACCACGGCGATGAAGATCGACCCGAAGAACGTGAACAGAACCATTGCCTTACTCTCCCAATACCGTGCCGGGCGCGACCATTGACCCGCGCAGGAAGGTCTCCGCATCCTGCCGCCCCCGACCCTCGATCTGCGCCTCGGTAACCTCGATGGCCCCGTCGCCGCAGGCGATTGTCAGCCCATGCAGCACCTCGCCGGGAAGGCCCGAACCCTCCGCCACACGACAGCGCAGCAGTTTCAGCCTTTTACCATGTAAGGTCGTCCAGGCCCCGGGAAAAGGCGACAGGCCCCGGATTTGCCGGTCGATCCGGTCCGCGGGCAAGCTCCAGTCCACCCGCGCCTCCGCCTTGTCGATCTTGTGGGCATAGGTCACACCCTCTTCCGGCTGCGGCTCGGGCACCAGTTCCGGCAACCGGTCCAAAGCCTCCACGATGGCCGCCGCCCCAAGCGCGCTCAGCCGGTCGTGCAGATCTTGCGTCGTCTCTTCCGCCCCGATCGTCAAAGCCTTGCGCAGCAGAACCGGCCCGGTATCCAGACCCGCCTCCATCTGCATGATGCAGACACCGGTTTCTTGATCGCCCGCCATGATCACCCGATGGATGGGCGCAGCGCCCCGCCAGCGCGGCAACAGACTCGCGTGGATATTGAGGCAGCCTCGGACAGGCGCATCCAACACCGCCTGCGGCAACAGCAGCCCATAGGCCACGACAACTGCCACATCGGCCTTCAGGTCCGCAAACTCCGCCTGCTCCTCTGCCCCTTTCAGCGACACCGGATGGCGCACCTCCAATCCCAGTTCCACTGCCCGCGCATGCACCGGAGTTGGCCGCTCCTTCTTGCCCCGCCCGGCGGGGCGCGGCGGCTGGCAATAGACGGCGGCAATTTCATGCCCCGCCGCGACCAGAGCCTCCAGCACCGGAACCGAAAACTCGGGCGTACCCATAAAAATGACCCGCATCACCGCTTCCTCGCCTTACGCAGAAACATGTCGCGCTTCACCTTGCTGAGATTGTCGAAATACATCCTGCCGTTCAGGTGGTCGATCTGGTGCTGCACACTGGTGGCCCACAACCCCACGAAATCCTTGCGCACCGTCATCCCGTGGTGATCCACATAAGTCACGGTCACCGCGCGGGGCCGCTCGATCCTGGCATAGGAACCGGGCAGGTTCGGGCTCGCCTCCTCATGCGGGCGCAGCTCGATCGAGGAATGCAGGATTTGCGGATTGGCCATGCGCACCGCCTTGCCCCGCTCGGTCGAGGCATCGACCACCGCCAGCCGCAGCATCACCCCGATTTGCGGCGCTGCCAGCCCAACACCCGGCATCGCGTCCATGGTCTCGATCATATCTTCCCAGATCGCACCAATCTCATCCGTCACCTCACCCACCGGCGCGGCGGGGGTCCTGAGCCGCTTGTCGGGCCACATCACGAAGGGTCTAACGGGCATAGTCTTTCTCCATCTGCGCGCGGTGGTCGGGGGGCAGCCGGTCGAATATCACCAGCCCATTCAGATGATCCATCTCATGCTGCACACAGCGCGCGTCGAAACCGGTCATCTGCGCTTCATGGCCCACACCATCGAGATCCGTCCAGCGGATCAGAACCTCCGGCGGGCGCATCACACGGGCCGCGACACCGGGGATCGACAGGCACGCCTCTTCACCACTTTCGAACCGGTCATAACTGACCTCAAGCTCGGGGTTCACGAACACCTGTGGGCGACGCGCGCCCTCTTTCCAACCTGTGTCCATGACGAAGAGCCGAACCATATGCCCCACTTGAGGCGCAGCCAGACCGCGCCCCTTGGCGGCATACATCGTGTCGAGCATATCGGTGGCCAGCGCCGACACATCCCCCGTCACCGGCGCACAGACCTGTTTCAGCCGCGCATCGGGCCAGCACAGGATGGGCAGAACGCTCACGCCTTTTCCCGCGCCCGTTCCCGCTTGAGCTTGACCATCTTGCGGGTGATCATCTGCCGCTTCAGCGGCTTGAGGTAGTCGATGAAAAGCTTGCCGTCCAAATGGTCAATCTCGTGCTGCACGCAGGTCGCCCAGAGGCCGGTGAACACCTCCTGCTGTTCCTTGCCCTCCAGATCCATCCAGCGCACTTCCACCTCGGCGGGGCGGGTCACCTCGGCATAGATCTCGGGGATCGACAGGCAGCCTTCCTCGTAAACGCTGGTCTCGTCCGAGGACGTGACCACCTCGGGGTTGAACATGGCCAGCGGCCGGGGGGCCTCACCCTCTTCCTTGACGCAATCCAGCACGATCAGCCGTTTCGACACGCCGATCTGCGGCGCGGCAAGCCCGATACCCGGCGCGTCATACATGGTTTCCAGCATGTCGCCCGCCAACGCGCGCAGCTCGTCCGACAGGTCCGCCACGGGGTCGGCCAGTTTCTTCAAACGCGGGTCGGGATGGATCAGGATCGGTCTCAGCATGCGCCCCAGATAAGCGATCCGGCGCTGTGCCGCAACGCCCCCTTGCACCCGGCCCCGGAATGGCTAGCCTCTCGCCCGAAACGACCACCAGAGGATTCCATGGACTTCGACACGCTTCACCCAATGATCGGCACTTTCAGCGGCAAATGGGACAGTATGGACAGGTTCGGCGTCGGCCCGGATGGCATCGCCATGCATGTGGCCGATTCCGACTATCCGAGCGCGCCCTGCGTGATCGAGGCGGTGACACGAGAAGCCCAGAGAGGAATCTTCAACTACGGCTTCGACCGAAAGGGCTATGTCGATTCCGTCTGCTGGTGGATGCAGACCCGCCACGGCTGGTCGGTCGACCCCGACTGGGTGCTAACGGCCCAGGGGCTCGGCATGGCGATTGCCCTCTGCCTCGATGTCTGGAGCGAACCGGGCGACGACATCGCCTTCTTCACCCCGGTCTATCACGAGTTCCGGCTGAAAACGCAGCGGGCACATCGCAACCATGTCGAACTGCCGCTCGCGCTTGTCGATGGCCGGTATGAACTGGACTGGGACGCCGCCGAAGCCGCCCTGACCCCGAAGACAAAAATCCTGCTCTTCTGTTCTCCCCAGAACCCCTCTGGCCGGGTCTGGACGGTCGAGGAATTGCGTCAGGTGGCCGACTTCGCCGCGCGCCATGACCTGATTCTGGTCTGCGACGAGGTGCATGCCGATCTCGTCTATGCGGGCAACACCCACGTTCCCATGGATATCGCCGCACCCGAGCATCGCGACCGGACCGTCACGCTGTTCGCCGCCTCCAAGACCTTCAACCTCGCCGGTCTGCGGGTGGGTCAGATCATCATTCCAGACGAGAAACTGCGCGCCCAGATGGAAGATCGGCTCACCGCTCTGAACTATGACGCGACGACGCTTGGCGCGGTTGCTTCACAGGCGGCCTATTCGCCGGATGGCAACGCATGGGTTGCCGCGCAGATGGACTACCTCGAAGAAAACCGCCGCATCTTCGACGAGGGCGTGAACGCCATTCCCGGCGTCTGGTCGATGCCGCTGCAAGCCACCTATCTGCCCTGGGTCGATTTCTCTGGCACCGGCATGACGATGGAAGAGATCGCGCGTCGTGTGAATGGCGAGGCGCAGATCACCCCCGCCCCCGGCAACTGGTTCGGCACCGGGTCAGAGTTGTGGAACCGCTTCCTCCTCGCCACGCCACGCGCCAATGTGGAGGCCGTCGTGCAGCGCCTGCAAAGGGCGTTCGCCGACCTTCAGTGATCCACCTCAGGGCTGCAAAATTCTTCCGGAAGAATTTTGCAGCCCCGAAAAATCTTCTGGAAGATTTTTCATGCCAGGAAGGATTTTCTGGAAAATCCTTCTGCACGGCCGCATGCGCAAATCTCGGTCCTTGTCTGCACGCCCGGTGCACGGGGGGTGTACAGGGGGTGTACGGGGGGCACCCCCCTCTTTCGCGGCCAAATCGCGCATTGCCGCAATGCAGCACTTGCGCGCCGCAACGCAATAATCTACCCAAGGCGGGAACTCTGACGACATATCCTTGCTCAAAGGGAACCGCCCATGTCCTTCCGCCTGCAGCCCGCTGCCCCCGCCCGCCCGAACCGCTGCCAGCTCTTCGGCCCCGGCTCCAATACCAAGCTGTTCGAGAAAATGGCCACCTCCGCCGCCGATGTGATCAACCTCGATCTGGAGGATTCCGTTGCGCCCTCCGACAAGGATCAGGCCCGTGCCAATGTGATCGAGGCCATCGGCAATGTGGATTGGGGCACCAAGACGCTGTCGGTGCGGATCAACGGGCTGGACACCCCCTATTGGTACCGCGATGTTGTTGATCTGCTTGAACAATCCTCGGACCGGCTCGACCAGATCATGATCCCGAAAGTGGGCTGTGCCGAAGACGTTTATGCCGTTGATGCGCTGGTCACAGCCATCGAGGCCGCCAAGGGCCGGACGAAAAAGATCGCCTTCGAAGTCATCATCGAATCGGCCGCCGGCATCGCCCATGTCGAAGAGATCGCCGCGTCTTCGCCCCGTCTTGAGGCCATGAGCCTCGGCGCCGCCGATTTCGCCGCCTCCATGGGCATGCAGACCACCGGCATCGGCGGCACGCAGGAGAACTATTACATGCTGCGCGAGGGCCAGAAATACTGGTCCGACCCCTGGCACTGGGCCCAGACCGCCATCGTCGCCGCCTGCCGCACCCACGGCATCCTTCCGGTCGACGGACCCTTCGGCGATTTCTCGGATGATGAGGGCTATATCGCGCAGGCGATGCGGTCCGCCACTCTGGGGATGGTCGGCAAATGGGCCATTCACCCCAAACAGATCGCGCTTGCAAATCAAGTGTTTACGCCGTCCGAGGCCGCCGTTGCCGAGGCGCGCGAGATCCTCGCGGCCATGGAAGAAGCCAAGGCCTCCGGCGCGGGCGCGACCGTCTACAAGGGCCGTCTCGTCGACATCGCCTCGATCAAACAGGCCGAGGTGATCGTGAAACAGTCCGAGATGATCGCCGCCGGATGACCCACCCCAAAAGCCCCGCGCGACACGCTCGGGGCTTTTTCCTGCGACGGGGAACGTTGCAAATCCCGTCCACCCCCTGCATATAGCCAAGGGTCAGACGGAGGCTTTGCATGAACTATCTCGACTTCGAAAAACCCCTCGCAGAAATCGAGGGAAAGGCCGAAGAGCTGCGGGCGATGGCGCGTGGCAACAAGGAGATGGATATCGAGGAAGAGGCCAAGGCGCTCGACAAGAAGGCCGCCGACATGCTGGCCGATCTCTACAAATCGCTGACGCCATGGCGCAAATGCCAGGTGGCGCGCCACCCCGACCGGCCCCATTGCCGCGACTATATTCAGGCGCTGTTTACTGAATACACGCCGCTCGCGGGCGACCGGAACTTCGCCGACGACCACGCAATCATGGGCGGGCTGGCCCGCTTCAACGATCGCCCCGTCGTGGTGATCGGCCATGAAAAGGGCCATGACACCAAGACCCGGATCGAGCGTAATTTCGGCATGGCCCGGCCCGAGGGCTACCGCAAGGCCGTGCGCCTGATGGATCTTGCAGACCGGTTCAACATGCCCGTCATCACGCTGGTGGACACCCCCGGTGCCTATCCCGGCAAGGGCGCGGAAGAACGCGGCCAGTCAGAGGCGATTGCGCGCTCGACCGAGAAATGCCTGCAAATCGGTGTGCCGCTTGTGTCGGTCGTCATCGGCGAGGGCGGGTCCGGTGGCGCCGTGGCTTTCGCGACCGCCGACAAGGTGGCGATGCTCGAACACTCGATCTATTCGGTCATCAGCCCCGAGGGCTGCGCGTCCATTCTGTGGAAGGACGGGGCCAAGATGCGCGAAGCGGCCGAGGCGCTGCGCCTGACCGCGCAGGACCTTGAAAAACTTGGCGTCTGCGACCGGATCATCAAGGAACCGCTTGGCGGTGCACAACGCGACCGGGCGACCACCATCACCCGCGTAGGCGAAGGGATCGAGGCGCTGCTGGCCACCATGGACGGAAAATCCCGCGATGAGTTGATCGCAGGCCGCCGCAAGAAGTTCCTCGATATGGGGTCGAAAGGGCTGGCCGCGTAAGCCCCCTATCGCCCGAACCACATCCGCTGAAACAGCCCGTCGCGCAGCATGATCTGGTGGTAAAGCGCCCCAAGGATATGCAGCGCCAGCATTGCCATGATCAGCTTGGCCAAAATGCCGTGGATCACGCGCGGGCTGAACTCAAAGAAGCTGTCGGGCAGCGGCGCGGTGCCCGCCAAGGCATCGGACAGGCCCGACATGCGGCCCAGAACCATGCCCGACACGGCCATCAGGATCACGAAGATATTCAGAAGCTTCGGCATCGCCTGCCCCAGCTTGTCCAGAAACGCGCTGCCCGTTTTGGCGTGATCGGGCGCGGGCAGGAACCGGCGAAGCACGATGCGCAGCACGGTCAGGCCCAAGATCACAAGCCCGATCAGCCGATGTATGGCCAGCATCGACAGCTTGTCGGGGTCGGCATTGTCCATCGGTTCCAGCACGAAAGTGCCCACCCCAAGCATCAGCAGCATCAGCACGGCGACAATCCAATGCAGGGCGACGGTCACGGGGTGATAACGGTAGACGGACATGGCGCATCCTTTCGAGGCACTGGTACGTTCGATCAGCGGTATGGGCGCCGCATTTAGTTGTCAACGGCAATCACAACTCCCGGTCAATCCGCCGCAACGGCAAGCTTGCCTGACCGCGCGCCCCGCGTCACCATCCCGGCGAGGAGGACCGAACATGCCCAACCATCTGTGGATGCAGGACGACCATCACGCCTATGCCGACACGGTACGCCGCTTTCTGGAGGACGAATTTCAGCCACACCGGGACACGTGGAAGGAGGCGGGCAAGATTCCCAAGGCGTTCTGGCGCAAGGCCGGTGATCTGGGCATCCTCGGCGCGACCACGCCGGAGGAAAACGGTGGTCTCGGCCTGTCCCGTCACTTCGATGCGGTGACCTTCATAGAGCAGGCCAAGGCGGGCGACAGTGGCTGGGGCTTTGCCGTCCACAACATCGCCGCGCATTACATCATCGCCTATGGCACCGACGAACAGAAAGCGCGCTGGCTGCCCAAGCTGGCCACCGGCGAGATGGTTGGCGCCATTGCCATGACCGAACCGGGAACGGGCAGCGATTTGCAGGCGGTGCGCACGACCGCCGTGCCGGACGGGAATGAGTACCTGATCAACGGCTCCAAGACCTTCATCACCAATGGCGGCAGCGCCGATCTGCTGATCCTCGTGGCAAAGACCGACCCCACATCGCGCGCCAAGGGCGTGTCGCTGATGGTGGTGGAAACCGAAGGGCTGGAGGGTTTCCGCGTGGGCCGCAAGCTCGACAAGATGGGGATGCGGAGGAACGACACGGCGGAGCTTTTCTTCGAAGACGTCCGCATCCCACGCGATCATCTGCTCGGGACAGAGGAAGGCCAGGGCTTCTATCAACTGATGCGGCAATTGCCGTGGGAACGGCTAATCCTCGGCTATGGCGCGCTTGGGTCCTCGCAATGCGCGCTCGACGTGACGCTTGCCTATGTGAAGGAGCGAAAAGCCTTCGGACAGCGGGTGATGGACTTCCAGAATACCCGCTTCAAGCTGGCGGAATGCGCGACCAAGGTGGAAATCCTGGCCGCCTTTCTCGACCAGTGCCTGGAGGAGCTGGAACAGGGCACGCTGACCGCCGAGAAAGCGGCCATGGCCAAATGGTGGGGCAGCCAGACCCAATGCGAAATCGTGGACGAATGCCTGCAACTGCATGGCGGTTACGGCTACATGAACGAGTACCTCATTGCGGAACTCTACGCCGATGCCCGCGTGCAGAAGATCTATGGCGGCACGAATGAGATCATGAAGGAACTGATCGCACGGGACCTGGACCGCGACTGACGCGATCGCTGCGTTCACTGGGCCATTGCCGCAGGCACGGCACCGTGGCACCGTCTGTTCGACCCGCAACAGGACCAACGGCGATCACACCCATGGCTCTCATACCCGCCCGCATGCGCTACAGGCTGACGGGTGTAGACCCCCCGACGGAGTTCAAACGCCGGATGGAGGACCGCCTCCAGCGATGGTATCGCGGCAAGGATCCGCATCCCGATCCGGCCCTGCAGCGCAGGCGGCTGTCGGTGGCCGGTCTCACCAACAAAACGGCAATGCGCGCCTATGCACAGCAGATGAACCTGCCGCTGCCCGAGCGCTACGCCGAAGCGAAAGATGTGGACGGCCTCGACATCCCTGCGCTTCCGCAAAGGGTGGTGATCAAGCCAGACAACCTGTCCAGCAACAAGGGCGTGCTGTTGTTCGACGGAGTGACAGAGGTCTTTTCCGGCGACACCGTGCCCCAGTCTGAACGAAGGGCCTATGTGAAACGCAGGATGGACCCATTGATTTCCGCCAGGCCCGCAACCCGACTGATTGCCGAAGAGTTTCTGGAGGATGTCGACCCCGGCAAGGTCATTCCCCGCGATTTCAAGACCTTCGTCGCAGGCGGTCGGACGCATGTGATCAAGGTCGTCGACAGGAACGGCAAGGCGGGAACGACCATGGAACGGTATTATCACCGGAATTGGAAACCGTATCGGGATCTTCAATATTCAAACGGCCTGGCCCCGCCGATCCCCAGACCCGAGCGCTACGAAGAACTGCTCGATCTGTCCGATCGGATCGCACGCGACATCCAGTGCTTCATGCGGCTGGATTTCTACATCACGCAGCGCGGTGTGGTGTTCGGTGAATTCACATCCTACCCCAATGCAGGCAACAAGCACACGGCCCGTGGCAGCCGCGTCTTTTGCGATCTTATGGACCGCTATCCAGACCCGTTCTGAACCGTGGGTCACCGGCCCAGTTGCCGAACCGCGCGCCCTGCGACGAACGGAACGGGCTGATTGCGGCTGACCAATCGAGATTTCGCAAAATCCTCTGAACACGCCACGAAAATTCCCGCATTGGGCCGCGCCTGTGCACGGCTGACGGACGACACCCAAAGGGTTCATTCCGCAATCCCGATAGCCAACCGGAGGTCCGATCCCATGAAACCCACCCGTCTCGTTGCAACCGCCCTGACCTTGACCGCCCTGTCATCGGGTGCCGCGCTGGCCCAGACCTACACGACACCCGACGGCTGTTCCTACACCCGCGCGCAGGCGCCTGGTTATCCCGCGACATGGCACCTGATCCTGAACCCCGAACGGATCGGCCTGCCGACCCCCACGGCCCGCTGCGCCGCGATGCTTTAGGTCAAAACTGCAAGGGCGCAAGCCGCTCTTGCAGAATCTCTGCCGACCGGCGAAGGGCGCTTTCCTCGCCCGCGCTCAGCTCTGGCCACAGCGTCGCGGTCACGCCCTCACGCCCCAATGTGCGGGGCAGCGACAGGGCCACGTCCGGCACGCCCAGAACCTCCCGTTCCAAGACCGACACGGACAGAACCGCCTGTTCGTCCCCAGCAATCGCCGCCACGATCCGCGCCAGCCCGCCGCCGATGCCGTACCATGTCGCGCCCTTGCCCTCGATGATCGTGTAGGCCGCGCCGCGCACGCCTGCGTCGATCCTTTGGCGCACATCCTCGGTCAGCGGGGCTGAAACCTGCGCGGCGAAGCTTTCCAGTGGCACCGACCCGGCCCGCGCGCTGGACCAGGCCAGCACCTCGGAATCGCCGTGTTCACCCAGGACATAGCCATGGACCGACCCCGGAGAAATCCCAAGATGCCGCCCCACCAGCCAGCGAAACCGCGCGGTGTCGAGGATTGTGCCCGACCCGATGACGCGCCCCGGCGGCAGGCCCGACAGGCGCGTGGTGATCTGGGTCATCAGATCGACTGGGTTGGAGGCGACCAAAAGGATCGCGCCGGGGCAGACCGCCATGACCTGCCCCACCACCTGCCGGAACACATCCGCATTGCGTTCCAGCAGCGCCAGCCGCGTTTCCCCCGGTTTCTGCGACACACCGCAGGACAGGATCACCACTCCCGCCCCGTCCAGATCGGCATATTCGCCCGCGCGCACGATGGCGGGCGAGGCGAAGGGAATGGCATGGGCGATATCCTCGGCTTCGGCGCGGGCGCGGGCATGGTTCACATCGACCAGAACGATTTCCGACGCTTCGCCACGCATGATCAGCGCAAAGGCCGCCGCCGATCCGACCATACCCGCACCGATGATGCCTACTTTCATGCTGTCTCTCCCTGCCCACCTGGTCTTGGTTGGCCTGCGTCCTGCTCCGCCATGCGCGCGGCCCATGTCTCTGACCACCCCCCAAGCGGATGCAACAGCCCGAACAGGTCTCGCCCCGCATCGCTCAGCCGATAGCCGCGCTCGGCCCGTTCCACGAGGCCGCTGGCCGTAAGCTCCTTCAACCGCCGGTTCAGCACGGTGGGCGACACCCCTTCGCAAGCAGCCTGCAATTCGCGAAAGGTCATCGCCCCGCGCGACAACTGCCAGATCGCCCCAAGCGCCCAGGTGCGGCCAAGCAGGTCAAACAGCGCCATGATCGGCTTGCCGGATTTGGACCCGCGGACGGGTTGGCCGGGACGGGGAAGGATCGAGGCCATGGGCGCTCCACTTGCTATTCTTTCCGTAGCAGATTGACGCTACCGATTTGGTAGCGCATGGATGCTATCCATATTGTAGCGCTTGACGAAAGATTCGCCATGATCCTTTTTCCCGCCTTCGCGGCCCTTACCGCATCGCTCGGATGGGCCACCGGCGCCGTCCTGGCACAGGCCCCGGCACGGGCACTTGGAACGTTCGAATTCACGCGCATCCAGCTTCTGGCCTGTTCGGCAATCGTCGCGGCGGGCTGTGCGGGGCTTGGCCTTTGGGGCAGCGTCAGTTGGGGCCACTGGCCCGCCTTCGCGGCCAGCATCGTCATCGGCATCCTTCTGGGCAACCTCGCCATGATCGAATGCCTGCGGCTTGGCGGGCCGAGGCGGATGGAACTGCTGCTGTCGCTGAAGGCCCCAGTCGTTGGGGTCATGGCCTTCGCCTGGCTGGGAGAGGTGCCAAACATTCCCGACCTGATCGGCGCGGCACTGGCCCTTTGCGGGGTCGCGCTGGCGATCCTCTACGGATCGAACGCGCAATCAGCCAGCGACCGGACCCATGGCCGACTGGCCCTCATCGTCCTCCTGGGGCTGCTGGCAACCGGGTGTCAGGGGGCGGGCTTCCTGATCGTCAAACCCGCGATGCTGGACGGCACCCCGCCGCTGGCGATCACCGCGATCCGGCTGCTTGGCGCGGCCTTCCTGATCTCGCTTGTCGCCCTCTGGCCCGCACCGGCGTTGCGCAGCCACCAGCCGCTGACCCCCGCGCTGCTGGTCCGAACGATCCTGCCCGGCTTCATCGGCTACGGGGTCTCCTCGTCGCTGCTACTCTATGCCATGTCGGTGATGGACGCGGGAATCGCGGCGGTGCTCGGGTCGATGTCCCCGGTGCTGGTGCTGCCGATCATCTGGATCAAGGAACGCGTCGCCCCCCGCCTTCCCGCACTTCTGGGCGCGGCTCTCGCCGTGGCGGGAAGTGCCGTGATCGGGTTGCTTTGATCCTAGCCCAGTTTCAGGCTCAGCCGCTCCAGCAGGCCGAGGCACTGGCCCATCTGGGTCAGTTCGATGAATTCATCGGGCTTGTGCGCTTGTTCGATGGAGCCCGGACCGCAGACGACGACCGACATGCCAAGATCCTGGAACAGCCCCGCCTCGGTCCCGAAGGGCACCAGTCCCGCCCCGTTCGCGCCGGTCAGTTCCATGACGATGTCGCGCGCCTCGTTCTCGCTGGCCGGGATCAGCCCGTCGACCTCGCCCACGACCTCCGTTTCGATACGGGCATCGGGGCTGATGGATCGCATCGCGGGCAGCAGCACCTCCTCGCAATAGCGAGACAGATCGCCCCGCACGAAATCGGCATCCGATTTCTGCACGGGCCGCATTTCCCAATCCACCTGCGCGCGGCCGGGGATGACGTTATGCGCCACGCCGCCCACAAGCGCGCCGGTGTTGATCGTCGTCCAGGGCGGCTCAAAGGCACTGTCTGCGGGCGCGCGGGTCTTCAGCGCCTCTTTCAGCTCCATCAGCCGGTTCACGTAGCGCACCGCGTATTCCACCGCGTTCACCCCGTGATCGGGCGCGGACCCATGTCCCTCCAGCCCGGTGAAATGGGTGGAATATTCGCAGCACCCCTTGTGCCCTTCGATGATCCGCATCGAGGTGGGCTCGCCCACGATGGCCATGTCGGGCAGCAAGTCGCGCCCGCGCAGCGCCTCTACCAATGCCTGCGCCCCAAGGCAGCCGACCTCCTCGTCATGGGTGAAGGCGAAATAGACAGGCTTCTTCAGCGCCCGCTCCGCAAAGAGCGGCGCCATCGCGACAGAGGCCGCGATGAACCCTTTCATGTCACAGGTGCCGCGCCCGAAAAGCTTGGCGTCGTCGGCGCGCATCCGGAACGGGTCGCTCGTCCATTCCTGGTCCGCCACCGGCACCACGTCGGTATGACCCGACAGCAGGATGCCCCCCGGCACCTCCGGCCCGATCCGGGCAAAGAGATTGGCCTTGCGCCCGGTCCCGTCCTGCAACACCTCCACATGCGCGCCCGCCGCCTCCAGGTGATTGGCAAGGCAGGCGATCATGTCGAGGTTGCTGTCGGGCGACACTGTCGGATAGGCGATCAGTTCGGCCAGCAGCTCGGTGGTCTCGGGCAGTCCGGTCATGGCTTGACGAAGAGCTTGCGCTCCACGTTGCACAGCGTTTCCGCCGGGCCATCTTCCTTGATCAGGATGGTTTCCGTGGTCTCAAGGCCCCAACTGTCCATCCACAGCGCCGGCATGAAATGGAAGGTCATGCCCGGTTGCAAAACGGTCTCATCCTCGCCCCGGATCGACGCGGTACGCTCGCCCCAGTCGGGCGGGTAGGACAGGCCAATCGGGTAGCCCATGCGCCCCTTGCGGTCGAACCCGTGCTTGTGCAGCACCTCCATGAAGGCGTTGAACACGTCGCGGGTCTGATTGCCCGCGCGTGCAGCGTTCAGCCCCGCCTCGATCCCCTCCATCTGCGCGGCCTCGACCCGGCGCATTTCGTCCGACGGCGTGCCAAGGAAGATCGTCCGGCACAGCGGCGCGTGGTAGCGGCGGTAACAGCCCGAGAGTTCGAAGAACGTCGCCTCGCCCTCGCGCATCTCGTCCCCGTTCCAGGTCAGGTGCGCGGCGGTCGCATCCAGCCCCGAGGGCGTCAGCGGCACAATCGCCGGGTAATCGCCCCAGATGTCGTCCACCCCGGTGATCCCCGCATGCATGATGTCCGCCACAAGGTCATTCTTGCGCACCCCCGGCGCGGCACGTTCCAGCGCGACCCCCACGACCTTCTCGGAGATTTTCGCAGCCTTGCGGATGAAGCTGATTTCCTCCTCCGACTTCACCAGCCGCTGCCAGTTCACCAGCGCGGTCGCATCGACCAGCGTCGCATTGGGCAGTTCGGCGCCCAGAACCGCATGGGCCTTGGCGGAGTAATAGTAGTTCTCCATCTCCACCCCGATCCGGGCCGAGGCCAGCCCCATCCGGGTGAAATGCTCCGCCAGATCCTGCATCGGGTGGTAGACACTCGACTGGATGTAATGGTCCGAATAGCTGTGAATGTTTTCTGCCGAGATCCAGCAGGTCCGCTGCCCGCCAAGCGCATCCATGGACCGGCCCCACCATTCGGGCTCGCCGTCCATGCGCAGGATCACGCCCTGATGCACGTAGAAGGACCAGCCGTCATAGCCCGTCAGCCAGGCCTGGTTCGACGGGTCGGCCACGAAAATCGCATCGAGCCCGGCTTCGGCCATCGCGGCCCGTGTCTTGGCAATCCGCCGGTCATATTCCGCTTGGCTGAACGGTGCGCATCCCGCTGGCATGTCCTGTCTCCCTGTCTGGCTGTCCCGGTCACGCTAGGGGAAATCGTAGACACCGCAACAGCTTTTCCGACACCGCGCTTGCCGAACGCGTCAGGATCGGTCAGGACCGGGTCAGCGGAAGGCGAGGCAATGACCAGACTGATCCTATTCAACAAGCCCTATGACGTGCTCTCGCAATTCACCGACAAGGGGGTGGAAGGCAGCACCCGCCGCACCCTGTCGGAATTTATTGACGTGCCGGGGGTGTACGCGGCGGGCAGGCTCGATCGGGACAGCGAGGGGCTGATGGTCCTGACCGATGACGGCCGGTTGCAGGCCCGCATCACCAGCCCCCGCACCCAGACCCCCAAGACCTATTGGGCACAGGTCGAGGGCACGCCGACGGAAGGCCAGTTGCAGGCCCTGCGCACCGGCGTCACGCTGAAGGATGGCCCCACCCGCCCCGCGAAGGTCAGGCTGATGGAGGAACCCGAGGGCCTCTGGCCCCGCACCCCGCCCGTGCGCTTTCGCAAGACCGTGCCCGATGCCTGGCTGGAACTCACCATCACCGAAGGCCGCAACCGCCAGGTCCGGCGCATGACCGCCGCCGTGGGCCTGCCCACGCTGCGCCTGATCCGCGCCCGCGTCGGCAAATGGGCGCTCGACGGCCTCGCCCCCGGCGAGTGGCGCGATGCAACGGCAGAGCTGGCCGCCCCTTCCCCCCGCCGCAAACCGCGCTAAACCCGAAGGGCATGAGCCTGATGCCAGACCCCGCAAACCGCCCTCGCCTGCGCCACCTGCCGTGGCTCGCGCTCGGCTGGATCGCCGTCGCGCTCGGCTTCGCGGGCGTCGTCCTGCCGATCCTGCCGACGACACCCTTCCTGATCCTCGCCGCCTTCGCCTTCTCGAAAAGCTCCCCCCGCCTCAGGCAATGGCTGGTGGATCACAACATCTTCGGCGGCCCGATCCGCGATTGGGAAGACAAGGGCGCGATCCGCCCGCGCTACAAGGTCATGGCCTGCACCGCGATGGCGCTGGTTCTCGGCATCAGCATTCTCTCCAACCTCAGCGGCATGATCATCCTGATTCAAGTCATGGCCATGGGCGGCGCAGCGGCCTTCATCCTGTCCCGACCGAACGGCGACTGATCGCCCCGCCCTTTTCATCTTGGCTCAAATACCTCCGCCGGAGGCGTCCCGCCCTCTCAACTCGCGGATCATCCGGGGCAGCGAACCTCCAGCAGCCAGGAATCCGTGGCAACGCGGCCCGAGGAGGGCGCCAGAGGCGCCTGACGAGGGGCGCTCGCGGATCGACGCGCGATGCGCGGCGAAACGAGGGGACGCTCTGCCGGGTCATCGCCGGTGTTTGACCGAGAACCCGCCGGGATGCTACGCTGAACGGCAACCCGGATGCGGCCACGGGGCCGGAGGTCACCACCGCGGACCGGGGCAAGAGGCCGTGGCAAGAACGGATCGGGCGCATAGCGTACCCGCCGGAGGCTTTTCTTGACCTGTTTTTCCCGATCCCTTTTCGTGGCCCTCTTTTCCGTGGCCCTTCTGCACTCCCCCCAGGCAGGCGCCCAGATGCGCAGTTATACCTGTAGCGATGCCGATGCATTCTTCGGATCCGTCTACGCACCGGGCTGGGACTACATTTCCGGCTACGGCTCCCGCTCTGACTGCGAAAACGCCTGTTGGGGCTTTGCCAGCTGCGAGGCCTATTATTGCACCACCATCGGCTATTGCGTCGCACTCCATGCCGGTCCGAGCACCTCGGGCGGCGGCACGGGAAGCGGGTCCGGGACCGGCTCGGTCGGGCCAAGCCGGTCCAACCTGCCCTTTGGCGCGGCCTGCGGCTTCAACTCCGAATGTCAGTCAGGCCAGTGCTGGCTTGGCTTCTGCCAGTAGCGCAATCCGCGTTTCGTCTGCACGCAGGGTGCACAGGGGGTGCACGGGGGGTGTACGCCCGGCACACCCCTTTTTTTTCGCCGCCGGACGGGCCGGAACAGGCCCGCCGCTAGCGGCTCAAGGTCCGCGCCACGGCGTCCTTCCACCCGGCATATAGCCGCGCGCGCCCGGTCTCATCCATTCCCGGCACGAATTCCCGCTCCAGCGCCCAGGTATCGGCAAACCCGTTGCGGTCCGGGTAGATCCCGGCCTTCATCCCGGCCAGCCACGCCGCCCCGAGTGCGGTGGTTTCCAGTATCTCGGGCCGGTGCACCGGCGCGCCGAGAATGTCCGCGAGAAACTGCATGGTCCAGTCCGACGCGCTCATCCCGCCATCGACGCGCAGGATGCTGTCTCCGCCCGCCCCCTGCCAGTCGGCGCGCATCGCTTCCCACAGGTCACGTGTCTGATATCCCACGCTTTCCAGCGCCGCGCGCGCGAATTCCGCGGGGCCGGAGCTGCGGGTCAGACCGAAGACTGCCCCCCGGCAGTCCGCGTCCCAATAGGGGGCACCAAGGCCGGTGAAGGCCGGAACGAGATAGAGCTGTTGTTCGGGATCAGCGGTTTCGGCCAATCCCTGTGTCTCGGGCGCCGCGTCGATGATCTTCAGCCCATCCCGCAGCCATTGCACCACCGCCCCCGCGATGAAGATGGAGCCTTCCAGCGCATAGGTTGGCGTGCCGTCAAACTGGTAGGCGATCGTTCCCAGCATCCGGTTTTGTGACCTGACCAGCGTGTCGCCGGTATTGAGCAGAGCGAAACAGCCCGTTCCATAGGTCGATTTCAGCATCCCCGGCGCAAAACAGGCCTGCCCGATCGTCGCCGCCTGCTGATCGCCCGCGACGCCCAGAATGGGCAGCGCCGCACCGAAGAGGCCCGGCTCGGTCGCCCCGAACTCCGCCGCGCAATCCTTGACCTCGGGCAGCAGGTTCATCGGGATGTTCAGCAGACCGCAGATTTCCGCATCCCACTGGCCCTCGCGGATATTATAAAGCAGCGTCCGCGCCGCGTTGGTGGCGTCGGTCACATGGGCCGCGCCGCCGGTCAGGCGCCAGATCAGGAAGGTATCGACCGTGCCGAAGGCCAGTTCGCCGCGGTCCGCCCGCTCGCGCGCGCCCTCCACGTTGTCCAGCAGCCAGGCCAGTTTCGTGCCGGAAAAATAGGGGTCCAGCAGCAGCCCGGTCTTGTCCTGCACCATCGCCTCATGCCCCGCCTCGCGCAGCGCGGCACAGCGATCCGCCGTGCGCCGGTCCTGCCAGACGATGGCGTTGTGCAGGGGAGCGGCGGTCGTCCGGTCCCACAGCAGCGTGGTTTCCCGCTGGTTGGTGATGCCGATCCCGGCAATCTCCGCCGCCGAAAGCCCGGCCTTGTCCAGCGCCGCGCGGCAGGTGTCGACAACCGTGGTCCAGATGTCCTCGGGGGCATGCTCGACCCAGCCCGAGGCCGGGAAATGCTGCGTGAACTCCTGCTGCGCGGTGGCCTTGATCTTCATGTCGCCGTCAAAGACGATGGCACGGCTTGATGTGGTGCCCTGGTCGATGGCCAGAATATGGGTCATCGGTTCCTCCCTTGTTGTCACGATCCTAGCGGGCGTTCCCTGACCCGCAAGTCATTCGGTTGATCCCGGCGGGGTTCGCCGCCTGCCGGCGTCGACCGGGGGGCGGCCCTCCTCAAGCCCCTTTGGGGCCCTCGTCGAGCCGCGTTGCCACGGGATATCGGAGAGCATCGTGTACCGGATCGGATGGTGGATGTGGTTGCGGGGTTGGGATGCCTCCGGCGGAGGTATTTTGGCCAAGATGAAAGACAGGCGCTCATTCCACTGCTGCCGGAGCATTGGCGGACGCGATCATGAAGCGGTCGATGGCGGCGATCTGATCCTCGGTCAGCCTGAGGCCGAGTCGGGTGCGACGCCAGACGGCATCCTCGGCGCGGCGGGCATATTCCCTGCGCATGAGCCAATTGAGTTCTGCCTCGGTAAGCGTTGCACCAAAATCACGGCCAAGGTCGGCGGCGTCGGTTGCATTCCCCAGGATATCGCGCGCCTCGGTGCCGTAGTGGCGTACCAGGCGCTTGGCCCAGGCCGGGGTGAGGAAGGGATAATCGGTGCACAGCCCGTCGATCAGGGCCTGCACGCCAGCCTCGGGAAACTCCCCGCCCGGCATGGGAACACCTGCCGTCCAGTCCCCGCGCGACAGGGGCAGATACTGGCCGATTTTCTCCATCGCGCTTTCAGCGAGCTTTCGATAGGTGGTGATCTTGCCGCCGAAGACGTTCAGCACCGGCGGCCCGTTCGCATCGACCTTCAGTACATAGTCGCGCGTTGCCGACTGCGCGGCGCTGGCCCCGTCATCATACAGGGGGCGGACGCCGGAATAGGTCCAGACCACGTCCGCGCGTGTCAGGGGCTGCTGGAAATACTGGGACGCGAAGGCGCAGAGATAGTCCTGCTCCTCGCCCGTACAGATCGGTTTCACCGACGGGTCGGGATGGTCGAGATCGGTGGTGCCGATCAGGGTGAAATCCTCTTCATAGGGGATCGCGAAGATGATCCGCCCATCCTCGCCCTGAAAGAAATAGCACTTGTCGTGATCGTAGAGCTTTCGTGTCACGATATGACTGCCGCGCACCAGCCGCACGGTTTCCCGCGAATTCACGCGGATCTTCGTCTGGATCACATCGCCCACCCAAGGGCCCGCCGCGTTGACCAGCATCTTTGCACGCACGGTCCGCTGGCCGGTCTCATCCTCCAGCGTGATGGCCCAGGCATCGCCATCGCGCGCCGCCGAAATCACCTTGGTGCGCACCATGATCCGCGCGCCGCGTGCTTCGGCATCGCGGGCATTCAGCACCACCAGCCGCGAATCCTGCACCCAGCAATCGGAATATTCATAGGCCTTGGCGAAGCGGTCTTGCAGCGGCTGTCCTTCGGGGGCGGTCCGCAGCTTCACCGTCCGCGTGGCGGGCAGAATCTTCCGCCCGCCCAGATGGTCATAGAGGAACAGGCCGAGCCGGATCAGCCAGGCCGGACGCCGCCCGCGCATCCAGGGCATGACCAGCCCGAGCAGCCGCGAGGTGGGCGTTGTGCTCTCGAACCTCATATCCTTGTGATAGGGCAGCACGAAGCGCATGGGCCAGCTGATATGGGGCATCGCGGACAGCAGAACCTCGCGTTCCTTCAGCGCCTCGCGCACCAGCCGGATCTCGAAATACTCAAGATAGCGCAGCCCGCCATGAAAGAGCTTGGTCGCCGCCGAGGAGGTGGCGGAGGCGAGGTCGTTCATCTCGGCCAGACCGACCGTCAGCCCCCGGCCCGCCGCGTCCCGCGCGATGCCGCAGCCATTGATGCCGCCGCCGATGATGAAGAGGTCATATTCCTCTGACATGAGAGTCACGCTTTCCTGATGATGCGCGACTCCTCTCACTTCATGTTCGCTTTGTCAATTTTCATGTTCGTTTTTCTTCGCTTC
This sequence comes from Nioella sp. MMSF_3534, assembly GCF_030732985.1. GTDB lineage: Bacteria > Pseudomonadota > Alphaproteobacteria > Rhodobacterales > Rhodobacteraceae > Nioella. Next base: position 21,501 of record NZ_JASHJX010000022.1, read on the forward strand.
CGCACGCGGCTTTCTTCGCTATAAGGGACGTGGAAGGAGAGACCATGCCCATCACCCCCCGCCAATCCGACATTCTGCACCGCGCCCGCAGCGAGGGGCGGGTGATGGTGGAAGGGCTGTCCGAGGCCTTTGGCGTGACCGTCCAAACCATCCGCCGGGACCTGTCAGAGCTGTGCGATGCGCGGCTGCTGGACCGCATCCATGGCGGGGCTGTGCTGCCCTCGGGCGTCACCAATATCGGCTATGAGGACCGCCGCCGCCTGAATGCGGATGCGAAAGAGGCCATCGCCCGCGCCTGTGCCGCGGAAATCCCCAATGGCGCGTCGCTCTTCCTCAATATCGGCACCACGACCGAGGCCGTGGCCCGCGCGCTGCGGGGCCATAGCGGGCTGATGGTGGTCACGAACAACATGAACGCCGCGCAGATCCTCGCCGCGAACCCCTCTTGCGAGGTGGTTCTGACGGGCGGCGCGCTGCGGCGGGCGGATGGGGGCCTTGTGGGCGATCTGGCGGTGCAGACGATCCGGGCCTTCAAGGTGGATGTGGCGGTGATCGGGGCCTCGGCGCTCGATGCCGATGGCGACCTGCTCGATTTCGACATTCAGGAGGTGCGAGTGGCCCATGCCATTCTGCAACAGGCACGGCAGGCGATCCTTGTGGCCGATCAGGGCAAGCTGACCCGTGCGGCCCCGGTTCGTATCGGTTCGCTGTCGGATCTGGATATCTGGGTGACCGATACCGACCCGCCTGCAACGCTGCGCGCGCTCTGCCGTGACTCGGGCACCGAGATCAGGGTTGCTGAACCCGCGTGACAAGCGCCTCCACCGCAGGCCCGAGCGCCTCGACAATCAGCGCCACGCCGTCGGCATTCGGGTGGATGCCATCGGCCTGCATGACCGCGCGAAGATCAGGGGCCGCGACGACGGGGGCGAGGAAGCTTTCAACGTAGAGCGTGCCGTAGTCCGCGGCCAGATCCGGATAGATCGCATCGAAGGCTGCCTGATAGTCGGGGCCGTAATTCAGCGGTGCCTCCATGCCGACCAGCAGCACCTCGACCCCTGCCGCGCCCGCCGCGTCCAGTATGCCGGCCAGATTGGCCCGCGCGGCCTCTGGCGGCAGTCCGCGCAGCAGGTCGTTGCCGCCAAGCGTCACGATCAGCGCCTGAACATCTGGCGTCAGCGTCCAGCCGATCCGCGCCAGACCGCCCGCCGTGGTATCGCCCGAGACGCCCGCATTGATCAGCCGCACATCATGGCCACGTGCCTGCAACCATGCCTCCAATTGCGGGACAAACCCCTGCTCGGCGGGCAGCCCATAGCCTTGGGTCAGGCTGTCACCAAGCGCCGCGATCACCACCTCTTCGGCCCATGACGGCGCGGCACAGAGGCCAAAGACCAGCACAGCCGCCTTGCCCAGACCCGCCATCCCCCCATATCCAAGAGAGATATACGCCCGGAGCCTTTTCATGACGTCCCCCATTCTGTCCCTCACCGACGTGACCCTGACGCTTGATGGCAATGCCGGCCCCGTTGACATCCTGCACGGGATCACGCTTGCGGTTGAAGCCGGGGAAACGGTTGGTCTGGTGGGGCCGTCGGGGTCGGGCAAATCGTCTCTCCTCATGCTCATGGGCGGGCTGGATCGGGCCACGGGCGGGACGGTCACAGCGCTTGGCAAGGACCTGACACCGATGACCGAGGACCAGCTGGCCCGCTTTCGCAGGGACAATATGGGCGTGGTCTTTCAAAGCTTCCACCTTATTCCCACCATGACGGCGCTGGAAAACGTGGCAACACCGCTGGAATTGGCGGGCCGCAAGGATGCCTTCACGCGGGCAGAGGAGGAACTGGCCGCCGTGGGTCTTGCCGACCGGATGCAGCATTATCCCGGCCAGCTTTCGGGCGGCGAACAGCAGCGCGTGGCGCTGGCCCGCGCCGCCGCGCCGCGCCCGCGCATCCTGCTGGCCGATGAGCCCACGGGCAATCTGGACGAGGCCAACGGGCGCGCGATCATGGACCTGCTCTTTGACCTGCGCGACCGCCACGGCGCGACGCTGATCATGGTCACCCATGCGCCGGAACTGGCCGCACGCTGCGACCGGGTGATCGGCCTGCGCGACGGGCGGCTGGACGGATGATCCGGGTGGAGAAATACCCTGTGATCGGGCAGATCACCCGCAATCCGGCGGGGCGGCTTACCCTAACGCCAGAGCAGAAGCTGGACCGCGAGGGAATCCTGTACCTTGTCGAACGCATGGCCCCGACAGATCGGCGTCTGGCCGTGCCCGGCGGAATGCTGCGCTTTGCGGAATCGGGGCGGCTGATGGCGATGCTCGCCCGTGCCCTGCCGGAATGTTACGCGGCACTGGATGAGGGTGCCGTGATCGACGCGCGCTTCCGGGACATCGCCGATCCGATGGAGGCCGGGTTTACCGTGCATGAAATTCAATCCCGGCTTGCCCCACCATGGAATCAGGGTGTGCGCCGATGAGGACCGCGTTTCGAATTGCATTGCGCGACCTGCGCGGGGGCTTGCGCGGGTTCCGCATCTTCCTGGCCTGTCTGACGCTCGGGGTGGCAGCGATTGCCGCCGTGGGCTCGGTCCGGCAGGCGGTACAAACCGGGCTGGAGGAAGAGGGCGCGGTGATCCTGGGCGGCGATGCCGAGATGACCTTCGTCTATCGCATGGCGTCGGAAGAAGAGGCCGCGTGGATGGCATCACGGGCGCTGGCCCTGTCCGAGACCGTCGATTTCCGGTCCATGGCGGTGGCCGAGGTGGCGGGCGAGACGGTGCGCGGCCTGACGCAGCTGCGCGGCGTTGACGGGCTCTATCCGCTTTATGGACAGGTCGGGTTGCAGCCTGCGATGACCATTGCGGAGGCGCTCGCCACCACCGACCTGCCCGGCGCGGTGATGCACCCCACCCTGATCGCCCAGATGGGGTTGCAGATCGGGGATCGGGTGACTTTCGGCGTGCAGGAGTTCGAATTGCGGGCGGCGCTGACCCATGAACCCGACATGGCAGGCGGCAATTTCGGCCCCGGCCCGCGCACTCTGGTGCGGCTGGATGCGCTGGAGGGTTCCGGCCTGCTTGGCCCCGGAACGCTGTATAACAGCCAGTATCGCCTTGCGCTGCCAGAGGGCACCGACCTCGAAACGCTGGAGACCGAGGCACGCGGCCTCTTCGCCGACAGTGGCATGCGCTGGAAAGATGCGCGCAACGCCGCCCCCGCCCTTGGCCGGTTCGTGGACCGGATCGGCGCATTTCTGGTGCTGGTGGGGCTGGCGGGGCTGGCCGTGGGGGGCGTGGGCATTTCGGCGGCCGTGCGCAGCTACCTGACGGGCAAGACCGAAACCATCGCCACGCTGAAAACCCTCGGGGCAGAGCGGCGCCTGATCTTCACGGTCTACCTCCTGCAAATCGGCGCGATGACCGCACTTGGCCTCGTCCTGGGCCTCGCATTGGGCGCGGTCCTGCCTCTCGGGCTTGCGCCGCTGATCGCGGGGGCGCTGCCGGTTCCGGCTGACTTCGGGTTCCACCCGGCGCCATTGGCCGAGGCCGCGCTTTACGGGGCGCTCACTGCACTGATCTTCACCCTCTGGCCGCTGGCCCGTGTGGAGCAGGTCCGCGCCGCCGCGCTTTACCGCGAAACGGCAGGGCTCGCCCGTCTCTGGCCGCGCTGGCCGTTTCTGCTGATCATCGCCGGGCTGGCGGCGGCCCTGATTGCGCTCTCCGCATGGCTGTCCGGCATCCCGCGCCTGGCCTTCTGGTCCGCCGCCGCAATCCTGTCCGCGATGATCATCCTCGTCCTCGCCGCCAGCCTTGTGCGCCTGATCGCACGCCACGCAGCCCGCCATGCACGCGGCCGCCCGGCGTTGCGGCTGGCGCTTGGGTCTATCGGCGCACCGGGGTCGGAGGCCACCAGCACCATCCTGTCGCTCGGGCTTGGACTGTCCGTTCTGGCTGCCGTGGGCCAGATCGACACCAACCTGCGCGCCGCGATCCAGCAGGATTTGCCAGAGGTCGCGCCCGCCTTCTTCTTCGTCGATATCCAGCCCGACCAGATTGAGCCGTTCCTGTCCGCCATGGAGGCCGACCCCGACGTCACCCGCGTGGACAGCGCCCCGATGCTGCGCGGCGTGATCACCCGGATCAATGACCGCCCGGCGGCGGAGGTCGCGGGCAATCACTGGGTGATCCGGGGCGACCGGGGCCTGACCTACCGGGCCGAGGCCCCGCCCGCGCGCGAGATCATGGCCGGGGAGTGGTGGCCCGAGGATTACGATGGCCCGCCGCAGATGGCCTTCGCCGCCGAGGAAGCGCTGGAAATGGGCATCGGCCTTGGCGACACGATGACCGTCAATGTCCTTGGCCGCGACATTACCGCGACCATCGTGGCGCTACGCGAAGTCGATTTTTCCAACGCCGGGATCGGCTTTGTCATGACCCTGTCGCCCAATGCGCTGGCCGGGGCACCGCACACCCACATTGCGACGGTCTATGCAGACCAGCAGGCCGAAGCCGATATTCTGCGCGCGGTCGCCGCGATCGGCCCCAACATCACCGCGATCAGCGTGCGCGACGCAATCGACCAGGTGGCACGGGCCTTGTCGGGCATCGCGGCGGCCACGTCCTGGGGGGCGGCGGCGACGTTGCTGACCGGCTTCATGGTGTTGATCGGCGCAGCGGCGGCGGGCGAACGCGCGCGGGCCTACGAGGCGGCGGTGCTGAAGACGCTTGGCGCCAGCCGCGCGCGCATCCTTGGCAGCTTCGCCCTGCGCGCCGCCCTTCTCGGCATGGCGGCGGGTGCGGTGGCCGTGGCGGCAGGGGGGCTGGCCGGATGGGCCGTCACACGCTTCGTGATGGAGACCGACTTCGCGTTCAACCTGCCCTCGGCCCTCGCCATCACCCTTGGAGGCGCACTGGCAACCTTGCTGGCCGGCCTGGCCTTCGCCCTGCGCCCCCTGGCCATTCGCCCCGCCGCAATCCTGCGCAGCGAGGGCTGAAACCGGCGAAGCTTTGCCACAGCGCCGCCATACCCTCTTGTTTTTCCTGCCTCGCCAGAGCAAGTGCTAATCATGATCCGCCGCCTGCGCAGCATATTGTCCCGTCCAGTTAGCGACGCATCCCCCGCCCCCGCGCGGGATGCCCTGCCGCGCCCGGAATTCGCCACCTATGTCATCGGCGATCTGCACGGGCGGGCCGACCTGCTGGAACGGGCGCTGGACCGGATCGACGAACATGTGGGCCGGACCGGTGCCCGCAACCCGCAGGTGGTTTTCGTCGGCAACTATATCGACCACGGTCCCGACAGCGCCGCGACGCTGACCCGGGTATGGGAACTGTCCAAGGAACTGCCGAAGAACGTGACCTGCCTGATGGGCAATCACGAACGGATGCTGCTGGATTTCCTGTCCGACCCCAAGACACGCGGCCCCCGTTGGCTGCGATCGGGCGCGCGTCCGACGCTTGACAGCTTCGGCCTTCACACCAGCCAGCTGGAACCCGGCTGCGCGCCAGAACTGTTCCGGCAAGAGGCGCTTGCGCTGCGCAGCCACATGTCGCCCGCGCTGCTGGACTGGCTGGACAACCTGCCCCTGTCCTGGAACTCCGGCAATCTCTGGGTCGTCCATGCCGCCGCCGATCCGCAGCACGCGATGGAAGACCAGTCACCCCGCGTCCTGCTTTGGGGCCATCCCGAGTTCGACACACGGCCCAGGTCGGACGGCACCTGGATCGTGCATGGCCACACCTCCGCCGAGGCCCCGGTCAGCACCGAAGGCCGGATCTGTGTCGATTGCGGAGCATGGGAAACCGGGCTGCTCTGCACCGCCGCGATGCTGCCCGATGGCCGGTATGAATTCCTCTACGCCTGATCGCGCACGGAATTTCTTAACCTTTACGGGCCATGCGCCGTGGACAGAGGCGCCCCGCTGTCTCTAAACTCCTGCGGGCAAGGTTCCTGAGTAGTGAGTGCCGCCGGTGAAAGACATTGGCGAACGTGACATCCTGGCCCCCGGCGACATCGAAGCGCTGGTCTTGGATGTGTTTTTGCGCGCGGGCCTTACGGCTGACAGCGCAGCCCCCGTCGCGAGATCCATCCGCCACGCCGAAACCGCCGGGTTGCGCCGCCTCGGTCTGGGGCTGGTGCCGCATATGGTGGAGCATCTGCGCTGCGGGCGGGTCAACGGGGGGGCAACACCCCACATTGTGGAAAGCGGTCCCGCTGCCCTGACGGTCGATGCCGATGGCGGCTTCCCCTGCCCCGCGGTCGCGATCGGCCTTGAAACGCTATGCGACCGCGCCCAGACCCATGGCATCGCGGTTCTGTCCGTGCGCAACGCTTATCCGGTCGGCGCCGGGCGTCTGTTTCTCGATCATTGCGCGGCGCGGGGACTGGTCGGGTTCGCCAATATCGCCGGGCTCGTGGCGCACGCCGCGCCCAATGGCAGCATGGTGCTGGAGATCGAGCAGCGCCAGCTTGGCCTGTCGCAGGCGTCGCCGATGATGCAAAGCCGCGTTGTCCCTGACCGGGGGACAGGCCGCCCCATCCCCTTCGAGGGCCCGCTCGGCCCCGCCTTCCGGTTGCATCACAGCTTTGTCGCGGTTCGTCCCTCGCTTTGGCATCACGCCCCCGACCCGCCCGTCGCAGTGCAGAATTCCGGTATCGCGGTTTCCCCCGTCCTGTTAGAAAAGATCATCAACGCCTGAGGCATGATCGCCTCGGGCATAAGGTGACAAGATCAGATGGGCGGCGTTCTGAAAGGTGTTTCGATCCGGGGGCTGGAAGTGTTCGAGGCCCTCGCGCAGACCGGGTCGGTCGGCGAAGCCGCGCGCCGTTTGGGCATGAGCGCACCCGCCGTGTCCCAACAGTTGAAGAACCTCAATACCGCAGTCGGCATTCCGCTGGTCGATCAGGGCCGTCGACCGATGACGCTGACCCCCGGAGGCCGGCAGTTCCTGCGCCATGTGGAGGCCGCGCTTGGCGCGCTGCGCACCGGTCAGCGCGACCTGACGACGCTCGATCTGTCGGATGTCTCTTCGCTGCGCATGGGGATCATCGAGGATTTCGAGAACGAGGTCACCCCGACGTTGACCGCGCGGCTTGCGGAAACCATGCAGAACTGCGTGTTCCTGCTGAATACCGGTGCCAGCCACACGCTGCTGAACCGCGTGACCCGGAACGAGCTTGACCTCGCGATTTGTGCCGAAGGGCGAGAGAATCCGCCGGGTGCCGTCATCCATCCGCTGCTGGACGATCCCTATATCCTTGCCATACCGAAGGGCACCAGCCTTGCGAACGGGCTGGAGGGGCTGTCGCATCTGCGCTTTCTGCGCCGCGATCAGGCACAGGTGATGGGCCGCCAGATCGAGGAGATGCTCCAGCGGCAGGGTCAGACACTTCCCAACAGGTTCGAACTGGATTCCAACCAGTCGATCAGCGCGCTTGTGGCCGGGGGCCACGCCTGGACCATCACCACCCCGCTCAGCCTGCTGCGCGGCGGACGCTTCCTTGACGGGATCGATGCCCGCCCTCTGCCTTTCGCGGGAACATCGCGCCGGATCTCTCTGTGTGCCACCGGCGACTGGTCGGGCGATATCCCGCGCCAGATCGCGGCCATCGCCCGCGACCTGATCGAACAGCATTTCACGGCGCCGGGGCTAGACCTGATGCCGTGGTTGCAGGGAGAGTTCAGGATTCTGTCCGACGACTGATTGCCAATGATTCCGGCGAGCCAGGTCGCAACACGGCTGCCGCAGCGCCTGTTTCACCTTCCATCCCCGCCGGAGCCGACCGTGTAGAAAAGAAAACCACTGGTTCCGCCGGACTGTTGGCGATCATGGTGACAGGCTATCCATTTGAAAAAATGTACTTTTAAGACCAAGTTGTAAATTTGTTTACAGCCCACACCGCGCCATCAGAAAATCAGTTACAGAAACCTTCAAGACGCTCAGCAAACAATTCTCCACTTCACGAAATTTTGTAATGTTCGGATCAGGGAAAACGCAACTTATGCACCCTCTTCGGTAAATGCCACCGACCGGCAGGAGGAAACTCCGGTTCAAGCGGCAGCCCGAAGCAACGGTTGGGGGAGGCTAACCAGAACATTCAGCCCTTTCGGGCCCCGCGCAGGACCAGCCAAACCGCAAATTGGCCCCTGTCCGAATATGCAGGACACGTGGAAAGCAGCAGTTTTCCGCCCCGGTTCGACGTGTCATCTGTTTGGGACAAGAACCGAAACTCTTTAAGGGAGAGACCATTGCCCAACGATACGAACATGATGCCCGACCTTCTGCCCGGCGCTCATATCGACAGCACCAAATACGCCGACATGTATGCGGCCTCGATCAATGACCCCGAGGCCTTCTGGGGCGAACACGGCAAGCGCATCGACTGGATCAAGCCCTACACCAAGGTCAAGAACACCTCCTTCGCCCATGACAACGTGCATATCAGCTGGTTCGAGGACGGCACCACCAACGTCTCCGCCAACTGCATCGACCGTCACCTGGCCACCCGCGGCGACCAGACCGCGATCATTTTCGAGCCCGACGAGCCGACCGACGAAGCACAGCACATCACCTACAACCAGCTGTCGCAGGAAGTCGGCAAGTTCGCCAACGTCCTGAAGGAACTGGGCGTCGGCAAGGGCGACCGCGTCGTTCTCTACCTGCCGATGATCCCCGAAGCCGCCTACGCCATGCTGGCCTGTGCGCGCATCGGTGCCATTCATTCCATCGTGTTTGCCGGGTTCTCTCCCGACGCTCTTGCCGCGCGGATCAACGGCTGTGACGCCAAGCTGGTCATCACCTCCGATGGCGCCCCGCGCGGCGGGCGTGTCACCGAGCTTAAGGACAACGTCAACAAGGCCATGCTGCATTGTGGCGACGACGTTCAGTGCCTGGTCGTCAAGCGCACCGGCGGGCAGGTCGCGTGGCGTGAAAGCCGCGATCATTGGTATAACGAACTGGCAGAGCAGGTCAGCACCTACTGCATGCCGACCGAGATGAACGCCGAAGATCCGCTCTTCATCCTCTACACCTCCGGCTCCACCGGGCAGCCCAAGGGTGTTGTGCACACAACCGGTGGCTATCTGGTCTATGCCTCGATGACCCACCAGTACACGTTCGACTATCAGGACGGCGACGTCTTCTGGTGTACGGCGGATGTGGGCTGGGTCACCGGCCACAGCTACATCGTCTACGGTCCACTCGCCAACGGTGCGACCACGCTGATGTTCGAAGGCGTGCCGACCTACCCCGACGCGGGCCGCTTCTGGGAGGTCTGCGCCAAGCACAAGGTCAACCAGTTCTACACCGCTCCGACCGCGATCCGGGCGCTGATGGGCAAGGGCACCAGCTTCGTCGAGAAGCATGACCTGTCCAGCCTGAAGCTGCTTGGCACCGTGGGCGAACCGATCAACCCCGAGGCCTGGAACTGGTACAACGAAAACGTCGGCAAGGGCCGCTGCCCGATCGTCGACACCTGGTGGCAGACCGAAACCGGCGGTCACATGATGACCCCGCTGCCCGGCGCCCACACGCTGAAACCCGGCGCGGCGCAGCATCCGTTCTTCGGCGTCAAGCCGCTGGTGCTGGAACCCACCTCGGGCGAGATCATCGAAGGCAACGGTGTCGAGGGCGTTCTGGTCATCGCCGACAGCTGGCCCGGCCAGATGCGCACCGTCTACGGCGATCACGAGCGCTTCGTGAAAACCTATTTCTCGGACTACAAGGGCTACTATTTCTCGGGCGACGGCTGCCGCCGCGATGCCGATGGGGACTACTGGATCACCGGCCGCGTCGATGACGTGATCAACGTGTCCGGCCACCGCATGGGCACCGCCGAGGTCGAAAGCGCGCTCGTGGCGCATGAGACCGTGTCCGAAGCCGCCGTTGTTGGCTACCCCCACCCGGTCAAGGGTCAGGGCATCTACTGCTATGTCACGCTGATGAACGACGAAACCCCGTCGGATGAACTGAAGAAGACGCTGTCCGACTGGGTTCGCCAGGAAATCGGCCCGATTGCGAAGCCCGATGTCATCCAGTGGGCCCCCGGCCTGCCCAAGACCCGGTCCGGCAAGATCATGCGCCGCATCCTGCGCAAGATCGCCGAGAACGATTTCGGCAGCCTTGGCGACACCTCGACGCTGGCCGATCCCTCGGTGGTCGACGAGCTGATCGAAAACCGGGCCAACAAGTAAGGCAGGGTTAATGAGCACCGACACCATGACCCGCCCCGTCAACCTGATCCTTCTCGGCCCTCCGGGCGCCGGGAAGGGCACCCAGGCCCGTATGCTGGAAGAAAGCTTCGGCCTTGTGCAGCTGTCCACCGGGGACCTGCTGCGCGAGGCGGTTGCCGCTGGCACCGAGGCAGGCAAGGCCGCCAAGGCGGTGATGGAGAAGGGCGAGCTTGTCTCCGACGAGATCGTCATCGCCATCCTGTCCGACCGGCTGGACCAACCGGACGTGGCCAAGGGGACCATCCTCGACGGCTTCCCCCGCACCGAGGCGCAGGCCGCGGCGCTCGACACGCTGCTGGCGGACCGTGGCCAGAAGATCGACGCCGCGATCAGCCTCGAAGTGGATGACGAAGCAATGATCGCCCGCGTCTCGGGCCGCTACACCTGCGCGGCCTGCGGCGAAGGCTACCACGACCAATTCAAGCAGCCCGCCAAGGCGGGCACTTGCGACAAATGCCAGGGCACCGAGTTCAAACGGCGCGCTGACGACAATGCCGAAACGGTGCGCACGCGCCTGACGGCATACCACGCCCAAACCGCCCCGCTCATCAGCTATTACGCCGCGCGTGATGCGCTGACGCGGGTGCCCGCAATGGGGGATATCGACGAGATCGCAGCCGACCTCGGCAAGATCGTCGGCGGTGTCACGACCGGGTAGCACGAGATTCGTCGCCGCCTTGCTGGAGGGGCGGCGGCGATAAAAAGACCCGGGCCGGTCGGGAGGGCAGGTTCGGGAAACCCAATCGAAGGGAGAACTCACATGGCTGACTCGCCATCTAACAACGAATACTGGTCGGCGAACATCCGTCTGGTCACCATCTGCTTGGTGATCTGGGCGCTTTGCTCGTTCGGCTTCGGCATCCTTCTGCGCCCGCTGATCAGCGGCATCGCAGTGGGCGGCACGGACCTGGGCTTCTGGTTTGCTCAGCAGGGATCCATCCTGGTCTTCCTGGTGCTGATTTTCTTCTACGCATGGCGCATGAACTCGCTCGATAAGCAGTTCGGCGTCGACGAAGAGTAAGGACGGACCGACCAATGGATCAGACGACACTTAACTTCATCTTCGTGGGCGCGTCCTTCGCGCTCTATTTCGGCATCGCCATCTGGGCCCGTGCCGGATCGACCTCGGAATTCTACGCTGCTGGCCGTGGCGTGAACCCGGTTGTCAACGGTATGGCAACGGCTGCTGACTGGATGTCGGCGGCTTCGTTCATCTCGATGGCTGGTCTCATCGCCTTCACCGGCTACAACAACTCGCTCTTCCTGATGGGCTGGACCGGCGGCTACGTGCTTATGGCCATGCTTCTGGCGCCTTACCTGCGCAAATTCGGCAAGTACACCGTGCCGGAATTCGTGGGTGACCGCTATTACAGCCAGAGCGCGCGCGTTGTGGCGGTGGTCTGTCTCATCGTCATCTCGACCACCTACGTGATCGGCCAGATGGCGGGTGCAGGCGTTGCCTTCTCGCGCTTCCTGGAAGTGGAAAGCGACTCCGGCCTGATCATCGCGGCCTGTGTGGTTGCCGTCTACGCCGTTCTCGGCGGCATGAAGGGCATCACCTACACGCAGGTGGCTCAGTACTGCGTGCTGATCATCGCCTACACCATCCCGGCAATCTTCATCTCGCTGCAGCTGACCGGCAACCCGATCCCGGGTCTGGGTCTGTTCAGCACCATGAACGAAGGTCTGCCCGGTGGCGTCGAAGCCGGCGTTCCGCTGCTGACCACCCTGGACGGCCTGCTGACCGACCTGGGCTTCAACGAGTACACCGCCACCACCAACCCCTGGCTGATGGCTCTGTACACTCTGTCGCTGATGATCGGTACCGCGGGTCTGCCCCACGTGATCATCCGCTTCTTCACCGTGCCCCGCGTTGCTGACGCTCGCTGGTCCGCCGGTTGGGCGCTGGTCTTCATCGCGCTGCTGTACCTGACAGCTCCGGCCGTTGGCGCAATGGCCCGTCTGAACATCATCACCACCATGTGGCCGAACGGTGTTGAAGGCGAAGCCGTGGCTGTTGACGACCTGCCGGACTGGTTCCGCACCTGGGAAGTCACCGGTCTGCTCGGTGTTGAAGACCTCAATGGCGACGGCATGATCCAGTACTACAATGCTGGGTCCGAAGCTGGTGCTGCCCTGGCGGAAGCCAATGGCCTGGAAGGCAACGAACTGGTCACCTTCAACCGTGACATCCTGGTTCTCGCCAACCCTGAGATTGCACAGCTTCCGGGCTGGGTGATCGGCCTGATCGCTGCCGGTGGTCTCGCGGCCGCCCTGTCCACCGCGGCAGGTCTGTTGCTGGCGATCTCCTCGGCGATCTCGCACGACCTGATCAAATCGACGATCAACCCCAACATCTCGGAAAAAGGCGAGCTTATGGCCGCCCGTATCTCGATGCTGGTTGCGATCGTTGTGGCAACCTACCTGGGTCTGAACCCGCCGGGCTTCGCAGCTCAGGTTGTGGCGCTGGCCTTCGGTCTGGCAGCAGCCTCGCTGTTCCCGACCCTGATGATGGGCATCTTCTCGAAGCGCATCAACTCCAAGGGCGCGGTTGCAGGTATGCTGGCCGGTCTGGTCTCGACCTGTCTTTATCTCTTCCTGTACCTGGGCTGGTTCTTCATCCCCGGCACTGCGATGCTGGATAGCAGCCAGTACCTGTTCGGCATCCCGCCGACCCACTTCGGCCCGATCGGCGCACTGTTCAACTTCATCGTTGCCTACCTGGTGTCCAACGCCACCGAAGAGGTGCCGCAGGAAATCCAGGAACTGGTGGAATCGGTTCGTATTCCGCGTGGCGCCGGCGCAGCCGTCGACCACTAAGGGATCGCCCAATCCCAGGGCCTGCGACACCGCAGGCCCTGTTCAAGACACCGGCGCATCCCGACAGTCCGGGGTGCGCCATTTCTTTCCGGGGGAACCCGTTCCATGCCTCAGACGATCCGAGAATTCCTTGCCCATACCCACCCCTATGACAGCCTGCCCGCCGACGCGCTGGACAGTCTGGCTGGCACGGTGGAGGCGCGTTCGATCAAGGCCGACGCCCAGATCTACAGCCATGGCGAGCCGCTTGAGGCCCTTTACCTGATCATTCGCGGCCGCGTGGACATCACCGACGAAACCGGTGCCGTCCTGTCCATCCTCGGCCCCCGCAACACCTTCGGCGAACGCGGCCTGATGCGCGACGGGCTGGCCGTCACCTCGGCCCGCGCCGAGGAGGATACCGACCTCATCGCTATCCCCGCCGCCGTTTTCAAGGCGCTGGTGACGGATCATCCCGGTGTCGCCAAGTTCTTCGACCGCACCCGCCCGGCCCGCGCCAAGCGGCAGGACCTCGCGACCATGTCGCTGGCCGACATGATGACCCGCGATCCAAGGCAGGTTGCACCCGACACCCCCATTCTCGCCGCCGCGCAGGACATGCGCGATCATGGCGTGTCATCGCTGATGATCACCGAGGGCGAGGCGCTGAAAGGCATCGTCACCACCCGCGACCTGACCAACAAGGCTCTGGCTGAAGGCCTGCCGCATGACACGCCCGTCAGCCAGGTCATGACCGCCGATCCCATTGCCCTGCCACCCTCCGCGCTTGTCTCTGACGTGCTGCACGCGATGGTCGAACGGCGCATCACCCATATGCCCGTGGTCGAGGGCGGCAAGCTCGTGGGCATCCTGACCCAGACCGACCTGACCCGTTTTCAGGCGACCTCTTCCGCCGCACTGATCCGAGAGATTGCCGATGCCCAAAGCTGCGCCGAACTGGCCCGGATCGTCGGACGCATCCCGCAACTGCTGGTGCAACTCGTCGGTGCCCACAACGCCCACCACGTTGTCACAAGGCTGATCACCGATGTGGGCGACGCCACCACCCGCCGCCTGCTGGCCATGGCCGAGGACAAGCTGGGACCGCCTCCCGTTCCCTATCTCTGGCTCGCCTGCGGGTCGCAGGGGCGGCAGGAACAGACCGGCGTTTCGGATCAGGACAACTGCCTGATAATAGACGACGCAATGCAGCCCGAGCATGACAGCTATTTCAAGGCGCTGGCAAAGTTCGTCTCGGACGGGCTCGATGCCTGCGGGTATTTCTACTGCCCCGGCGACATGATGGCGACCGCCGACCGCTGGCGGCAACCGCTCAGCGTCTGGCGTGGCTATTTCAGCAAATGGATCGCCAAGCCCGACCCCGAGGCGCAGATGCTGGCCAGCGTCATGTTCGACCTGCGCCCCATTGGCGGTGACGAGAGCCTCTTTTCCGACCTTCAAGCCGATACGCTGAAACGCGCCGCCGAGAACTCCATCTTCGTCGCGCATATGGTGTCCAACTCGCTCAAGCACACGCCGCCGCTCGGTCTCTTCCGGGGCTTTGCGACTGTGCGCTCGGGCGAGCACAAGAACACCATCGACCTCAAGCATAACGGCGTGGTTCCCATCGTGGATCTGGGCCGCATCTACGCGCTGCAAGGCCAGTTGCCCGTCACCAATACCCGCGCCCGGCTGGAAGCGGCGATTGAGGCGGGCAAGGTATCCACCACTGGCGGGCGCGACCTGCTGGATGCCTATGACATGATTGCCGAAATCCGGCTGGAACATCAGGCCGCGCAGATCCGCCGGGGCGAAAAGCCCGACAATTTCATGCCGCCGAACGATCTGTCCGATTTCGAACGCAGCCACCTGCGCGATGCTTTCGTCGTGGTCAAAACCATGCAATCCGCCGCCGGCCAGGGCCGTGGCATTCTGAGCTGAGGAGATATCCCCGCCCATGTTCTGGACCCTTCTGACCGCCTTCGTCGCCGGTTTCGCCGGTGCCGGCACCGGTTTCGCCCTGCGCCACCTGAGCGGCAAGCGCCTGCCCAAGGGCATCGTCCCGGTGGCCGCCGGTCTCGCCATGATCGCCGCCACCGTGGGGCTGGAATATGGCTGGGCCCGCAATGTGCTGGACACGCTGCCAGAGGATACCCAGGTCATCTCCGAACGCACGCAGCAGGCCTGGTATCAGCCCTGGACCTATCTCAACCCATGGGTGCGGGGCTTCATCGCTCATTCGCCCTCGGAAACGGTGGAAACGGCAGCGGGCTCCGGTGTTCTGGCAGTGCAGATCCGCATCCACGAACGCTGGCAGCCCGAGGTCATCCGCCCGATCCTTGTCGACTGCGCCAATAGCCGCCGGGCTGACGTGAATGCCGAAACCCAGTTCGCCGACGATGGCCAACCCACAAACGCCACCTGGCGGGAGGTCGAGGCCTCCGACCCAATCCTGCAATCCGTCTGCGGCGGGGGGGCCGCGGACTAACCCGATCCGGCGAGGGGCGACGCGCGACCGCCCCGATCCGCCACGCACCAAAGGGGCAAGGAGGAGGCCCCAACCACATGTTCACCCAGCTTTCCCTGCGTCTGCGCATCTTCCTGTTCTTCGCGTTTCTGGCCGTCGCGACCTCGGCCCTCGCCATCGCGGGGCTGACGCTTGGCTATATCCGTTTGGGCGAGGATCACGCCCTCTCTGCCTTCGTCATCGCGGGCCTTATCGGTGTCGTCGCCATCTTCGGCCTGACCACCTGGGTCTGGGTCCTCTTCGACGAAAACGTCGCCCGCCCGGTGGAACGGCTGGCCGCCGATATGCGCGCCCGCGCCCATGCGGATGTAGAGCAGGAGATCGACCACGCCCCCGCCCGTTACCTGGGCGATCTGGGCACCGCCGCCGCCGCCGTGACGGCCAACCTCACCGAAACCCGCAACGCCATGGCCATGGCCGTGGGCCGCGAAACCGCGCGGCTGTCGCTGGAAAAGTCGCGGCTGGAAACCCTGCTGGCCGAGGTCCCCGATGGCGTCCTCTTCTGCACGCCCGATCATTCCGTGGTGCTCTATAACGCCCGCGCGGTAGAGATCCTCGGCCATACCGAAGCACTCGGCCTCAACCGCCCCGTCCGCCACCTGCTGATGCCGGGGCCGATCCTGCAAGCCTATACCCGGCTGCTGGAGGCTGGCGAGACCGAGGGCGCCGACATCCTTTGCGCCACCCGCCGCGGCGCCCGACTGCTGGAGGCCCGCATTCGGCTGCTCTATCTGGAAGGGCAGGAAACCAGCGGTCCGGGCTATGTGCTGTCGCTCCGCGACGTGTCGAAAGACCTCAAGGTCCATGCCGAACGCGCCACCCTGCTCGACCGGCTGATCGACGCGACCGATGACGTGCTCCCTGCCCTGCCGGAGCCGCAGAAATCCACCCTCAGTGAAACCCTCTCCGATATCGCCGCCCGCAAGGCCGCGACCGACACCCAGTGGTGGCCGATGGAGGCGCTGCCGCTCACCGATCTGGGCACCGCCCTGCGCGCCCGTCTCGCCCGCAAGGACGTGGCGCTGACCCTCGACCTGCCCGCCCGCCGCATCCGCTGCGACGGCTACGCGGTCACCCGGATGCTGGAACGTCTGGCACTTGGATGGTCCGGGCAAGGTGCCACCGCCTTCACCCTGCGTCTCGCGCAATTGGGCGACAGCGCCGTGACCCTCAGCCTCGAATCCAGCGCCCCCGCGCCAGACCGCACGGACCTGACCGACTGGCTCTCCGCCCCGCTCTCCCCCGGCTTCGCGGAATTCTCGGGCGGTGACGTGCAGACCACCCACGGCACCCGCGTGACCCTGGGCGAAGGCGAAGCGAACCGCGCCGCCCTGCAGGTCTCTCTCCCGCTCGCCGCCCCCAAACCGACACTTCCCGCCCGCGCCATCCAGTATGATTTCGACCTGCTGCACGCGGACCTGCCGAAAGAACTGTCGCAGGCCCCGCTGAACAAGCTCAACTTCGTGATCTTCGATACCGAAACCACCGGCCTCAACCCGCAGGTGGACGAAATCTGTCAGATCGCCGCCGTGCGTGTCGTGAATGGCCGCGTCCGCCCCGATGAACGCTTCGACATGCTGGTCGATCCCGGCCGCAAGATCCCCGCCGCCTCCACCGCCGTGCACCACATCACCAACGACATGGTTCAGGGCGCGCCCGGTGTGGCAGAGGCGCTGACCCGCTTCCACCGCTTTGCCGACAACAACGTGCTGGTCGCCCATAACGCGCCCTTCGACATGGCCTTCCTGCAACGCCGAGAGGCCGAGATCGGGTTGCGCTTCGACCAGCCCATTCTCGACACGGTGCTCTTTTCCGCCATTCTCTTCGGCCAGTCCGCCGAACACACGCTGGATGCGCTCTGCACACGGCTCGCCATCACCATCCCCGAGGACGACCGCCACACCGCCATTGGCGACGCCATCGGCACGGCGGCGGCCTTCGCGAAAATGATTCCGATGATGGAAGCGGCAGAGCTGCCCACATTGGGGGCAACCATCGACGCTTTCGACCGCCATGCGCGGCTCATTGGCCATCTCAATTGACCAAAGCCCGCGGGCCAGATCCTCTACAAGAAAGACCGGAGACGACAATGGCCCGTGTGCCCCTGTACCAGCAAGCCGAGACCGAACTGTTGCGCCGGATCGCATCCGGCGAGTGGCCCGCCGGCATGCGCCTTGGGAATGAGTTTGAACTGGCCGAGGAATTCGGCGTCAGTCAGGGCACCATGCGCCGTGCGCTGATGTCGGTCGAGGCCATGGGCCATCTCAGTCGCAAACCGGGGCGCGGCACCGTGGTGGCAGACCCCGAACCGGCAAAGCCTTCTGCCCCGCCGGACCTGCGCCGCCTGTTCCTGCCTGATGCGACCCCCCTGCCGCTTGAGCCGTTTCGCGCCCGGCTGGACCTGCGTGACCCGGTTGACGCGGAGCGGGAATTCTTCTCGGGCCGGGTGCAGGCGCTTGGTCGAACGCTCAAATCCGGTGGAGAGCGGATCGCATTGGAAGTGATCCTGATTGATGCCGGGCTGGTACCCGCGATGGACGAGGATCAGCCGGTGGAGTTCCTGCCCCTCCTCCACGCGCTCAATCTCCCTACGGCAACACTGGAGGACCGGCTGCATGCCGAGGTCACCAGCATGGGCGACTCCGTCGCGCTGGCCTGCGACCGTCATACAGGGCTTCTTTGCCTGACCCGCATTGCAAGGGACAATGCCGCCAGGGTGCTGGCCGTGCAGTTCCTGCGCATCATGGAACCGGCCAGCTACAGGACGCTGCCTTCCTGAAGCTGCACGCGCGGCCCAGTCAAACGCCTGCCCGAGCCGGGATGATCGAAACCTTCAGCGCCCCGAGACGCGGTCCTTCAGCTTGGCCCACCGGACCAGAACCCAATCGACCGTTGGGTCGATCACGCGGTCCTCGAACCGTTCCCAGAGCCGCCAGAGGAAGAACAGGAACGCGGCCAGCAGAACGAGGATCACGATATTGAGCCACGGGAAGACGCTGGCGTCGGGACCGTCCACCGCGCGGATCGCGACCGCATTGGGATAGATCGACAGCGCCGGCATGCGCCAGCCGTAGTGCGTGATCATCACCCATTGCGGATTGGCCGAGGTGCTGGTCAGATCCGCGGCCTCCGCGTGCAGGTTGGAACTGTCGAGCTTGAAATAGGGTGGCCAGCCAAAGCCGGTGTCCTCGTTGCGATAGACGCTGACATCGCCATCGGGCTGGGTCGTGTTGATCAGCCGCAGATCGCGGTTGGTGCCGTCGGTGTTTCCGGTGTCCGAGCGGGCATAGAACATCCGGTTCCAGCCAGAGAGGTCCGCCCGGATGATCTCGGTCCCCGTGATCCGCACGATGTCGCGGCCAGGCAGCGTGTAGTGCAGGAACCCGCCAATGAAGAGCGCGATCAGCAGCAGGACAATCCAGCGAACCCATCTCATATCGGTCAAATCCTTCCCGTCGAATGGCCTTTCCCTACCCTGTCAGATGGGAAGCGCCAAGCCAAATGCGAGGGCTTGCGGCATGATGGCCTTGGGCGCAAAGTGCAGCCCATGAGAGATGATCCCAGCCTTGACCGCCTGTTTGCAGAGATTGCCGCCCGCGAGGCGGACCTGATTGCCCTGACGCAAGACCTTGTGCGCATCCCCACGCTGAACCCGCCGGGGCTGCACTACCACGATATCTGTGATTTCCTTGGCGACCGGCTGCGCCGCAAGGGGTTTCACGTGGACATGATCCGCGCCCGTGGGGCACCCGCCGACAGCGAGAAATATCAGCGCTGGAACATGGTGGCGCGCCATCAGGGGGCAGGCGGCACCGGCGAGTGTGTGCATTTCAACAGCCATCATGACGTGGTCGAAGTGGGCCATGGCTGGACCACCGACCCGTTCGGCGGCGAGCTGAAGAACGGGCGCATCTACGGGCGCGGCACTTGCGACATGAAAGGCGGGCTGGCGGCGTCGGTGATTGCTGCGGAGGCATTCATCGCGGCTTTCCCCGACTATTCCGGCGCCATCGAGATCAGCGCCACGGCCGACGAGGAATCGGGCGGCTATGGCGGGGTGGCCTATCTGGCGGAACATGGCTGGTTCTCGCCCGAGAAGGTCCAGCATGTGATCATCCCCGAGCCCCTGAACAAGGACCGCATCTGCCTTGGTCATCGCGGCGTCTGGTGGGCAGAAATCGAGACCAAGGGGCGCATCGCCCATGGCTCCATGCCCTTCCTCGGTGACAGCGCCATCCGCCATATGGGCGCGGTGCTGGAGGAGATGGAGCGCACGCTTTACCCATTGCTTGCTGGCAAGCGCACGGAGATGCCGGTGGTGCCCGAAGGGGCCAAGCAATCCACGCTCAATGTGAACTCGATCCATGGGGGCGAGCCGGAACAGGACGCGGACTACACCGGCCTGCCCGCGCCCTGCGTCGCAGACCGCTGCCGCATCGTGATCGACCGGCGCTTCCTGATCGAGGAAGATCTGACCGAGGTAAAGGCCGAGGTCGCCCGGATGCTGGAAGGGATCAAGGCCAGCCGCCCGAATTTCGAGTATGACATCCGCGATCTGTTCGAAGTGATCCCCTCGATGACGGACGAGGACGCCCCGGTCGTGAAAACCGTTCAGGCGGCGATCGAGAAAGTTCTGCACAAGCAGGCGGAATTCGTGGTGTCACCGGGCACCTATGATCAGAAACATATCGACCGGATCGGCAAGCTGAAGAACTGCATCGCCTATGGACCGGGCATTCTGGACCTTGCCCACCAGCCCGACGAATGGGTCGGGGTGCAGGACATGATGGACAGCGCCAAGGTGATGGCCCTGACCTTGCGGGAACTGCTGACCTGAGGGGGCGCCCCATGCCGATGCCATGGACCTATCGTCATGCCAGCCGGGAATTCCGGGCGTTTCTGGATGACGCGAAAGAGAGGATGGGGCTGGAATCGGACAACATGGCCTATACGGCGGTCGATGGCGTGTTTCATACTTTCCGACGCCGTCTGACGCCGGACCAGGGCATTCTGTTTGCCAGCGCCCTGCCCTCCGTGCTGGCGGCTATCTTCATCCGCAACTGGGACGTGACCGCGCCGTCCCTGCCCTTTGGCACGCGGGCCGAGATGACGCGCGAGGCGCAGGCGCTGCGTCGCCATCACAACCTGACGCCTGACAACGCCATCGAGGCCACGGCCTTCGCGCTGTGGCGGGTGATGAACAGCGCCGATCTGGCGCGGGTTCTGGACAAGTTGCCGCCCGAAGCACGGGCCTTCTGGACCGCGGAGGCCACCCCGGAAGAGCTGACCCGCGGGATCATTTGAGCATCAAACCATTGCAGGCAGGGCAATCCGGGGTTGCGGATTCAACTGTGGTGAAAAATCAGGCAGACGCGTAGAGGCGCGGGCTGAACCTCCCTTCTTTCCGAAAGACAGCCCCCAATGCCCAACACGCCCCATAACCTGCACGCCTTCAGCTTTCTCATGGCTGCATTCGATCTGCGCGATCTGTTTCCCGGCACCCGCCGCCGGTCCGCGTCGGAGCCTGCTCCGTACTGGATAGATTTCCTGCATCCGGCTGCGAAAACCAAGAACTGATCCGCACCCAAACACTCACGGATGAGATGCACGCGCCGCGCTATTTCGCGTGGTGCGTGCATCTTCAGGATTTTGCCGCTCCGGGTTGGTCCCGCACCGGCGCGGCATCGCCGGAAACGCGTTGTGAACTCCATGACATCGCGCGGAAAATCACCTGAACTGGCGGCAGAAATCACCGCCACCCGAACCCAGGCCCTTTCATACCGATAGTCAACTCTGCCAGGGGTTCGGTTCGGGCCGACAGGTCAGGCATTCCGTGTCGGCATTTGTTCGACCAAGATCGTGCCACAGATCCAGCAAAGCGTTCCGAACCCGCCGAAGGCAAGGCGGGCGGGATTGGCTGTTCAGCACTGGCTGTCCTCCCTGATCACAATTTCGAACTCGCTGACATTTTTCTTGACGCGATATTGCATCACCTGCAAGCATGTTAAACACCACGCAACGCACCTAGGGGTCGGAACATGGCGACGCGTCACCGTAGCGCTGGATTTGTGCCTGGCCCCGCCGCCTTGCGCAGGCTTTTCAAAGGCTGCCACACCGCAACCTTTCCCACCGGGAATATCGCCCTATGATGTATTCTCGGGACCAACGGGCGAACCTGACTTCTGAGTTCCTGAGACACCGGGGGGCTGTCCGACCCCGACACGACCGGAATGATGCGAGATCACCGGTCAGACACACGGAAAGCCTGCCCCGGCCACGTCTTCCGGTGCGGGATCAAGGCCGCTCTTGGGCGTGTTGCCACGGGGCTTCGTTACCAACACACAACAACAGGGGATGACAATCATGAACAGAAGGGATGTTTTCGTTGCTGCCGCGCTCGGAACCGGGGGGGTGATGCTGGCCAGCACCACACCGGCCGAGGCCCATATCGCGGAATCGCGCCTTGCGCGCATTCTCAGCAGCGGCACCTTGCGGGTCGGCACCACCGGGGACTTCAACCCGATGTCCTTCCGCGACCCGGCCACCAACAGCCGCGCGGGCTATGACATCGAGGCGATGACGCAGCTTGCCGCCGATCTCGGGGTCGAGATCGAATGGGTGGTCGCCGAATGGGCCACGATCACCGCAGGTATCGCCGCCGACCGCTATGACATCTTCTCGGGCGCGTCGGTCAATGTCTCTCGCGCGCGCGTTGCGGCGTTCTCGGTGCCCTATACCGAGGCGGGGACAGTGCCGCTGTCGCTGGCCGGAAATGCAGGCCGCTTCGAAACCTGGGAATCGATCAACCAGGCCGGCGTGCGGGTTGCGGTGTCCATGGGCACCGTGTTCGAGGAACAGGCCCGCGCCCATTTCCCCGATGCAGACATCCAGGGGGTGCAGTCGCCCGCAACCGGTTTCCAGGAGGTTCTGTCGGGCCGTGCCGACGTTACCATCACCTCGAATGTCGAGGGCGGGACGCTCGTGTCGCGCTTCCCGGAGCTGCGCATCCTCGTGCCCGGCTCCGAGATGCGCAACCGCAGGCCCTTCGCCTACGTCGTGGCGCAGGACGATCAGGTCTGGCTGAACTTCGTCAACACCTGGGTCACGCTGAAACGGACCGAGGGCTTCTTTGACGGGCTCAACCGCCGGTGGCTTGGCCAGAGCTGAGCAAGACATGACCAAAGCTTCTTTCGAAGCCCGGGGGCGCTGGCGGCTGCCAGCGCTCCTTGCGGTTGCGGTGCTGGTCCTTGCTGGCTGCTCGGGCTCCGGTTCGGGCGGGGGCTATACGTTCGCCTGGTATATCCTGTCGCCTGCCGACGGGCGGGGGCAAGCCAACCTCTCGTTCCTGCTTATGGGGTTCTGGGCGACGATCTCGATCTCGACCCTGGCAATGATGATCTCGCTGGCCATCGGGCTCCTGGTGGCACTGATGGGCATATCGAAGCGCCGGTGGGTGCATCGCCTGAGCCGGGTTTATGTGGAATTCTTCCGCTCGATCCCGCTGCTGGTCATGATCCTGTGGGTCTATTACGGCCTGCCGTCGCTGACCGGCATCCAGTTCGGGGTCTTCCTCACGGGCCTGATCTGTCTTGCGATCTCGGACAGCGCCTTCACCTCGGAAATCTTCCGCTCGGGCCTGCAATCCATCAAGGTCGGTCAGGGCGAAGCCGCGCGCAGTCTCGGCCTGTCACCATGGCAGACGATGCGGCTGGTGATCCTGCCGCAGGTGATCCGCGCGGTTCTGCCCGCGCTCGGCAACCAGTATGTCTACATCCTCAAGATGTCGTCGCTGGTCTCCGTCATCGGCTTCCAGGAACTGACGCGCCGCGCGAACGAGCTGACGCTGACGGAATTCCGCCCGCTGGAAATCTACAGTTTCCTCGTGCTGGAATACCTGATCCTGATCCTGCTGGTGTCCTGGGGCGTCAGGGTGATGGAACGGCGGATGGGGACGGGCGTTCATGGCCGGGGTTGAGCGCATCCTCTACGGCCTTCCGATCAGCGTCTACAGCTGCAAGCTGCGGCTGGCGCTGGCCCTGAAGGAGATCGATCTGCCGGAAACGCCGCCGCCGGGCGGCTATGCCAGCGCCACCTACCGGGCGCTCGTGCCGCAAGGGACGATCCCGGCGCTGGTGGAGGGCGATTTCGTGCTGACCGAGTCCGACGCCATCGTCGAATACCTGGATGAGACCGGCATCGGGCGCCCTCTGCTCCCGCGCGAGCCTCGGGCAAGGGCACGCGCCCGTGCCCTCTCGCGGCTGGTCGATACGCGGCTGGAACCGGCGGTGCGCGCGCTGTTCCCGCTGGTCGGGGCCGGACAGCCCGTGCCAGAAGCCGCGCGCAACGCGATCCTGCGCCCGCTGGAAATGCTGGAGAAGCTTGCCGGGGATGGGCCGTTCCTTTCCGGCTTTTCCCACCCCGGCCTGCCCGATTGCGGGCTCTGGGCCGTGGGCGCGGTTCTGGGAACACTGGACGAGGTTCTTGGGCTCCACCTGCCCCAGCCCGCGCTGATCCGGGCGGGCGACGGGGTGCCCGCCACGGCGCCCCATCTTGCCACCTACCGGGCCGTGCTTGCCGATTGGGCCGCTCAGAAGACGGGGGCCGCATGATCCTGCAGGAAATGAGCTGGGAAGAGGTCGGCGCCTATCTTGAAACCCGTGACGACGCGGTGCTGCCCGTTGGCTCCACCGAACAGCACGGGCCGATCGGGCTGATCGGCACGGACGCGCTCTGCGCCACCGCCGTGGCCGAGGGCGCGGCGGCGCTTTCGGGCGCGATCATGCTGCCGCCGGTGGCCTACACGCCCGCCCCGTTCAACATGGCCTTCCCCGGCACGATCTCGGTCTCGGAGACGACCTTTTCAGCCCTTCTGTCCGACATCATCGCCGCGCTCGCCACCCATGGGTTCCGGCGGCTCTACGTTCTGAACGGGCACGGGGCCAACCTCGCCCCGATGCGCGCGCTAGCTGACACCGCGCCCCTGTCGATGCGCATCCGCTCGTGGTGGGACTACCCCGAAACGAATGCCCTGAGGCAACGCCTCTACGGCGACTGGGAAGGCATGCACGCCACCCCGTCCGAGATCGCGATCACCCAGGCCCGGCACCGCCGGATCGAGCGCCCTCCCCTGCCCGCACCAAGGGCGCTCGACGCCGCTTTCCGCGCCGCCCATGCGGGCGACCGTCACGGACCACCGGAAGAACACCGCGCCGAATTTCCCTGCGGTCGAGTCGGGTCATGGTCGGAACTGGCCCGGCCCGAACACGGCGCCGACCTGCTGTCGCTGGCCATCCGGGAGGCCGCCGCCGACATGCAGGATTTCGCGCGGCTGGCCGGACCGGACACCGGGTAGCCTCTGGACGGGCTTCATCTCCGCGCACGGGGCGCGTGGGGAATGGCGCAGCCTCGGCTTCCTCGACAGGCCGGATCAGACCGCTTTCCAGCCCCCATCGGCAGAGGATGCGAGGATCGTTTCCACCAGATGCTGGATACGAGTCCCGGCGTCGAACCCGAAGGGTTCCGACTGTTGACCGGCAATTGCCCCGACATAGCCTGCGATCTCGATGGCCTTGAGATCGTTGAACCCGATCTGATGGCCCGGCGCGACGCAGAAAAGCCCATACGGGTCATGCTCCGGCCCGGCTTCGATCTTGCGAAACCCGCGCCGACCGGGGGCGTCGTCGGTGGAATAGAAATGCAGTTCGTTCAACCGCTCCTGGCTGAGGATGAGAGCCCCTTTGGAGCCGTAAACCTCGAAGTCATGCTGCATCTTGCGGCCCGTGGCGATCCAGTTGGCCTCGATGGACCCGGACGCGCCGTTTTCAAAGCGCAGGAAGGCGCGCGAGACGTCATCAACCAGCACTGGCGCAGCGGTCCCGTTGCGATCAGGGCGGCTGTCGATGGCCGTCACGCAATCGCCCATCACGCGGGTGATCGGCCCTAGCAGAAATTCCGCAGTGGCCAACGCGTGGCTTCCCAGATCGGCCAGCACACCGCCGCCCGCCGGATCGGTGCGGAAGGAATGGGGGGCACTGGCATCGGTCATGTAGTCCTCTGCATGGATGCCGCGATAGCTGCGGATCTCGCCCAGTTCACCCGCCTCGATCATCTGCCTGGCCAGCCCCATCATCGGATTGCACAGGTAGTTGAACCCGACCTGCGTCACGACCCCGGCGGCCTTGGCGGCGGTGGCCATTTCCTGCGCGTCGGCTGACAGTGGTGCAAGCGGCTTCTCGCAATAGACATGCTTGCCCGCCGCAATCGCCGCCAGCGCCATTTCCTTGTGCAGCGCATTGGGGGCGGTGATGTCGATCACGTCGATCTCGGGGTCGGTCAGCAGGTCGCGCCAGTCGGTGGTCCAGCCATCGAACCCGAAGCGTTTGGCGGCCTTCGCGGCGGCCTCCTCTGTCACATCCGCAACCTTGTGCAACGACAGGCCAAAGGGCAGGTCAAAGACCTTCTCTGCCGTTGCATAGCCAAGCGCATGGGCCTGCCCCATGAAGCCGGTGCCGATCAGCCCCACTCGGAGTGTCTTGCGGTCAGACATCAATCACCTCTGCGTTTACAATCAGGCTTCGCTCGATGGTTCCATCAAGGAACCCAAGCGCGTTTTCAAGGGATGCCAGCGCCATACGCTCGCTGGCTTCAGCCGTCAGCCCCGCCACATGGGGGGTCAGAAGGGCGGTATCGCAACCCGCCAAGGGCATTTCCGCGTCGGGCGGTTCCGTTTCGAACACATCAACGCCCGCACCGCCGACTTGGCCGTTGGTCAAGGCATCCGCCAATGCGGCCTCGTCGATCACGCCGCCCCGTGCGGTGTTGGCGATGATCACGCCGGGCTTGCAGCGCTGCAGTTCCGCCGCGCCCAGGATCGGTCGGTCGCTTTTCGGGATATGGACCGAGATGCAGTCGGCCCATGCCAGCCCCTCGTGCAGCGCAACGGGGCGCACCGGCCCGTCGGGCCAGCCCATGCGTTCCAGATAGGGGTCATGGGCGCGGACCTGCATATCGAACGCCGCCGCCATCTTTGCCAGCTTGCGGCCCGACCGGCCATAGCCCACGATCAGCAGGGTCTTGCCCGAAATCTCTTGCTGTTCCAGCCGGTTGCGCCAGCCCCATTGGGCAGGGTCGCGCACAGCGCGATCCGCCCGTAAAACCCGTTTGGAGGCCGCGAGCAGGAACATCATCGCCTGTTCGGCGACCGAGGTGGAGTTGACATCGCCCACGATGGTCAGGGCGATCCCCCGCGCGGTCAGCGCCTTGAGATCGACCGCGTCATAGCCCACCCCGTGGCGCGATACGACCTTGAGGTTCGGGGCCTTGACGATGGTTTCTGCCGTCAGGGGTTGCGTCCGAAGGACAAGTGCGTCGGCGGTGGCAATATGGGGTAGGTAGGAGGCTTCGGAGATTTCCTCGACATAATCCACCTCGACCCCCTCGGCACGCAATTCGGCGATCCGGGCCTCACCCGCCGGGTGCAGCTTTCCCGCGACCAGAAGACGGGGCATCAGTACGTCCCTCCGGTGTCGGCGACTTTCGCATCCTGCCCCACCCGGTCCCGCCATGCGGTAACCGACGCGGCCGCAGCCCCGGCCAGCAGGCGGGAATCGCCCGATACCGTGGTCAGCGCATAGCCCATGCCTATCATCCGCGCGGCATAGTCCGGTGTTCCGCAATGGATGCAGGCGCGGATGCCATTGGCACGGCAGGTGTCGGAAATGCGCTGGATCAGCTCCAGCATCTCGGGTTCCTCGCGGTCGAAGCCCGGTGGCAGCCGCCCCTGTTGCGTGCCAAGGGTCAGATCGGCAGGGCCGACATAGATGCCATCCAGACCCGGCGTCGCGGCGATTGCCTCCAGGTTTTCCATGCCCTCGGCGGTTTCGATCATCGCCAGCGCCAGCACCTCGTCATTGGCGGCAACCCCATAGCCCGGCATCGCCACGGCGGCGCGGGTGGGGCCGAAACTGCGTTGCCCAAGGGGCGGATAGCGCATGTAGCTGACGAACCGTGCGGCCTCTTCCGCGGTGTTGATCATCGGGCAGATGATGCCCATGGCCCCCGCATCCAGCGCCTTCATGATCGCGGCAGGGTCGAGCCACGGCACCCGCGCCATCAAGGTCGCCCCCGACGCCTTCATCGCCTGAAACATCGGCAGGGCGGCGGCGTAGTCCAGCGCCCCGTGCTGCATGTCGATGGTCACGCTGTCATAGCCCTGCGCGGCCATGATCTCTGCGGTGAAGGGATTGCCAATGGAACACCAGCCATTCAGCGCGGGCTGTCCGTTGGACCACAGGGCCTTGAGCTTGTTTTTCTGCATGATGTCCCCCTTCAGAACACGATCTGTGCCAGCTTGGTGTCGAGATAGTCCTCGATCCCCTCGCTGCCGCCTTCCCGCCCGAGGCCCGAGAAGTTGGTGCCGCCAAACGGCGCTTCGGACGCTGCCAGCGCAAAGCTGTTTATCCCCACCATGCCCGATTTCAACGTCCGCGTCGTGCGCCTTGCGCGAGAGGGGCAGCGGGTGAAGGCATAGGCCGACAACCCCATGGGCGAGGCATTGGCGCGGGCCAGCACCATGTCCTCGTCGGTGAACCGCGTGATCGCGGCAATGGGGCCGAAGTTTTCCTCGGCAAAGACACGCATGTCATCGGCGACATTGCTAAGCACAGTGGGTTCGTAGAAATGCCCCGCGTTGAAGCCGGATGCCCGCTGGCCACCCGTTTCCAGCGTCGCGCCAGCGGCCACCGCGTCCTGTACGATAGCGTCAATCTCCTCCAGTCGCCCCGCATTGATCAGCGGCCCCATCTCGGTGTCCGGGTCCAGCCCGTCGCCGAGCCGGATCGCAGCGGCGCGACGGGCGAATTCGGCGACGAAAGTGTCATGCAGGCTGTCATGGACAAAGAAACGGTCCGGCGTGACACAGACCTGCCCGGCATTGGCGAACTTGGCGGGCACGGTCATATCAAGCGCCATATCAAGATCTGCATCGTCATAAATGATCAAAGGCGCATTGCCGCCCAGTTCCATCGAGACCTTCTTCACAGTTGCGGCGGCATCTCTGATCATCTGCTGACCCACGCGGGTTGAACCGGTCAAAGACACCTTGCGCACCCTTGGGTCCGCCATCACCGGGCCATAGGTGTTTGCCGTTGTGCCCACCACGAGGTTAACCGCCCCGTCCGGCAGCCCGCCCGCGCGAATACAGTCGACCATCACCATCGCCACACCCGGCGTCTGGGACGAGGGCCGCAGCACCACCGGACAGCCCGCCGCTAGCGCTGGCGCAAGCTTGCGGGCGGGTAGCGAAGCGGGGAAATTCCATGCGGTGAAGGCCCCGACGATGCCGACCGGTTCGCGCGTTACCTCGAACCGACCACCGGGCACGCGGCTTTCCACGACGCGCCCGTAGATGCGCCGGGCCTCTTCGGCGTACCAGCGGAACTGATCGACCGAGAGCACCCATTCACGGCCCGATTGCGCGATCGGCTTGCCGGTCTCGGCAGAGATCATCCGCGCCGCTTCATCCGCCCGCGCGGCCATTTCGTCGGCAATCCGGTGCAATGCGTCGGCTCGGGCAAACCCGCCCATCTCGACAAGAGCAGGCAGCGCCTTTGCAGCGGCATCTATTGCGGCAACCGTGTCTTCGGGGCGGGCAGTCGGAACCGCGCCAAGGAATTTCCCGGTGACCGGGGATTCCACTTCGGCCCGCTGATCCGATCCGCGCCATGCCCCGCCCACGAACAGGCCAAATCCTTTATACATAGCGTTTTCCTCTTTGCCCGACCCGTTTGAGAGGCCCGATAAACAAACACGGGTCGATCCCGTGCCACCCGAAGCCATGTCAGCGCAATACCCTTCGAATCCCCGTATTGCAATAAATTATTCGCATCTAATGAATTTGACAATATCTGTTGCATTCTGTGCCTAGCCGCTTGTCGCAACGCCTCTCACATCCTGCCAGAATATGCTCATCACGGTGCTCTTCCGAAAGGCGACGCGCCACCCCTGCGACCCCGCCGCGAGGCAGGGTTTCACAAGCCTTTCATGCTGACGTGATCCTGGTGTCACATGTCTGCGGCACGGGGAGATGTCCAACCGCTGGAGACAACACATGACCTATCGCACCGTTCTGCTTGGCACCGCCGCCGTCCTGATGGCTGGCCCCGCACTGGCAGATATGAACTTCAACCGCATCGCTTCGTTTGCCGTGGCGCAAAACACGCCGGATGCAGAGGAATCCTCGTCCGAGATCATTGCCGCCACTGCCGATGGCATGACGCTGGTCTATACCGACAGCCCCGCCGAAGTCCTTGGCTTCATCGACATCACCGACCCCGCCACACCGATTGCCGCCGGTGTCGTGGCCCTTGACGGAGAGCCGACCTCGGTCAGCGTCATCGGTCAGACCGCCTATGTCGGGGTCAACACCTCAGCCGATTACGTCAACACCTCGGGCCACCTGCTGGCGCTGGATGTCGACAGCCGCACCGCCCTGGGCGATTGTGACCTCGGCGGCCAGCCCGACAGCGTCGCCGCCGCGCCGGATGCAAGCTTTATCGCCGTTGCCATCGAGAACGAGCGCGACGAGGATCTGGGCGACGGCCGCACCGGCCAGATGCCCGCGGGCTACGTCGCCATTGTGCCGCTGTCCGATGGCGTCATGGATTGCGACGCGATGATCACGGCTGACATCACCGGTCTGGCCGAGGTCTCGCCGGAAGATCCGGAGCCCGAATTCGTCTCGATCAACGGCGAAAACGAGATCGTCGTGACCCTACAGGAAAACAATCACATCGTGGTTCTCAACGCGGCTGGCGAGGTGCTGAGCCACTTCTCGGCCGGAGCGGTGGACCTCGAAGGCATCGACACCGTGGACGAACGCGCCGCGCTGGTCTTTGACGGCAGCCAGCCCGGTCGCCCGCGCGAACCCGATGCGGTGACCTGGATCGACGACAGCCACTTCGCCACCGCCAATGAAGGCGACATGGATGGCGGGTCGCGCGGCTGGACGATCTTCCATCAGGACGGCACGATCGTTCACGAATCCGGGGCCTCCTTCGAACATGCGATCGTCCAGATCGGCCACTATCCCGACCGCCGGTCCGACGCCAAGGGCGTAGAGCCGGAATCGGTAACCTTCGGGGTTTTCGGCGGCACGCCCTATGTCTTCGTTGGGGCCGAACGGGCCAGCGTGGTGGGCGTCTATGACGTGACCGACCCGGCCAATCCGGTGCTGGATCAGCTCCTGCCCTCGGGCATCGGTCCGGAAGGCTATGTGGTGATCCCCGAGCGCGGGCTGCTGATCTCGGCCAATGAGGTCGACGGACTGGAAGACGGCGCGGCGCGCAGCCATGTCATGATCTACGAATACCAGGACGCACCGGCGGTCTACCCGCATCTGACCAGCGCCGGCATGGACGAGCTGACGGGATGGGGCGCGATTTCCGGCATGGTGGCCGATCCGGAAACCGGCCTGATCTACGCGGTCAATGACAGCTTCTACGG
Organism: Nioella sp. MMSF_3534; assembly: GCF_030732985.1. GTDB lineage: Bacteria > Pseudomonadota > Alphaproteobacteria > Rhodobacterales > Rhodobacteraceae > Nioella. The sequence goes on from NZ_JASHJX010000022.1 coordinate 52,572, forward strand.
CTTCCAGCCGACGATTTTCGTCATTGATCCGTCGATGGACGGCCCCTCTCAGATCATCGACACGATCCCGGTGACCCGCGGTGGCCGCCCGGCCCAGATGCTGGACATGGAAGGCATCACGCTGGACGGTGAAGGCGGCTTCTGGGTGGCCTCGGAAGGGCGCACCGACCGGATGATCCCGCACGGGATCTACCACATCAGCGCCGATGGCGAGATCGAGCAGTCGATCCCGCTGCCCGCGGAACTGCTGGCCGTGGAACGCCGTTTCGGCTTCGAGGGCATCACCATGGTGGGCGACACCCTGTGGATGGCCGTCCAGCGCGAATGGGGCGACGACCCGGAAAACCACGTCAAGCTGGTGGCCTACAACACCACGACCGGCGACTGGGGCGCGGTGCGCTACGAACTGACCGATCCCGAAACCGGCTGGGTCGGCCTGTCAGAGATCGTGGCCCATGGCGACTATGTCTACCTGATCGAGCGCGACAACCAGATCGGCGCCAATGCCGTGACCAAGCTGATCACCCGCGTGGCCCTGGCGGACATGGTGCCCGCACCGCTTGGCGGCGATCTGCCGGTGGTGGAGCATGAGCTGGTCGTGGATCTGATCCCCTACCTGACCTCGACCGGCGGCTATGTGCTGGACAAGATCGAGGGCCTCGCGATCATGCCCGATGGCACGATGTGGGTATCCACCGACAATGACGGCGTCGACGACCACTCGGGCGAGACCATGTTCTTCGCCATCCCGCCGATGTAAGCTCATTTAATCAGGCGTGGCCCCCGGCGGAGCGATCCGGCGGGGGCTTTTTCATGAGGATCTTCACCATCATGCAATAATGCATGGTTCGATTGCATATTCTCTCAATTCACGCATGATAGCCATTGGTCTATTCCCGCCTCAACAGAGATGAAGGAGACCGAAAATGAAAGCGATGGTTTATCAGCGATATGGCGGCCCCGAGGTTGTGGGACCGTTCGAAATGCCTCGGCCGGAAGCGGCGGAGGGCGAGGTTCTGGTCCGTGTTACGGCGGCCGGAATCACCACGGCGGACTGGCGGTTGCGCGCCTCGGCCTTTCCCGGTGGTCTGTGGCTGCCGGGGCGGCTGATGACCGGGCTATTTCGCCCGCGCAAACCGGTTCTGGGCGGGGATTTCGCCGGTGTGGTCGACGCCGTCGGCGCGGGCGTGACCCGCTTCAGACCCGGTGACCGGGTGTTCGGGTTCAGCGGCTTCGGGGCGCATGCGGAATACATGACGATGTCGGCAGAAGGCGCGATTGCCGCCATTCCCGGTGGCCTGTCGGACCAAGAGGCGGCTGCCCTGCCCTTCGGGGCGCTGTGCGCGCTGGAGTTCTTGCGAGACGTGGCCGATGTGCAGCCGGGTCAGCGGGTGCTGGTCGTTGGGGCTTCGGGCGGGGTTGGCGGCTACGCAGTGCAGATCGCCCGGTGGCTGGGGGCCGAGGTCACGGGCGTCGCCAGCGGCGAGAACCTGTCCTATGTCCGGGCGCTTGGCGCCGAAGAGACCGTGGATTACCAGACAGAGGATGTCAGCCAGCGCGATACGATGTTCGACGTGGTTTTCGACACTGTCGGTGCAATGGACTTTCGGTCGGCCAAGCGCATCCTTGCGCCAAACGGGCTGTTTCTGCCGCTGAACTTCGGACTGGGCGATGTGCCTCGGGCGATATGGTCCGGCCTGGGGCGCGGGCCCCGGATGAAACTGCATGTCAACGGCGACAGCCGGGACGGAGTGCAGAAGCTTTCAAGCCTGGTGGTCGAGGGGCATCTGAAGCCGCTGATCGACCGGGTATATCCGTTTGACCGGATCCGCGACGGCTATCTCCATGTGGAAGGGCGCCACCGGCGCGGGGCGGTGGTTCTGGATATCGCCGATGAGGATGACAGCGCACCGGTGGCCATCTGAGCGGGGGAAAGGATCTTGCAAGATCCTTGGAAATTCCTTGCAAGGAATTTGGTCCCGCCCGGATCAGGTCTGTCGCGCCATGCGCCGTTCCCGCCAGAGGATCATCAACCCACCCACGATGATCAGGATGGCCCCCGGAAACAGGTCTGAAAACGGGCTTTCCCCGAAGAACAGCCAACCAAGCACGAAGGCCGTTGGAATGCCCAGATAGGCGAAGGGGGCAAGGTTTCCGGGTTCGGTCATGCGGTAGGCCACCACCATGCTCAGCACCGCTGATCCGCCGCAGAGCCCCATCAGCAGGATCCAGCCCATATCGGCCACAGACGCGGGCGCGGTGAATCCGCCAAGCGCCATGGCAAGCGAAAAGGCCCCGATCGCAGAGACTGACGAGGACCATAGGTTGATCAGCGGGCTTGGCACGTCTTCGTCCATCATCCGAGAGGATACGCCGGCGAAAGCATAGAGCGCGGCAGCGATGAGGGGCAGCAGCGCCTCCCATGTGAAGCTGTCGCGCCCCGGTCCCATCACCATCACCACACCGGCAAACCCCACAAGCGCGGCAGACCAGCGGAAAAGGCCCACCCGTTCGCCCAGGAGAGGGACCGAATACACGAGAATGAACAAAGCGTTGGAATAGGAGATCGTGGCCGCCGTGGCGAAAGCCAGCCGCCCGAGCGCAAGATAGAAGCAGAATTGCGCGACGGTCACCGCGAGTCCCCGAATGACCGGAATCTGCCATTGCCTGAGGCGCAGCTTGCGCCCTCCTGCGTGCCAGTTCCGTGTCGACCACAGCGCGATGCTGGCCGGGATCAGACCGAACAGGTTGCGCCATGCCGACAGCTCTGCCGCGCCATAGGTGCCGGACAAGTGTTTGATGATCAGCCCCATCAGGTCGAACAGAAGGATCGCCAGCAGGCTCAGAAGAACGCCGGGCAGCACCTTGTTCACGCGGGTGGTCTGGTGAGGAGTCATCGGGGCAATCGTTGCAAAGAAAAACCCCCGCCTCGCGGCGGGGGTTGTCTGCGGGGCAGACCTTAGTCGGTCCAGCGGACCCCGGTCAGGTCGATGGCCTGGGTGGGCGAGTTTTCCCACAACCCCTCGATATCGGCATTGGCGACACCGGTCTTGGCCAGCTGGAACAGGTAGCCGTTCACATAGTCCTCGGCGATGATCCGCTGCGCCTGTTGCAGCAGCGCAGAACGGCCCGCCGGGTCGGTGGTGGCGTTGAGTTCCTCCATCACCGCGTTGAACGCGTCCGAGGAATACTGGAAGTAGTAGTCCTCGCGCCCGTAGATGCCGATATCCATCGGCTCGGTGTGGCTGACGATGGTCAGGTCGAAGTCATGGCCGCGGAACACCTGTTCCAGCCACTGTGCCCATTCAAGGTTGGTGATCTCAACATCCAGCCCCACATCGCGCAGCTGCGCGGCCACGATCTCGCCCCCACGCCGCGCATAAGACGGCGGCGGCAGCATCAGGCGCAGGGTGATGCCCTCGGCCCCGGCCTCGGCCAGCAGTTCGCGGGCGCGGTCGGGGTTGTACTCTGACATGCCGGTCAGATCGACATAGTCGGGGTTATGCGGCGCGAAATGGGTGCCGATGGGGGTGCCGTAGCCGAACATGGCCCCGTCGATGATGTCCTGGCGGTTGATCGCATGGGCAATGGCCTGGCGCACGCGAACGTCGGACAGGTGATCGGCCATGTTGTTGGTGGACAGGATGGTTTCACCCTCGGTCGAGCCGACGATCACGTTGAAGCGCGGGTCGGCGTCGAACTGGGCCAGCGTTTCGGGGCTTGGGAAGACCGGGAAGGCATCCACATCGCCCGCCATCATCGCGGCGAAGGCGGCGTTGGGGTCGGAGATGAAGCGGAAGGTCGCGGCCTCCAGCGCCACCGGGTCACCCCAGTAGTCCTCGTTGCGGACCAGTTCCACCCGGTCGCCCTGCACCCATTCGCTGAAGCGGAAGGGGCCGGTGCCCACGGGGTTGGTGGCGTTGGTCTCGGCGCTTTCGGGCGCAACCATCACCGCATCGCCCCAGGCCATGTTGAACAGGAAACTGCCATTGGGGGCGGACAGCGTCACCACAAGCGTGGTGTCATCCACGGCTTCGGCACTGTCGATCCCGGCGAAGAGCCCGCCCTGCGCATTGGTGGAGCCTTCCGCGCGGGCACGGTCGAGGCTGAAGACGGCATCTTCGGCGGTGAAGCTGGTGCCATCATGGAACATGACGCCGTCACGCAGGTGGAAGGTGTATGTCAGCCCGTCTTCGGAAATGTCCCAGCTTTCGGCGAGGCCCGGAATGACCGACCCGTCAGACGCAAAGCGGGTCAACCCTTCGAAGATATTGGCATAGGTCACCTCGTCGATCGCGGCAGCGGCTCCAGAGGTCGGGTCCAGATTGGGCGGCTCCAGCTGCATGCCGATCGTGATGTCGGTCGTGGTGGCAAAGGCGGCGGTGCTGCCCAGAACCAGCGCAAGCGCCGTGGATTGCAGGATACGCATGTGAATTCTCCCTGTCTTGGCCGGTCGCGTGCCGGTCCTCGTGCCCATGAAAGGGCCAAGTGCGCGCATAATCAAGCGAGTCGACGGTTAATTTTCATGCATACCCGCCGCTACAAAGCCAGAATTCCGCGCCGCAGCACAATATGCCGCACCGCAAAAGGTGTCGCGTGACCAGAGGCTCAGGGCACCGAAGTCTCCGCGAGGCCAATTCTGACCAGACACAGTTGCGAAACGGACCATCTGCCTCGTTCCGCATCGGAATCCCGCCACGCCATCAGCGCAGCGGTCCCGCTTGAAGTGATGTCTACCGGAGCGACGGCAAAGTCAGAGATCCAGCCGACCTGCACGGATCTGGCTCGGCGTAGCGTTCAGGCGGCGGGCGCAATGTCCCGACAGGCTTGCAGCGCTTGAAAAGCCTGCGGCATAGGCGATGGCGGTCACCGATCTGGCACTGTTGCGCAGCATCCAGACCGCGGCCCTCAGCTTCATGTCGATCATGTAGGTCTTGGGCGACATGCCGACCTGTGCCTTGAACAGCCTCAGGAAATGCCGCTCCGTCAGCCCAAGTGACGCGGCGATCTGGCCGATCCGGGGGGTTTCGGTCGCGCGTTGGTCCAGCATGACGAGCGCCTTCTGCACCCTTGGATCCGTGGCCTCGATATGACGCGACAGGCCCACGCGTTGCAGTTCCCCAAGCCCCGTGCCTTCTGTCAGGGACAACTGGTGTACCGCCTTTGCGGCCCTGTCCGGCCCGAAATGATCGCGGATGAGCCGCGTCATGAATGACAGGATCGAGATACCGCCGGGGATCGTCACGATGCCCTCGTCCCCTTCGTAATCGGAACGGGTCGTTGCCCGGTGATTGGGGAAGTGCAGTTTGAAATCCGCCTCGTGATAGGGGTGGATGCAGGCAATCTGCCGGTCGAGCAGCTTTTCCTGCGCAAGGATGAAGCTGCCGGTGCAGACACCGGCGATGGTGCGACCGACCCTATGGGCCGCGTGGATGTAGCGCCGATGTGCCGCCGGTGCGGCGTCGATGTCTTTCAACAGCCCGCCCACTACGAAGAGAATGTCAAACTCTCCGGGGTGAACATAGTCATGGGTGGTTCCCACCTCGATCCCGCAACTGGCGCGAATGCGCGTGCCGGGTGGCCCGAGGATGTGCCACCGGACGTAGCGCTGTTGGGAATGATCGCCGTAATCGCCCGCATGGCGCAGGCTTTCGACGATGCCCGTCAGCGACATCATCGGGAAGGTCGGCCAGAGCAGAATCCCAACCGTGAGCGACACGGACCGGCTATCGGATCGGTCCAGCCGCGCATCCCAGATCCTGTCCAGCCAGTCGACATAGGACAGGTCGGATTCGGGGCTAGGCGGGTGATCTGGGATCAAGGGCACCTCTCGGAGTCTGTTTTCCTAACATAATGTCCGATTTCCGAAAGACCATCCCGAAAACACATCGCTACCAAAAAGGCACCGGACACGGGGCGCACCAGCGATCCGGGTCGCTCAACAAGGGAGACTGATATGTTCAAGAGGCGTAATTTCATTGCCGGTGCCGCCGTGGTCGCGGCAATGGCGGCCGCGGGGCCGACCCTGGCGCAATCGGAAGCCTTCGACCTGGTCGAAGACGGGCACCTGACGGTGGCGTTCACCGGCGACATGCCGGGCTCGGGCTGGCAGGACGGCCACCTGATCGGCTATGACGGCGAAATCATGCAGCGCATCAGCGAACGGCTGGGGCTCGATGTCGCGCCGGCGCTCATGGAGTGGTCGGGCACCATCGCATCGGTGCAGGCGGGCCGCGTCGACGTGATGCTCGGCACCATGGGCTGGACCGAGCAGCGCACCCAGATCATGACGCTGTCGGAGCCGATCCACTATTTCCGCAATGGCATCATGCAGTCCGTCGATAGCGACTGGGACAGCCTGGCCGACCTGGAAGGGCGCACCGTGGGAACCATCACCGGCTTTTCCTTCGTGCCCGAACTGCGCGCGATCCCGGGGCTGGAACTGAACCTCTACGACACGTCCGATGCGGCAGTCCGCGACCTGCTGGCAGGCCGGATCGAAGCGGTGATCGGCGATCCGCCGGTGATCGGCTACGCGATCAGCCAGAACCCCGACTGGGGCATGCAGTTCCTCGCCTTCACCGACAACAACCCCGATTTCCCGCTGCTGACCGGGCTTGGACAGACCGTGTTCGGCTTCAACCAGGCGGATGACGACCTGCGCCAGGCCGTTGACGAGATCATCCTTGAAATGTGGTCCAGCTGCGAGATGGCCGAGATCGGCGCGCGTTACGGGCTTGTCGGTGATGTCTGGTACAGCGCCAACGGCGAAAACTTCCGCGCTGGCGTCGACCGGCCCGAGGATTACGCCCTGCCCGAGTGTTCCAGCTGATCCGATCGGTTCAAGATCGTCAGGGGCGGCCCCGTGCCGCCCCGGATACCCGGTGAAAGGAAGCCTTCCATGTCAAACCCAATCCTGTCCGTCAGCGGGCTTCACAAGTCCTACGGCGCGGTCGAGGTGCTCAAAGGCATCGATTTCGAGGTGTCACCGGGCGAAAAGATCGCACTGCTTGGCCCGTCCGGGTCGGGCAAGTCGACCTGCCTGCGCTGCGTGAACTTCCTGGAAACGCCCACGCGGGGGGAAATCCTGCTGGACGGGGAACGTGTCGGCGTCGGGTCGGGCGGACGCGCGATGAACAACCGCGATCTCGCGCCGCAGCGGGCGCAGATGGGCATGGTGTTCCAGGGCTTCAATCTCTGGCCGCATCTGAGCGTTCGGGACAATATCGCCATCGCGGTGCGCAAGGTCCAGAAATCCAGCGCCGCCGAGGCGCGCGACCTGGCCGAGGCGATGCTGGCCAAGGTGCACATGGCCGAGAAGGCCGACGCGATGCCCGGTCAGCTTTCGGGTGGCCAGCAACAGCGCGTCGCCATCGCCCGTGCATTGGCACAGCGCCCGAAACTGATGCTGTTCGATGAGCCGACCTCGGCGCTCGACCCCGAACTTGTCGGGGAGGTGCTGAACGTCATGCACGAACTGGCCGACGAAGGCCGCACCATGCTGATCGTCACGCATGAGATCGCCTTTGCCCGTGACGTCGCTGACCGGGTGCTGTTCCTCTACGACGGCGTGATCGAAGAGGAAGGCCCGGCGCGCCAGGTCATCGAAACCCCGCAGAAGGACCGCACCAAGGCGTTCCTGAGCCGCATGAACGGCTGATCCCATGGAATTCCTGACCTCAACCATCCTGCCCGGCCTTCTGACCGGGGCGACGGTGACGATCACCGTGACGCTGGCCTCGCTTACCATTGCCGCGACGCTCGGTTTCCTGCTGGCGCTTGTGCGTGAGTTCTCTGGTCTGCGCCTGCTGAATTTCGCCATCGACGCCTATGTGGAATATCTGCGCAACATCCCGGCGCTGAGCCACCTGTTCATTCTCTATTTCGGGCTGGCCTCCATCGGCTTTGCGATCACCTCGATCCCCGCCGCGATCATCGGCCTGGGGCTGGTCGGTTCGGCCGTGACCTGCGATATCTACCGCTCCGGCTTTTCCGCGCTTGGAAAGGGTCAAAGCGAGGCGGCCCTGGCCGTGGGCATGACGCCGATGCAGGTGATCTGGCTGATCCTGTCGCCGCAGGCCTTCCGGGTCGCGTTGCCGCCGCTTGGCAACTATGCGCTGCAACTTCTCAAGGATACGTCGGTGGTTTCGGCCATCGCCGCCCCCGAGATCATGTTCTACGCCCGTTCGATGGTGACATCGACCTTCCAGACGACACTGATCTATTCCTCGGCGGCGCTGCTCTATCTTGCCATGAGCCTGCCGCTGGCCTGGGGCGTGGCCCGGCTTGAAAAACGGTTTGGAGGCGCGACCGATGTTTGAATTCCTCTCCGTCTTTGTTCAATACGCGGATCAATGGGGCCCCCGGCTGGCAGAGGCCGCCGTTGTATCGGCGCGGATATCGCTGCTCGGCTTCGCCCTCGCGGCGGTGGTGGGACTGGTCCTGGCGCTGATGCAGGACGCGTCCAGCGCGCTGCTGCGCGGGGTGGCGAAGGGCTATGTGATCTTCTTTCGCGGTGTGCCGGTGCTGGCGATCCTGTTCCTGATCTATTTCGGCCTGCCGGGCATCGGGGTGGTGTTCGATGCGGAACCGGCGGCGGTTGTCGGGCTTGGCCTGGCCTTCGCGGCCCAGATGGCCGAAGTGTACCGCGCCGGGTTGTCCGCGATCCCCAAGGGCCAGTGGGAGGCCGCGCGGAGCGTCGGTTTCCTGCCCGGGCAGGTGCTGTTCCTGATCATCCTGCCGCAGGTGGCGCGCATCGTTGCCGCGCCGGTGATCGTCACCTTCGTGGCGTTGCTGAAAGACAGCTCGCTTGCCTCGCTGATCACGGTGAACGAGCTTGTTCTGGAAGGCCGCGCGCTGGCGACGGAGTATTTCCTGCCGCTTCACATCTACATCTGGGTCGGTGTGATGTATTTCATCATCGCCTTCCCGCTGTCGATGCTTGCCAAGCTGCTGTCGCGGCGGGCCAGGTTGGGCACGCGCTGAAATGCCCGGTGTTCAACCTCCTCCCCTGATCGGTGTGACCGTCGATCACCATGACGCAGAGCCACCGAGCGAGGCCACCTACACGGTACGCCGAAACTATATCGATGCGCTGAACGAGGCCGGGGCGGCCGCGATCCTGTTGCCCTTCGACCAGGCTGCGGTGCCCCGCTACGCCGAACTCTGCGACGGGCTGCTCGTCACCGGGTCAATTCCGGGGCATCCCGGATCCACCGAACGGCAGATCTTCGACAAGGCGATGATCCGGGCTGTGATCGACCGGGAACGACCGGTGCTGGGAATCTGCAACGGCTTGCAGATGATGGGGCTGGTGCTTGGCGGTCGGGTGGTCGATGTCACCGCGGGTCCGCATGGCCCCGATCACGCGGGCGACTGCATCGCCGAACGGCTGGCCCATGGTATTCGGATTGCGGATGACGGGCTTTTGCACCGGATCGGAAAGTCGGTCGGGGACAAACCCGGACACTCCGTCAACAGCCTGCACAGGCAGGCACTCGACAGAAGCGGCGCATACACGGTCAGCGCCGAGGCCGATGACAAGGGAGTCGAAGCCATCGAGCTGCCCGGCCACCCCTTCGCCCTTGGCGTCCAGTGGCACCCGGAATACCGCCTGACCGCATTGGACCGCGCAATCCTCGCTGCATTCGTCGCCGCTTGCCGCCCCGCGCGGGAACCGACGCTGCACCCGGATTGAAAGCGACGCTGATACGCGGGGGGAGTCTGACCTGCGGAACCGAGGCGCGAAAATAGAAGGTTCGCCCGCGTGTCACCAGCCTTGGTATCGTGGCCATCCTTGCCCCCACTGTACCAGTTGACTGTACCAGGGCGCGGCTCTCGGCCTTCCCGAAAACCAGTATCGTTTTATTTCAGCAGGTTAGCCGTGAAATGGCGGAGACGAAGGCCGCCATAGTTAGGTTTCAAGAAGTAGCGTCCAGTGGCATTTAGTGGATCAACAACAATAGCTTAGGTGGATAAGTTTGGATTCCCAGTGCTGCGAGCCATTGCGATTCGTTGCGATTTATTGCATCGTTTTAGGCGGGTACAATGGAGGGTGTAAAAATGCCGCGTATTGCCAAAGAACTTACGGCGCTGGAAGTGAAGCGATTGCATCATCCCGGAACGGGCGGCAATGCAACCTTTGCCGTTGGTGGCGTCGCTGGCCTGATGTTGCAGGTAACGCCGAACAATGGCCGCACGTGGTTGTTGCGCGCTCAGGTGGGCAGCAAACGCCGCGAAATCGGATTGGGGAGCTATCCCGAGGTTTCGCTTGCGCAGGCGCGAGACAGGGCGCGGGATGTCAAAGACAAAATCCGCGAAGGCATTGATCCCGTGGAAGAGCGCAAGGCCGCCCGAGCGGCCTTGATCGCGATGCAGCGCCGGGGCCTGACTTTTGAGGATGCCGTTGCAAACTATCTTGAGGCCAAGCTGGATGCCTTCAAGAATGCAAAGCACCGTGATCAATGGCGCAACACCCTCACCCAATACGCCCTTCCCGAGATTGGGGCGATGTTGGTGCAGGATATCGCTGTGCAGGATGTATTGCGGGTGCTGAACCAACCGGTGAACGAAGCCGGGGAAGCGCTTTGGCACGTCAAGACCGAGACCGCATCGCGGCTCAGAGGACGCATTGAGGCCGTTCTGTCATGGGCTACCGTGGCAGGACACCGCTCGGGCGACAACCCTGCTCGCTGGGCGGGCAACCTGAAGGAGCTTCTGCCCGCTCCAGCCAAGATCGCCAAGGCAGGCAACCAACCGGCCTTGATGCTGGATGATGCCCCAGCGTGGTTTGCCGATTTGCGGAGGCGGACAGGTTTTAGCGTTTGGGCTTTGGAGTTTCTTGTTTTAACGGCGGCGCGGTCTGGGGAAGTGCGCGGTGCGACGTGGGAGGAAATCGACCTCACCCATGCGCTTTGGACGATCCCGGCGGAACGCATGAAGATGAAACGTGAACACAAGGTGCCCCTGCCAGCGGAGGCCGTGGCGCTTCTTGAGGGCCTGCCAAGGCTTGCAGATAACCCGTTGGTGTTTCCGGCCCCACGCGGCGGAATGCTTTCCGATATGGCGCTGTCTGCGACTATGAAACGGCTGCATGAGGCCAAGGCGAAAGCGGATGGCAACACGTCAAAGGGGGGCTATCGGGATGCGCAGAACAAGCGCCCCGCCGTCCCTCATGGCTTGCGCAGCACATTCAGGGATTGGGTTGCGGAGCGCACCCAATATCCCGGCGAAATGGCTGAGGTAGCGCTTGCGCACAGGATCAGCAATGCGGTGGAGGCCGCATATCGCCGTGGCGACATGCTCGAAAAGCGCCGGGCGATGATGGCCGCATGGGCGGAATTCCTAACAGGCCGCGCAAAGGCCGGGCAAAAGTGGTGAGGATCAGGTGACAAAAACCGGCAAGAGGCACTTATTCACCGACGACTACAACTTGGACGACTTCGAGCAAGAGCAGCTTACAGGCAAGACACGTGAGACCTTCCTTGACCAACGTCATATCAGAAAGACGCGGCACGCACCGGGGCATGCTGGTCATCCTCTTGGTGTAACCAACTATTATGAGGAACTAGAGGGCAAGGATATTTCGGGGGACGTCTGGAAAGTCACGTTGTGCACCAGAATTGGTGTAAACGAGCCATATTACACAACCCGAAGATTCGTTTCCGAAGAGGAGGCAGACGCCTTCATTGAAAAAGCAAGAGCTGAACGCGGCACCAGCGTATTCGGCTATGCGTTCGGCTTAACAGATCGCAGGGTGAATGAGTTTGGCGCTGTTATTGGATATGGGCACCAGAGTATCCCAGCGGCAATGGCGGAATCAACCTGCTTCAAAATCCTTTGGCTGGCAGGTGTCTTGGACGACTCTAGAAATTTTATAGCAGAGCCATTCGATTTCTCGGAAGCTGGATGGAATAATTGGGTTTCAGAATTTGAGCGACGCTTTGCCGTTAAGTGCAACTTCGAAGTATTGAATGCTATCGTCGCGTGGCACTATTGCCGTGAAAATTTCCACTTCACGTCCATCACTTATCTTGCAGCCGCCATCTACTTTTCTGCTGTTGCCAAGCGGGATGATATAACCGTTGGCTATTTGTTCAGGGAGTTGGAATTAACCTTGTCAAAGGTGGAATCTGACGCCCTTCGAGGAAAAAAAATACTTCAATTCGCGAAAAGCGCGAATGATGTTAGGCGTAAGGAATTGGCGGCTCAACGTGCCCAAATCTTAGCGGAAATGGACCACCGGATTCAGGCTGGCAAGAACGTCTCGGAGGCCGCAAGATTAGCTCATGAGAAAGGGTTTGGGGCCTCGAAAGACGCTAACCGGCAGCTGTACTATCGCCATCGGGACAAACGAGCTAAAATAGTTGTGACACACCCCGCCACTGTCACAACTTCCACCTGCTAATTCGCATCCTGTAACCGACGCCACCCGGCGTCATAACAAGCGAAAGGATGCTAGGCTCAGGACTCATAGCCAATAGATGACGGTCGCTGCGAGGGCGATTGCCGATAGGAAGACCCTTGGGCAGCGA
>NZ_JASHJX010000023.1 GCF_030732985.1 Nioella sp. MMSF_3534
CGGCGGCGGCAGGGGCAGGCGCGGCGGAGGCGTCTTCGCCTTCCTCAAGCAGCACCGCGATGGCCGTGTTGACCTTCACCCCTTCGGTGCCTTCGGCCACCAGGATCGGGCCCATAACGCCCTCATCCACGGCTTCGAATTCCATCGTGGCCTTGTCGGTTTCGATCTCGGCCAGGATCATGCCGGATTCGATGGTATCGCCTTCCTTGACCAGCCATTTGGCCAGCGTGCCTTCCTCCATGGTCGGCGACAGGGCGGGCATGAGAATTTCAGTTGCCATATCGTTTGTCCCCCTCGGATCAGGCGTTTTCTTGCGGAACTTCAGCCGCGTAGATGTCGGTCCAAAGCTCTTCGAGCGCGGGCTCGGGGCTTTCTTTCGCGAATTCGGCGCTGTCGTTCACGACGGCCTTGATCTCCTTGTCGATGGCCTTGAGGTCATCTTCGGAGGCATGGCCGCCGGTCAGCAGAAGCTGACGCACATGGTCGATGGCGTCGCGTTCCTCGCGCATCTTCTGCACCTCCTCGCGGGTCCGGTATTTCGCCGGGTCCGACATGGAGTGGCCGCGATAGCGGTAGGTTTTGACTTCGAGAATGTAAGGTCCGTTGCCCGCGCGGCAGTGGGCGACGGCCTTTTCACCGGCGGCTTTCACGGCCAGCACGTCCATGCCGTCGACGGTTTCACCGGGGATGCCGAAGGGCTCGCCCCGCGTGTAGATATCGGCGGTGGAGGTGGAGCGGTTCTGCGCTGTGCCCATGGCGTATTGGTTGTTTTCAATGACGAAAATCACCGGCAGCTTCCACAGCGAGGCCATGTTGAACGTCTCGTAGACCTGGCCCTGGTTCGCCGCGCCATCGCCGAAATAGGTGAAGGTGACGTTGTCATTGCCCCGGTACTTGTCCGAGAAGGCGAGACCGGCGCCAAGCGGCACCTGCGCGCCGACGATGCCGTGGCCACCATAGAAATGCTTCTCTTTCGAGAACATGTGCATGGAGCCGCCCTTGCCCTTGGAATAGCCGCCCTCGCGGCCCGTCAGCTCGGCCATCACGCCCTTGGGGTCCATGCCGCAGGCCAGCATATGACCGTGGTCGCGGTAGGAGGTGATGCGCTTGTCGCCTTCCTTGGTGGCCGCTTCCAGCCCGACGACAACCGCTTCCTGACCGATATAGAGGTGGCAGAAACCGCCGATCAGGCCCATGCCGTATAGCTGGCCGGCCTTTTCCTCGAATCTGCGGATCAGCAACATCTCGCGGTAATATTCCAGCAGTTCTTCAGGCGAAACGTTTGGTTTTGCGGCAGATTTCGCTGTGCTCTTGCGCGCGGCCATGCCAGCCCCTCCTCTCGGTCAATAGAATAGTTTAACGTTGAACTATCTTCTAGCAGAGGTGTCCGCAAAAATCACGCATTGATTTTCCCATGCGTCAGCTTGCGCGGGAAACCCCGGTATGCGTTTGGATCATGGGATGGATCAGGGCAGGACGATCTCGTCGGGGCGCATATAGCCAAGCCGCTGGCGGGCCTGCTGGTCCAGAAGGTCGAGGTCAAGGTAATCGTCCGACAGGCGTTCGGTCAGCAGGGCCATTTCGGCGGTCTCGGCCCGCAGTTCGTCCAGTTCGGCCTGATAGACATCGCGTTCGGCCTCGATCTGGATGCGGCGGAACAGCCCGTAATCCCCCTGCACGGCGGCAAAGGTGAAATAGGCCCCGATGAACAGGAGCCCCATGGGCAGGATAAGCCCTGAAAACGAGCGTCTTTTCTGCATTTAACTCTGCCGTGCCTCACGCTCCACCCGTCATTTCGCGGGCGGTTGCAGGGGCAGACTCGCATATCGCGGCGCAAAAGGGAATCCCCTGATTCGCAGAGCCCGACGTTGCGTCATTTCGGCAGGGTGGTTGAACCTGACAATCATCTTCTTAGATTCATTCTAAATCGAAAACGAATGTGAAAGGACAGTCCCATGCCCCGCAACGCCACCAGCCTTCCCGCCCTGCAGAAAGCCCTGTCGATGGAACTGGCCGCGTCCCAGCAATACCTGCTGCATGCCCATGTGCTGGAGGATTGGGGGCTTGGCAAACTGGCTGCCACGATGCGCGAGGAGATGCAGGAAGAGCTTGGCCATGCGGGCCAGTTCATCGACCGGATTCTGTTTCTGGGCGGTAACCCCGAGATGGTGCCCGCGAAAACGCCGGTGCGAGCGAATAGCCTGAAAGAGATGTTCGAGATCGACCGCGCCGATGAGGCCGAGGCGATCGAAGTCTATTCCGCTGCCGCTGCCGAGGCGAGCGCCGCTAATGATATCGGCAGCCGGGTGCTGTTTGAAACGATTGCGCTGGACGAGGAGGGCCATTGGGGCTGGCTCGACCAGCAGCTTGACCTGTTGGAGCGGCTTGGCGAACCGGTGTTCATGCAGACCTATCTGGGGTCCGCCCCCGCCGCTGAAGCGTAACAAAAACCCCCTCCCCGGACCGAGCGGGGAGGGGGTTTCCTGATGAACGGGCCTGCGCGGATCAGCCCGCGACAGACGCATCCCGGATCGACTGAATGGAGGCGTCCAGCACGGCGTTGAACTGCTCATCCGTCTGCTGTGCCGAGAGACCCTCGGTCAGGGCGCGGCTGAAGCTGGCGATCATGCCGGTTTGGCGCGACAGGCGAGCATTGGCTTCCTCGCGGTTGTACCCGCCCGACAGCGCCACGACCTTCAGAACGCGCGGGTGATCGACCAGCGGTTTGTAGAGGTTGTCGACCTCGGGCAGGGTCAGTTTCAGCATCACCATCTGGTCATCCGCCAGCGCATCGAGATGGGCGAGGATCACGTCGCGCAGCATCTCTTCGGCTTCCGCCTTGTCGGCGATGGTGATGGTCACCTCGGGTTCGATGATCGGCACCAGCCCCTTGGCGAGGATCTGCTTGCCCACCTCGAACTGCTGCTCCACCACGGATTTGATGCCCGCCGGGTTCGCTGCCGAAATGACAGACCGCATCTTGGTGCCATAGACGCCATTGGCCACGGCCCGGTCCAGCAGCGCGTCGAGATCGGGCATCGGCTTCATCACCTGGCAGCCGTTTTCCTCTGCCGCCAGACCCTTGTCGACCTTGAGGAAGGGCACCACGCCGCAGTCTTCCCAAAGGAACTGGGCCGAGGGCTTGCCGCCGATCTGCCGGTCCATGGTCATCTCGAACAGGATCGCGCCGACCACCCTGTCGCCGTTGAAGGCGGGCGATTGCACGATCCGGGCGCGCATGGCGTGAACCAGATCGAACATTTCGGTGTCGTTGCTGTAGGCGTCCTCGCCAACCCCGTAAAGCCGCAGCGCCTTGGGCGTGGAGCCGCCCGATTGGTCGAGCGCGGCGATAAAGCCCTGTCCGTTGCGGATAAGGTCGGTCTGGTCCTGGTTCGGCATGGGAAAATCCTTGGCAATCTGTCAAAGCCCGGGCCCGGGCGTCTTTCCGCCCGGTGATAGGACAGGCCCGGCGCGGCTTCAATTCTGGTTACGCTAACAGGGGGCGATGACCGCCCCCTGCATTCCGGTTTCACTCACTGGCGGGGCTGGCAAACCAGACCGTGTTGGCCCGGTCGTGGATGGCAGCCAGCGTTTCGGCCCATTGGGTCGCGTCGGCGTCGGGCATCCGGTCGCCCATGGCTTCCAGTTCGTCGACGATCAGCGCCGCGCCGGCATCACCGGAGGCCAGAGCCAGCAGCGCGTAGAAATAGGCATCGGAATAGCGCCGGGGGGCGCCGAGGCCCGACAGCGCCGCTTGTGCCATCTGCCGCAGCTCGCGCCCGGTCTCATCGCCTGCGAGGTTCAGGTCGCCGCCGTCTTCCTCCTGCAGTTCCAGCACGTCGAGCAGGGGCATCGCGGCTTCCAGCCGGTCGAGATGGGCGAAGGCCAGCCGGTCGCCCTGGGCGGCAGCGCCGCGGGCAATCTGGTAGGCGAAGCCGGGGTCAAGCGCGTCGAGCGTGCCAAGCGCCATATCCAGCGCGTCCGGGTTTCCGGTTTCCAGCAGCGGGGTCAGCAGTTCCATCGCAAGGCCCGGATCACGCGGTGCGCCGATACCGGTCAGGAAGGCATGGGCGTAGCGCATCAGGTCCGCGTCGCCAAATTCCACGTCGCCGCCGTCGATCCAGGTCTGAATCTCTGCGGCCTCATCGGCGGTGATACGGCTGTCGGGCCGATCCGCGTCGGTGAACAGCATCGGCGAGAGGGCGGCAACGAAAGGCCCGAATTCATCGAGCAGGTCCTCATTGAGGCGCACCGGGGCCTCGGGCGCGAATTCCAGACGCAAGGTACCGGGGTTCGCGGCAAAACGGGCGAAGGTGGCGGCGCTGGCCTCGATAAAGGCAAAGGCGGCCTCGTCCTCGGGGCTGTTGAGAGGCGCGGGCTGCGGCGTGGGTGCGGGGCTTTCCTCATCGCCTTTGCCATCGCTCGGGGCCTCGGGTGTCGGAGCCGGGGCAGGGGCCTGATCCGGGTCCACATAGCGGGGCAGCAGCTCATCCACCAGCTGCGGGACAATGACCTCTGGCAGCAGCATCATCGGCGGAATCTCGGGTGAGATGATCGACCAATAGCCCTGATCCGTCACCTCGATTTCGGCATAGGCCAGATCGGCCACAGGCTCTTCCCGGTCGAAATTCACCGCGAAATAGCTGAATTCCGCATGGGCGCGCAGTTCTGCCAGCCCGGCGGTGTCAGCCAGAATGTCGAGGGTCAGGCCGGAACTGGCATAGTCATATTCCAGCCGGATCTGCCCCCGATCCAGCACCATTTCGGTGATGCCGATCTCGGCCAGGTCGCCACGGTCCCGTTCGCTCAGGCAGCCATCGCCCAACTCGAAGCCAAGGACGTCGATATCCAGCGCCCCGTAGGCGATCTGGTCCAGCGGCGCGGTGGTGATCACGGCGCGATCGAGCGTGATCGTGCAGTCGGGCTCTTCATAGGGAGACACTTCAAGCCCGGTCAGGATCATGCGGCCATCCAGCGGGCGGATATCCATATGCGCATAGGTCACCTCGGCCACGCCGCGCAGCGCATTGATCACGATCTGGCCGCCCATGTTTGCCAGCCGGTCGACCGTCAGCAGGTCCAGCAGGGTGACAGGCTCGGCGCGGGCGGGGACGGTCAGCAGGGGGACTAGGGCGGTGGCGGAAAGCAGGAAACGGCGGATCATGGCAATATCTCCGGTCGGAAATGAAAGGGACTGGTGCAGACAGGAAACCCCAAATGGCCCGTATCTTGCAACCGGTTTGGGTGATTCCCCGGGGCTCTCGATGCTCTACCCCGAGAGGCCATAGCGCTGAATCACGTGGAACCTGCCTTGCGCGTCTTCCCCCACAAGGGCGAGATCATCAATCCGGTAGGGTTGCGGCAAAACCGGCGTGAACAAATTGCGAAGACGTTCGGCCACCCTGTCGGCGTCCTGGCCAAGCCGCCCCGTCAGTGTCATGTGAAAGCGGAACTCTTCCATCACGTAAGGGTAGCCCCATTGGACGAGGTTGGCCTCTTGCCGGGCAGAGAGACCCGATTTGCGACGCCGGTCCAGCTCGGACTGTGAAGGGGTGGCGCGGAACCTGTCGAGCCGCCTCACGGTTTCCGCCGCCAGATGTGCAAGCGCCTCCGCAGGGAATGCTGGCACCACCGCGACGAACCCGCCAAGGCGGCGCAGGGTCAGGGCCGGAATCTCGACCGGTGCAAGGCCGGCGCACAGCGCCGCCGCGGCATCGCGCAGCGCCGGTTCGGTCATGCCGTCTGCCAGCCGGAAGGGCGGTTTCACCGTGCCGTGAAAGCCGTATTTGCGGGGCGTTGCGGTCATCTCTGCCACCGGGCGGGGCAGGCCCTCGACCGTCGGGGGGGCGAGCGTACATCCCGCCACGCTGTCCCATCCCAGCCACGCGGCCCCCGTGGCGTAGAAGGCACCATTGGGCACGGCATAGATCCCGTAGCGGCGATAGGCGGTCATGGGCCTTTCCTTTCCAGCGGTGAAGAGGCCCCGTTCAGATGACAGAAGAGCCGATCCTTGCCAATGCGCGGGCGCGGCAGCTTTGCCGATCCGCCGCTTTTCAGCGGCACAAGGCCCCGCGCCGCAAAAGAGCGTTGAGGGGCGTGAACCCCGGGGGCCATCGCTGCCGCTTTGCCCGATACCCGACCTGTCGTCCTGGATGCCGTCATGATGTGCTGTTACCGAGTCGATTTCAGATCATCGTCACATGCCACGGAAACATGACAGGTTTTTCCGGTGTCCGGGCCAGCGGGTGAATTCTGTGCAGCGACAGCCCCCTGCAACCGGCATCCGGCCCGGAGATCCGCGCCGTCCCCGGCCCAAGCGGTCAGGGGGCGGTGATGGGCGGCGGTTTGCGCCGTTTGCCCGACAGCGCATTTCCCGCAATCGCCACCAGCAGAACGGCCCCGCCAAGCAGCGTGTTCAGGCTGGCCGTTTCACCAAGGAACAGCCAGACCCAGAACGGCCCGAGCAGCACCTCGGCCAGCGACAGCAGGGCCAGTTCCGCGGCAGGCAGGCTGCGCGACCCGAGCGTATAGAGAATCAGCCCCGCCCCGACCTGAAACACCCCCATGCCCATGGAGATCGCGCCATCCTGCGCGCCAATCGCAATCGGCAGGCCCGAGAATTTGCAGACCGCGAGGGTCACGACGATTGCGAACAGGCCGGACAGAAAGACCGATGGCAACATCTCGCCCGTGCGTCCCCATCTGAGGGACACGGTGAACACCGCGAAGCCGAAAGCCGAGCCAAGCGCCGCGAGACTGCCATTCAGCGCGACACTGCCGGACTTGTCGGCGACCATGATGGCGATCCCGCCGATGGCAATGGCAATCGCGATCCATGTTGCGATGCGCACGGGTTCTCTCAGCACGATCCATCCCAGCACCGCAGCCATGAAGGGAGCGGTTGCAAACAGAAGCATCGCATTGGCAACCGAGGTGTGCTGGATCGAATAGATGCCACCGGAAAAGGCCGCGACCAGCGACAGCCCGGCAATCACGGAGGCAACGCCCATGCGGCGGATCTGGGCAAAGGGGCTTTCGCCCGATCGCAGCCGAATGACCACGTAGAGAAACAGCGTCATGCTGATGGAACGATATAACAGGATCTGCCAGACGACCGCGTCTTCGATCATGCGGATGCCAAGCCCGACCGTCGACCACAGAACCCCGGCCGCGAACACGAAGAGCACGCCGAACCTGTGGGCGCCCGCGGCGGAACTGGGGGAGGTCAAAGCTGTCATGTTGCGCCGATCGGAGGTGACTTTTCGCAAGGCTAACTGCTTGACGCGCCCCCGTATGCGCCGAAAGCGACATGATCCCCGATCCCAAGGCCCGTTTGCGAAGTCTTTTCCCGCTGGCCGCGACACCCCCCGTCGCGGTCCGCGTCCTCACGCGAACCGCGACGGTGCCCCGCGATGGCGGGTGGCTGCCTGACGATCGGGCGATCAGCCCTCCAGCGCGGCCACGCCGGGCAGGGTCTTGCCCTCCATCCACTCCAGGAAGGCCCCGCCCGCGGTCGAGATATAGGTGAAGCGATCCGAAGCCCCCGCCTTGTTCAGCGCCGCGACCGTGTCGCCGCCGCCTGCCACGGAAATAAGCTTGCCCCCGGCGGTCAGCCGCGCGGCCTCTTCCGCGGCGGCATTGGTGGCGGCATCGAAGGGCTCGATCTCGAAGGCACCAAGCGGGCCGTTCCAAATCAGCGTCCTGCACTGGCCGAACACCTCTTTCAGCGCCGTGACAGTTGCCGGACCGGCATCGAGGATCATCGCATCCGCCGGGCACTGGTCTACGGGCAAGGTCTCGCTCGCGGCATTGGCGGCAAACTCCCGGGCCACGACAATATCTACAGGCAGATGTACGGCGCAGCCCGCGGCCTTTGCCTTCTCGAGGATCGCGCGCGCGGTATCGGCCATCTCATGCTCGGCCAGCGATTTTCCCACGTCGACGCCCTGCGCAGCCAGGAAGGTGTTGGCCATGCCGCCGCCGATCACCAGGTGATCCACCTTTTCCACCAGATTGCCCAGAAGATCGAGCTTGGTGGACACTTTGGCCCCGCCGACCACGGCGGCCACCGGGCGCGCGGGCGAACCGAGCGCCTTGTCCAGCGCCGAAAGCTCCTCGGCCATCAGCCGCCCCGCGCAGGAGGGCAGACGCCGCGCCACACCTTCCGTCGAGGCATGCGCCCGGTGCGCCGCCGAAAACGCATCGTTGCAGTAGATATCGCCCAGAGAGGCCAGGAAATCCGCCATCATCGGATCGTTCTTCTCCTCCATCGGCGTGAAGCGGGTGTTTTCCACCAGCACCACGGTGCCGGCAGGCAGCGCCTCCAGCGTCGCCCGATCCGGGCGTTCGACAAACTCGACCCTCTGTCCCAGCTTCTCCTCCAGCGTGGGCAGCGTGATCCGCAGGCTCATCTCCGGCACCGGCTGCCCCTTGGGCCGCCCGAAATGCGCCAGCAAAACCGGCGTGCCGCCATGGACGAGAATATCCTTCACCGTCGGCACGATCCGCTCGATCCGGGTGGCATCCGTCACCCGGCCATCCTCGACCGGTACGTTGATATCGACGCGGGTCAGTACGATCTTGCCCGCAAGCTCCATGTCATCGAGCGTTTTCCAGCCCATGGAATCCTCCTGTCAAATGTTGCGCCGCTCATATCATCCCGAAGGCAAAAGGGCAGCCGCCATCATGCCGCTGCCCCTTCTTCTTGGTCCAAATACTCCCGCCGGAGGCATCTACCCCCTCAACCGGCGCGGAGGGTCATGCCCGCAGACCGCAGCTTACCACGATCCCGTGGCAACGCGGCCCGACGACGGCCCCAAAGGGGCCCGAGGAGGGGCGCTCCCGGATCGACGCCAAAGGCGGCGAAACCCCTTACAGATGCTTGCCCATCTCCACGGCGGTATCGAGCATCCGGCAGGAAAACCCCCATTCATTGTCATACCAGGTGAGGATCCGGCACATGCGGCCTTCCAGCACCTTGGTCTGGTCGGTCGCAAAGGTAGAGCTGTGCGGGTCATGGTTGAAATCCATCGACACCAGCGGCTTGTCGGTGACGCCCAGAATACCCTTGAGCGGCCCTTCAGACGCCGCCGCCCGCACCAGCGCGTTGATCTCGTCGACCGTGGTGTCGCGAGCGGCCTCAAAGGTCAGGTCCACGACCGAGACATTCGGTGTCGGCACCCGTACGGCCACGCCATCGAGCTTGCCCGCCAGTTCCGGCAGCACCAGACCGACGGCGCGGGCGGCACCGGTGGAGGTGGGGATCATGCTCATCGCCGCCGCGCGGGCGCGGTAGAGGTCGGAATGCATCGTGTCCAGCGTCGGCTGATCGCCGGTATAGCTGTGGATCGTGGTCATGAAGCCGCGCGAAATGCCGATCCCGTCATTCAGTACCTTGACCACCGGGGCGAGGCAGTTCGTGGTGCAGGAGGCGTTCGAGACATGCAGATCATCCGCCGTCAGCGTGTCGTGGTTCACCCCATAGACAATCGTCTTGTCCGCGCCTGAGGAGGGGGCCGAGACCAGCACGCGGGACGCGCCGTTTTCCAGATGCACCCTGGCCTTGTCGCCCTTGAAGATGCCGGTGCATTCCAGAACGATATCCACATCGCCCCAGGGCAGCTCGGCGGGGTTGCGGATGGCGGTTACGGCGATCTTGCCGCGACCGGCGTCGATCCAGCCCTCGCCATGGGTCACCTCGGACGGAAACCGGCCATGGACGCTGTCATATTGCAGCAGATGGGCATTGGTTTCGACCGGTCCCAGATCGTTGATCGCAACCACCTCGACATCGCTGCGGCCATTTTCGATGAGCGCGCGCAGCACCAGACGCCCGATGCGGCCGAACCCGTTGATGGCAACCTTCACACTCATGGCAGATCCTCTCGCTTTCTCCTGGCCCGGAGCCTCGCCCCGACAGCCATGTTAACGCTAACATTGCCGCTGTGTAGCCGATCCGCCCGCGAAAGGGAAGCCGGATTTCAGCCTGTGCCGGGGATCAGCGCCAGAACGCCACGATGTCCAGCAGGCGCAGCAACTGCCTGCCAAGTGCGATATGAAGGTCCCACCCGAAATAGAGAAAGTCGGCCGCGAAAAGCGCCACGATCAGGACGGCCAGCCATAGCGCAATGATGTTGGTCATGTCGGTGCAATGCCCTGCTAGGAAATCGCGGTCAGTCTAGGCAAGCGGGCGCGGCTGCGAAACCCCGCCCGTCGTCCCTTCCGTCAGAAATACCGCGTCAGGCCGAGCCGCACCATACCCACCCGATTGTCCGAAACTGTCCACACCGGGCCGGACAGCGTATGACGCGTATCCTCGAAATCCATGTATTGCAGCTCTGCCCGGAAGGTCCAGCCATCCTGCAGCGGATGTTCATAGCCGATCCCGGCCAGCCAGCCGCCCAGATCACGTTCCTGCCGGGCAAACCCGACCGGGGCCAGATCGACGCGGCCGATGGCGAGACCGGCGAAACCGTAAAAATGCCCGTCCCCCATGCGCTGGCCCAGTTGCGCGCGCAAGGCCGCATAGCTTTGCAGCGTGGTTTCACAGCCCGCGGCGCAGCCAGAATAGCCCGTGCCATCCGCAGGGGTCACCGTGATGTCCAGCGCCAGGCCGAAATAGGTCCGCCCCGTTCGCCAGTTATATCCGACAATCGCCCCGCCACCGCGCCCGGCAAGGTCAAACACTCCGGTACTTGCGGGGCCAAGTGGGTCGGTCCAGCTGGATTGGCCGAATGCGTAGGTCATGGAAAACCCGGCATAGGCACCCGAGAAATCGAAGGCCGTGCCGCGGTCTTCGGCATGGGCCGCCATCGTGCCGGCCAGCATCGCCAGTCCGGTCATCGCAAGACGCAACTGTGACGTGAGTTTGCTGATCATCTGCTCCCCCTCGAAGATCGAATCTTCGTTATCCCCGAGGGCAGTAGAGGACAGAATTAACCATTTATCCAGAGGTTTCCGCGACCGGTTGTCCCGCGTCTTCCACGGCGCTGTCATGGTCCATGATCTCTTCGATCAAAAGGCTCAGAAGCTCGCCCCGATTGCCCACGCCCGCCTTGCGGTAGATGGCGTTAAGCTGCGATTTCACCGTACCTTCCGCCGACCCGCGCAGGCCCGCGATATCGGTGATCGACAGCCCCTTGACGCTGAAATGCGCCACGTCGCGTTCGGCGGCGGTCAGCGACCAGTCGGTGAAGCGTTCCTCGATCACCTCATGAAAGGCGCGGGCGGCAAGGCTGACCTGCCGTTCCAGATGCGCCTTGCGCTGCAACAGCCGCATCAGCACCCGGATCTCGAATGCAATCCCCGCGATCAGCGCCAGCGTGGCAGCGGTTTCAAGCACCGGCATCTGCTCGACCGGTCCAAGCGCCGCGTTGCGCCGTGCGTCGGCAAACACATCCCAAAGGAAATACGCCGCGCAGATGCTCTGCGCAGCGATCAGGGCGATCACGATCGCCGGTTGTTCCGAATAGGGCCGCTTCATGGATCGACCTTTACCCCCTCGGGCACGGTTTTCACACCCGAAACCATCGCGCGGGGCAGATTGACGCCGGTGCGCAGGCTTTCCCAGATCACCGCGCCCACATGGGCAACGATGGAGAACTCGGCCCAGGTCACCAGCACCTCGTGCAGCTCCTCGACCCACTCGATGCCCCACCAGGTATTGGTGGTCATCATGTAGCCCGTGGCCCCGATGGCCAGAATCGTCAGCAACAGGTTGTAGATCATCAGCGCCCCAAGCGGCGTGTGGCCCAGATGGGTCCGCTTGCGGCCCGTGGCGATGTCCGACAGCTGCTCCATGACCCCCTTGGCCGAGGGCGGAAAGCTGGTGAACCGGGCATAGCGGCTGCCGAACAACCCCCAGAGGATACGCAGCCCGATCAGGGCGACGATTGCATAACCGACCCATTCATGCAGATTGCTTTCCGGGTCCGTAAAAAGCGCATTGGCCGCGAAGCCAATGACCAGCGACCAGTGAAACAGCCGCACAAGCGGATCCCAAACTTTGAAGATGCGGGAACTCATCGGCCCATCCTTTCCGATTGGCAAGAAGCAGGGGCAGCCCCGTCGGCTGCCCCCTTTCGGGACGAGATCAATCGTCTTCTTCCACGCGCAGGATGGTCAGGCTCTCGTCCAGATAGACCTCGAACCGGGCCCCGTCGCGCATGGCATAGGCCTCGTAATTGCCGTCTTCCATCTGGATCGAGCGGACCTCGTAGCCGTCGGCGGTCAACAGCGCGGTGATCTGGTCCTGCACGTCCTGGGCAACGGGGCTGCCCGAGGCGAAAACCGCGGTGGCGGGCAGCAGCAGGGCGAGGGCAATGGCAGTGCGTTTCATGGGATATGTCCTTTCTTGAGGTTGGTCTTGGGTCTTGGACGACCCCGATTTGCGGGGCCGTGACCAACAGAAAGGGGACGGCGGCGGCCGGGGCCATCCCCCTGCGGTTCACGCCGGGCGGATTGGGCCAAAGGTTTAGCGCCATGAACCGGGGTTGATGGGGGCAGGGGGCTGATACGCAACAAAAAACGCCCGCTAAGGTAGCGGGCGTTCTGATGCGGTCTGGCAGGGCTGATCAGTTCAGCATGCGGCCCATATGGGCGGCGACATCGGCCATGCGCGCCGAGAAGCCCCATTCGTTGTCATACCAGGCCAGCACCCGGACCAGGCGCTTGCCCGAGACCTTGGTCTGGTCGGGCGCGAAGATCGAGGATTGGGTGGTGTGGTTGAAGTCGATGGAGACCTTGGGTTCGGGATCATAGCCCATGACCATGCCCATGTAGCCGTTTGCGGCCTCGGCGACGATCTCGTTCACATCGGCAACGGTCACGTCCTTGCCAGCGACAAAGGTCAGGTCCACGGCGGAGACGTTCGGGGTGGGCACGCGCATCGCGGTGCCGTCCAGCTTGCCCGCCAGTTCCGGCAGCACCTCGCCAAGCGCCTTTGCGGCCCCGGTCGAGGTCGGGATCATCGCCATGGCGGCGGCGCGGGCGCGGTAGAGGTCGCTGTGGCGACGGTCCAGCGTCGGCTGGTCGCCGGTATAGCTGTGGATCGTGGTCATCAGCCCGCTTTCGATGCCGATCGCATCGTTCAGCACCTTGGCCAGCGGCGCGAGGCAATTGGTGGTGCAGGAGCCGTTGGAGACCATGGTTTCACCATCGACCAGATCGCGGTGGTTCACGCCATAGACCACGGTGCGCTGGACATTCTTGGCGGGGGCCGAGATCAGGACCGACTTGGCGCCCTGTTCCATGTGGACATTGGCCTTGGTGCCGTCATTGAACTTGCCGGTGCATTCCAGAACCACGTCGCAGCCCGACCAGTCCAGCTCGCGCGGGTCATAGGTCGAGAAGACCTTCATCGGGCCGCGGCCCAGATCCATCGTGTCCCCTTCGGTGGTGACGGTGCCGGCAAAGCGGCCATGGACGCTGTCATAGCGCAACAGGTGGGCCGAGGTCTCGATCGGGCCGGTGGCGTTGATCTTGACGACCTGAACGTCGTTGCGGGCGCTTTCGGCGATATGGGCCAGCGTGCAACGGCCGATGCGGCCAAATCCGTTGATGCCGATGGTGACAGTCATGGCGCGTGCTCCTTGGGTCTGCTTGCGCCGGTGTATAGGTGGTGGGGGCGGGTCTGAGAACCCGAAAAGCCCAAGATTTGCAGCCTGTTAGCGATAAAAGTGCCTGTTAG
This sequence comes from Nioella sp. MMSF_3534, assembly GCF_030732985.1. Classification (GTDB taxonomy): domain Bacteria; phylum Pseudomonadota; class Alphaproteobacteria; order Rhodobacterales; family Rhodobacteraceae; genus Nioella. The sequence continues at coordinate 13,688 of NZ_JASHJX010000023.1, forward strand.
CGCATAACAATCGCGGCTTTGCAGCATCCGGGTCGCGCAACAATTCGGGACGGGGCAGCGTGTCTCGCGCAAGGAACGGAAACAATGGCCCCGAATCCCTGATGGGGCGGGGGAATGCTCTTCGAAGAGCATTCGGGTGCGCTTGTGAAGACCTATCGGAGATACTGCGCAGGTCGGGGGATGGTGGGCGGTCTCAACGGTTGGCGACGGCGATCCGGTGATCATGGGCGGTGGAATGCGCTTCGAAGCGCATTGAAACGGCCCTTCGAAGGGCCGTCCGGGTCGACGAGGCAACGTCTCGGCGAAACCGGCAGAAGAAACGCCGTCCCGATCGGGATCGGAACGGCGCCAGACGCAGAAGCCCGGGGGGCATGCCCACGGGGTCCCGATCTCTCAGAGCAGCGATTTGACCTTCGCGGCCACGGCCTCGGCGGTGATGCCGAAATGGGCATAAAGCTCGCCTGCCGGGGCAGAGGCCCCGAAGCTGTCCATGCCCACGAAGCCTGCCTTGGCCTCGCGGCCCCGCTCGCCAAGCAGCCACTGGTCCCAGCCCTGGCGCACGGCGGCCTCGACCGCCACGCGCACCGCGCCACCGGGCAGAACCCGCTTGCGATAGGCGTCGTCTTGCGCGGCGAAGAGCTCCATGCAGGGCATCGACACGACGCGCGCGCCGATCCCTTCGGCCTGCAATATGTCGCGCGCTTCCATGGCGATGGACACTTCCGAGCCGGTGGCCATGATGATCGCCTGCCGTTTGCCCTCGGCATCGGCCAGCACATAGGCGCCACGCTCGACAAGGTTGGAATTCTTGTGATCTTTCCGCACTGTCGGCAGGTTCTGGCGGCTCAGCGCCAGCGTGGACGGCGTCGCCTTCTGGTTCAGCGCCACTTCCCAGGCCTCGGCGGTTTCCACCGCGTCAGCAGGACGGAAGACCAGCATGTTCGGCATCGCGCGCAACATGGCCAGATGTTCCACCGGCTGGTGGGTCGGGCCGTCTTCACCCACGCCGATCGAGTCGTGGGTCATCACGAACTGGACCGAGATCCCCATCAGCGCGGCCAGGCGCATAGACGGGCGGGCATAGTCGGTGAAGGTGAAGAAGGTGCCGCCATAGGGGCGCACGCCACCATGCAGCGCCATGCCGTTCATGGCCGCCGCCATGCCATGTTCGCGGATGCCGTAATAGACGTAGCGGCCTGCGCGGTTGTCCACGTCGAAGACGCCCATATCGCCGGTCTTGGTGTTGTTCGAGCCCGTAAGGTCAGCCGAGCCACCCATTGTTTCGCCCACCACCGGGTTGATCACCTCAAGCGCCATTTCACTCGCCTTGCGGGTGGCGACCTTGGGCTGGGTCTCGGAGACCTGCTTTTTCAGTGCCTTGATGGTGGCCGACAGCTTTTTCGGCATGTCTCCGGCGAAGCTGCGGGCAAACTCTGCCTGTTTCTGGTTCGACAGCATTGCGACGCGGGTTTCCCATTCCTCGCGCTCAGCGGCACCGCGCGCGCCAATGGCCTCCCAGGCGGCTTTCAGATCGGCGGGGATCTCGAAGGGGCCGTATTCCCAGCCATAGGCCTCTTTCGCGGCCTGCAGCTGCGCCGGATCAGTCAGCGCGCCATGGCCCTTGGAGGTGTCCTGCGCCGCGTGGCCGATGGCGATATGGGTCTTGCAGGCGATCATGGCGGGGCGGGGCGATGCCTTTGCTGCGGTAATGGCCGCGTCGATGGCTTTGGGATCATGTCCGTCGCATTCGAACACGTCCCAGCCCGAGGCCTTGAACCGCGCGACCTGATCGGTGCGGTCCGACAGGCTAACCTTGCCGTCGATGGTGATGTCGTTGTTGTCCCAGAAGACGATCAGCTTGGACAGCTCATGCCGACCGGCCAGACCGATGGCCTCCTGGCTGATGCCTTCCATCAGGCAGCCGTCACCGGCGATGCAATAGGTGTAGTGATCCATCACCTTGGCACCCCACCGGGCGCGCAGGTTTTCCTCTGCCATGGCAAAGCCCACGGCATTGGAAATGCCCTGACCAAGCGGGCCGGTGGTGGTCTCCACCCCCTCGACATGGCCATATTCCGGGTGGCCTGCGGTGATCGCGCCCAACTGGCGGAAATTCTTCACCTGCTCCAGCGTCATGTCGGCATAACCGGTCAGGTGCAGCAGCGAATAGATCAGCATCGAGCCATGGCCCGCCGACAGGATGAACCGGTCGCGGTCGGGCCAGCGCGGGGCGCTTGCGTCGAATTTCAGGTGCTTTTCAAACAGCACGGTGGCGACATCGGCCATACCCATGGGCATGCCGGAATGGCCGGAATTGGCAGCGGCGACCGCATCGAGCGTCAGCGCGCGGATGCAGGCGGCTTTGCGCCAGTGATCGGGGTTCCGGGCGGCAAGAGCAGAAAGGTCCAAGGGGCGCGTCCTTCATATGTCATGTTAGCGGGCTCGCGCGCGGTCTTAGCAGAGGGGGGGGCAAGTGCAAGCATGCGCAGAGGCGGAGGACCGCCAAAACCGCGTAAAATCGGCCCAACCCGTGGTTTTCGGCCCGGAAATGGTTGCAAATCCGGCCCGGATGCGATTCGCTGTCCACAGGGGCAGGTGGGCAGACCGCGCCCCGCTATGGCGCGTAAAAAAGAACAGCCCGGGATGCGCGCGCGGGCGGTAGAGTAGAAGAGGCGTGGCACAGGATGAACGAGACCACGGATCTGGAACAGATCACGGCGCTTGAACACCGCATTACAACGGCGCTGGACCGGATTGCCCGAGGGGTAGCCGCTCGGGCCGCGGCGCAGGCCCCGGCAGCCGCCGAGGATACCGGCGAACTGGAAGAGCGTCTGGCAGCCCTTTCGGCGGCGCTGGAGGAGACTCAGGCGGCGCTGCAATCGGAACAAAGCGCCAATGCGGATCTGACCGAACGTCTGCGCGCGGTGGAATCCGCGCGTCAGGCGGATGCGGATCAGGCAAATCGCGACATTGCCGAGTTGCAGGCACAGCTGAATTCGGCCCCCGAGCCAGCCGCGGAACCGGATGGTGCCGACCGGGAAGAGCTCGAAGCGGAACTTGCCCGGCAACGCGAGGTGGAAAGCGTGCTGCGCCGCCGGATTGCGCGGCTGCGTGAGGAACGCAAGACCGTCCGCGCCGAATATAACGAAGCGCGCGATCAGCTCGAAGAGGTCGAGGGCAAGCTTGACCAGTTGCAGGCGCTGACCGATGCCAGCGCACCGTCCGCCTCGGGCGAACTGGCGCGTCTGCGCGACAGCAACCGCGCCCTGCGCGACACGATCGAGGAGCTTCGGGAAGCGATTGCCGCAGAGGGACCGCCCGATGACGATCTGGTGACCAGTGCGCTTGCGGCGGAACTGGAAAGCCTGAAGGCCGACCGCGCCGCCGAGGCCGCCGAGGCCCGCGCGATCCTGTCCGAGATCCGACCCGTCCTGCAGGGAGGTGCCGCAGATGCCTGAGATCGTGATCCAGATCGGGGGCCGGGATTTCACCGTGGCCTGTCAGGAAGGCGAAGAGCCGTTCTTGCGCGCCGCCGCCCAGATGCTCGATACCGAAGCCAGTGTTGTTCTTGGCCAGATCGGCCGGATGCCGTCGGAGCGGATGCTGCTGATGGCCGGGCTGATGCTCGCTGACAAGACCGCCGGGCTGGAGGAAGACCTGCAACGGGCCGAGGACACCTTGCGCGCCCGTGACCGGGCCTTGGCCGATGCAGAGGAACGGCTGGCCGAACGTGCCCGCCGGATCTCCGAGCTGGAGTCGGCCCCGCCACCCGATCCCGAACAGGTCTCGGTGCCGGTGATCCCCGCAGATGTGTCCGACAGCCTGGCCGAAATTGCCGCAAGGGCCGAAGCATTGGCGCTGGAGCTGGAAGAGGGCGGCGCGGATCAGGACTGATCGCGATTTATGCGTCCAAACTTGATCAGGCGGTTCCTTCGCGGGCCGCCTTTTTCTCTGCCTGCCCAAGCCAGCTTGCAGCGCCGAGCCCGATCAGACAGGCCGCCAGAAGGATGCTCAGCCAGATCTCGGTCGCATGGGCAGGGGTCATCAGCGCCCCGGTCAGCCAGCTCAACGCGCCGCCTGTCGCAACGGTCAGCGACCCGGTGATCCCGGCAATACTGCCCGCCAGTTCCGGGGCCACGGACATCGCGCCCGCGTGACTGTTGGGCATGGTCAGCCCGTTGCCGATGCCCACGAAGAGCGTCGCCACGAAGACCACCGGCAAAGCTGGGCCGAGGGCGAGGGTCAGCACCAACCCCGCTGCGACCCCGATGGTCGCCACGATGCGGCCCGCCAGCATCATCCGCGTGACACCAGCCCGGACCGACAGGCGCGATGATAGGAAACTGCCCATCAGGAACCCGAGCGTGACCGACCCCACGGCGATGCCCACCATGGCCGGGGTCAGGCCAAAGACCTGCCCGGCCACCAGCGGCGCGCCTGCTAGGAAGATGAAGAAGGTGCCGGTGGAAAACATCATGGTCACGGCATAGCCCCAGAACCGTGGAAGCCGCAGCAATCGGCGGAAGGCCTCTGCCATGGCGCGGAACCCGCCGCCGTTGCGGGCGGCTGTCTCCCCCAGATCGTGCCAGCAGATCGCCAGCAGACCCGCCCCCGCCAGCCCATAGCCCAGAAAGATCGCGCGCCAGCCAAACACCGCCTCGACCGCGCCGCCCACCATCGGCCCCAGCATCGGGGCAATCGCCATGGACATGGACAGAAGCCCGATCCGCGCGGCGGCTTCTTCGCGGGCGTGGGTGTCGCGGGTGATGGCCAGCGTCATGGCGAAGCAGGAGATGATCGCGCCCTGCATCAGCCGTGCGGCCAGGAACAGTGGAAAGCTGTCCGCCAGGTAGCACAGCGCCGAAGCGAGGGTGAACACCGCCAGCGCCACCAGAACCACGGGGCGGCGGCCGAACCGATCCGACAGGGGGCCTGCGATGATCTGGATCAGCGCGGTCAGGCCCAGATATCCCGCCAGTGCCAGGTTGGCGGTGGCATAGCTGACCCCGAGCTCTTCCGCGATGGCGGGCAGCGAGGGCAGGATCATGTTGAGCGTCAGCGGTGCCAGCGCTGTCAGGCCAACCAGCGTCCAGAACCGAGGCGGGGTTCGCGCGGGGGAGTGAATGCTCATGCGCGCCCCTTGGGGATCTGGGACGCGCGGCGCATGTCAGGCCGGAAAGAGCGGCGCGAGAAGACGCGCGGCCTCGTCCCTTGGGCTTGCCAGCGCATCCCGATCCTCACCGGGATGGAAGCGGGCGCGCACGGCGGTCGGCATCGGGTTCGGCTTGAGCAGGGCCACGCGGGGGCCATGCTTGGCGCTTTCCGCCTGCCAGCGGCTGACCAGCGCCCGTTGCGCCGCCTTGGACATGGCATAGGCCCCGCCATACATCGCCTCACCGTCATCATCGAAGAATACGGCCGTGGCGATGTCGGACGGCTCGATCAGCGGTTCAACCATCGCGATCAGCCGCGCGGTGGCGCGGATATTGGTGGCGATATTGGCGTCGAGATCCTTTTCGCGGATCTGCGCGGCAGGGGTCAGCGCGGTGGCGTGAATCGCCGCATGCACCCAGATATCGGCCTTGCCCCACCGGTCATGGATCGAGCGGCAGAGATGGGCCATCGCGGCCTCGGTCGTGATATCCATGGGCGCGAGCGTGGTGCTGCCGCCCTTCGCCTGAATGCGGTCGTCGAGCTCTTCCAGCCCGCCGGTGGTCCGCGCCACGGCGACCACATGGGCCCCGCGCGCGGCGAGCCATTCTGCACAGGCGGCGCCAAGGCCGCGCGAAGCGCCGGTGACAAGAGCGATCCGGCCATCGAGAGGTTTGTGTTCCATGGCCCGCGTGATGGCGGGAAATCCGGAGCTTGGCAAGGGGGCGCGACCCTTAGCTGCTTGACTTTGCGCCGGGGGGCAGATACAAACGGCGCAAAGGGGAACTTGCTTTCAAAAGGAGACGCGCATGAGCCGCGAAATGACCCTGAGCCAGGCCGTGATCGGCACTGGAAGCACCGCCCGCAAGGCGATGCTGGTACTGGCCGGATCGGCCTTCATTGCAGTTGCTGCCCAGATTTCCGTACCGATGCTGCCGGTTCCGATGACCTTGCAGACACTCGCCATCCTGATGGTGGGCTTCGCCTATGGCTCTCGCCTTGGGGCCGCGACGCTGCTGGCCTACCTGGCCGAGGGCGCCATGGGGCTGCCGGTCTTCGCCAATGGCATGAACGGGCTGGCCTTCGCAGGCCCGACCGCTGGCTTCCTGATCGGTTTCGTTGCCATGGCCTGGGCTGCCGGGTTTGCCGCCGAGCGTGGCCTGGCGCGTGGTGTGGTCGGAACCGCCCTGTCGGCGCTGCTGATCTCTGCGGCGCTCTACATTCCCGGCCTAGCCTGGCCGGCGCTGGTTGCAGGTGGCTTCGGGTTCGAGGCCGGTTGGGTCGCGCAGGATGCCGGGTTCTACTGGACCTGGTTCGTCGCGCCCTTCCTTCTGGGCGATGCCGTCAAGGCCGTGATCGCGGCCCTCTTGGTTGCCGGGGGCTGGAAGGCGCTGTCGCGCTGAGGCTTTGCGAATTTGAGGATTGGAAGCGCCGCCCTTCGGGGCGGCGTTTTCGTTTCGCCGCCTGCCGGCGTCGACCGGGGAGCGGCCCTCCTCAAGCTCCCTTCGGGAGCCCTCGTCGGGCCGCGTTGCCACGGGAAATCGTTTTTGTTCGCTATATTGCTTCGGCGTCTGGTTCTGGTTGAAAGGGCGTCGCCTGTCTGCTGAGAGGTCCTGTTGCCGGGAACTGTCCCGTCACAGGACCTGTTCGAGGCTTTTTGCGAGTCGCGCCCGCGTCAAGGGCAAGCGGCCTTCGGCCGTCGCTGGCGCGACCCTTGACCCGGTCCCGACTCACGGGGGGCGCTACGGCATGCTGTCGTGCAGGTCCTGCAGGGCGGTCTCGCAAAGGCCCAGGTCGAGCCATTGGCAGCCCGCGCAGAGCGTCGACAAGCTGCCCGGTGGAACATTGTCGAGAATGCGTCGCTGCGCCTGCCCCCAGGTGAGCTTTTCACGGGGCTTCAGTCTCAGCGCCGCCGCGTGGGCGCGGTCCAAGGTGGCAATGGCCGATTGGTTGGTGCAAAGCCGCCCGCGCCGCTTGGGGCAGGGGGTGCAGATATCGTCGGTTGCGCCGGTCGTTTCGATCAGCACCTCATCACCGCCGGGCGCGCGCAAGCGGTTCACCACGATGGCGGTCATATTGGCTGTGAACGCATCCGAGTAGCCCTTTCCCTGATAGCCGAGGGCGCAGAGAAAGTGGTGGGGACGGAAACGGACCGGATCAGGCATTTTCCTTGAGCGCGAGCTTGCCCGCATTCACCACATCCGTGGGTTTCACCGGGTAATCACCCGAGAAACAGGCGTCGCAATAGCGCGGGCAGGCGGGATCGCGGCCCTCGGCCTCGCCAACCGCGCGGTAGAGACCGTCGAGCGAGATGAACCGCAGGCTGTCCACCTGCAGGTGCTGGCGCATTTCCTCTTCGCTCATCGTCGCGGCCAGAAGCTTTTCCCGTTGCGGAGTATCGACGCCGTAGAAACAGGGCCAGGCGGTCGGCGGAGACGCAATACGGAAATGCACCTCCGCCGCGCCGGCATCTAGGATCATCTCCTTGATCTTGCGGCTGGTGGTGCCGCGCACAACGCTGTCATCGACAAGGATCACCCGTTTGCCCTGAATGAGCGCCCGGTTGACGTTCAGCTTCAGCCGCACGCCCATGTTGCGGATCTGCTCGGTCGGTTCGATGAAGGTCCGGCCCATATACTGGTTGCGGATGATCCCCATGGCGTAGGGGATGCCGGATTCCAGCGAAAAACCGATGGCGGCAGGCGTGCCGCTGTCGGGCACCGGGCAGACCAGATCGGCCTCGACCGGGGCTTCCTTGGCCAGTTCGCGGCCAATGGCTTCGCGGGTTTCGTAGACGGACCGGCCCCCAAGGATGCTGTCGGGGCGCGAGAAATAGACATGTTCGAAGATGCAGGGGCGCGAGGCGCGTTCTTCGAAGGGGTGGAAGCTTTCCAGCCCCTTGTCGGTGATCACCACCATTTCGCCCGGCTCGATCTCTCGCACGAATTCCGCGCCGATGATGTCGAGCGCGCAGGTTTCCGAGCTGAGCGCCCAACCATCACCCACCTTGCCCAGAACCAGAGGGCGCACGCCAAGCGGGTCGCGCACGCCGATCAGTTTCGTCCGGGTCATGGCCACAACGGAAAAAGCGCCTTCGACCCGGCGCAGCGCGTCTTTCATCCGTTCGGGAATGGTTTTCTGATAGCTGCGCGCCATCAGGTGGATGATGCATTCGCTGTCAGAGGAGCTTTGGAAGATCGAACCGCGGCCAATGAGTTCGCGGCGCAGTTCCTCGGCATTCACGATATTGCCGTTATGGGCAATCGCAGCGCCGCCCATGGCGAACTCGCCAAAGAAGGGCTGCACGTCGCGGATCGCGGTGTTGCCCTTCGATCCGGCGGTGGAATAGCGCACATGGCCGATGGCGAGCGGGCCGGGGACGGTTTTCATCACCTCTTCGGAGGTGAAGTTGTCGCGCACATAGCCGAAGCGACGGGCGGAGTTGAACCCTTGCTGAGGGTCGTGGGCGACGATGCCACCCGCCTCTTGCCCGCGATGTTGCAGGGCGTGCAGGCCGAGGGCCACGAAATTCGCCGCGTCGGCAACGCCGATGACGCCGAAGACACCGCACTCCTCCTTGAGCTTGTCGTCATCAAACGGGTGGCTCAGGAAGGGCTTGTCGAGGTCACGCATGGGGGGATGGCTCCGCGTCCGGTGATTCCGCGTCCGTATAGCCCCCCGGGCAGGTAAAGTCACCTGTGACAGATATGTGAATGCGCGATTTCCGATATGTGTTTCCTTCGACCGGCGGGTCAGAGCAGGCCCGGAACGATCACCAGCACGGCGAGACCGAAGATGGCCAGAACCGGCACAAGGGACAGGGTCTTGCGGCTGCCGGTGCGGGCCATGTCGGCGGCCTGCTGGCTGCGCATCTGGCGGCCACGGGCCATGTAAAAGGCGGTGTCGATGGAACCATCGGGGCGGGTTTTGATCGTGTCGGTCATGGCGTGTCTCCTTTGCTGCTGATGGGAACCAGAGTGCCACCACTGCCGAAGCCGCGCTTGAAGACGGTCTTTAGAAGGTCTTGGGATTTGCCCGATTTGTCTTGAGACGCGGCTGTTTTCCTTGAGAAAGCCCCACAACCCGCGCAAGCTTGGGGCATGATCTATCAATTTGCAGATTGTCAGCTGGATGTGCCCGCCCATGCTCTCATGCGGGACGGGCAGGAGGTGCATTGCGAGCCGCAGGTTTTCGATCTGCTGGTCCTGCTGGCCACCCGTGCGCCCGAACTTGTCAGCTATGACGACATGATCAGGGATATCTGGAACGGGCGTATCGTGTCCGATTCCACGCTTGCGACGCGGGTTGCGGTGGCGCGGGCGGCGGTCGGGGATGATGGCAAGCGACAGGCGGTGATCCGCACCGTGCCGCGCCGGGGGGTGCAGCTTGCCGTGCCGGTGACGATCGGGACCGGTGGCCCCCAAACCGCTGAACGCAAGGGACAGGCAGCCCGGCAGGTCATCCGCTACACCAGTTCGCGCGATGGCACGGGGCTTGCCTGGGCCGAGATGGGGGACGGGTCGCCGCTCCTGCGGGCCGGGCATTGGCTCAGCCATCTGGAGCACGATCTTCACAGCCCGGTCTGGCGCCCGCTGCTGGACCGTCAATCCGCCGGGCGGCGGCTGGTGCGATATGATCCGCGCGGCACGGGGCTGTCGGATCGGGATGTCGATTTCTCGCGCGTGAGTGTTGAGGCGCTGGCCGATGACCTGGAGGCGGTGGCCGATGCCGCCGGGCTGGACCGGTTCCCGATCTACGCAATCTCGCAAAGCGTGCCGGTGGCGTTGACCTTCGCGGCGCGTCACCCCGACCGGGTCAGCCGTATGATCCTGCACAACGGGTTGGTGCAGGGGTCAACCGCGCGGGGGGAGCCGGAGAAAACCGAGACGATGGTTGCCATGATCCGCTCTGGCTGGGGGGTGCCGGACAGCCCCTTCATGCGGGCGGTCGCGACCGTCTTTGCGCCGCGATCCACCCCGGAAGAGCTGGAAAGCCTCGTCCATATCCAGACCGTGTCCGCGACCCCGGAAAACGCCGCCGAGATTCGGCGCGTCGTGGGCGAGATCGACGTTCTGGACAAGCTGGACAAGATCACCTGCCCGGTGCTGATCATGCATTCTTCGGGCGATGCCGTGCAGTCCCCCGACCAGTCCAAGCTTATGGCGCGGGGGCTGAGAGACGCCCAGTTTCAGTCCTGGGACTCGAATAACCACATGCTGGTGCCGAGCGATCCGATCTGGGACGCGGTCGTAACCGAGTTCGACCGCTTCCTGTCAGAAGACGGATAGGCCCGGCTCAGTTCCCGTCAACCGGACCGCAGCTGTTCACCAGTTCCTCATAGCGGCTGACGATCCAGCCGGGCGCGTCCGAGGGGATCTGTTCCTCGACACGGGTCTGCATGGATTGGAAAATCTCGGCGGACCGGCTGTCGGAAATCACCGCAATCGGCTCGTTCCCGACGATGCGGTCATAGGCAATCAGCGCCACGACAACCAGCAGAACCCCGCGCAGCACCCCGAAGAGGAAGCCAAGCCCCGCATCCAGCCCGCCGATGGCGGATCGCTGCACGGCGCTGGAAAAGAAAGGAGTAAAGAGAGAGATGACCACAAGCGCGATGGCGAAGACGGCGGCAAAGGCCGCGATGACCGCCAGTTCGCAGGAGCCGTTGAGGAAATCGCCCAGATAGGGAATCTCGAACATCAGTTCCTTGGCGCGGGGGGCAAAGAGGAAAGCCACGATGGCCGCCACGATCCAGCCCGCAATCGACAGCGCCTCGCGCACGAAACCACGGGAATAGGCGAGAATGGCGGAGATCACGATCACACCGGCCACGACCCCGTCAAAAATGGTAAAACCGTCCATTATCTCTCTCGTCTCCCTCGTGGCTTGGGCCGGTCAGCCTGCGCCGAAAATATCACCAGTAAACCGGGCCAGGTCCGGCATCAGTTTCAAATCCATATCAGCCCCGTCGGTGATTTTGCATCCCTCAGGTGCGATTGCGGAGGAAAAACCAAGTTTCCGCGCCTCTTTCAACCTGTTTTCGGCCTGAGAGACCGGGCGTAACGCGCCGGAAAGGCTCAATTCACCGAAAACGACGCATGTGGCGGGCAGGGCTTCGTCCTCTCGCGCCGACAAAAGTGCGGCGGCCACGGCCAGATCGGCAGCGGGTTCCGAGATGCGCATGCCGCCCGCGATATTGAGATAGACGTCGAGCCCCTGAAAGCTGATCCCAACGCGGGCTTCCAGCACCGCGAGGATCATCGACAATCTGCCGCCATCCCAGCCCACAACCGCGCGGCGGGGTTGGGACAGAGACGAGGGCGCGACAAGGGCCTGCACCTCGACCAGCACAGGCCGCGTCCCTTCGATCCCTGCAAACACCACCGATCCCGGCGCGCGCGCCTGCCGGTCGGACAGGAACAGGGCCGAGGGGTTCGGGACTTCGGCCAATCCGCCGCCGGTCATCTCGAAGACACCGATCTCATCCGCCGGGCCAAAGCGGTTCTTGACGCTGCGCAGGATGCGGAACTGGTGGCCGCGCTCGCCCTCGAAATAGAGCACGGTGTCGACCATGTGTTCCACCACGCGGGGGCCAGCGATCTGGCCTTCCTTGGTGACATGGCCCACCAGCATCACGCTGACGCCCTTGCGCTTGGCGAAACTCACCAGCTCATGCGCGGCGGCGCGGACCTGACTGACGGACCCCGGCGCGCTGTCCACGGTATCGAGCCACATGGTCTGGATGGAATCGATCACCACCAGATCGGGCTTTTCCTCGTCCAGCGTGGTCAGGATATCGCGCAGGTTGGTTTCGGCAGCGAGCTTTACCGGGCTGTCGCCAAGCCCAAGCCGCTGTGCGCGCATTCGCACCTGGGCCGTCGCTTCCTCGCCCGAGACATAGATAACCTTGAGACCCGCCTGCGCAAAACTGGCTGCTGCCTGCAACAGCAGCGTCGATTTGCCGATGCCGGGGTCGCCGCCCACCAGCGTGGCACTGGCCCCGACCAGCCCGCCGCCAAGCACCCGGTCAAGCTCAGCAATCCCCGATCCGTCCCGTTCCGGCGGGCGTTCTTCCGTCGCCAGATCGGTCAGTGCCATCCCTTTGCCCTTCATCCCGCCAAGCCCCTTGGCTCCGGGCCCCATGGAGAGCGGCGTTTCCTCCTGGATGGAATTCCACTCGCCACAGGCATCGCAGCGGCCTGCCCATTTCTTATGGGTGGCGCCGCAGGCGGAACAGACGAATTGGGTGACGGGTTTTGCCATTCGGTTGGCTTAGCCCAAGGCCTCGCGCTTGGCCAGTGCCGAGGTTGCCAGGCTGATCCCGAAGCTGACCAGCACGCAGGTGGTGAAGAGCCAAAGCCCCCAGGCGGTTTCCACCCGGCCCACACCGACGCCCTTGGCGAGCGTGATGTAGATGGCGATCAGGAAAACATCCGCCATGGCCAGCTTGCCAAGCGCGGTGAGCGGCGCCAGCAGGCGGCTGTCGGTCATGCGGAAATGGATCAGCGCCAGCCCTGCCGTCTTCAGGATCGGCGCGACGATGGCAAAGAGCGCCACTGCCAGCGCCAGCAGAACGTCCTCCTCCCATAGCGCCATGACACCGGACAGGACCGAGATCTCGCTTAGCCCGAAGAGCGGCAACAGCCCCGCGCGCATCAGCGGTGCGACCCAGGCCAGGGGGAAGAGAACCAGCAGCGACAGGTTCAGCGAGGTCAGGATTATCCGTGTCATTACAGGCAGATGGGGCAGGGGGCCGCGACGCGCAAGGGCGGGATGCGAAAAGGCCGCCCGCTGCGCACTCTCTTTGATGATGGATCAGATCGGGATTGTTCGATAGTGATTGACGCAAGTGGTGACATGTAACGAGTGGCGGATGCGTTGAAGAACGGGCTTCCGGATCAGATCAGGTTCAGAGGGCAGCAGATAAGCTTGTCCCACCTTCATCCGTTTACGCATGTCTTTGCTGGACACGGACCCGAAGGCCGAGACCTGGTTCTTCGCGTCAGGTTTGAATCTCACGTGTTTTCCAACTCTTATGGAACTGGTCCGCATGACTTTCTGGATGAAGCAGGCAACAAGCGACAGTTTTGTGCCAATCGCTATGCCTTTTCCCATTGTCTCCCTTCTGAAATCCGCAACCTGCTGACCTGCAACGCCTACACGTGGGAGGAAAAGGACAGAAATCAGGTGGCGAACCTCGCTGTGCTCACACCTGCGGGATCCCCGCTGATCTCTGGGATTCACACCGTCATTATCTACTACTTGTATCCGAGCAAGGTGGAGGAGATCGACGTCGAGATGCTGGTGAAGACCTGCTATGAAAAGGAGATCAGCTTTGAACACAGGAAAAAACGCGAGAAGATCAGGGTCTACGTCAAGAAAGCCTGCTTTCAGCAGGTGAGAATCCCGAAAAACTGAAGGCATTAAAAAAGGCCCCCCGAAGGAGGCCTTGTCTTCATGCGGGTGCGCCTTACCGTGATATGCCGACCCTTGCGGGTGCGCGTGTAGCAGCGATCCAAGGAAAGCCCCGCTATCTGCTACTGCGCTGACAATACGTTTCATGGTCACGATTGTCAAGGAAAGTGGCCACGATCACCAAGGGAAAGCGCTTCCGATACCGTGCATGTCATTATGCGGATGCCTGACATCCGTGCAAAAAAGGCCAACCTTGGGAGGCCAGCCTTTTCGTGTCTCTACCAACCCGCTCAGCGGTTCTCGATATCCGTGTATTCGCGGTAGGTGGCCCCGGTATAAAGCTGGCGCGGACGGCCGATCTTGCCTTTCGGGTCGGCGATCATTTCCTTCCACTGCGAAATCCAGCCCACGGTCCGCGACAGGGCGAAGATCGGGGTGAACATCGAGGTGGGGAAGCCCATGGCCTCCAGGATGATGCCGGAGTAGAAATCGACGTTGGGGAACAGCTTCTTCTCGGAGAAATACTCGTCCTCCAACGCGATGCGTTCCAGTTCCTTGGCGACCTGCAGAAGCGGGTTGTTTTCCACGCCCAGAAGGTCCAGCACCTCGTCCGCCGATTTCTTCATCACCGTCGCGCGCGGATCGAAGTTCTTGTAGACGCGGTGACCGAAGCCCATCAGGCGGAAGGGGTCGTTCTTGTCCTTGGCCCGCGCGATGTATTCGGGGATGCGGTCGACAGTGCCGATTTCCTTCAGCATCTCCAGACAGGCCTGATTGGCGCCGCCATGGGCAGGCCCCCAGAGACAGGCGATGCCGGCGGCAATACAGGCAAACGGGTTCGCGCCCGACGACCCGGCCAGACGCACGGTCGAGGTGGACGCGTTCTGTTCGTGATCCGCATGCAGGGTAAAGATCCGGTCCATCGCGCGGCTCAGGATCGGGTCGGGCTGGTATTCCTCTGCCGGGACGGCAAAGCACATGCGCAGGAAGTTGGTGGCATAGTCGCAATCATTGCGCGGATAGACGAAGGGCTGACCGATCGAGTATTTATAGGCCATCGCGGCGATGGTCGGCAGCTTGGCGATCAGGCGGATCGAAGCGACCTCGCGCTGCCACGGGTCCGAAATATCGGTGGAGTCGTGGTAGAAGGCCGACATCGCGCCGACAACGCCCACCATGGTCGCCATCGGATGCGCGTCGCGCCGGAACCCGCGGAAGAAGTTGTGCATCTGTTCATGCACCATCGTGTGACGGGTCACGCGATCCTCGAAATCTTCCAGCTGGGTCGCGGTCGGCAGCTCACCATATAGCAGCAGATAGCACACTTCGAGGTAATGCGATTTTTCTGCCAGCTGGTCGATCGGGTAGCCGCGATGCAACAGAACGCCCGCGTCACCGTCGATATAGGTGATGGTGGATTCGCAGGCCGAGGTCGAGGTGAAACCGGGATCGTGGGTAAAGACGCCCGCCTGACCGTAAAGCTTACCGATGTCGATCACGTCGGGACCGACACTGGGCGAGTGCATTGGCAGCTCGAATGTCTTGTTATCGAACGTGAGCGTCGCGGTTCTGTTGTCTGCCATCCTGAGTCCCTCTTCAAAAAGCCTGCCCGATGGGGTCATCAGGCGGTGTTCAGGGACCGGTTGCCCGGGCCCCTCTATTCGCAGGCAGCCACGACACACTCAGGTCATTCGGCTGCGGCCTCCGTCAGGCGGGCAAGTGTCTCCTCCCGGCCGATGACGAGCATCATGTCGAAAACGCTCGGGCTGACGGGGCGGCCTGCCAACGCGGCCCTCAGGGCCGGTGCAAGCTTGCCCAGTTTCAGATCGTGGCGTTCGGCCACTTCGGAAACTGTCGCCTCCAGCGTGTCGCGTGTCCAGCTAGCATTTTGCAACTGCGGCGTCAATTCTGCCAGTATACCACGGGATACATCTGTCAGCGCGGCCAGCGACTTCTCATCCCGATCCAGCGGGCGTTCCGTCAAGACAAAGTGTGCCTTTTCAAGGAGTTGAGGAAGAGACTTTGCCCGATCCTTGAGGCAATACATCGCAGCGGCCAGCCCGTCTTTCTGCGCCTGCGAAAGCGCGGGTTGCTGCGTTGCCACCAAGAAACGCTCGATTTCAGACACCAAATCGTCATCGGCCATGGCCCCGATATGATGGCTGGCCACATGTTCGAGCTTCTTGAAATCAAGCCGCGCGGGGGATTTGCCGATTCCCGTCAGGTCGAACCACTCTTTCGCCTCAGCGTCGCTGAACAACTCGTCATCCCCATGGCTCCAGCCAAGCCGCGCCAGGTAGTTGCGCATCGCAGCGGGCGGGTAGCCCATGGCGGCATATTCCTCGACCCCGAGCGCGCCGTGGCGTTTCGACAGTTTCTTGCCATCAGGCCCGTGGATCAGCGGGATATGCGCCCAGACCGGTTCCGGCCAGCCCATGGCATGGAAAATCTGCGCCTGGCGCGCAGCGTTGTTGAGGTGATCGTCCCCCCGGATCACATGGGTCACGCCCATGTCATGATCGTCCACAACCACGGCCAGCATATATGTGGGCGTGCCATCGGAGCGTAACAGGATCATGTCATCGAGCTGATCGTTGCGGATCGTGACATCGCCCTGCACCTGATCCTTGATCACCGTCACGCCCTCGCGCGGGGCTTTCACGCGGATCACATAAGGCGCGTCCGGGTGGTCAGCCTCGGCCACATCGCGCCAGGGGCTGAGGAAAAGGGTCGAGCGGCCCTCGGCCTTTGCCGCCTCGCGGAAGGCCTGAATCTCCTCCTGCGTGGCGAAGCATTTATAGGCGTGGCCCTTGGCCAGCATGTCGCGCGCCACCTCTGCGTGCCGGTCGCGGCGTTCAAACTGGCTGATCGGCTCGCCGTCCCAGTCGAGACCGAGCCAGGTCAGCCCGTTCAGAATGGCCTGCGTTGCCTCGGGGGTGGAGCGTTCGCGGTCGGTGTCCTCGATGCGCAGCAGGAAGGTGCCGCCCCGCCCGCGCGCATAGAGCCAGTTGAACAGCGCCGTCCGCGCGCCGCCGATATGCAGAAAGCCCGTGGGCGAAGGGGCAAAGCGGGTCACGACATCAGAGGTCATCGAAGGTCCTTTCCGGGGCACGCGGGCCTTGAGCGGCGCCGCGCGTTAACAGTTTGGCAACCATGAGGCCGCACAGTCATCTGCGCGCAGGTTTAGGCAAGCCCGGAAGGGGTGGCAAGTGCGGCTGTGGCACTGGTTGAATGCGGTCCAGCAGGGCCAGCGGGGCTATCTGATGCCCTGGTCCCCGGTCTTTTTCGGGATCGGGGTGGCACTCTATTTCGCCCTGCCAGTGGAACCGGGGCGCATGGCGTATGGCCTGGCCGGGGCGGCGGCCCTTCTGGCCGCGTTCCTTGGCCGATGGCGACGCGAAACGCTTGGGCCTTTGGCGACGGCGGTGCTGCTTGTCGCGCTCGGGCTGTGCACGGCAGGCTTGCGGACGGCTCAGGTGGCGGGGCCGGTTCTGGGCTTTCGCTACTATGGCCCCATCGAAGGCCGGATCGTGGTGGTGGACCGGTCCGCCTCGGACCGGTTGCGCCTGACGCTGGATCGGGTCGTGCTGGCCGACACCGACCCCGACCGCGTGCCCCGGCGGGTGCGCGTCTCGCTTCACGGCGACCAGCCGTTCCTGACGCCGGAACCCGGTGCGCGTGTTGCCCTGACCGGCCATCTGTCGCCCCCTGAAGGACCGGGAGAGCCCGGTGGCTTCGACTTCCAGCGACACGCCTGGTTCCTGTCCATCGGCGCGGTCGGATATACCCGCAATCCAGCCCTCCTGCTGGAACCGCGCCCGGAGCGCGTCCTGCCGCTGTTGCATCTGCGCATGCGGCTTTCGCGCGCCATTCAGACCCGGATCGAGGGCGAACCCGGCGCCTTCGCCGCTGCCGTCATGACCGGGGACCGCTCCGGCATCTCGACCGAAACGCTGGAGACCCTGCGGCGCACCAATATCGCCCACCTTCTGGCCATTTCAGGCCTGCATATGGGATTGCTGACCGGCTTTGTCTTTCTGTGCCTGCGTTCCGGCCTGTCGCTGATCCCGCCCCTTGCCCTGCGCATTCCGACCAAGAAGATCGCCGCCGTCGGGGCCTTGGCCGCCGGGGCCTTCTACCTGGCCGTGGCGGGGGGCAACGTCGCCACCGAACGCGCCTTCATCCAGGTGGCGGTGATGTTCACGGCGGTTCTGCTGGACCGGCGCGCCGTCACCTTGCGCTCGGTCGCCATAGCGGCGCTGATCGTTCTGGCGCATCGCCCCGACTCCCTGCTTGGCCCCGGATTCCAGATGAGTTTTGCCGCCACGACCGCGCTGGTGGCGGTCTTCACCGGCATGTCCCGCATCGAGCGGCTGCGCACCTGGCCCGCATGGGCGCGCTGGCTGCTTGGGCTGGTCCTGTCCTCTGGCGTTGCGGGGCTGGCGACGGCCCCTTTCGCGGCGGCGCATTTCAACATGCTGGCGTCTTACGGGCTGGCCGCAAACCTGCTGACGGTGCCTGTCATGGGCAGCCTCGTGGTTCCCGCGGCGGTGGTGGCCATGCTGCTCTGGCCTCTCGGGCTGGAGTTCCTGGCCTTCCGGGTGATGGAGGCGGGGCTGGTCTGGATCCTTGCCGTGGCCGAGCGCATCTCGGGCATGGAGGGTGCCGTCCGGACCATCGAGATGCCCCCGGCGGAGGTGCTGCCGCTGCTGACCTTCGGGGCGCTGGTCGTGATCCTGTGGCAAGGGCGCGGGCGTTGGACGGGACTTGCCCCGGCAGCGCTGGCGCTTCTGCTCTGGTCGGGCGGAGAGCGCCCGTCGCTGCTGATCTCGCCCTCGGGGCGGCTGGTCGGGGTGATGACGGAGGAGGGGCGAGCGCTCAGCCGTGCGCGGGGCGATGGATTCGTCGCGGGGTTGTGGCTGGAAAATGACGGGGATGGCGCGGATCAGGCCGGGGGTTTTGCGCGTCCGGCATGGGGTCAGGACGGGGCCGGGCAGGCGGTGGCGATCGGCGGGCTGTCTCTGTGGCACGGGGTCGGTCGCCGGGCCGCGCAGGATCTCGCCCGGGCCTGCGCCGCACATGACTGGGTGATCACCTCCGAGCGGTCTGAAAGCGGGTTTGGGGGTGTCCCGGACTTTGGACCGGGCGCGGGGACAGGGGCGGCCATGGCCGACAGCAGCAGGGAGGGCGCCGCCTGTGTCATGATCGGCCCGGACATCCTGTCGCAAACCGGGGCCATCGCGCTTGCGGCGGGGGAAAACGGGCTGCGGGTCGTCACGGCCCGCGCATTGCAGGGCCGACGTCCCTGGGTGCCGACATCCCGCTGACAAACGGGGCGCCCGCGCGGATTTCCGTGATGGGTCATTGCCACCAGTCCCAGGGTCTTCGGATCAGCACCGACCCCTGCCATATATCCGTGGCAACGCGGACCGATGAGGCCTCCGGCGTCAGCCGGGGGTTGAGGAGGGCCGCTCCCGGGTCGACGACGAAGTCGGCGAAACCCCGTGGACGGCAGGGCGAGGGACTGAAGACAACAGCGCCGGTCAGACCGGCCTAAGTGACGGATCAATAGGTGCGGATCAGCCCGACAAGTTTGCCCTGCACCTTGACCTGGTCGTCGCGCAGCATCCGGGTTTGATAGGCGGGGTTGGCCGCTTCCAGCGCGATCATATTGCCCTTCTTGCGGAAGCGTTTCAGGGTTGCCTCGTAACCTTCCACAAGTGCCACGACGATATCGCCATTATCAGCGGTCGAGCCTTCCTCGATCACCACGATGTCGCCCTCGTTGATCCCGGCCTCGATCATCGAGTCGCCCTTCACCTCCAGCGCGTAATGCGATTTGCCCGATCCCAGCATCTGCTGGGGCACGGCAACATGGGTGGACACCTCGCTGATCGCCTCAATGGGCGTCCCGGCGGCGATGCGTCCCATAACCGGCAGGTCGATGGCAGAGGCGGCGGCCACGGGGCGCGCGTCGCGGGGCGGATCGGCGCGGCTGCCTTCGATCACGCGGGGGGTGAAGCCGCCCAGTTTGGTTTCCAAACTTTCGGGCAGTTTCACGATCTCGATCGCGCGCGCCCTGTGGGCCAGCCGCCGGATGAACCCGCGTTCCTCCAGCGCCGTGATCAGCCGGTGGATGCCCGATTTCGACCGCAGGTCCAGCGCATCCTTCATTTCGTCGAAGGAGGGCGGCACCCCGTCACGCTGCATGCGGCGGTGAATAAGCTCCAGCAGGTCCAGCTGCTTCTTGGTCAGCATCGCAGGGCTCCCCTAACGGAAATTACATCTGTTCGGGGAATGTTCTATCGCTGTTCCCGCTTCGTGTCAACATATTGGGTCAGAATCGCAAGATATCCACAAGCGACCCGGCTTTGAGCGGCCCTGCCGAGGGTGGGTAGATCATCAGCGCATCTGCTCTCGACAGCACCGTCAATAGCGAGGAATCCTGACGCCGATCGGGGGTCACGCGCGGGTATCGGCGGCCCGGCTCCAGCACCGCGCGCATGTAGTGTTCACGCGGGCCGTTCTGCGGCAGGTCCACCGCCAGTTCGGCGGTCTCACGCGGGGCAGGGGCCTTGCCCAGACCCAGCATCGCCCGGATCATTGGCACCAGGAAAATCTGCCCGCAGACCATTGCGGACACAGGATTGCCGGGCAGGCCGAGCAGCGCCGCCTTGCCCATGCGCCCCGCCATCAGCGGCTTGCCGGGTCTGAGCGCCACCTTGTAAAAACTCCGCTCCAGCCCCTCTGCTGCCGCCACCTGCGCCACAAGGTCATGATCGCCCACGGACGCGCCGCCGATGGTCACGATGATATCGGCATCGGCTGCCAGTTGCAGCGTGCTGGCGAGACTCTCGACCGTGTCGCGCGCGATCGGCAGCAGTCGTGCATGCGCCCCCGATGCCTCGGCCAGCGCCTTCAATCCATAGGAATTGGAGGCCACGATCTGGTCAGGCCGCGGGGTGTCGCCCGGCTGCACCAGCTCATCCCCGGTGGCAATCAGCGCCACGACGGGTTTGCGGGTCACGGGCAGGGTGGGCAGGTTCATGGCGGCGACCAGCGCCAGATCGGCCGGGCGCAGGATGCGCGGGGCGTCCAGCGCGTCCCCGGTCAGGAAATCGCCGCCAGCGGGGCGGATATTGGTCTGGTGATCCAGCCGGTCGCCCAGGGTGATGACATCGCCCTCGCGCGTCACATCCTCCTGGATGATCACCCGCGCCGCACCGTCAGGAACTGGTGCGCCGGTAAAGATGCGCACCGTCTGACCCGCGCCTATCTGGCCCTGCCAGACATGCCCCGCAGCGGCCTCTCCGATCACGGTGAACCTGTCACCGGGCCGGGGAGCCTCTGCCGTCACCGCATAGCCATCCATGGCCGAGGCCGCAAAGGGAGGCTGATCGCGCCGCGCGGCCACCGCCCGCGCCAGAACCCGGCCATTGGCATCTGCCAGCGGAACCTCTTCCGAGGGCAACGGATCGGCAAGCGCCAGACAGGCGGCGAGGGCCTCGTCAACTGTGATCATGGAGCGGCCCCTTCGATTTGTTCCGCCTCCCAGTCCGCATAGGTGCGGCCATCGGGAAGTTTCCATTGCGTGCGGCCATTGGCTGAGCGGCCAGACACAACTGCGGCAGCGGCAGATGGGCTACTAAATGCATAGTTTTCAGCCATCACCGCACCGCCGTCTGACACGAGGATAATTCCCTTCTCAACGAGTCCTTCGTGCAACTCTCTATAGTTTGAGGCGTGCTTAGGGTTGCCGACCCACGCGGGGCGTACCATTGAACGGGCCTGAACCACCATCTCCCCATTGACGAGTTCTGCGCTGGCATCAACACCATGTCGCGGGACCGCAAGGTGAAAGACTGGGCGCGGAGTAGCACTTTCACTACGCATGTCGGACTGGTCGGCAGATCTGCGTCCGGTTTGAAAAAGATCCACTCTGATCGCGGGCAAAACCATCTGAAGCGTGTCTTTGAAGCCTTCCATATTTGCCATGCCTGCTTCGTTCAGGCTTGACCCGCCAGGCTGATTTCCGTTCTCCAATCTCATCGTCCCGGCGGTACGAGCCATGCTGACAAGGCGGTTTTCGAGGTGGCGTATATGAGCCTTGTTCAACGCGTCCCCGGCGGCCGTGATCAGAACGGCAACGTCCCACCAGTCTTTCTCGCGAGCATGCTGTCCGATGCGGCGGGCCATGTCCTCGGCCTCACCGACATAGGCCAGCGGGCCGTCCGCATCCTCGCCAAGCAGCAGGTACACGCCGGTTTGCCCGGCTTCGGCCCGCCGCAATCCGTCGGCAAGCCGTGTGCGCGGGATGCGCAAGACATGACCGGTCCAGTTGAAAACCTCTGCCGTCAGCATGCCGTCAGGCTTGCCATCGACGAAGTAGAGTTCAAGCGACCGGCCCGATGTCATCCCTGCGCCTCGTATCTCCCGGATTTCCCGCCCTCTTTCAGCAGCAACCGGATGCCGGTGATTTCCATTGATTTATCAACGGCTTTCACCATGTCATAGACCGTCAGCGCGGCGGTGGAGACGGCGGTCAGGGCCTCCATCTCGACCCCGGTCTGGCCGCCGGTCTTGACGGTGGCCACGATACGGATGCCGGGCAAGTCGGCCACGGGTTCCAGCTCCAGCGCCACCTTGGTGATCGGCAGGGGATGGCAGAGCGGGATGAGGTCCGATGTCTTCTTGGCCCCCATGATCCCCGCCAGCCGCGCGACCCCCAGAACATCGCCCTTCTTCGCCTCACCACCGGTGATGGCGGCAAGTGTCTCGGGCGTCATCCGCACGAAGCCTTCGGCCACCGCCACGCGCGCCGTCACCGGCTTGTCCGAGACATCGACCATATGGGCCTGCCCCTCGGCGTCGAAATGGGTGAGACCCGCCATCATTGCGCAGCCCGCAAAGGGTTGGCCAGAAGCGTCCGCGTGGCGGTTTCCACATCCTCCTGCCGCATCAGGCTTTCGCCGATCAGGAAGCAGCGGGTGCCGTACATGGCTATATCGGAGAGATCCTTGGGCGTGTTCAGCCCGGATTCAGAGACCACCATCCGGTCGCCGGGAATACGGCGCACCAGCGTCTTTGTCACGTCGAGAGAGGTGACGAATGTATTGAGATCCCGGTTGTTGATGCCGATCATGCGGGATTTCAGCGTCAGGGCGCGGTCCAGTTCCTCGGCATCATGCACTTCAATCAGCGCATCCATGCCCCACCGGGTTGCGGCCTCCTCCAGCTCCTGCGCCTGCGCGTCAGAGACGCTGGCCATGATGATCAGGATGCAGTCGGCCCCAAGCGCGCGGGCCTCGGCCACCTGGTAGGGATCGTAAAGGAAATCCTTGCGCAGAACCGGCAGCGACACAGCGGCGCGGGCCGCGACAAGGTAGTCATCAGCGCCCTGAAAGGAGGGCGTGTCGGTCAGGACAGACAGGCAGGTCGCGCCCCCGGCCTCATAGGCGCGGGCCAAGGCGGGCGGGTCGAAATTGGCGCGGATGAGCCCCTTGGAGGGGCTGGCCTTCTTGATTTCCGCAATCAGCCCGTAGCCCTCGCGCGAGGCAATGCTGAGCGCCTCCGCGAAGGGGCGAACCGGCGGCGCGGCCTCTGCATCGGCTTCCACGGCGGCCATGGGCCGGGCGGCTTTGCGGGCGGCCACGTCTTCCAGCTTGTAGGCCTTGATCTTGTCGAGAATGCTTGTGGTCATATCTGTCCCGGGTCCGTCCAGTTGATGGGCGTCAGTCCCTGCGTTTGTAACCAGTTATTCGCGCGAGAGAAGGGGCGCGCGCCAAAAAAGCCCCGATGCGCGGAAAGGGGCGAGGGATGCGGGGCTTCCAGCTTGAGATTGCGCTCTGCGGGGATGTCTTTGGCGGCTTTCTGCGCGGGCTTGCCCCAAAGCATGTAGACGCGGGGGAGGCCGTCGCTGGAGAGATGGTCCAACACCTGTCCTGTCAGCCGCTGCCAGCCCAGTTTCGCGTGGCCATTGGCCTCGCCTGCGGGCACGGTCAGGACGGTGTTGAGTAGCAGAACGCCCTGCGCGGCCCAGAACCGCAGATCGGCATTGGGCGGGCAGGCCCCCAGGTCGGCCTGCATCTCCTTGTAGATATTGGCCAGCGACCGGGGCAGGGGGCGCACATGCGGTTCTGCCGAGAAGGCGAACCCATGGGCGTGGCCGGGGGTCGGGTAGGGGTCCTGGCCGAGGATGACGACCTTTGTCGCGTCGGGCGGGCAGGCTTCCAATGCGGCAAAGACCTGCGCCGGGGTGGGGAGCCAGGGCCGGGGTTCAGCGGTCAAAGCGGCTTCGAAGCCGCTTATGTCGCGCGCGAAGAATGGCAGGTTGGCCCAAGACCCGAGATGAGACAGATCGAAACGCATGGGTCAGGGGGTAACGCGTGCGGCCGGGCGGGGACAAGGGTTTTCGAAAACCCTTCCAACGCGGTTTCGAAACCGCGTTCTGCGCCCCGTGACGGGCCGGAGCGCCTCAGGCCGCCGACGTGACCCTGGCCAGTGTTTCCACCGCCTTCAGCGCGGCACCGGAATCGATGCTTTCAGCCGCTTTCTGGACACCATCGGACAACCCGCCGACCACGCCCGCCACCAGCAGCGCCGCCGCCGCGTTCAGCAGGACCGCATCGCGATAGGCCCCGCCATCACCGGACAAAAGCGCCCGGAACGCCACGCCGTTCTCCTCTGGCGTGCCGCCGAGGATCGCCTCGAAAGGATGCACGGGCAGGCCTGCATCGGCGGGGGTGATCTCGAACTCCTCGATCTTGCCGTCCTTCAGCGCCGCCACGGCGGACGGACCCGCAATCGACAGCTCATCGGTGCCGTCCGAGCCATGGACCAGCCAAGCGGCCTCGGACCCCAGAGCGGCCAGAACCTCGGCCATGGGGCGGATGAGCCAGGGGGCAAAGGCCCCGGTCAGCTGGCGCTTGACGCCCGCAGGGTTGGTCAATGGCCCCAGCACGTTGAACAGCGTTCGTGTGCCAAGCTGCTGCCGGGTCGGCATCACATGGGCAATCGCCGGGTGATGCATCGGCGCCATCATGAAGCCGATCCCGGCCTCTTTCAGCGCCTGTTCCACCACCGGCGCACCGACCATCACATTGACGCCCATCTGGCCAAGCGCATCCGCCGCCCCGGACTTGGAACTGAGGTTCCGGTTGCCATGCTTGGCCACCGGCACGCCTGCCCCCGCCACGACAAAGGCCGTCGCGGTCGAGATGTTCAGCGTGCCCTTGCCGTCGCCGCCGGTGCCGACGATATCCATAGCGCCCTCGGGCGCGCGCACGGCCACGCATTTGCCGCGCATCACCTTGGCGGCGGCGGCGATTTCCTCGACGGTCTCTCCCCGCACGCGCATCGCCATCAGCATCGCACCGATCTGGGCATCCGTCGCCTCGCCGTCGAAGAGCAGGCCGAACGCCGTCTCGGCCTCCTCCGCCGACAGGCTGCGCTCGGCCACGGCGGCGATCAGGGGTTTCATCTGGTCGCTCATGCCGGTTCCTCCTGCAACGCGCCGGGCACTGTCTGCAGGAAGCTCCTCAGCATCGCATGCCCATGTTCGGAGCGGATGCTTTCGGGATGGAACTGCACGCCTTCAATCGGCAATTCCTTGTGGCGCAGGCCCATGATCGTACCATCCTCAAGCCAGGCGGTCACCTCCAGGCAGTCGGGCAGGCTTTCACGCTCCACGACCAGCGAATGATACCGCGTGCCCAGAAGCGGCGAGGGCAGGCCCGAGAAGACGCCTTGGCCCGCGTGATGGATTTCCCCCATCTTGCCATGCACGATCTCGTGGCAGCGCACCACCTTGCCGCCAAAGGCCTCGCCAATGGTCTGATGCCCCAGGCAAACACCCAGAAGCGGCGTGCCGGTTTCGGCGGCGGCAGCGGTCAGCGACAGGCAAATCCCCGCCTGCGCCGGATCGCAGGGGCCGGGGCTCAGCACGATCCCGGCGGGGTTGAGCGCCATCGCCTGCTGCACATCCAGCGCATCGTTGCGCACCACATGCGGCACGCATCCCAGCTCGCCCAGGTAATGGACCAGGTTGTAGGTGAAACTGTCGTAATTATCTATGAGCAGCAGCATGCCCGTGGGTCCTCGTCGCAAAAAGGGGTGCGCCTTGCCCGCGCGCCGGGTTATACATGCGCAGGGCCGCGGGGCATGGTCAACCCATGCACCCAAAGAACGGCCACTGGCTGGGGCTATTTGGATGTGAAGCGTTCCGTTCGGGGCGCAGGACATGTATCGAGAGGGTGAAAGACATGGGCAGAGGTCTGATTTCAGGTCTGATCTGGGGTGCGTTCATCGCCATCATCGGGGCGGCGCTGTTGTCGCTCGGGCTGCCATTGCCCGATCGTCCGCAGCAGGGCCAACCCACGCCGCAGCAGGTGTCGGAACAGCCGGCCGTCGTGGAACAACCGACCGAAACGCCAGATGCCATGCCAGAGGCCGCGCCGGTGGAAGCGGACGCGCCCGATGCTGCCCCGGCGACCGGGCAGGGCACCGCATCGCAGCCTGTCTCGGAAATCCCGCTGCCCGCAGGGTCCGAGTTCAACCGCCCGCCAGAGGAAACCGCCGCCGCCCTGCCGGGGATCGACACCGCCCCCGCCGGTGCGCCGCAGGCCATCACTGCCCTGCCCACGCCGACCGGGCCAAGCCTGCCCGACACCGCCCCCGCCCCGCAGCCCGAGGCAATGGACAGCCTTCAGGCCCCCTCCGCCGCGCCGACGCTCGGCACCCCGGTGGCGTCGCCCTCGGCCACGCTCGACCCCTCGCCGCCGGTGGCAGAGGAACAGCCCGCGCCGCTTGGCCTGCCGCAGATCGAGACCGGCCCCGAGGCACAGACAGAAACAGCCCCGCTTGGCCGCCCTCTCCAGCCCGTCGAAACGGGCGACGCAGCCGAGCCCGATGCGCCCCGCAGGGCCATCGACGCCTTCGCCACCCCCTTCGACGCCGAGGAATCCCGCCCCTTGATGGCGGTGATCCTGATCGACGATCCCTCGTTTCCGCTTGGCCGCGACGCGCTGACCCGATTTGATTTCCCCGTCGCCTTCGCCATCGACCCGCGCCGCCCCGATGCCGCCGAGGCCGCCGCCACCTATCGCGCCGCCGGGTTCGAAGTGCTGCTTCTGGCCGAGATCTTTACCGAAGACACCGGGCCTGCGCAGGCGGAAGAGGTGCTGACGCGCGGATTTGACCGGCTGCCGGAAGCGGTGGCTGTGCTCGATACCTCAGAGGGGGCGATCCAGGGGCGGCGCGCCTTGCTCGATGGGGTTGTCGAGGTGTTGGCAGAGACCGGCCACGGGCTGGTGGCCTATCCGCGCGGGCTGAATGCCGCCGAACAGACGGCGACCCGCGCCGCAGTTCCGGCAGCCACGCTGTTCCGCGAGATCGACAGCGAGCGCGAACGCGCCACGGTCATCACCCGCTATCTCGACCGCGCCGCTTTTGCCGCCGGGCAGGAAGGGGGCGTGATCGTCGTGGGGCATACCTATTCCGACACGGTGACGGCGCTGTTTTCATGGGCACTTGGCAGCCGGTCCGAGGCGGTGGCGTTGGCCCCGGTCTCGGCGGTGCTGACGCGCTGACAGGGCAGGTTCTGCAAAGCCGATGCGCACGAAAAAAAAGGGCTGCAAAACATGCAGCCCTTTCGAATGGTCTTGATGGCCTTCCGCGCAATCAGCGCTTGGAGAACTGGAAACTCCGGCGGGCCTTGCGGCGGCCGAATTTCTTGCGTTCCACGACGCGGCTGTCACGGGTCAGGAAGCCAGCCGCTTTCAGCGCGCCGCGCAGGGACGGCTCGTAGCGCTGCAGCGCCACCGAGATGCCGTGCTTGACCGCACCGGCCTGACCGGACAGGCCGCCGCCCTTGACGGTGGCCATCACGTCGAACTGATCTTCACGACCGGCGACGGTGAAGGGCTGGCGCAGGATCATCTGCAGCACCGGACGGGCGAAATAGGCGCTCATTTCCTTGCCGTTCACGGTGACCTTGCCGGACCCCGGCTTGATCCACACGCGGGCGACAGCGTCTTTCCGCTTGCCGGTGGCATAGGAACGGCCAAGCGCATCGCGCTGCGGTTCACGAGGGGTTTCGAGGTCGATCGCGGGGGTGGCAGCGTCGCCACCGGCCACGGCCTGCAGCTCTTCGAGCGAGGTAATGGTTTCAGCCATGGTATCAGCTCCGCGTGTTCTTGGAGTTCATGGATTTCACATCCAGCACGGTGGGCTCCTGCGCCTCATGCGGATGTGCGGCACCGGCGTAAACGCGCAGGTTGGTCATCTGCTTGCGGCTCAGCGGGCCGCCGGGCAGCATGCGCTTGACGGCCTGCATGACCACGCGTTCGGGGTACTTGCCTTCCAGGATCTGGCCAGTGGTGCGGGACTTGATGCCGCCCGGGTGCCCGGTGTGCCAGTAGTTGGGTTTGTTGCGCTTGTTGCCCGTCAGCTGGATCTTGTCAGCGTTGATGACGATCACGTTGTCACCCATGTCCATGTGGGGGGTGAAGGACGCCTTGTGCTTGCCGCGCAGGCGCATGGCGATGATCGAGGCGAGACGGCCCAGAACAACGCCCTCGGCGTCGATCAGGATCCATTTCTTGTCGATATCCGCCGGGGTAGCGGTAAAGGTTTTCATCTGTCTTTTCCTTGCGGGGCCGGGGCCGATGCGACCCTCGGATCATCTCAAGAACGAACGAGGGGCGATGGCCCCCCGTCGGATGGGCGTGTTCTAACGATTTCCGGGGGCGGGTCAACAGCTAGTTTCAATTCCGGATTTGATTTTATAGTTTAAAAGCAGGTGCTTAATGCTGGGGTATTATTTTACCCCAAATGAGTGCCGGTCAATTTGGCTGATGTTGCCCGCCGATCTCTCTGGTCGTGCAATTCAGCTTGGCGGGAAGCTGCCTGAGCCTGGGTCGCAAGTGAGGGCGACCGAGCAACTCGACGGCTCCGCGCCCGGCGCTCTTGCCCAAGCCGAAACCCAGGATGACGAACACCAGACCCGCAGACTCTCGCCACGTACAAGGGACCAAAGGGGGGCAGGTCAGCTGGAAATTCGTGACCATGCGCCCACAAGCGCCAAACACCCAATGATCCACCTCGCTGAGGTGTCTCGTAAATCTCTGATCTACTTGGGATTTTTGGCTCCGGCGGTAGGGATCGAACCTACGACCAATTGATTAACAGCCGGGGTTTGATGGCTTGCTATGTAACTGGAAAATCTGAGAGAATTTCTGTATCATACTGAAAAGAAAGAAATTTCTGGACAGGCTCGGACACGGAGAGACATTCAGATGCCAAAGGATAGCCAAGATTCGGTTTACATAGAGATGACATGTAGACCTGAGCGCGACCAAGTGAAAATCACTCAGGCGCTCCTTGACGGTCTCACGCCACCAGAAACCGGGTACAAGCTGGTGCAGGATAGCTATCTGCCGGGCTTCGGTGTTCGGATCACGTCGAAGGGCGTCAAGAGCTTCATCCTGAACTATCGGATCGCGGGTCGCTTGCGCCGCTACACCATCGGGCGCGCGGGTGATTGGACAGTCGTCGCGGCGCGGAAACGAGCATCAGAACTTCGCCGGATGATTGATGTTGGGATCGATCCAATGGCGGAAAAGCAAGAAGCCCGGGAAGCCCCGAACGTGCGCGATCTGTTCGACCGCTACTGCCGCGACCATCTTCCCAAGAAGCGCACCTCAAGTCAGGTGGTCGATATCCAGATGTTCCAGAAATTCATCTTGCCGTCGCTCGGCGCGATGAAGGTTGCCGATCTGACGTTCGACCATTGCGACGCGCTGCATCGGAAGGTTTCAAAGCGAACACCAATTCAAGCCAACCGTGTTATCGGACTGCTTCGCAAAGCCTGCAATCTTGCGATCCGCTGGCGTTGGATTGACCGCAATCCGGCGCAAGGTATCGCGCTCAATCCTGAGAATAAGCGGGAACGCTACCTGACGGCGGACGAGCTCGACCGGCTTAACACTACAATGGCCGATCACCCCAAACAGACATCCTGCGATATTGTCCGTTTCTTGATCCTGACTGGGTGTCGTTCTGGCGAAGCGATGCGGGCGAGATGGGATCAATTCGACGCCGATCTGCGCGTGTGGACAAAACCTGCTGCGACGACCAAGCAAAAGAAACTTCACCGTGTGCCGGTTTCTGAAGCGGTAACGGCCCTTCTTCTGCGCCGCCGTGACTTGGCAACCTCGGAATGGGTTTTCCCCTCTCACACCGGAGAGCCGTTTGTGACCATTAAGAAGACCTGGGCGAGCTTGTGCGAGAAAGCTGAGATTGAAGACGTGCGGCTTCACGATCTGCGGCACACCTTTGCCAGTCTGCTCGTGTCCAGCGGTGCGAGTCTTCCCTTGATCGGGGCAATGTTGGGCCACACGCAGACGAATACCACTGCGAGATACGCACACCTTTTCGATGATACGCTGTCCGATGCTGCCGAAACGGTCTCTCGGTTGGTCAATGTCGGACAAATGCGGACATAGTCCAATTCAATAGTGATTGCCCTTGATTCCCGATTGTTTTTTGGGAATGCTGTAGTCGCTGACTTCGCCACAGTGTGGCCGCAGTTACGTCCAAAAACGAAATAGACATCGCAAGCATCATATCTCGCGACACCCGCGCATAAGACCTGCCATTCGGCAGGCCGTCCGGCTGTTTCACTTTCTTGGACACTGCAAAACGGTTTTCCGCATGACTGATAATTCTGGTTTTCGTCGCATGACGAAAGCTCAAGCCGCAGAGTATCTCGGCATGAGCGAACGCACCCTTCAAAGACGCCATTCCGAAGGCGTTGGACCACCTCGAGTTAAGATCGGTGGCAAAATCTTCTACTTCGAAGAAAGCCTTATTCGCTGGCTCAAAGCGCAAGAGAAAGAGCCAGTGAGACTCAAGTGCTAATCCGGACAGCCGTCCACGCGCGCGCTGCGCTGCCTTCAGGTAGCGAGCGCGGCGCGCGGGTGGGCGGGTGGCCGAACGCCACGCGGCAAAGGGGGGTCTTTGTAGCACCCCCCTCTAGAAATACATGAATGGGTGAAAGTTATGAATTTGGAAGTTATTCGGTCGGGTTTCGACAAGCTGGAACTCTCACTGAACGTTGTCGTTCCAGAAGAGCTCTGCGAGCACTTGGCATCAGCCAAAGCAGAGGCAGAAGAGTTGGCAAAGCGGAACCAGAAGGCGAAATGTGGCACCCTGTACAATGGGGAGGATCTGATCGTCCGACCAAACGGCGCGGCTGGCGGCTACGCTTATTCCGTCGAGACGTCCAATCTTGAGGCCAACTGGTTCCTTAGAAAAAGCACTTCCGCTTCTGGCTGGGGAGTCCGTGTCGCTGTCAGAGCGATGCCGCTGGTATTGAACGGCATCGCTTGGGTGAAGGACGAGTTGGAGAAGACAGCGGACGCGTTTGGTCTGAGCATCCCCCCGAACGGCGTAAGCATCTCGAGGATCGACTACGCGGTTGACTGCCTCGCGCCCGGATTCAGTTTCAACCCAAATCAGTTTGTCGTGCATTCAGCATCAAACACGACACGGCACATGCAACCCGAAGAAATGGACGTGTCGGGTAAGTGCTGGAAGGCCAGTTCAATGCGAGTTGGTGGGATCACCAACAAACAAATCGGCATCTACGACAAGTTGCAGGAAGTTAAGCAGAAGCGAAAATTCGACATGTTCGAAATCTGGGACGCCGCTCGTCACGCACAGGGCGCACGCCCGCTTGTTTATCGCGGGGAAGCCACTGATGAAATCTGGCGGGTAGAGCTGCGCGCCGGAAAAGACTACCTCAAGGGCCGTTGGGACGTAACCGGTTGGGGAAGCCTGTTCGATCAGATCACCGACATACTTGGCGGCATACTGAAAACCATGCGCTACACGGTGCCCGTGCGGGACACCAACAGATCCCGCTGGGATAATCATCCGCTTTGGAACATGGTCGCTGAAGAGGTAGAACAAAACGCTCTTCGCCATGTGCCATCGGTTAGCCGGGAAAGACTTGTCGAAGTGAGATTGGCTGACAAGCTTCAGTGGTTCGAGACCAACATGCTCGGAAACGCGATCTCTCACGCGGCGTTGAGCGGAAAACACGGAGATCAGGTTGAGTGTCACCTTGAAGAGCTGGCGCAAAAACTGAAGCAACAGAATCGGGATCACCGTGTGCCCGCGGATGTACGGATGGAAGCGGTTAGGCGACGCTACCCCGGATTGGTTTGAAATGATGAAGTGTGAACGGCAGTGAAGCAAACGGCCCACACCAGCCATTGGGTAGGGCCGCAGAATGCTGCTGCGCGGCCCGCCGAACCGGTCCTTGGTGGATCGTGCAACATTTTCGAAATGCGAACGTCGGCAGCGCGGGATAAAGTGATCTTTATCGAGTTGGTGTTGTAAATGGACAGCAATATGCGGCAAAGTTAGTGCGTTAGGACAAGTAACGCAGCCACGATTGCGACAATCATGTTCAGAGCTGGCCAGAGAAAGTAGAAATCAACTTTTGAAGACCACTTGTTTATGAAACCAAACCGCTTTGCCTTGTCAGATGATACTTTGAAGGTGAGATCGAACTCCTTTTCAAAGCCGGAATCCTTGACGGCTTGCTGATAAAACAATCCAGCAGCGTTGTTGTAGTACATATGCACAGTGCCAATCTTTTGATTCACAAAGGTAAATGAAATTCCTAGCATCATAATTGCCCCAGAAACCAACCACGGGTTTAGCGTTGTTGAAAATCGGAAGAAGAGCCCAACTAAAAGCGTCGCAACAGTAATGTTGCTTACGACAAAGCTAAGCCTAATTGCACTGTAGTGGATTGCGGCGCGTTGGGCATGGTCAGCCAACTTCACGCAGTTGTCAGTTCGAGAGTTCAAGCGACGCTTAAGTTTGAGTTCTTCTTCATCGTTGTGTTCAGGCATTGGGATCTCCAGTTTTCTTCAAGCAAAGCGCATTTTTGAGAGAGTCTAGAGCGACATAGTGGGCTCACTAGCGACCTTGCGGCGGCACGGCACGCGGGTCGTGGCCTTGTTGGCCCTTGCGTGGCCAACTGAATGCCTGGTGCCAGCCTAAAGCAGACATGACAATGTTTCGTGGCTCTATGAGCGACCAATCTCCACGATCAACCAAGCTTCTCGCCAAAACCAATGGCCTTTCCTTTGTGGTATTCCTTCTCATATGACTGAAGTAGAAGCGCTGTAAGGGACTTGATTTCAGTTGTGCTCTTCAATTCGCGCTTGTAGTCGAATGCATGGTCCTTGGCCCTGAGTTCGTAGTTCAGATCGACGATCAAGTCGATTAGAAGCTCGGGAATCTTCTCCAAGACCTTTTTGCGATCATCAGTGGAGTTTAACTTATCGGTGTTTGCCAAAAACTCACGGCCTTCAGGAAATTTTCTGATAATTTGCCCCAAAACGCTTAGCAAAAAGTATCGTGTAAGAGAGTAATTTGCCATCGCCTTGTTTTCCAATTTTTCAAGGGCTTCACTGACTAGTTTCTGCAACTCATGAGTAAAAATTATCCGGCCAAAGGTTACTTCGTGCCTACCAAAAATTTCCGCGTAACGATCGTCAAAAACTTTTCCAATCTGATGACACAAGTTACTTTCATGAAGATCAAAAGCTAGTAGCTCCCGCCCAGCAAGCTCATTGGAAATCGCTATCTTATTCTCGTCAGTCTCCTGTCCCCGCTTTATAACAAAGACGTATTCGTCTTGTTTGCTTTCAAACTCGGCTCGCAGTCGCAGCATAAGGTCATGGTTGGACCTAAGGTCCCTAGGCTTAATTGAGTTTTGGTTGTTGCTATTGATGGTGATTTTTCGAGAAAGCTCGCTAGACTTTAGAGCGACGACCTTAACGAAAACCCTGAGATCTGGAGTGAGGTTTGCACTATTTTTGTAGAAAGTTGATATGCTTTGCGCACCGTTTACCACTACATAATTTGAAACTGTTAGGGTCTCGTCTTCATGTATCGCATTCTGACAGATGAGAGTTATCCCATTGTGGTAAAGTGCAAAGTTCTTGTGCTCATCTTTGTCTGCGACGGACTTGGATATAGACCTATTGACTGCAGTGTTGCCCAAGGAATATCGGACATTCTGGCTGAAAAGGACCCCGTCATGGATGCCACTTAGCTTGACTAATTGCATTGCGGAAACGGGGAGAAGAAATACTTCTGTCTCTGCGTCAATGTGTAGGTTGACGACTCCTGCATAGCTGGTGTCGAATGAAAAATTACCATCAACGCCTTCGTCGGCATCAAAGTCGACAAAACTCTCCGCAATGTCAGAAGCACAGAATATCGAGATATTTTCAATTACTTTCTCAATTTCGAGCGTATTGTCATCGCGCTCACTGTTGCAAAGAAAAATTCCCTTGACCGAGTAGCCTTTCTCGATCAGTCCTGCAACATTGTTGCGAGTTAGTATCCGTTTTAAATCATCATTGGCCTGACCGAGTAAAATAATCTCGATCTTTTCGCTTGTTTCAAACTGTTGCAGTGATCCCAAAAACTCCTTAATGACCTTATCGCCCAGAGTTCGATTCGCCTTTTGGGATATCTTTGCCTGAAAAAACAAAATTTCCGAGGCGTTATCATCCACGTATATGCCGTCAATCCCCTTATCGTTCTCCTTGTCGCAGATGCAATCATCGGCTGTGGTCTCGTCCAACCGGTAAATATTCTCCAAAAACCAATTCAAAAAATTTGCTGATTCAGTGCGCCCTTTTGGTGAATACCGGGACAGGATGGGTAGGAGGGCGGCGTACTCTAGTTCTTCTGATTTCAACGTCTTGCTCTCGATAGTGACAACCTAGATTTCAGCCTCGGCTCTTCTTCTGAATTGGTCAAGGGTCTACGGTGGTTGATCCCACGGTTTGATGGTGCGATCTATTCGTCGGAATGGAAGGAAGCACTATGGGAAAAATTCGTCACAGCTGCGCCACGACCACGCACGCCAAGCATAGGTAGAAAATTGGAGAAGCGGCGCCCAGTCCGTGCACTGAAGTTGACCTCGGAACGGCAAGCCTATCGTGAAACTGTGACAGAGTCGGACGGTTTGTCGCAGCGTACAAGAGGTCTACATACCCCTAGAGCTGCGAGCACGCTTACGAAATGGCAGTGTTATCTACCTGATATTTAAGTGATAATTGGCTCCGGCGGTAGGGATCGAACCTACGACCAATTGATTAACAGTCAACTGCTCTACCGCTGAGCTACGCCGGAACTGGGGGGGATATAGCAATCTCGTTTTCGGGCGTCCAGAGGGTTTGCGGGAAAAAAATGGAAGAAATCCTCATGCGGTGTGAAAGTGGGCGGATATGGCGAGGTTTGGATGTGCGGTGGCCATATTTCTTTCAACTAGATCAATGAGATGCGCCAGAACGTTGCGTTCGGCGACCGGCGCGAGGCGTGTGTCGAGATCCGTGTAGATGCGGGCGGTCAGTTCGGCAGGGGTGGCCGGGCCCGATTGCAGCGCCGTCAGAATCTGCGCCTCGCGTCCGGCCCGGTGATCCAGCAGCTCCCGGCAGCGCAGGGCCGGATCCCGAACGGCCTCGCCATGGGCAGGGTAGTAGAGCCGGTCACCGCGCGCGGCCAGACGGGTCAGCGAGCCGCGAAAGGCGGTGAGGTCGCCATCGGGGGGCGAGATCAGCGAGGTGGACCATCCCATGACCAGATCGCCGGAGAAGAGGGCTCCGGTCCAGGCGAAAGACAGGTGATTGGCCATGTGGCCCGGCGTGGACACAACCTCGATCTGCCAGCCATCGCCGGCAATCACCTCGCCATCCATGACCATCCGGTCAGGGGCGAACGCCCGGTCGACCCCTTCGCCACCGCCGATCCCGCCCGCATCGGCCAGTTTCTGCATGGCGGGCGAGCGGCCCCAGTCACTGGGCCCTGCGGCCAGAACCGGTGACCCCGTGACCTCGGACAGGGGGCGGGCGAGGGGGGAATGATCGAGATGCGAATGGGTGACGAGGATGTGGCTGATCCGCTGTTCCGGCCCGAGGGCATCGAGGATCCTGTGCAGGTGGCTCTCGATCGCGGGGCCCGGGTCGATCACCGCGATGTCCCGTTCCCCCACCAGAAAGGTGTTGGTGCCATGCAGGGTCATGGGCGAGGGGTTCGGGGCGGTGATCCGGCGCAGGCCGGGTTCCAACAGGGTTGCGGTCATATCTCTTTCCTCTGCCCCGGTCGCGGGGTTAGATGGGGCCATGCAATGGGACTGGCTCAAACAATTTTTGCCGCGGGGGCTTTATGGCCGGGCCGCGCTGATCCTTGTGGTGCCCATCGTGTCATTGCAGCTTGTCGTGTCGGTGGCCTTCCTGCAACGCCATTTCGAGGATGTCACCTGGCAACTGACCTCGGCGCTTGGGCACGACCTGCGGCTGGTGTCGGACCATTTGCAGGCGGACGGGGCCGAGGCCGCCATGGCGGTGGCTGCACGGCTGGATCTGGCGCGGAGCGACGCGGCCGCACCGGACTGGGTTTCCGAAGCCGATGTATCGCGCCGTTGGTATGACCTGTCGGGGCGCGTCGTGATCACGACCCTGCAGGGGATGGTGCCGGAGATCGTCTGGATCGACCTTGCGCGCAACGACCGGCGGGTTTTCCTGGCATTGGGGCGCGGGCAGGAAACCTTGACGCTGGAGATCGACCGGCGGCGCGTGTCGGCCTCCAACCCGCATCAGCTGTTCGTCATCATGATCCTGACAGGCATTCTGATGACTGCCGTGGCCTTTGTCTTCCTGCGCAACCAGGTGCGGCCGATCCGGCGGTTGGCGCGGGTGGCAGAGGCCTTCGGCAAGGGCAGGGTCGCGCCATACAAGCCCTCGGGCGCGCTGGAAGTGCGGGCCGCTGGCCGCGCCTTTCTGGACATGCGGGCGCGGATCGAGCGGCAGATCGAACAGCGGACCATGATGCTGTCGGGGGTCAGCCATGACCTGCGCACGCCGTTGACCCGGTTGAAACTGGGTCTGTCCATGCTGGACTCGGGGCCGGAGACCGACGACCTGCTGCGCGATGTCGAAGAGATGGAGTCCCTGCTGACCGCGTTTCTGGATTTCGCCCGGGCCGATGCGCTGGATGATCCGGAAAGCGTCGACATCCTGGCCCTTGCGCGCAAAGTCGTCGATGATGCGATCCGCATGGGCGGGCAGGTAGAGCTCGTGCTGCCTGAAGCGGCCCCAGAGGTCGCCCTGCGTCCCGGCGCGGTCAAGCGGGCCCTGTCGAATCTTCTGGTCAACGCGCTGCGCTATGGCAGCCACGCAAAGCTGACGCTGACGGTTCTGGATCGGGCGGTGCGCTTTAGCGTGGAGGATGACGGGCCAGGCATTGCCCCCGAGGATCGGGACCGCGCCATTCGTCCCTTTGCCCGGCTGGACGAGGCACGCAACCAGAACCGTGGGGGGGGCGTCGGGCTGGGTCTGGCCATCGCCAATGACATCGCCCGCAGTCATGGCGGCACCATGCGCCTGTCGCGTTCCGAAGAGATGGGCGGGCTGCGTGTCGATCTGGTGCTGGCGCGGTGAAGGCGGTGTTTTGGTAGGCCCGGCAGGACTTGAACCCGCAACCAAAGCGTTATGAGCGCTCTGCTCTAACCAATTGAGCTACAGGCCCGCCGAGGCGAGGAAATATCAGGATGAAGGGCGGGGTCAAGCCCGTCGCGGGGGCCGATCAGGCCCTCGCATCCGATCGTGGGGTTCGGTCAGGCGACTTTCGACGCGCCGAGCAAACGCGCGATATGCGCGGGCACCTGCCGGGCGCTCATGGCACGGGGGTAGGGCAGTTCTTCCATTTCCGGCACATCGCCATAGAGCGCCTCGAATTCGGCGTAGTTGTCGAACACCCGGCGGCTCACGTTGTCGATGAAGGTTTCAGCCGGGGCACCGTTTGCGAGGATGATCTCATGCGCCTCGGTCTCAACGTGGTAGACGGTGTAGCTCTCGCCCATCTCCTCCATCGGAACACGGGTAATAGTGGTGCCGTTCACGAGCGCCCCTGCATGGCAGATCACGCCATCGACCAGCATGCCGTGATCGGCGGTGACCGTCAGGTCGGACACAGGCAATCCCTCGCCAAGCGACCCGGCGGCAAAGCGCACGGGGGCCACACGTTCAGCGGGTTTGAACATGGTCTTGATCGTCTGCCGCCCGATCCATTTGACGGCGACCTCTGCGCCATCAGCGTTCAGAACCGTGTCGCCGATGGACAGGGTTTCAACGGCCACATCCCCGGTAGGGGTTGCGACGGCGGTGCCGGTAAGAAAGCAGGCTGTGAAGTCGGCGGTGTTGAGAGCCGCGTCAATTGCTGCGAAATCCGCGTAGTCCAAAAGGCCCTGTGCGTGATCGGTCGCATTGTCATAAAGAACTGTGTAATCGTTCGAACCGTTCAGAAAAACTGGAAATTCCTTACCATTTACAGTGACGGTGCCCGCATAGGTTCCGGGAGGAATGACAACAAAAGCACCGCCATCAGTCAGCGTCTCGCCAAGGGTCCAAATTTCATCACCGGAGTCCGTAACGGTCCCGGAAAGCCAGCTGTCGGTTCTTCCGCCGGTATCGCCATAGATCGTCGAATGGGTTGCAACATAGGCTGGCATCTCTAATCCTCGTTATTTCTGACTGTGACCGCCGAGGATACCCCAAGCTGTCACTCGTATTCGATTATGGACCCAAAGGGTTATTTCCAGCTTTCATTTCTAGATTGTTTTTGTGTGTGGGTCCACAGGATTAAGCGGGGAAGGCTGGACACGCGCAGTTGGTCGCCGTAAATGATTTGCAGGGTTCATTACTACTATCGCCGATGACAATCAAAATGCGATCAGTTTTTATCTAACCTTGACCTTTGCGGCGGTTTTCAGATCAATAGGATCCTCCTGATCCGTTTGAAAGCCCGATATGTCCATCGATTTGATCACAGCAACTCATGAAACCTTTGAACCTTTTGTGGCTCAGAATTTCACCGTCACAACCGACGCTGGCGACATCGAATTGCTGCTGGACAATGTGAAGATTTTTCATGGCTCCATGATACGTGATAATGAACTGGTCATTGATGGTGTGCTCTACCCCCCGCGCAAGGCGTTTGCCCTGACATGGGAAGGCCCGCGTGACGCGCTGCTTGCTTCGGGAATGCACCATGTTGCGCATCCGGAGCTGGGACAGCTGGACCTGTTCATCAAGCCGTTTCGGCAGGATCACGACTGCATTCTCTACGAGACGGTTTTCAACTGATCCTCAGAGCTCTCTGGGTCCGGTCTGCGGCATCCATTCCATCGCGATATGGTGGCCCGCATCCGACACCGCGCGAAAGCCGTGGCGGAGATAGAGGTTGAGCGCCGGGCTGTGCTTTTCCACATGCAGACGCACCGGAACCTTGCCGCCATGGGCCTCGTTCATCAGGCTGCGCAGAAGATCGGTGCCGATCCCGCGTCCGCGCGCGTCCGGGATCAGCGAAAGCTCGATGATGCGCAGGCAGTCATCCTGCCGGTCGAGGTAAAGCCGCCCGATATCGCGCCCGTCGATCTGGATGATCCGCCTGATCGCATTCGGGAATGCCCGCTGGTAATGCAGATCCTGAGCGGCAAACTGCCCTTGCAGGAAGTCCCGCCAGTCTGCTTCGGTCCAGCTGGTCTGCTGAAATTCCCAGTTGCGCGTGGAGGCATAGAGATCGAAGAGAAAGGCCCGGTCAGCGTCCTCGATTATGCGAAAGCCGATCTTGCCACGCGTCAGCTGCATCGGGATTGCCCTTTTGATTTCAAAGTTAAGGCCCGCCGCACTATGTGAGGCAGGCCATATGTTCGCTGCTGCAAGGCGTCAGCTCAGGGTCAGTTCCAGCAAGTCTGACCCGTCACGCGTGTGCACCGGGCCAAGGAACAGGTCCGCACTGCCCAGATGCATATGGCTGATGCGCCGGGTCATGTGGCCGGTCTCGACGAGCGGGGCCTTGTCGGGGCTGTCGAATACGGCACTCACCGCTTCGGCACGGGGCAGATCGGCGGGCGCATCGGGGCCGAAGGGCCTGGCCTCGACATCGATCAAGTGCAGAATGGTCACCGTTCCGTCAGGTGAGGTGACCCGAAACCGATCGCCGACAAAGCGTTGCAGATCGGCGGCGGTTGCCGTTCTCCAGTCGACGGGGTCGGTGGCGGCTGGTTCAGGCGAGGGGCGGGCCAATGACGCGGATGGCAGCGCAGCCGCGGCGGCCGCCACAGCGGCCTGGCTTGCCAGATAACCCCGGCGGCTGAGCTTGGTGTCGGATGTCATGGCATTCTCCTATCAGAACGAAGAGCAGGGGGGTGGTTGCCGCAGGGGATGCAGCGACCACTTTTCGATGGCCTAGCTGCGCGACGGGAAGATCCCCTGAAGCGCGATCTCGTAGTTCAGGACAAGATAGGGCTGCAGATTGTTGACAGGAAGGTTGCCACCGACATTGCTGGACCTGATGGCATTGGTGGCCAACTGCGTATCCTCGGAAGCGTCCACGGCGGCATAGATATTCGTGAGTGACAGCATATTGC
The DNA here is from genome assembly GCF_030732985.1 of Nioella sp. MMSF_3534. Taxonomy (GTDB): domain Bacteria; phylum Pseudomonadota; class Alphaproteobacteria; order Rhodobacterales; family Rhodobacteraceae; genus Nioella. The sequence goes on from NZ_JASHJX010000023.1 coordinate 53,775, forward strand.
CGGACGGGCTGGGAGAGCCGGGAGGATTCAATTCGGCGTGCAATGTGGGAGAATGGTTATGAGACGGGAGTTCCGCAACGGTCAGCGTATTTGTTTCAGATCCGCCATGTTGACCCATCGTGCGCGCACTCAGACCCGGCCCGTGCCCACGCCCCATGGCAACCCGGCCCCGCAGGTCGGGCAGCCCGAATGTTGTCCGACCGTCGCCGCCATACATGGTGCCAAGCAAGGAAAACAGCGCAGAGTTGGAGGATATCGGCAAAAGCTGCCCGTCGCAAAACGCAAAACCCCGTTGCGCAAAGTTGTATCCGACCAGATAAATCTGACCCAAATATGGTTCTGCCATGATGCTTTCCTTATGGTCTGAGCCCGGGAATCGGGCATTAAATCGATCCCTCCGACAAGCACCGCAGTTTTATTGTGTCGGAACTTTTATTTAGATCATCGGGATATTTGGAGAATGTCTCTGGCCTGTTCATTTAGTCAAGACATTTGTTAATTCTGGTATGAATCAAATGGTTTTCCCTGTAAATAATTGCTGGCGGGTGGGCAAAAAAAAGAGGGCCTTGAAGGCCCTCTTCTTGTGAAAATGAAATTGAAATCAGGCTATTGCCTTTCGCGCACCGTGTTGAAGCCTCGCCCGAATCCGGGCGGGAACCTGCCTTGCGGACATGGCGCGCGGGTAGGGCAGTTCGTGCATTTCGGGAACGAACCCGTAAAGCGCTTCGAACTCCGCGTAGTTATCGAAGGCCCTTCGGGACACATTGTCGATAAAGGTCTCGGCAGGGGTGCCATTGGCGAGGATGATTGCATGCTCCTCGGTCTCGATATGGTAGACCGTATAACGCTCAGCCAGGTCTGACAGCGCAACGCGGGTGATGCTGTCTCCGTTCACCAACGCACCTGCGTGGCAAATCACACCATCCACGAGCATCCCGTGATCGGCGGTCACGGTCAGATCGGCATTTGGCAGGCCATCGCCAAGCGACCCTGCGGCAAACCGCACCGGCAGCAGGCGTTCGGCGGGTCCGAAGCGCGGGGCAACGGTCTGGCGGCCGATCCACTTGACCGGAAGGTGGTGTCCATCCGCAGAGATCACCAGATCTCCGATCGAAAGGTCTTCCACCGATCGTGTCCCATCCGGCGTGTCGATCCGGGTTCCTTCGTGAAAGCACACCAACAGCGGGTCCGTGGTGATGTTGGCAATCACGATCGAGGCGGGGGGCGTTGCCGACGCATCGCCGCTGAACAGCATGTAGTCCCCGCCGGATTCCTGAAGAACACCCCAAACAGTCGTGCCGTCGTCATATGTGCCAAAATAGGTGAAGCTGTCGCCCCCGCCTCCCGGGGAATGCACGACCGCTTCGCCGTTGGTGAACGTGCCGCTGACTTCCGTCAGCTGTGTCACGTTGTAGTTTGGATTGGCTGAGTTCCCGGTCGTGCCGTCATAGCGGTCTCTGACTACTACTGTGTATGTGGCCATGTGCTTTGCTACCCATCAATAAAACTGGGCCAAACGGAGATTGGGAGGGCAATAATGCCCTGGGTCCCATGCTTGTAAAAAAGAGTCTCGCCGTTGGCTGATTCCGTGCAAATACGGTTTTGCATAAATGTTAACGAAAGTTAACAGAAAGATTTTCAATCTGGGGTTGAGTAGCGCAAATAGGCGGGAAGTGGCCTGTCCGCCCCGGTACAAGATGCTGAAACCCCAAGGCATAGCGGCCTTGGGATCGATCAGGTGAGACGCTTCACTGAAGAACAAGACCCCCTTCAGACAGGTTGCAGAACAGGGCTTATTCCCCAAAAAAGGGTGTCCGGTTTCCCGCTCGGTCAGGGGGCGCAGTCCATGTTCAGCGGCGCCCTGATACGGCGCCTGATACAATGTGGCCCCTGCCGCGCGGACACCGCGCAGGGATCGGGCAGCTCCACCACCGCGGCCGCGCTTCCGTGGCGCGCTTCCAACGCGGTGAAATCGTCGAACGCCCTCAACGGCGCTGCCCGCGTCACGCTGGCAATGGACTCGTCCCGTGGCCCCTGCTAGCAGGGCGCCAAGTTTGAAGGAGCGGGCCATGACGGACGGAAAACAGGGGCTGACCTACGCTGAGGCGGGTGTCGATATCGACGCGGGGAATGAGCTGGTGGAGCGGATCAAGCCCGCTGCCAAGGCCACCGCGCGGCCTGGCGTGATGTCGGGGCTTGGCGGGTTCGGGGCGCTGTTTGACCTCAGGGCCGCTGGCTATGACGACCCGGTTCTCGTGGCCGCGACGGATGGGGTGGGCACCAAGCTGAAGATCGCCATCGACACCGGCGTTTTCGACACGATCGGGATCGACCTGGTGGCCATGTGCGTGAACGACCTCGTGTGTCAGGGGGCCGAGCCGCTCTTTTTCCTCGACTACTTTGCAACCGGCAAGCTGGACGTGGCAGACGCCGCCACGATCATCGAGGGCATTGCCGAGGGCTGCAAACGCTCGGGCTGCGCGCTGATCGGGGGCGAGACCGCGGAAATGCCGGGTATGTACGCGCCGGGGGATTTCGATCTGGCGGGCTTCGCCGTTGGCGCGATGGAACGGGGCGCGTCGCTGCCGGATGGCGTGGCTGAGGGCGATGTGCTGCTCGGGCTTGGCTCGGACGGGGTCCATTCCAACGGCTATTCGCTGGTGCGCCGGATCGTGGACCGGTCGGGCCTGGCCTGGGACGCAGCATCGCCATTCGGGGGCGAGAGCCTTGGCCGGGAATTGCTGGCCCCGACGCGGCTTTACGTGACGCAGGCACTGGCCGCCGTGCGGGCGGGCGGCGTTCATGCGCTGGCCCATATCACCGGCGGCGGGCTGACCGAGAACCTGCCGCGCGTTCTGCCCGAGGGCATGGGGGCCGAGATCGACCTCGGGTCCTGGGCGCTTCCTCCGGTGTTCAAATGGCTGATGTCCGAGGGCGGGCTCGATGAGGCCGAGATGCTGAAGACCTTCAATTCCGGCATCGGCATGGTGGTGGTCGTGGCCGCCGACCGGTCCGAGGATCTGGCGGCGCTGCTGGAGGCCGAGGGCGAGAGCGTCGCGCGGCTTGGGCATGTGGTTGCGGGCGAGGGCATCCGCTATAGCGGCACCCTGACGTGACGCGTCGGGTCGCGATCTTCATTTCGGGGGGCGGGTCCAACATGGTTTCGCTTGTCGAAAGCATGACGGGCGATCACCCCGCGCGGCCCTGTCTCGTGATCTCCAACCTGCCGGATGCGGGCGGGCTCGCCAAGGCCAGTGCCATGGGCGTGCCCACGGCCGTTGTGGATCATCGGCCCTTCAAGGGCGACCGCGCCGCGTTCGAGGCGGAGCTGGCACAGGTGGTCGATGCCGCGCGGCCCGATATCCTTTGCCTTGCTGGGTTCATGCGGGTGCTGACTGGGGGGTTCGTGGGCCGCTACCAGGGCAGGATGCTGAACATTCATCCCTCATTGTTGCCCAAATACCGGGGTCTTCACACCCATGCCCGCGCGCTGGAAGCCGGGGATGCGGAACATGGCTGCACCGTCCACGAGGTGACGCCGGAACTGGACGATGGCCCGATCCTCGGGCAGGCGCGGGTGCCGGTATTGGCGGATGACACGCCTGAAACCCTCGCCGCGCGGGTGCTGGTCGAGGAACACCGGCTCTATCCCGCCGTACTGCGCCGTTTCGCAGCGGGGGACCGAACCCCGATCCTGCTGCCCTGAGCGGTTTCACCGCGCATCGCGCGCCGACCCGGGAGCGGCCCTTCTCAACCCCCGGCTGACGCCGGAGGCCTCGGCGGGCCGCGTTGCCACGGAACTCTGGGGATGCCGGTTTGTCCGATTTGACCCTTGGACCGGTGGAGGGGGCAGACTGCCTCCGGCGGAGGTATTTGGTGCCAAGATGAAAGGGGGGTGAGCTCTTTTCATTCCCGGCAGGCTGGCCTATCACGGGTGGACCGGCGGATGTCCCGCTACAGCCAAGAAAAAGAAGGATGGCGCCCGTTTGCCCCAGACCCTGACCACGACCGACGCGCTGGCCGAATTCTGCGCCCGCGCCGCAAAAGTGCCCTACGTCACCGTCGATACCGAATTCCTGAGGGAGCGCACCTATTTCGCGCAGCTTTGCCTCGTGCAGCTGGCATTGCCGGGCACGGATGCGGCCGATGCGGTTCTGATCGACCCGCTGTCCGAGGGCATGTCGCTGGAGCCGCTTTACGAGCTTTTCCGCAATGAAAGCGTGGTCAAGGTGTTCCACGCGGCGCGGCAGGATCTGGAGATCTTCCATGTCGATGGCGATGTCATGCCCGTGCCGCTGTTCGATACGCAGGTTGCGGCCATGGTCTGCGGCTTTGGCGAACAGGTGGGATATGAGACGCTGGTGCGCCGGATCGCCAAGGCGAGCCTTGATAAGTCCAGCCGCTTCACCGATTGGTCGCGCCGCCCTCTGTCGGAGGCGCAGAAGTCCTATGCGCTGGCCGATGTGACCCATCTGCGCCAGATCTACGAATACCTGTCGGGCGAGCTGGAGCGCACCGGGCGCACCGCGTGGATGGAAGAGGAACTGAAGGTTCTGACCAATCACGACGCCTATGTTGTGACGCCCGAGGATGCGTGGAAACGGGTCAAGACGCGCACCAATTCGGGCAAGTTCCTGGCCGTCCTGAAGGAGCTGGCGGAGTTTCGCGAGACGACCGCGCAGACGCGCAACGTGCCGCGCAACCGGATCATGAAGGATGACGTTCTGCTGGAACTGGCCTCGACCAAGCCGCGCAGCGCGCAGGACCTTGGCAAGTCCCGGCTGCTGCAACGCGAGGCGCGCAAGGGCGATATCGGTGAGGGAATCCTCGAAGCCGTCAAGCGGGGCCTGGAGATGCCCGCCGATCGCCATCCGAAACCGGCGCGTGCGCCGGACCGGTCGGCACTGAACCCGGCCTTGGCGGATCTGCTGCGGGTTCTGTTGAAGGCGAAGGCCGAAGAGGCCGGGGTGGCGCAGAAACTGATCGCCTCCAGCGCCGATCTCGACGATATCGCCTGCGGCGGTCGTGACGGGCTATGGGCGCATGGCTGGCGGCTGGAGGTGTTCGGCAAGGACGCGATGCGGCTTTGCAACGGAGAGATTGCTCTTTCCGCCAAGGGCCAGCGGGTCAAGATCGTTGCACTGGGCTGATCCTGCCAGGCAGGCCCCCGAGGGCTGGCCGGTCTTGCAGGTCGCAGAACGGTCGCGGCCGGAAACCGGCGCACCACGCTCAGGCGGGACGATTAGCGCCGGCTGACGCTTCGGCGGTTCTGCTGCGCGACGACGACGATCTGGCGAATCCCTGCCAGGTCCTGCGTGGTCAGCGATGTGCCCGCGAGAATTTCGCGCGATCTCTGGGTGCCGACGCGGGTATTGGCATCGGCGGGGCGATAGACGCGGAATTCGAAGACGATCTCGCCGTCTTCGCGGCCCACCTCGACCAGATCGGCCTCCCAATAGCCCTGGCGCGGGGGCAGGCCCATGGCGCGCACGATGGCCCCGCCGGGCAGGGGGTCGACGCTGAGGCTGATCACTTCGGTCACCAGTTGGCGGTCATCCACCGGGGCGGCGACGGTTTCACTGATCTGCACCCGTTCCTCGCGATCACGGCCGAACCAGTTCATCGGGTTCAGACGGGACGCACAGCCGGTCAGGCCAAGCACCACCACAAGAAGGGCCATCAGAAAGCGAGGGGTCATCGGTTGTCTCCGCCTGTCATCTGCTCTTGCCTAGCGCATTGAGGACAGGTTGAAAAGCGCCTCTGGACCTTTGGGGCGCATCGCCCTAGGTCTGAGGCGGGTACAAGACGGAGACACGCATGGCCACCGAAGCGTTCGAAGAGATTGCCGACACGTTCGAGTTTCTCGACGATTGGGAAGAACGCTATCGTCACGTGATCGAACTGGGCAAGGCGATGGACCCGCTGGAGGATGCGTTCCGGGTGTCTGCCACCAAGGTCGATGGCTGCGCCAGCCAGGTCTGGATTCTGCCCGAGATCGAGGGCGAAGGGCCCGGCGCGGTGTTCCGCTTTCGCGGGGATAGCGACGCGATGATCGTGCGCGGGCTGATCGCGGTGCTGCATGCGCTTTATTCTGGGTTGAGCGTGGCCGAGGTACTGAAGGTCGATGCCGGTGGTGAACTGGCGCGGCTTGGGTTGAACGATCACCTGTCGTCGCAACGGTCGAACGGGCTGCGCGCGATGGTGGAGCGGATTCGCCTGCTTGCCGGTCAGACCTCCGCTTTGGGCTAGGCGCGACCAAGGCGCTTGCAAGCGCCTTTGAAGAAACCGCTTTCAAAGCGGTTCCCCGCGCCCGGCCTCACCGTTCCGCGACAGTTTCCAGCTCGGTGGCCAGATCGCCATAGCCGGTTATCCGGTGCTCGAATTGCAGCTTCAAGAACGCCGCGCAAGCCTTTGCCTTTTCAAGAAGATCCGGGTTTTCCGTCTGCGCCTGGTAGATCAGTTTCGTATAGTTTCCGAAATACATGTCCCGCAGCTCCGGGTGGCGATCCAGCCCCAGGGGTCTGGTGACGAAGGCATCGAACTGGCGGACGAGGAAATCGGTGACATAGAAGGCGGTGATCTCGTCCTCGGCCCGCGCAGCAAAGGCCAGATTGCCTTCGAAGAAGGAATAGCAATGCGGGCCTTGCAGCATTTCGACCCCGAGCGCCTCGCAACGCGCCTTCAGCAGCCCCCCGGTGCCGCAATCGGCATAGACGACAAAGATGTCCTCGTATTGCGCGCGGTATTTCGTGACGGCGCTTTCCACCGCATCCGGGATACGCTCGGGGCTGTTGTGCAGGATGGCGGGCAGGCAGTGCAGATCCAGATGCGTCCAGCCATTGAGGCGTTTCAGCGCCACGATTTCATGGGCCAATGCCCCGCAGGCCAGCAGCAGGATCTTGCCTTTGCCCTCCGCGGCCAGCCCCGCGCGGGTCAGGGTGTTGTCCTCCAGCGGCGCACCGGCGGCAAGCGGTTCGGCCTTGTCGGTCTCGCTGCGGGAACGGCGCATGGGTCAGTCCTGTGCAGGGGTGAGGGAATCGTGGCTCTTGGAATGACTATAGGCTGCCCGCGCGCCGATCTCATGGGCCAGCGCGACGCGGCGCGGACCGGTCGCGACGCGGGCGGGTCTGGATCATCGCCAGCCCCACCAGGATGACCGCCGCCCCGATCCAGTCCGCTAGCGCGGGGCGTTCACCCAACATCACCCAGGCCACGCTCAGACCCACGACCGGAATCAGCAAGGCAAACGGGGTAACGGCAGAGGCGGGATGCCGCGCCAACAAGGCGCCCCAGAGCGAATAGCCCAGAACCGTCGAGGCAATGGCCACGTAGAAGACTGCCAGCCATCCTTGCGCGGACATTGCCGCAAGGGTGGCAAAGGGCGTGGGGGACTCGATGGCCATGGACAGGGCCAGCATCGGCAGGGGCGGCACGAGGCTCGCCCAGACAAACAGCGCCAGCGTGTTCACCGGTCCCATCCGCCGCAGCACCAGATTGCCAAGCGCCCAACACAGCGCACCTGAAAGGATCAGGCACAGGCCCAAAAGGGTTACGCTGCCCCCGGCCGACAGCGCAAAGACCCCAAGACCCGCCACCGCCACAAGCAGCCCGGCCCCTTGCAGGGGGCGGATGCGTTCCCCGAAGACAAGGAACGACAGCAGGATCGTCAGCGGCACCTGCGTCTGGATCAGGAGAGAGGCCAGCCCTGCCGAGGCATCCACCGCAAGAGCCGCGAACAGAAAGGCGAACTGGCCCATATTGATCAACGCGCCCACGGCGATGATCTTCCACCACGGTACCCTTGGGCGTTTCAGAACGGCCAGCAGCGGCAGAAGGATCGCGAAGCGCAGGCCGACGAAGAGGAACGGCGGCAGGTCCTCCAGGGCCAGTTTCATCGCGGTGAAGTTGCTGCCCCAGGCCAGAACGACCAGCCCGATGAGGATCAGGTCACGCAGGGGCATGGGGGCGGATGTCCTGCCGGCCGTCAGGGGTCAGCAGCCAGACCCGACGTGCCTCGATGACCACGGCGGACAGGGGGCCGCCATAGGCCGCGCCCGTGTCGATGGCCAGCCGGTTGCCGTGATGCTCGACCCGGTCCACCGGGGTATGCCCGTGGACGACAAGCGGGCCGTGGTCTCGGAGATCGTCCAGAAAGTCGTGACGGATCCAGTAAAGGTCACTGGGGTCCTGAGCCTCCAACGGAACGCCGGGGCGGATACCGGCATGAACCAGCAGGCAATCGCCATGGCGGGCCGACAGGGGCAGGGCGTTCAGGAAGTCCCGATGCGCCTTCGGCACGGCGCGCAATGCCTCCTCGTGCAGCCTGTCGTCGGGCAGGTCGGGGTCCAGCCCGTAGCTTGCCAGCGTGTCCCGCCCGCCAAGCCTTGGATGCAGCCAGGTCAGATCGGCCCTGAGACGTGGATCAACGCGCGGCGGGGTGTCGAGGAACAGCGCGAACATGTTGTCGTGATTGCCTTTCAGCACCGTCACGCGCGGGTCGCGCGCCGTCAGGTCCATCAGGGCCTGAACCACGCCGCGGCTGTCCGGCCCCCGGTCCACCAGATCGCCGATCTGCACCACCGGCGCGGTGGTGTCACCTGTCCGGGCACGGTCGGCCTCGACCCGGTCCAACGCCTCTTGCAGCAGGTCCGGATGGCCGTGAACATCTCCGATCGCGTAGAGTCTCATGGGCCGCAGATGGTCAGGTTTGGCCGCCTGATGCAAGCGGATCAGCTATCGGGCTGGTGGGCGGGCGGGCGCTTCCGCCCTGTGACGCGATCAGCCCGTCAACCGCGCAGCCAGCCTGGCCTGGATCGCGGAGGGCACCTGCCGCGCGGACATCGCACGGGGGTAGGGGAGCTCCACCATCTCGGGCACGTCGCCATAAAGCGCCTCGAACTCTGCATAGTTGTCGAAGACCCGGCGGCTGACATTGTCGATGAAGGTCTCGGCGGGGGCACCATTTGCGAGGATGATCTCATGTTCCTCGGTTTCGATGTGGTAGACCGTGTAGGTCTCTCCCATCTCTGACAACGATACGCGGGTGATCGTGGTTCCGTTCACCAATGCCCCCGCGTGGCAGATGACGCCATCAACCAGCATTCCGTGATCAGCGGTGACGGTCAGGTCGGCATGCGGCACGCCTTCACCCAGGGCCCCCGCCGCAATCCGAACTGGCATCAGGCGTTCGGCAGGCTGGAATAGCGTCGCGACTTTTTGCCTGCCCACCCACTTGACCGCACGAATTTCGCCGGCACTGGTCAGGATCGCATCTCCAATCGACAGCTTTTCGACCGCTCTCGGTCCATCGGGCGTTTCAATCTGGGTATCGCCCAGAAAGCAGGCCGGTCCGTACAGAAGCGGCTCAGTGGGCGCCGAGAACCGGTTCCATGCCTCAATGTCCTGCTCGAGCGCGACGTCAGGAGACAGGTTGCTGTCGAACAATATAATATGGTTGTTCCCGAACCCGCCAAAGTTGAACGAACTGCTGAAGACATAGCCGTTCTCGGAGAAGAACGGCGGCTCGGTCGTAGTGAAGGAGCGGTAGCCATGATAGTAGACCTGGGCCGTGTAGATGTTTAGCCCTGTGGTTGGATCAATACCCTGGAAAACGGGTGTAAGGCCGATTGCCGTCCACTCCGGAGGCGGAACAATATCAAGCTGGGTCAGGGTAACTTCATCCCCAGGCAGGATAGACCCATTGTCGGCGGCTTCGGTGACGGTCACGTCAATATTGTTGCCATCAGCGTTTGCCGTTGCGCCGGACGGCCCGATTAAAAACTGGCTTTCAAATGAATAACTTACGGGCATGCTGCTCCCCTGATCGCATCGTTCCACATAGATATAGCGGCACAAGACGCATCGCGGTCAAGCGTTCAGATACGATCCGGGGGAACAGATGATTGGCAAATAGCGGTCACGCGCTCCCGACCCTGAGCGGTTCGAGCACATAGGCTGGCACCTGTCTTGCACTCATCGCGCGGGGGTATGGCAGCTCCTCCATCTCGGGCACATCTCCGTAAAGCGCCTCGAACTCCGCGTAATTGTCGAAGACCCGGCGGCTGACATTGTCGATGAACGTCTCGGCGGGGGCGCCATTCGCAAGAATGATTTCGTGCTCTTCCGTCTCGATATGGTAGACGGTGTAGCTCTCGCCCATTTCGGCGAGGGGAACGCGGGTGATGGTCACCCCGTTCACCAAAGCGCCCGCGTGGCAGATGACCCCCTCAACCAGCATCCCGTGATCGGCGGTCACCGTCAGGTCAGTGTGCGGCACGTTCGGCCCAAGCGCACCGGCCGCAAAGCGCACCGGCATCAGCCGTTCGGCGGGGCCGAAGCGGGTGGACACGGTCTGGCGGCCGATCCATTTGACGGGCACAGCCCCATTCGCGGTCTCGATCAGGTCTCCAATGCGCAATGTTTCAATTGCGCGTTCTCCCTCAGGTGTTGAAATCTGACTTCCAGCAGCAAAACATGTGAGAAAAGCGTCGGTTTCTCGTGCAGAGTAGTCGATGGGATTTGGGAATATGAAGTCTGTGACCGACATTCCCGAGGGAACCACGATCAGAACCTCAATAACATTCGGATCAACAAATGTGCCTGCCCCCTGGACGAGAGCAAGCTCCATCGAGCCACCTCCAACCAGCGGCACAGACATGTTGCCCAGGTAGTTCAGGTTGTTGCCTGACACTACTCCCAGCACATCGCCTATTTCGTATGTGCTATCGCCTTCAAAATCATTGAATGTGAAATTCTGGACGGTCGTTCCCTGGAACAGGCTATTGTTGTTCGATGTATCGACCTGATAGAGGGCGTAGCCCGAAATATCATATGTTGGCACTGTATTATCCTGACATTCTGAACTCAAAGATCTGATGGCGGTTAGAATGCCACCCAGCAAGTACAATCCCTAGGCTCAGGACCCATTGATTTCCGTCTGGCGGCATGATTCACGGCTCGAAAAAACGAGCGGTAACATGTCTGATC
>NZ_JASHJX010000024.1 GCF_030732985.1 Nioella sp. MMSF_3534
GGGCAAGCCCTGCGGCTCAGCCCCTGTGCGCGGTCAGCAGGATAAAGCGGTCGACCGTGCCGGCCAGCCCCGCACCTTCCCCGGATGTAGCGCGGATACCGGCAAATCCAGCCTGTGCGAGCCGGTCGCGCAGTTCCGGTTCCTCGTAATAGGCGTAGAACCGGCCCAGGCTGTCGCGGTGTTCGCCCGTTCCCAGTTTCAGGCCCAGATAGAGCGTGCCGCCGGGTCTCAGCGCCCGGTGGATGGCGGCGAGGTGGCGGGGGAAGTCCGCTTTCGGGGCGTGCAGCAGCGAGAAGCTGGCCCAGATACCATCATAGGCCGCCGTTTCGGTCAGGTCGTCGAAACTGCCGAGCCTTGCGGCAACGCCCTTCTTCCGTGCGGCCTCGACAAAGGCGGGGGTGGCGTCGATGGCGCTGACGGTGAACCCCTCAGCGGCCATCCGGGCGGCATGCAGCCCCGGCCCGCAGCCCAGATCGAGGATTGCGCCGCCCTTGGGCAGCATGGACAGGAAGCCGTCGAGCGCCTGCTTCTCGCCCTCGCTGAACTCAAGCGCGGCGTAGTCGGCGGCTTTCTTCGTGTAGGTGTCGAGGGTTTCCCGGTCTGCCATGTCAGGCCCTTTCCAGTGCCAGCCGCAGGCCGAGCCCGGCGAAAACGGCGGCGAAGCTGCGGCTCATCCAGCGCATGGCGCGCTCGCTGCCGAGAATGGCCTTGCGGGCGAAGGCGGCGAAGGTTCCGTAAAGCGCGAAGACAACGAAGGTCATCGCCATGAAGATACCGCCAAGCAGCGCCATTTCGGCGGTGGCCGAGGCGGGATTGCCCGACAGGAAGGGCGGCAGCAGGGCGAGGAAGAAGATCGACAGCTTGGGGTTGAGTATGTTGATCAGCGCGCCGCGCGTGGCGATGCGCGGGCCGTTCTCCACCGTCTGCGTGGCCTCAACCCTCAGCGCCCCGCCTTCGCGGAGCGCGCTATAGGCCAGCCACAGCAGGTAGGCGACGCCCGCCCATTTCACGAGGTTGAAGATCAGAGCCGAGCTGTGCATCACCGCAGCCAGCCCGAGCGCCGCCGCCGTGATATGGGGGACGATCCCGAAGGTGCAGCCAAGGGCCGCCCAAATGGCGGCGCGGCGGCCTTGTCCCAGCCCGAGGGCCAGTGTGTAGACGACGCCGGTGCCGGGGGCGAGCACGACGACGAGGGCGGTCAGAAGGAACTGTGCGGAAATCATGAAAGGGCCTTTCGGGTCAGGGTCTTGGCATGTTGTGCGATGGCGATGGCTTCCCGCGATGTGGCGTAAAGCTGACCGTCGGGTGACACTTTGTAGGAGCAGAAATAGAGCCCCGGTTCGGGGGTAGGGGCGCCGCTGGCCAGGGGGTGGCCCGTGGCATCGAGCGCGGCGCAATCGGGGCCGAGAAGCGGGCGCAGATCGACGGTGTAGCCGATGGCGGCGATGATCGTCTCGACGGGGGCGGCGGTGCCGTCTGCGAACCGGACCTCCGCCCCGTCCAACCGCTCGATACCGGGTGTCACCGCGATACGGCCCGCCTTGATCGCGCTTAGCGTGCCGGTGTCGATCAGCGGAATGCGGTCATCTTCATGCACCAGCGCGGCGGGACCTTTGGCCATGGAGCGCAGGCCGTAATCCTCGGGCCGCCCGACCGCAAGGCGCAGGACAGGCGCGGTCAGGGCATCGGCCAGCTTGTAGCCGAGCGCCTTGGTCATCAGCCCGAAAGACGTGATGGGGATGCCGAAAAGCTGCTTGGGCAGGATATTGACCGGCCCGCGCACGGACAGGGTGACGTTGATGCCCGCGCGGGCCAGATCCAGCGCGATGTCGCCGCCGGAATTGCCGAAGCCCACGACCAGAACGCGCTGGCCTGTGAAAGTGGCGGGGTTGCGGTAGCGGCTTGAATGCAGGATCAGGCCGTCGAAGCTGCCCGGCCAGTCGGGCTGGCGCGGGGTGCCGTTGACGCCCGTGGCCATCACGACGATATCCGCCGTTTCCGTGCCGTGCGAATGGGTGACTTGCCAGCCCTCGCCTGTCTTCTCGACCTTTTCAACCGCGCAGCCGAGGCGCGGGGACAGGCCGTGATGGGCCGCATAAGCCTCCAGATACGCGATGACGTCGGCGCGGCTCGGGTATTTGCCGACGCCCTTGGGATAGTCGAGGCCGGGCAGGGTGGAGCGCCCGCGCACCGTGTGCAGATGCAGGCAGTCATAGTGGCTGTGCCAGCTGCTGGCGATGGTATCGGCGCGGTCGAGGATCACCGGTGTGATCCCTTCGGCCTTCAGGCAGGCGGCAGCGGCAAGCCCTGCGGGGCCTGCGCCGATGATGACGGCCTTCATGACTGTCCCTCCCTGTCCTGTCGGCCATGGTGGGGGGCCTTGGAGGGGTGGGTCAAGCCGTTGCAAGGGCCGGCCCGCTGCGAAAGAAGCTGACATCGTTGGTGAAGATGCTGTCGGGAACAAGGCGGATCAGGCGGCCCGACGGGTCCTCGATCTTCGCCACGGTGTCGATGAACCACGGGTTCCACGCGGCCTCGTCCGGGCCAAGATAGCGCGCCAGAAGACGGCGGAAGAGCGCCGGGTCCATCGGGTCGATCGTGGCGCGGCCCCGTAACCCCAGATGGCGCAGGATGCCGCCCGCGTTGTCATAATGCACGATCTCGACCGCGACACGCGGATCGCGGGCGATGCGTCGCGCGGAGCTGGCGGTTTCGTCCGACAGCATGTGGAGCGCACCATCTTCCCAGTGAAACCAGACCGGAGCATTCCTTGGCGCGCCGTCCTCTGCCAGCGTGGCAAGATTGGCCATGAGCGGCAGGTGCAGGATATCCTCTGGGTCGAAGGGCGTGGGCATCGGTCAGGCCGGTTGCCGCAACACGCGCGGGACCTTGAATTCCACGTTCTCGGTCGCGGTCTCGACCTCCTCGACGGTCACGTCATAGCGGGCGCGGAAGGCGTCGATAACTTCTTCTACAAGAATCTCCGGCGCGGAGGCCCCGGCGGTGACGCCCACGGACCCGATGCCCTCCAACGCGCGCCAGTCGATGTTTTCGGCCCGTTGCACAAGCTGGGAATAGGAGCAGCCCGCTTTCGCCCCGACCTCGACCAGTCTGCGGGAGTTGGAGGAATTGGGCGCCCCGACGACAAGGATCGCATCGGCCTTGGGCGCGATGGCCTTGACCGCTGCCTGCCGGTTGGTGGTGGCGTAGCAGATGTCTTCCTTGTGGGGGCCGACGATGGAGGGGAAGCGCGCCTGAAGGGCGGCGACGATGCCCGCCGTATCATCGACCGACAGGGTGGTCTGGGTGATGAAGGCGAGTCGTTCGGGATCGCGCGGGACAAGGCCCGCCACGTCGGCCTCGGTTTCCACCAGCAGCACCTCGCCCTCGGGCAGCTGGCCCATGGTGCCGATGGTTTCGGGGTGGCCTGCATGGCCGATCATGACCATCTGCAACCCGTTGGCGTGGTGGCGTTCGGCCTCGATATGGACCTTGCTGACCAGCGGGCAGGTGGCATCGACATAGACCATCTGGCGGGCTTCGGCGGCGGCGGGCACGGATTTGGGTACGCCATGGGCGGAAAAGATCACCGGGCGATCATCGGGGCAATCCTCCAACTCCTCCACGAAGATAGCGCCCTTCGCGCGCAGGTCGTCCACGACGAATTTGTTATGCACGATTTCATGCCGGACATAGACCGGCGCGCCCCATTTCTCGATCGCCATTTCCACGATCTTGATCGCCCGGTCGACACCGGCGCAGAAACCGCGCGGGGCGGCGAGGTAGAGGGTGAGGGGCGGTTTGGTCATCGGTGGCTCCTTCGCTTGGGCCAACAGGTAAGGCCATGGACCGAGCGCGTCCAGCCCACGCAAAGGTGACCGGGCAGGTGATTGCACCCGGCGGTGGGATCGTCCGTTATGGTCAGGCGTGACCTGAGGAAAGGACCAACCCCATGCTGATGCCCCGCCAGAAGACCCCGGATTTGAGCTTGCCCACCACCGACGGCGCGGGGTTTACCCTGTCTGCCGAGTCGAATGCGCGCGGGACCATTGTCTGTTTCTATCGAGGTCTGCATTGCCCGCTCTGCGCGACCTACCTGACCGAACTGACCCGATTGCTTCCGGAATTCGCCGAACGCGGCGTGGGCGCGGTGGCCGTCAGTTCCGACGGCGAAGACCGCGCCCGCGCGATGCAGGAAAAAGTGGGCGGCGAAGGGCTGAGCTATGCTTATGATCTGCCGCTTGCCACGGCGCGCGACGATTGGGGGCTGTTCATCTCGACCTCTCGCGGCACGACCTCTATCGGGATCGAGGAACCGGCCCTGTTCGCGGAGCCCGGCCTGTTCCTGATCAACCCGGACCGGACGCTGTATTACATGTCGGTGCAGACCATGCCCTTTGTCCGACCGCATTTCCGGGAACTGCTTGGCGCGGTGGATTTCGCCATCGCCAACAATTATCCGGCGCGGGGGGAATATACCGGGGATCTGTGAACGCATCCGGCCTACCCCCGGAACAGCGTTGTCAGCCGTGTCAGGGCGACCCTGGCGCGTGCGTCGATCTGGCCCGCTGATGGGGGCGGCATGGCCCCGGTGACCCGGCGTACCTGCCAGTCACCCACCAGAAGCGACAGGTAGGTTTCGGCGATATCGCCGGGGCTGCCCGCCAGTTGCCCGGCGGCGCAGGCGCGGTCCATGACGCCGATGATCCAGGGAAAGACCCGCTCTCGTCCGACCTTGCCGAGCGTCTGGCCAAGCGTTCCGGTCTTGTCAGCCGCAGCCGCCCGGTTCAGTGCGACGGCGCGCGGGCTGGTCAGCATCGTCAGAAGCGCCGGGCCGAGGCTGGAAAGCTCAAGGATCGGATCATCGGACCGGGTGTCTTCCATCACGGTTCGGACAATCTCCGTATTGCGGGTGATCAGCGCGGCAAACAGCCCGGTCTTGTCGCCATACCAGCGATAGAGCGTTTCGTTCGAGGCCTTGGCCTCTTTCGCCACGGCCAGCATCGACAACCCTTCGAATCCCTTGGCGTCCAGCACGCGATAGGCAGCGTCTTCGATCTGTTTGGCCCGAGCTTCCCGTGCGTCTTCCCGCATTTCCTGTCCTTTGCTGTTGACGGCTACCGTAATTCTAATTACGGATTACGTCAATAACCGTAATTTAAAATACGCCAAGGAGGCATCATGACCCAATCTTCCCGTTCCTCTCAGGCGGCGCTGGCCGTTCTGATCATTCTTCACCTGTTCATGCTGGCCACGCTTCTGGCCGGCGTTGCCCCGCATCCGCCGGCGCAGATCCCGCTGTTCGGGCTGGCCCCGTTCTTTGCTGCGACCGTCTCGGCCCTTGCGGCGGCGATGATGTCCGGTGCCGTGGAAAGCCGGGCCGGGCGGGGTCTGACCGTGCTGGCGATCCTGCTGTCGCTGGTCTCTTTCGGGCCGCACAAGGTGATCGACCCGGCCTTTCCGCTGATCTGGCCAGCGGTCGTGACCGCTTGGGTGGCCATCGGTGCACTTGTGATGCGCATGATCGCCGCCCGCAGGGGCTAGCGCATCGAGGGGGGGGTCCGCTCACGATCCGGTGACTTGACCTTCCAGCGGGGGAAGCCGCGAAAGAGGTTTCACAGAACCGATGAAAAAGGACCAACCCCTTGAAACCTGCCACCCTTCTTGCTGTTGCCGCAGGCCTTGCCACCATGGCCGGGGCTGCGGTGTGGGCCAGCCATGACGACGGCCCCGGCCTGTTGCCCTATGATCACCCGGACGCTGTGGCGCGCGGTGAAGCGATCTA
Organism: Nioella sp. MMSF_3534; assembly: GCF_030732985.1. Taxonomy (GTDB): domain Bacteria; phylum Pseudomonadota; class Alphaproteobacteria; order Rhodobacterales; family Rhodobacteraceae; genus Nioella. Next base: position 5,786 of record NZ_JASHJX010000024.1, read on the forward strand.
CGCCGAAACCTGTGCGAGCTGCCACGGAGCTGACCTGTCGGGGCAAGAGGGTGTGGATTGGCGGGTGCGGGATGCGGATGGTTATCTGCCCGCCCCGCCCCATGACGAAACCGGCCACACCTGGCATCACCCTGACGAGGTTCTGATCGCCATCACCACCCACGGCACCGAGGCGCTGATCGGCGGTGATTACCGCAGCAACATGATGGGGTTCGGCGAGGTGCTGAGCGAGCAGGAGATCCTCGACGTGCTGGCCTATATCAAAAGCACCTGGCCCGAACGGGTGATCGAGATCCATGACGGGATCAATGCGCAAGCGGGGGGGTAGGGTCTTTGTGACAGGGTCACAGAACGGGTGCGTATGCCCGTGCTATTCTTGCCTTACCAGAAGAGGAGTGCGCGCCGGATGACCGATGACAGAACCACCCATTGGGACAACCGCTATGCGGGGGCGGAGCCGCAAAGCCTGAGCTGGTTCGAGGCCGCGCCCGCCCTGTCGCTCAGGCTGATCGGGCAGGCAGCAGGACCGGAGGCGTCGGTGATCGACATGGGCGGCGGAGCCTCCCGCATACCTGATGCGCTGCTTGAGGCGGGCTACAAGGATATCACGGTGCTGGACCTCTCTGCCGAGGCGCTGGCCATGTCCCGCGCGCGGCTTGGCGACCGGGCCGCGGCGGTGGACTGGCAGGTGGCCGATGTCACGCGCTGGCAGCCCGCCCGGCGCTATGACCTGTGGCATGACCGGGCGGTGTTCCATTTCTTGACCGATGCCGGGGACCGGGCCGCCTATGCGCGGGCGCTGAATTCCGCCTTGGTGCCGGGGGGAACCGCGATAATCATGAGTTTTGCCGATGACGGGCCGGAAAAATGCTCGGGCCTGCCGGTGCAGCGCTATGCGCCCGAGGACCTGGTGGCGGAGATCGAGCGGCTGTTGCCCGGACTGTTCACGGTGAGGGAGACCGGCCGCTTCGCTCACACCACCCCCGGCGGGGCGGAGCAGCGGTTTCAATACACCGTCTTTCAGAAGCGGGCCGGCACGGGCTGACCGAGTGCCAAACCCCGACAAAGAAAAACCCCGGCGCGATGGCCGGGGTCTCTGTCCGATCAGTTGTCGGCGGTCTCGTAGTCGGACCGCTCGTTTATCCGCGGTTCGCGCGGGGGGCGGCCGACAACCTCTTTGAGCTCATCCAGCTCGATGAAATTGTCCGCCTGGCGGCGCAGGTCATCCGCGATCATCGGTGGCTGGCTGCGAATCGTGGACACGACCGACACCCGAACGCCCTTGCGCTGCAACGCCTCTACCAGCGGGCGGAAGTCGCCATCGCCGGAGAACAGCACGATGTGATCGACATGGGGGGCAATCTCCATGGCATCGACCGTCAGTTCGATATCCATGTTGCCCTTGACCTTGCGGCGGCCCTGACTGTCCACGAATTCCTTCGCGGGCTTGGTCACCATGGTGAAGCCGTTGTAATGCAGCCAGTCCACCAGCGGCCGGATCGGAGAATAGTCGTCATTCTCCAGAAGCGCGGTGTAGTAGAAGGCCCGGAGCAGCTTGCCCCGCTGCATGAACTCCTGCCTGAGAAGTTTGTAGTCAATGTCAAAGGCGAGCGCCTTTGCTGCTGCGTACAGGTTGGAGCCGTCTATGAAGAGCGCCAACCGTTCGTCCCGATAAAACATGATTTCTGGTCCCGTGAGTGATAATCGTCGACCGCGACCGGTGTATGTGAAATGAAATGGCCTGAATCACGATCAACAATGAACATCGAGAATAAGTGATCGGGCGCGCTTTGCAACGACCAGACCGTAACATTTCTTTCACAAACGCCGTAATTGCGGCGGGGTCTAACCTATCGGATATGGACAATATATCCGAAGGTATAGTTTCCAAAGCGATTTCTGATGTTGTGCGGCTGGCGGGTGGGAATCCGCTGGTGTCACGATTCTACCGAACCCCGGCTTTCCCCGCCGGATCAGGGCCGGATTTCGTGAATGCGGCGTTCTCAATCGACTGGTCGGGGACGCCCGAAGCGCTGCTGGCGCTACTGCACCGGGTCGAGGCAGAGGCAGGCCGCACCCGTACCCACCGTTGGGAAGCGCGGGTGTTGGATCTCGATCTTGTGGCGTTCGGTGATTGCGTCCGCCCCGATGCGGCAACCCAGACCGATTGGCGCACTCTGCCGCTTGAACAGGCCGCGACCCGCGCGCCTGACCAGTTGATTCTGCCCCATCCGCGATTGCAGGAACGGGGGTTCGTGCTGGTGCCCATGGCAGATATTGCCCCCGACTGGCGGCATCCGCTGACAGGGCGGACCGTGACACAGATGCTGGCGGCGCTACCGGCGGAAGACCTGGCCGAAATCCGCCCGATTGAAGGGGATTCGGGCCTTGTCTTTCCGGGGAGCGGTGGATAAGTAGGGACCTTGCGCCCCCCTCCTGCAACACATTCCGGAGAATGATATGGCCCGCGTGACGGTTGAAGACTGCGTTGACAAGGTTCCGAACCGGTTCGAACTGGTGATGCTCGCCGCCCACCGGGCGCGTGAGATCTCGGCTGGCAGCCCGATCACCGTGGATCGTGACAACGACAAGAACCCGGTCGTGTCCCTGCGCGAGATCGCCGAGGAAACCCAGCTCGCCGATGACCTGCGCGAACGCCTGATCGAGTCGAACCAGACCCAGATCGAGGTCGATGAGCCGGAAGAGGACGCGATGGCCCTGCTGCAGGGCGTCGAAGCCGACCGCCCCGCCGCCGACGACATGTCGGAAGAGCAGATGCTGCGGCAGCTGATGGAAGCGCAGGGCCAGCGCTGAGGCTTCTGATCGGAACAGGACAGGCATGATCGACGTCGAAGACCTTCTGAGCCTGGTCCGCAATTACAACCCGAAATGCAACGAGGCCCTACTGCGCGGGGCCTATGCCTATGCCAAGGACATGCATGAGGGGCAGTATCGCCGGTCGGGTGAGCCCTATTTCACGCACCCGGTCGAGGTGGCCGCGATCCTGACCGAGCAGCGGCTGGACGACGCCACCATCGCCACCGCTCTGCTGCACGACACGATCGAGGACACCAAGGGCACCTATACCGAGATCGCCGGTCGGTTCGGCGCGGATGTGGCGGAACTGGTCGATGGTGTCACCAAGCTGACCAATCTGGAGCTTTCCAGCCGCGAGACCAAGCAGGCCGAGAACTTCCGCAAGCTGTTCATGGCGATGTCCAAGGATCTGCGGGTGATCCTGGTGAAGCTGGCCGACCGGCTGCACAATATGCGCACCATCAAGCATATGCGCCCGGAAAAGCAGGCCCAGAAGGCGCGCGAGACGATGGATATCTATGCGCCGCTTGCGGGCCGCATGGGGATGCAGTGGATGCGGGACGAGCTGGAGGACCTGTCCTTCGCCGTTCTGAACCCGGATGCGCGCAAGTCGATCATGCGCCGCTTCGTGACGTTGCAGAAGGAATCGGGCAACGTCATCCCCAAGATTACCGACGATATCGAGCTGGAGATGGAGAAGCACGGTGTCACCGGTGACGTACTCGGCCGCGCGAAGAAGCCCTTCTCGATCTGGCGCAAGATGCAGGAGAAGGATCTGGCCTTCTCGCGCTTGTCGGACATCTACGGGTTTCGCGTGATCACCAATAGCGAGGACGATTGCTACCGTGTGCTCGGGGCTATTCATCAGCGCTGGAAATCGGTGCCGGGGCGGTTCAAGGACTATATCAGCCAACCCAAATCGAACGGCTATCGCTCGATCCACACCACCGTGTCAGGCCGCGACGGCAAGCGGGTCGAGGTGCAGATCCGCACCCGCCAGATGCACGAGGTGGCCGAGGCGGGGGTTGCGGCGCATTGGTCTTACAAGGATGGGGTGCGGGCCGAGAACCCCTTTGCCGTCGATCCCGCGAAATGGCTGGCCGGGCTGACCGAACGCTTCGAGATGGCCGAGGATCACGATGAGTTCCTCGAACATGTGAAGCTGGAGATGTATTCCGACCAGGTCTTCTGCTTCACGCCCAAGGGCGATGTGGTCAAGCTGCCCAAGGGCGCGACGCCGCTGGATTTCGCCTATGCGATCCACACGCGGATCGGGCATAGCTGTGTGGGGGCCAAGGTCGATGGCATCCGCGTGCCGCTGTGGACCCGGTTGAAGAACGGCCAGTCCGTCGAGATCATGACCGCCGAGGGCCAGAGCCCGCAGGCCACATGGATCGACATCGTGACCACGGGCCGCGCCAAGGCCGCGATCCGGCGGCTGCTGCGCGAGGAGGACCGGGGTCGCTATATTCGGCTTGGGCAGGAACTGGCGCGCGTGGCGTTCGAGCATGTGGGCAAGAAGGCCACGGACAAGGCGCTCGAAACCGCTGCGAAGACCATGCACATCGCCAGTGCCGACGAGGTTCTGGCCCGAATCGGGGCCGCGGAACTGTCGGCGCGCGAGGTGGTGGCCAAGCTCTACCCCGAACTCGTAGGCAAGCCGGAGTCGCAAGAAACCGTTGGTCGCCCGGTGATCGGCCTGCCAAGCGGGGCCGAGATGAACCGGGCCCAGTGCTGCCAGCCGGTGCCGGGGGAACGGATCGTGGGGGTGCCCTACAAGGGGCGCGGGCCGATTCTGCATGCGATTGACTGCCCGGCCTTGGCCGATCTCGATGCCATGGCCGACAACTGGATGGATGTGCACTGGACCGAAGGCCGCCACGCTGCCGTTCACAACGTCACCATCAATGTCACGATCAGCAACGATCAGGGTGTCCTGGGGCGAATCTGCACATTGATCGGCGAACAGAACGCCAATATCTCGGACTTGCACTTCATTGACAGGAAACCGGACTTTTTCCGCCTCCTTATCGATATAGAAGTAAGAGACGCCGAGCATTTGCACGCCGTGATGATGGCCGTTGAGGCCGACAGTGATGTTGCCACGTTGGAGCGCTTCCGGAACCTGGACCGGCGGCCCTGACGCGGGAAGAGCTTTGGAGGGCGAACACCCCATGGTGTTCAAGCGCAGAGATTCCCGCCACTGGATGACAGTGGTCGCGCACTGGTTCTACCCGCGGGGCGGGTGGGGCCGGGCCATCCAGTATATCAAGTATCGCCTTCATCGCCTGCCCGGCACCCCCGAGACCATCGCGCGCGGCGTGTTTGCCGGGGCGTTCACGGTATTCACCCCGTTCTTCGGCCTGCATTTCATCATTGCGGCCCTGATTGCCCGGCTCATGCGCGGAAACATCCTGGCCGCGCTGCTGGCGACCTTCATCGGCAATCCGCTGACCTATCTGCCGATTGCGCTGATCTCGATCCATACCGGGCATTTCCTGCTTGGCACCGAGGCGGGGGGAATCGGCGGCAATATCGGCCATGCCTTCGCAGGGGCCTGGCGCGATCTGAAGCACAACTTCCTGGCCATGTTCACGCCCGAGCGTGCCCATTGGGACGAGTTGCTGTCCTTCTACAATGATCTGTTCTTTCCGTTCATGGTCGGTGGCATCATTCCCGGGCTGATCTGCGGCACGGTCTGCTATTACCTTTCGGTCCCCGTGATCCGCGCATATCAGCAGCGACGCCTTGCCAAGCTGCGCTCGAAGATGAACAAGATGCGCAGGCAGGCCGAGAACCGGGCCGACTGAGCCCTTCGGGGCGCGTCTTGTAGGAGAATGACCATGACCAGCCGTCCCCGGCTCGGGGTGAATATCGACCATGTGGCAACTGTTCGGAACGCACGCGGCGGCGATGTGCCGGACCCGGTGCGCGCTGCCCTGTTGGCGGAACAGGCCGGGGCCGACGGGATCACCGCGCATCTGCGCGAGGATCGGCGGCATATCTCGGATGACGATATCGAGCGGCTGATGGCGGCGCTGACCGTGCCCCTGAATTTCGAGATGGCGGCGACGGACGAGATGCAGAAGATCGCGCTGCGCCACAAACCCCATGCGGTTTGCATCGTGCCCGAAAAGCGCGAGGAGAGGACGACCGAGGGCGGGCTGGAAGTGGCGCGCGAGGAAAACCGGCTGGCCCATTACATCGCGCCCTTGCGTGAGGCAGGCTGCCGGGTGTCGATCTTCATCGCCGCCGATATGCGCCAGATCGAGGCCGCGCACCGGATCGGGGCCGAGGTGATCGAACTGCACACGGGCGCCTATTGCGACGCCCATGCCGAGGGCCGTTTTGACGACCGCGACCGGGAGCTGGAGGCGTTGCGCGAGATGTCCGCCTTCGCCAATTCCCTCGGGCTGGAGGTGCATGCGGGCCACGGGCTGACCTATGACACCGTGCAGCCGGTCGCGGCCTTCCCCGAGGTGATGGAGCTCAATATCGGCCATTTCCTGATCGGCGAGGCCATCTTCCGCGGTCTCACCCCCGCGATCCATGAAATGCAGCGCCTGATCGAGGAGGCCCGCGCATGAGGCTTGCCTGCCTGACCACAGCCGCCATTCTTGTCGCCACACCGCTCGCCGCGCAGACCATGCGCGATTGCGATACGTTCGAGGCCAATGCCCGCAACACCTATGGCCCCTACGAGGAAACGATCCGCGAATTTGCCAATGGCGCGATCCGGGTGATTGCTCTGGATGTCGGCGAACCGGCGGGCGGGAGCTTCCATGTCATGGTGACCTATCCGCACCCGGAAGACCCCTGGCAGCACTGCGCGCTGATTTCGAGCGAGAACAATATCGGCTTCGGCTGGCTGAACATGGCCGAGGTTGAAGCCAGCTATGACGCGGCAATTGGCCTGAGCGTGACGATCCCCATTGAAACCGTCAGCGGCGTGGCCAGTTGGGACCAGATTTTGACCATCACCGTCAATCAGGCCACGGGCACCGTCACCCCGGTGCTGAGCGGCAACGCACCGGCCCCTGCACCGACGGGCAGCAAATGACCGGCTATGAATTCGCAGCGCTTCTGCTGGCTTGGGGGCTGGCGGGCGGCAGTCCCGGACCCGCCACGCTGACCATTGCGGGCACAGCCATGGGGCAGGGGCGCCGCGCGGGCGTGTTGACCGGGGCGGGTGTCTGGACCGGGTCTGCGCTATGGGGTCTGGCGGCCATGGCCGGGATGGGGGCGCTGATGCTCGCCAATGCCTGGATGGCCGAGGTCTTGCGCTATATCGGGGCGGGCTACCTGCTGTTTCTAGCTGCGAAATCCCTGCGGTCGGCTCTGACGCGGGGTAAGGGGCTGTCATTGAGGGACGCCGGGGCAACGGGCCATTTCCGGCGCGGTTTCCTTGTGCATCTGACCAACCCAAAGGCGATCCTGGCCTGGGGCGCGGTCTATGCCGTGGTTGTGCCGCCCGGCGCGCCGCTTGTCACGCTTCTGGGCACCTTCGCGGCCTTGTCCACGGTCTCTGCGGTGATCTTCCTGGGCTATGGTGTGCTGTTCTCGGGGCGTGGGGTCGTGCGGGCCTACACCGCTGCCCGCCGCTGGTTCGAACTGGCCTTCGCGGCGCTGTTCGGGGCAGCGGCAATCAAGATCCTGACGGCGCGGCTGGCATGATCGAGCATGTGGTCATGTTGGGGCTGAGGGATGCCTCCGATCTGAGCGAGTGTCGGGATGTGATGGAGGGGCTTGAACGCCTGACGGCGGAGATCCCCGGATTTCTCGGCCTGAGTCACGGCGTGAATATCGACATGGAAGGCAAGTCGCCGGGCTATCCCTATGGCTTCATTGCACGGTTCGAGGATCGGGACGCATTGGCCCGCTACGCTGCCGACCCCCGTCATCAGGTGCTTGGCGCACGCCTTGTGGCGCTGTGCGGCGGGGCGGACCGCATTACCGTTTACGATATCGAGAGGGACTGAGATGATCCTTGGCGTCGGCACCGACCTGGCCAATATCGAGCGCATTCAGGGCGTGCTGGATCGCCATGGCGACCGGTTCCGCAATCGCGTGTTCACCGAAACGGAACAGCGCCGCGCCGAACGCACGCAGACCCCCGCCGCCACCTATGCCAAGAGATGGGCCGCGAAAGAGGCTTGTTCCAAGGCGCTCGGGACCGGTCTGCGCATGGGGATCGCGTGGAAGGATATGGCGGTCACGAACCTGCGCACCGGCCAGCCGATCATGCATGTCACGGGATGGGCGCGCGAACGGCTGGACGCCATGACACCCGAGGGGATGGAGGCCGCCATCCATGTCAGCCTGACCGACGACATGCCCTGGGCGCAGGCCTTCGTGGTGATTTATGCCTATCCCGAGGGCATGGCCTGGCAACCGGCGCCGCCAACGCCGCCGGGACGGTCGCTTGCTTGACTCTTTCCCGCCAAGCCCTCATGTCAAAACCCCGTAAAGTCGCGTAGAAAAAGGCAGGACCCATGGCAGCAGCAGCCACGAAGAAGGACGGCATCTGGGAAACCGTGAAAACGGTCATCTATGCCCTTCTGATCGCAGGGGTCTTCCGCACCCTGTTCTTCCAACCCTTCTGGATCCCCTCGGGGTCGATGAAGGACACGCTGCTGATCGGCGATTTCCTGTTCGTCAACAAGATGGCCTATGGCTATTCGCGCTATTCCTGCCCCTTTGCGATGTGTCCCTTCTCGGGCCGTATCTTCGGGTCGGAGCCTGAGCGTGGCGACGTGGTGGTGTTCCGCCATCCGGTCAATGGCACCGACTTCATCAAGCGCGTCGTGGGCCTGCCCGGCGACCGCATCCAGATGCGCGACGGGGTGCTCTATATCAGCGAATACGATGCGGAAACCGGCACCAATGCCGATTGGGTCGCCGCCGCGCTGGAACCGCAGGATCCGTTCATCGAGACGTTCGAGCCGCAAGGCCCGGTCCAACACCGCCCGCGCTGTGCCAACGCGCCCGTGGGGCTTGGCGGCGATTGCGAGAAGGAACGCTTTACCGAGACCCTGCCGGGCGGCGTCAGCCATTCGGTGCTGAACATCGAGGATGGCAGCTTCGGCGACAACACCCCTGTCTTCACCGTGCCCGAGGGCCATTACTTCGTGATGGGCGACAACCGCGACAACAGCCAGGACAGCCGCTTCCCGCAATCCATCGGCGGTGTCGGCATGGTGCCCTATGAAAACATTATCGGCCGCGCCGACCGGATCATGTTCTCGTCTGCGGGCGAACGGATGGTCTATTTCTGGACCTGGCGGTCCGACCGTTTCTTCCGGGCGATCGAGTGAAGCTGGCCAAGGATCTCATAGCCTTTTGCGACCGGCTTGGTCATGAGTTCGAGCGCCCTGATCTCTTGATCCGGGCGCTCACCCATTCCTCGCTGTCCTCGCCCACGCGGCCCGACAACCAGCGGCTGGAGTTCCTGGGCGACCGGGTGCTTGGGCTGGTGTTGGCCGAGGCGGTGCTGGACCAGGACAAACACGCGCCCGAAGGTCAGCTGGCCCCACGGTTCAACGCGCTGGTGCGCAAGGAAACCTGCGCCGACGTGGCGCGCGAGATCGACCTTGGCGCGGTGCTGAAACTGGGCAAGTCCGAGATGAAGACAGGCGGGCGGCGCAAGAACGCGCTGCTTGGCGACGCGATGGAGGCGGTGATTGCCGCCGTCTATCGCGATGCGGGCTACGAGGTGGCGCGGGACATGATCCTGCGGCTTTGGGGGGATCGCGTGGCGACGGTCGAGGCCGATTCCCGCGACCCCAAGACCAGTCTGCAGGAATGGGCGCAAGCCCGGCGCATGGTTCCGCCGACCTATGTGGAGATTGCCCGGTCGGGGCCCGACCACGCGCCGGTTTTCGTCGTCGAGGTGCGGATGGAGCAGGGCGAAACGGCTCGGGCCGAGGCCGGGTCCAAGCGCCAGGCCGAACAGGCGGCGGCCCGGGCGATGCTGGCGCGGCTTGCCAACCAGTGATGCGGTCAGGGATTTCGCCGTGCCTTCGGCACGTCGACCCGCGCGGCCCTGACGGGCCGCGAAAAAGGCTCTTGCAAGAGCCTTCCGCCGCTCCGCCCATTGGCCGTCAGAGAACTGGTCAGGCGGGGGGAAACCCGCTAAACGCGGCCATGACTGTTGAAGGATGCGAGAGATCATGACCACACGCGCGGGCTTTGTCGCCCTGATCGGGGAACCCAATGCGGGCAAGTCCACTCTTTTGAACCGGATGGTCGGGGCCAAGGTCTCGATCGTGACGCATAAGGTGCAGACGACGCGGGCGCGCATTCGGGGCGTGGCTTTGGAAGGTGACAGCCAGATCGTGTTTGTGGACACGCCCGGCCTGTTCCGTCCGCGCCGCAGGCTGGATCGCGCGATGGTCGCGGCGGCCTGGACCGGGGCGGCGGATGCCGACCTGGTGGTGCTGTTGATCGAGGCGCATCGCGGGCTGACTCATGGCGCGCAGGCCATTCTGGACGGATTGTCAGAGCGGGCCGAGGGGCGGCGCGTGGCGCTGGCCATCAACAAGATCGACCGGGTCAAGGCCGAGGACCTTCTGGCCCTGACGCAGAAGATGAACGAGGCTTTCCCGTTCGAGAAGACCTTCCTGATCTCTGCCGAGAAGGGGCATGGGGTGGACGACCTGCGCATGTGGCTGGCCCAGAACCTGCCCGAAGGCCCCTGGCTCTACCCCGAGGATCAGATCGCAGACTTGCCGATGCGGATGATCGCGGCGGAAATGACGCGCGAGAAACTGACGCTGAGGCTGCACCAGGAACTGCCCTATCAGCTGACCGTCGAGACGGAAAACTGGGAAGAGCGCAAGGATGGCTCGGCCCGGATCGACCAGGTGATCTATGTCGCCCGCGACGGGCACAAGGGCATCCTTCTTGGCAAGAAGGGCGAGACGATCAAGGCCGTCAGCCAGGCCGCACGGGCGGAACTGGAGGAGTTCCTGGGCCGCAAGGTGCACCTGTTCCTGCAGGTCAAGGTGCGCCCCGGCTGGCTGGACGAGGCCGAGCGCTACTCGGAGATGGGGCTCGATTTCCGCGACGGGAACTGACCGGGCCTAGCCAAGCCGCGATTGCCGCCAGTCCACACCGATGGAGACAAGGGCCCCGACGGCAGCCAGCATGCGCAGAAGATCGGGAATGATGCCCGTGACCGTACCGGACATGACAGCGAGATTGAGCAGGAACATTGCGGCCAGCAATCCCCAGGAGCGCTTGGACAAAGTGAAATTCATTGGACTGGACCTTCCCTGTAACAGTTACATGAGCATGGGTCGGCGCGGCGCCCGGTTCGGTTCAAAGCGAGGCGCAGAAAGATGCGATTGACAACGGAATTCTGGGTCAAAGCCTATCTGGCGCGGCTGCGGCTTGCCGATATTCCCGCCTATGTGGTGGCCCATGGGGACGATACCGGCGGCGCGGTGCTGGTGAAACTGGCGACTCTGGACGGGAAGGCGCGGCTTTTCCAGCGCAGTTTCGACCTGATGACCGGCGAGCGGGCCTGGATCGTTCTGACCGAGGGCGGCGAGGCCGATGTGGATGGCTCGATCCGGCGGCAACGGGATATGGACCCGGATCTGTGGGTGATCGAGCTGGAGGACCGGGCCGGGCGGCATCTGCTGGACGAGCCGGGCCTGACCTAAGCGGTTTCGCCGCCTCCGGCGTCGACCCGGGAGCGCGCCTCCTCAACCCCCGGCTTGCGCCGGAGGCCTCGTCGACCCGCATTGCCATGGACAGGTGGCGGGCTCAGGTCTGCCGTATTTAGCGCTTGGACAAATCCGCCAGCCCGATAGGATCGGCCCCATGGATTGGCGCGACGAGGGCGTTCTTCTGGCGGTGCGCAAGCATGGCGAGAGCGCCGCGATCATCGAGGTTTTCACCCCGTCCCGTGGGCGGCATGCGGGCGTTGTGCGCGGGGGCGCAGGGCGTCGGATGGCGCCCGTTCTGCAACCCGGCGCGCAATTGGACGTGGCCTGGCGGGCGCGGCTGGAAGATCATCTGGGGGCCTATACGGTCGAACCCTTGCAAGGGCGGGCGGCCGAGGTCATGGGCGACCCGCTGGCCTTGGCGGGGCTGACCGCCGTTTGCAGCCTGCTGACCTTCTGCCTGCCGGAGCGGGAACCGCACCCGGAGCTATACGCCAGGTCCATCGCCCTGCTGGACGCGCTTGGTGCCGCGCAATGGGGCTATGCCTATCTCAGGTGGGAACTGGCACTGCTCGATGAGATGGGGTTTGGGCTCGACCTCAGCGCTTGCGCGGTCACCGGAAAGAATGACGATCTCGCCTATATCTCGCCGCGCACCGGCCGGGCCGTGACCCGGACGGGGGCGGGGGATTGGGCCGACCGGCTGTTGCCCTTGCCCGCCAGCCTGTTGGGGCGTTCGGATGCGGGGGCGGAGGATGTCCTGAGTGGTCTGTCCGTCACCGGGCATTTCCTGTCCGGGCATCTGGCCAGGGCGCTTGGCGAAAAGCCGCTGCCTGCCGCGCGGCAACGGTTTGTGGACCGGCTGGCGCGGGGTCAGACGCGGCCCTGATCCAAAAGCCATTGGGCGGTGTCAGACAGGCTGTCGCGGGGATCGCGGAAAGTCATGTCCAACATGTCCCGCGCGCGGCTGGCATCGACATCGGTGCGGACCCCGAGTGCAGGCACGATCGACCGGATCGCCGGGTCGAACAGTCCGAGGACACGGACGACGACATTCGGAGCGCGGCGGGTCACGATCTTTCGGTCCGGGAACGCGCGGGCCAGATGCTCGGCCATTTCCGTGAACCAGAGGAAATCGGCAACCCCGATCAGCCGCTGCCCGATGGTTTCGTCGCGCTGCAAGGCGCGCAGATGCATTTCGGCGATGTCGCCCACATCGACCGTGGTGAAGCCGAAATACGGCAGCATCGGATCCCGCGCCGCCAGGAGGCGCTCGATCACGGCCAGCGAGGTTCCGTAATGGCCGTCAAGCGGTGCGCCGACCACGAAGCCCGGATTGATGGTGGTCAGCCCGATTCCGGGCGCGTCAGAGGCCACCATGTCCCACGCGGCTTTTTCGGCGAGCGTCTTGGAAACGGAATAGGGCGTGATGCCCGGATAGGTGGGATCGGACCAGTCGCGCTCGTCATAGGTGGCGCGGTCCGGCGGCAGGTCGCAGCCCGACACCGCCGCGACCGAGGAGGTCAGGATCACCCGCGTCACACCTGCATCGCGCGCGGCACGGATCGCCCGCCGCGCGCCTTCGACCGCCGGGGCGATCAGCTCTTGCGGGTCTTTGGGCTGGACCATGGGAAAGGGCGAGGCCGTGTGCAGGACGGCGTCGGTCCCGGTGGCCGCCTCGGTCCAGCCATCGTCGTGTAAAAGGTCGAGCGTGACGGTGGAAAGATGGGTATCGGCCTGACCATCGGGCAGATGGGCGGCAAGCGCGTCGCGCAGGGCCTGCGCCTTGGCGGCATCCCGGACGGAGCCGCGCACATGATACCCGGCGCGCAACAGGCGCAGGACGATGTGCTTGGCAATATAGCCCGATGCGCCGGTGACCAGAACTGTAGGCATGTGGATTCCTTTTCGATTTGGCCCCGGCTTCGGAGCGGTCCAGGTCAAGGCCGTGTCTTCAATCCGGTGAGATCAAGCGAAATTCCAGCGTGTCGTCTGAGTCGTTGGACAGGATCAGAACGGGGCCCGACACTTCTGCCAGGGTCATGCCAGACAGCGCCGCAAGGAACCTCTGCTCGGCTGCCAGGTCGGGGCAAATGGCGCGGGTGCTGGCCAACGGGCCGGGTTCGAACCAGGGGTAGGGGGCTGTCTGCGGGGCCGAATAGCGGTTGCACGGTCCATGGCCCGAGATCCGACCGCGCGCCGTCAGGTCGAGCGTGATCCGCACCGCCTCGTCCGTCTCCAGTTCCCAGATCCCGGCTGCGTAGCCGGTCACGCTCTCATCCCTCAGGCAACCCGCAAGGGTCAGTAAAAAGAAAAGCAGCGGCAAGGGTTTGCGCAGGACGGGGTTCATGCGATCGGGGCTTTCGGCAGGTCCTCGCCAGATTGACAGGGGTTTGCGCCAGATCAAGACAGGATTTCGTGAGCCTGATAGTCTTTGTTGGGCATTCGATAGGCAATGCCTAACCTGGGAAGGAGATTTCTCATGCGGAAGTATTTGACCATTACCGCGGTTGTTGCGCTGCTGGCTGGTGCTGCCTGCACCCCCGAAGAACAGATTTACGGCGGCGCGGCGCTTGGCGCGCTTGGTGGTTTCGCCATGGCGGAACTGCTGGACGCGAATACCGGCTGGACCGTCGGTCTTTCTCTGGCAGGTGCTGCCATTGGCGCGGAAGTTGCCCGCAACAACCAGACCGGCCAATGCGCCTACAAACGGGCCGATGGCCGGGTGGACGTGCGCCCCTGCTGACCGGCAGACTGAAAACAGAATCCGGCGCAGCCCCTGCTAAAGGGACTGCGCCGGGTTGCGTTTCGGCCTCGGTGTCGCGGTTGACTTGGGTCAAGGCCTGCGCCATGGCTCCGATGTAATTGACACAGGCAACATTGCCCGCAGGAGCCCGCCCATGTCCGATGCCACCGCACCCTCTGCCACCCGGCTGGAGCATTTCCACGTCACCTTCTTCGCCATCGTCATGGGACTGTCCGGTCTGGCATTGGCGCTGCATGCGGCGGAAACGGCTTACGGGCTGTCCTCGCTGGCCTCTGACATCGCCTATTTCGGGACCATCGCGGTGTTCGTGATCATCGCCATGTTCTACGCGGCCAAGGCGATGCGGCACGGCGGGGCGGTGCGGGCGGAATGGAATCACCCGGTAAAGCTGGCCTTTTTCCCGGCGATCTCGATCTCTCTGCTGCTGCTGGCAACCGCGTCCCTCAGCCGGTCGGAGGCGCTGGCGCAAGCGCTGTGGCTCGCTGGCGCGGCCTTGCAGGCGGTGCTGACGCTGGCGGTTGTGTCCGGCTGGATCGGCACGCGATCCTTCATGCATGGGCAATTGTCGCCGGCGTGGTTCATCCCTGCCGTGGGCAATGTGATCGTGCCGATTGCAGGGGTGCAACTGGGCTATGTGCACCTCAGCTGGTACTTCATGTCGGTCGGGCTGATCTTCTGGATCGTGCTGCTGACGCTGGTGATCAACCGGCTGGTGTTCCACGATCCGCTGCCGGGCCGGTTGCAGCCGACGCTGGTGATCCTGATTGCCCCGCCCGCCGTGGCCTTCGTGGCCTGGGTGCGGCTGACGGGTGATGCCGGGCCTTTCGGGCTGATCCTGCTCAATGCGGCCTATTTCTTTACCCTGCTGGTTGCCATGCAGCTGCCCCGTATCATCCGCCTGCCTTTCGCCTTGTCCTTCTGGGCGCTGAGCTTCCCCTTTGCCGCCGTCACCATCGCCAGTTTCGTCTATGCGGGCGCGGCAGGGTCTGCGGCGCATAAGACCATCGGAACCGTGCTGCTGGTGGTGCTGGTGGTGATCATCGCCGGGCTGGTCTTGCGCACGATCAGGGCGATCACGGCGGGCGAAATCTGTCAGCCGGAGTGACGCCCTGAAAAGAAAACGGCCCGCCGGGTGAGGGGCGGGCCGTCTTTGAGCCAATCGGGTGAGGATCAGCCCAGAAGCCTGCGGGCGATCACCTGCGCCTGAATTTCGGCAGCCCCCTCGAAGATATTGAGGATACGCGCGTCGCAGAGGATGCGGGAAATCTTGTATTCCAGCGCAAAGCCGTTGCCGCCATGGATTTGTAGCCCGTTATCCGCCGCCGCCCATGCCACGCGGGCGCCGAGCAGCTTGGCCATCCCGGCCTCCAGGTCACAACGCTTGTCGTGGTCCTTCTGCCAGGCGGAATAATAGGTCAGTTGCCGGGCGATCATGATCTCCACCGCCATCATGGCCAGCTTGCCGGAGACGCGGGGAAACTCGATCAGCGACTTCCCGAACTGCTTGCGGTCCTGCGCATACTGCATCGCCACATCGAGCGCGGCCTGAGCGACGCCAATGGCGCGGGCGGCGGTCTGGATGCGGGCGGACTCAAACGTCTGCATGAGCTGCTTGAAGCCCTGCCCGGTCTGGCCACCCAGAAGGTTTTCTTCCTTCACCTTGAAGCCGTCGAAGCCAAGCTCGTATTCCTTCATGCCGCGATAGCCGAGCACTTCGATCTCGCCCCCTGTCATGCCCTCGGTCGGGAAGGGGTTTTCGTCTGTGCCGGGGGTCTTTTCGGCGAGGAACATGGAGAGGCCCCGGTGGTCCGTGGTGTCGGGGTCGGTGCGGGCCAGAAGCGTCATCACATGGGTGCGCGCGGCGTGGGTGATCCAGGTCTTGTTGCCGGTGATTTCCCAGCCTTCGTCGGTCTTGACCGCGCGGGTGCGCAAGGACCCGAGATCGGACCCGGTATTGGGTTCGGTAAACACCGCCGTGGGCAGAATCTCCCCGCTGGCGATCTTGGGAAGCCATTGATTTTTCTGCTCTTCCGTGCCGCCACAGATGATGAGTTCCGCCGCGATTTCGGACCGTGTCCCGAGCGAGCCGACCCCGATATAGCCGCGGCTGAGTTCCTCGGAGACCACGACCATGGAGGCTTTGGAGAGGCCGAAACCGCCGTATTCCTCGGGGATGGTCAGGCCGAATACGCCCATCTCTGCCAGCTCCTCGATGATTTCCATCGGGATGAGTTCATCCTTGAGGTGCCAGTCATGGGCATTGGGTTCAACGCGTTCGCGGGCGTAGCGGGAAAACTGGTCGCGGATCATTTCCAGTTCATCGTCGAGACCGGTCGTGCCAACCGTGTCCGAACCCGCAATTTCCTGCATGATTTCAACGAGTTTCGTGCGTGCGGCCTGGGTGTTGCCGGACTGGGTCAGGGTCATGATCTCGGGCGTCATCAGGGCGCGCTGGTCGTCCTGGGTGAGGCCGATATCTTGCGGTCGCAGCATTTCGCCCTGGCTCATCGGGATGCCGCCATAGATCTGCCAGAGATATTCGCCGAATGCGATCTGATGCAGCAGCGCCTCGGTCTCTCCGAATGTGCCGTCAGCGGTGAGCCGCTCGGCCCAGGCCTGCATCTGGCGCAGCGCCTCCACATAGGTGGCGAGCCAGGCCAGACCATGGGCAGCAACCTGATTTTCCTCAAGTTTTCTGCCAGAGACACGCCCGTCTTGACTGACCTTCCCGCGCAGTCTGGTGGTCGCGACATCCAGCAGGGTTTCGACCGGCGCGATGGCGGCAGCAGTCAGGGTGAGCAGGTCGGGCAGCAGGATGGCCTCGGGCGAATCTGTGGGCATGGGCGCTCCGTCATGCGGCATGGAATCTCTCCGGTCGTTTTGCTGCAAGGGTGATATTCATTTTGCAGGTGCAGCGCAAGAATAATTCGTGTGGGAATAATTTCTGGACAATTTATGTCGCAAGCCTAGGGCCCGATCCGGGGGCGCCATGCGTACACCCCCTGTACACCCCCCGTACACCCCCCGTGCATACGGAAAACGGTTTCGCCGCCTGCCGGCGTCGACCGGGAAGCGGCCCTCGTCAAGCCCTTGCGGGGCCCTCCTCGGGCCGCGTTGCCACGAACGGGTTGCGGGCGCGGTGCATCAGAGCCGATCCGGGCGCAGGTGGCACCGGTGGTCTGCCTCCGGCGGGAGTATTTTCGCAAGGAGAAGCCATGGTCGCGGAAAGCGGGTGTGCGTGTGGCGCTGGACGCGGCGGGGCTGCGTGCTAGGTCTTTGCAGAGGAGTGGGACAACCGGCGGGAGGCCGACCATGCGCATGTTCCTTATCACCGTGATGTTCATGCTGATGCCCCTTGGCGCGGCGGCGCAGGAGCGGCTGCCCGCGAACCCGGAGATCGAGAGCACCATCCAGAGCCAGCTGGATGCGTTTTCAACCGGCAACGTCTTTACCGCCTGGACCTTTGCCAGCCCGACGATTCAGCAGATGTTCCAGCACCCCATGTATTTCGGCGCGATGGTGGAACGCGGCTATCCGATGGTCTGGCAGCCGGGGGAAACGACCTTCCTGGGATTGCGGGAGGAGGGCGACAGGCTGGTCCAGCGGGTGCAGATTCTGGACCCGGCCGGAGGCGCGCATGTTCTGGACTACGAGATGGTGCAGATCGACGGGCGCTGGCGCATCGCGGGTGTGACCGTGCTGCGCGGGCAGTATCTGGGTGCCTGAAACCTGCCGCAAGATTAACCGCATTTTAACCCTGGCCCTGTAAGTCTGGGCATCAACCGGGCCTGAAGGAGCGCCCGGCGCTTCTCTCTGAATATCGTGAACAATCGAGACATCCCTCGGGCCAGACACCGCCCGCAGGGGTCGAAGGCGTGGGTTCTGCCCATGCATGCGCAAAAGGGGTTTGACATGAACCAAGTGATCACCGACGGGCTGAACCTGATGCCGCCGGCATTTTCCGAGGGGCTCTCTGTCTGGAGCCGGGAGGACGGCACACCCGGCACCGATACCTGGGCCACATCCGGCTTTGGCGTGCTGGTGCCGGCGGATCAGGATTTCGGCACCTGTCTGGAGATCCTGAAGACCGAAACGACCACGCGCATCCGCTACATGGCGGAAACGCCGATACTGCCGGGGCTCTATCTGCGCATATCGGCACGGGTGAAGTCGCTGTCGGGTGCCATCCCGTCCGTGCGGATCGCGGGGTGGGCCGGGCAGGCCAACAACGCCCATGTCGCGGGGGTGACGGAGGTCGGGCCGACAACGGCGATGACCGCCTATGGTGAGGTGGTGACCGTCTCTGCGATTGTCGGCATCGGGGATCGCGGCGGCGTCGACATGGCCTGGGGCGAGGATGCCGCCTATGGGCATTTCGGGCTGGACCTGACCGGCGGCAACGGGGGCACCATCCGAATCGAGTCGGTCAAGATCGAGGATGTGACCCACGTCTTCCTGCGCAAGATGATGGACTGGGTGGATGTGAAGGATTTCGGCGCGGCGGGCGATGGCGTGACCGATGACACCGGAGCCTTTGCCGCCGCCGATACAGCTGCGGCCGGGCGCGAGTTGTTGGTCAGCGAGGGCACCTATCGGATCGCGTCGAACCTGACGCTGCAATCGCCGGTGCGCTTTCAGGGCCAGTTGGACATGCCCGACAGCGCCCGGCTGGTGCTGGCCGGCAGTTTCAACCTGCCTGCCTATGCGGATGCGTTCGGGGGCGACGAGTTGCAGGGGTTCAAGAAGGCCTTTCAGGCGATGCTGAACCATGGCGACCACGAAAGCCTGGACATGATGGGGCGCCGGGTGCAGCTGGACGGGCCGATCGACATGGCCGCCGTTGTGGGCAACAAGGTGAGCTATGCCAACAGGCGGGTGATCCGCAACGGGCAGTTCAGCTGCCTGCCGAGCGCCAACTGGGATGACGAGGTGCACACCGCAACGGGCACCTGGACCGTGGCCAACCCTGACCGGCTGGACAATGTGACCAATGCGGGGTCGATCCCCATTGGCGCGCTGGTGACGGCTGCGCAGGGCGTGGGGCGCGAGATCTATGTGCGTGACGTGAATGCCGCCAACAACCAGGTGTTCCTGTCTTCGCCTCTGGGCGTGCCGCCATCGAGCCAGACCTATACCTTCACCCGGTTCCAATACATCATGGATTTCGTGGGGTTCGAGAACCTGCAACGCTTCGTGCTGGAGGACGTCGAGTTCCTGTGTGCCGGGGCGGCCAGTGGCATCATGCTGCCGCGTGGCGGGCTGATCTTCCATGTGAAGGACTGTTTCTTCACCGGCCCCAAGGATCGCGGGATTACCTCTTGCGACCAGGGTTGCGCGGGGATGCTGATCGACCGCTGTCAGTTCCTGTCGAACGAGCAGGTGTTGCGGGTGCAGGACCGAACGACCATTGCCTTCAACACCAATGCCAACGACACCAAGATCCGCGACAACCGGGCGGTGAAGTTCCGCCATTTCGGAGTGTTCGGCGGTAATGGCAACCTGATCACCGGAAATCACTGGTTCCAGGGGGATAACGAGCCCGATGGCCAGATCAGTGCCGGGATCGTGCTGACCAATACCAACGTCAAGACCACGATCATCGGCAACTACGTGGACAACAGCTATATCGAATGGGCCAATGAGCATGATCCGGCGCCGGAACTGTCGGGGGAGTTTTCCTTTGGCGGCCTGACGATCAACGGCAATATCTTCACCGCGAACGGGATTGCCAGCTGGTCGAACTTCATCCTGATCCGGCCGCACGGGCCGGGGCATTACATCAACGGACTGTCGATCTGTGACAACGTGTTCAAGCACCTCAATGGCGGGGCGCTGGATTCGGTCGATGACGTGGACGACTCGATTGCGCCGCTCGATGGCAGCCGGACCGCGAATTTCCTGATGACGGGCAATGTCTATCACGGGATCACCAAGAATTCGCAAAACCCGGTGACGGTGAAGGTGACGGAAAACAGCGATCTCGACGTGTGGGAAATCGACCTGCGCGACTGGCTGCCGTTCGAGACCGAGGCGCGCGTGGCGGTGGCGGTGATGCCCGAGGGCGCGGTGCGGTCGGTGTCGAACGTGGCCGTTTACACGATGCCCTATGCCACGACGCGGCATGGGGTCGGGCGCGGGTCGGTGCGGCTGAACTGGTCGCAGCCGGTGCATGGCTCGGTCCAGCTGACCGCGCGCTGCGATACGGTCTGACGGCTCAGCCCGCGGCCCCGCTTCTGGTGCGGGCCGCGGGCCCTTCATCCTGCGGGCGACGGTATTCCACCAGCTTTTCCCAGCTGTTCGGATCGAGCAACGCCCACGCCCCGGCATCGACCGTGTAGCCGTAAGTAACTGCGGTCTCGGAGGGCAGAAGGAACTTCACCCGGGCGCCATCGGTTTCCAGATGGCCCCGGTATTCGCGTGTCCAGAGCGTGCCGTTTGCGGAATCCAGAACCCAGATGCCGGTGGTGCGTTCGCCGTCGGACCAGCGTTGCAGGTAGGTCCCGTCCTCGCGGAACAGCCATTCGTCCCCGTGATCCCGGTCGTGCCACGCCCCGATGGGGGCATCGCTGTCCCCGCCGATCCGGTCGAACCGGGTCCGGCCCCAGATCATCGCGGCGCCATCGGCGGCCACGGTCAGGGGCTGCGCGGGATCGGCAATGTGATAATTGCCATCCTGATCGATTTCATAGGTCGTCTGCTCACCCGGAATGATCCAGATGCCGGGAAGTTCGGGGTCGATTGCCGCGTGGCTCATTATCCTGGCCTTATGACGGTGCCGTTAACCAATATGATGCACCGTTTACCTTACCTTGGCAACAAAACCTGTCCTTTTAGACAAGTCTTAGGTCAGAAGGTGACAAACAATAGGCTTTGCCGAACCCGCCATTGAGGTGGGCGGCGGTCACGCGAAGACGGAGCATCAGGAAATCACTGAAGTCGTAGTAGAGCGTCGCCTTGGGGTGTTGCGACAGGTAGAGCGGTTTGAGGTCGTTCTTGTCTGCGGGCTCGGCCCGGCATTGCAGCGTCAGGCGCGGATGGATCAGCGGATCGCCCCGCTGCCCCGGCTCGCCAACCAGCAGGGAACAGTTATTGTTGAGAAAAAGGGCCCGGCTATGCAGGGACAGTTCGGAAATCAGGGTCACCGGCGTGCCATCGCCATCGGTGCCGACGGAGACGCGGGTAACCATCGGGCTTTGCGTGTCGGGGCAGATCACCCCGAGCGAACCGAACCGCGCCCTACGCAGCAGGTCCTGACCGACGGCGCGCGCCTCGTCATCGGTTTCACGCAGCATCCGCTTGGGTTTCGACATGTTGGGGGCCCCTCCTGCAAGGGGAATACCACCGGCGCGGTTCTGAATAAACATGGCCATAAGTTCAGAAGTGATGCCAGAATCCCAGTTCCAAGCCGAGCTGTAAATCCTCCCCCTGAATTGCTCTAATCCCAAGCTCTACAGATGTTCCGCCACGGATCTGGTAGACGAAGGAGGGGTTCAGCGCATAGGTGACGTCAAGCCCGGCCCATTCCTCGGCCACCAGCTGAAGCATGAAGCGGGAGCGTTCCGAGAGAGTCAGGCCGAAGGTGGCCTCGACCTTCCAGCGATCCTCCTGCCGGATCAAGTCACGGACCGCATGGGCGTCCAGCGCAATCCATCCCCC
Organism: Nioella sp. MMSF_3534; assembly: GCF_030732985.1. Classification (GTDB taxonomy): domain Bacteria; phylum Pseudomonadota; class Alphaproteobacteria; order Rhodobacterales; family Rhodobacteraceae; genus Nioella. The sequence continues at coordinate 27,695 of NZ_JASHJX010000024.1, forward strand.
CTGAAGATCCATCGGCATCCAGTCGGGCGGTGTGATCCCGTAGCCGTATCCGAGGGACAACCCAAGCCGGGCAAACGTGCTGTTGTCCTGACCATCAGCGCTGCGCTGACCGGCGCCAAAGTCCAGGGCGACCTGAAGCCGGGCGTCTGGTTGGGTCAGCGTGTAGCGCAAAAGGCCCATGGACTCGCGGGAATGCTGCCCGCGTCCGATCTCGGCACTGAATGTCAATCGGCGGCCGAGGCCGTATTCAAGATAGGCGGAATCATGGCGGCTCATCGCATCGACGCCGTCCGCCAATGCCTCGATGCTGGAATGGAGGTTGCTGGAAAAGGACAGGAAGACCTCGCCGCGTGGTCGGGCCCATGCCCCTGCCTGTACCGCAGACGTAAGGCACGAGAAGAGCAGGGTTAGGATGACCACGGGGCGCATAAGAGAAGCCTCGCGCAATCTGGTTAATGTATCCCTAACGCGCCCCAATCGGGTTCTCTGCGCTATGCGGTCAAAGGATGAGGGCCATGGCCAAACCGGCAGGGTTTCGGATAGTGACGGGCGCGGCACATGAAGGCGGGACAAACCGGTGACAGACAATCGCATGAAACTGGTGCTGGTGACGCCTGAGATCCCCGGCAATACCGGCACCATCGGGCGCACCTGCGTGGCGCTGGATCTGGAGCTGATCCTGATCCGGCCTTACGGGTTTTCCATCGACGACAAGGCTGTGCGCCGCGCCGGGCTGGATTACTGGAAACATGTGAGGCTGAGCGAATATGACAGCTGGCAGGCGTTCATGGATGACCGCGCCCCGCCGCGCGAAAAGCTGTTCTTCTTCGAGGAGCACGGCGCTGGCAGCGTTTACGAGCCGGACTATCCCGACGACGCCTATCTGATCTTCGGGCGCGAAACCAAGGGGCTGCAACCGGAGATCCTGCAAGGCATGGAGGATCGCATTTTCCACCTGCCGATGCGCAGCCCGCATATCCGGTCACTCAACCTCGCCAATGCGGCGACAGCGGTGGTCTATCAGGCGTTGCGCGGGCAATTCACCCGTTAAGAAACGATTAACCCCTGTGGCGGGCTGCCCTGAAGCAGCCAGACCTTTCCCCGAAACAGCCGCAAAGAACCACAATCCGATCAAGGCCTTGCCCCATCGCTGCGCCACGCTGGGCGGGTAGTGACCTAGAACGGGTATGAGTAAATGGTTTCGAAGCGTTCCGACGGGTTCGCTGCGCGCGAAAGCGGGGCAGCAACCTTTGATTGGGTGATTCTGGCTGTGGGCGTGTTTGGCCTCGGGCTGGCGGTCTACTCGGTCTTCACCGCCGATCTGGATGAGCGGCCACCGGCCCCGCAAACGGCAATCGAGCGATCCGCGCCCGAGACCGCGCCGCTCTATCCCTATTTCGACGAGGTCTGGCGGCGGGATCAGGCCGCCTACTACGCCGAAGCGGGGGATGACGTGCTGCTGGCGGCCTATGCGGCGCAGTATGCCGTGGCCCTTGGCGAGGTGAATGCGCGGATCGGGGCTGATTTCCTGATGATCGTCGAAGAAGAGATGTCGCGGCGTGGCCTTCCCGTGCCCGATGGCAACCTGCGTGCCGCCGAGATCCGGGCCCGGTTCATGGACGCGGCGTCCCCGCCATGAAAACAGCGTGATTCCTTCATGACCGCGCCCAACCGTGCGGTTAGGAAGGTCTGGACTACCCTGGGGGGTAGCTCTGCCCCGGGGGTCGTGTCGCAAGGCGCGGCCCCTTTTTCCTGCCCATGGCCCGGTGATTGACCCCGATCAAGGCCTAGGCGCGGAAAGGCGCGCTTGTTAGGCTGGTGTCACAGGAGGATCTCCCATGCCGACCATCACCAAGGGCGCCGCCCTACAGACCGTCATCACCACCTTCGAGACCACGCCGGGCACCTGCCAGGATCTGCTGGATGCGCTGACCTCGGCCTATTCGGAGTTCATCTCTCACCAGCCCGGTTTCATCGCGGCGGGGCTGCATGTGAATGACGCGCAGACGCGCGTGGCCAACTATTCCCAGTGGACGCGGCGAGAGGATTTTCAGGCGATGCTGCGCAGCGACGAGATGCGCAAGAGGAACCGCGCCATCAACGAGCTGTGCAAAAGCTTCGAGCCGGTGATGTATGACGTGGCGGAGAGCTTCAATTGAGCGAGGACGACGACGCGCTCAGCACCGAATTGCGGCAGTTGCGCGAAGAAGTGGCGGTGATCAACCGGCACCGGTTGTTCACCTCGCAGAGCACGGTGGGGCGGATGCTGGCGCTGAGTTTCGGACGCGGGCTGGCCTTCGGGCTTGGGTCGGTCATCGGGGCATCGTTTCTGGTGTCGGCGGTGGTCTATTCGCTGAGCCAGGTGGATTTCATCCCGGTGATCGGCGAATGGGCGGCCCGGATCGCCGATGAGATCACCGCCGGACGCTGAGCCGGGGCTTGCGCCCGGGCGGGTGCGCGCGTAGCCTCATATTCAAATCATTGCATTTGAAATGGAGATCGCCCATGCGCCCCGGTTTGCTTCCCGCCCTGATCATCGGATTGACCCTTTCCGCCCCGGTACTGGCACAGGATGCCGTGGGGATCACCCCGGATGTGATGTCCGTCACGGTGGAAACCGCATCCGGCCCGCGCGAGATATCCCGTATTCAGGACACGGATCACGTGATCGAGGATGAGTGGGGCCGCACCTCTCGCCCCTGTCCGAATTTCTGCATCCAGCCGATGATTCCGGCGCCCGGCGTCAGCCCGATTGGCGAACTGGAGCTGCTGGAGGCATTGCAGAACCCCGGCATGACCGTGGTCGACAGCCGCACGCCGGATTGGTTCCAGGCGGGCACCATCCCCGGCGCGGTCAACATGCCCTACACTGAGATGGTGGATCGGCTTGGGGAACTGGGCTGCGAAATCGACTTCGATGGCTGGGATTGCGAGGGTGCGCGCGACGTGGCGCTGTTTTGTAACGGGCCGTGGTGCGGGCAGTCGCCGACCGCCATCCGCCGCATGATCGAGGCAGGCTACCCGGCCGAGCGCATCCACTATTACCGCCCCGGCATGCAGGGCTGGCGGATGTTGGGGCTGACGGTCGCGGGTGGCTGAATCCGACGGAAATCGTCAGGATGCCCGTTGTTTCGGGCGGGTTTGTTCCTATCTGAAAGGGGACATCAACCCGCCGGAGGAGACCCGCGCCCATGCAATGCCCGATTGACGGAACCGCCCTTGTGATCACCGAACGCAGCGGGGTCGAGATCGACTATTGCCCCACATGCCGGGGGGTCTGGCTGGATCGGGGCGAGTTGGACAAGATCATCGAGCGCAGCGCGCTGGTCGACAACCGTGAAGGCCATTGGCGTGAGGCCCCGGCGCGTGGCAGCCGCAGCGACCGCGACCGCGACCGCGACCGCGACCGCGACCGCGACCGCGACCGCGACAGTGGCGATCGGCGCAAGAAGAAGGACGGCATCGGGTCGTTCCTGGGCGATATCTTCGACTTCTGATGAAACGGGCGGCAGACAGCCGCCCTTTTCTTTGCCACACTTCCGGCAAACCACACGGGAGGTGACATGACCGATCTGCCTATCGTCGGCGCGCAGCTGAGCGTGCTCGACCTCGACAAACACCGCGATTGGCTGTTCGAGAAGAACCGAGACCTGGAACTGCCGGAGTTCTGCCTCGCCGATATTCTGGCCAACGCGCAGCCATTCATCGACATGGCCAAGGCCAAGCTGGATGGCTGGACCGGGCGGCTTGGTATTCACGGGCCGTTTGCCGGATTCGAGCTGGACGTGAAGGACCGCGATATCCGCGCCGTGGTGCAAAAGCGGCTGGATCAGGCGCTGGATGTCTGCGCGGCGCTGGATGCCCGGCAGATGGTCATTCACTCGCCCTATGACGGGTGGGATGCCTGCAATGTGGACAACGGGCCGAAGGATCGGGAACGCCGGGTCGCCGCCGTGCTGGACACGCTGAAACCGTCCATTGCACGGGCCGAGGATCTGGGCGTCGAGATGGTGATGGAGAACATCAAGGACACCGACCCGCGCGACCGGGCGGCGGTGATCGCGGCGGCGGACACGCCCGCGCTGCGCCTCTCGGTCGATACCGGACACGCCCACTGGGCGCATTGGGTTTGCGGTGCGCCACCGGCGGATCGGTATATTTCGGCGGCGGGGGACCACCTCGGCCATGTCCATTTGCAGGATACCGACGGCTATGCCGACCGCCACTGGCCCATCGGGCGTGGCAATATCGTGTGGGAGGCGGTGTTTCAGGCGCTGCGCAACATCAAATCCGCGCCACATCTGATCGTCGAGATCAACGATTTCGACCGGGTGGAGGAAAGCGTCGCGCATCTGGAGACGCTCGGGCTGGCGCAATAGGCGGCATGGTCCGCGCCCCGACCGGTGCGCGGGCCCAAGGACTTACTCGAAACTCACCAGCAGGATCTCGATATCGCCGGGATCGGCATTCGGGCACATCTGGCGACCGTTATTGGTGATCGCGACGGATTCCGAGCGACCTCCAGAGAGCATCGCAGTCGCATCGGTCGCGGTTTCATTGCCGCGCAGGGTGACGCAGACGCGCGCGGCGTTGCCATCTAGGATCACGGCCCAGGTGGACCGGTCCGGCCCGACCCGTGCAAGGCGGCGGTTGTCAGTGCTGATCGTGCCACCGCTGGCATTGAGCTGAGTGATTGCGATTCGCAGGTTTCGCGGATGGCTCGGGTTGGAAAATGTGGCGATGAACTGGTCTGCCAGCGCGGCGGGGGCCGACAGAAGAAGGGCAAGGGCGGCAAGTTTGATGCGCATGATAACCTCGTCAATTAACTCGTGTGCAGGCCCGGCGGCAGGTCCGGGCCCGATGGAATCGACCGGCATGGGGCCGAGTCGTTACAGAAATACTAACGCAAGCTCCTTATATTTGTGACTGTCAATTCAGATAGACCGATAGGGCCGCCATACCGGCCAGCGGGGTCAGGGCCATAGCCATGCCCAGATGCTGGTGGGCGCGGGAATGCGCAAGCGCAAGTGCGGGCACAAGCAGAGCCGACAGCGCCAAGCCAGCCACCAGGGCCATCCAAAGCGGCAAAGGCTGTCCGGCCATCACGATGGCGAAGCGATGCGAGACCAGAACCGCCACGGCCAGCAAAACAGCCTGCAGGGCAGAGAGCGCATAGATGATCCGGCGCATCATCTGGCCGTAGCAGGGCAGGGGGGCGGGGGGATTGGCTTGCATGGTCATGGCTCGGTCAGTCCGTCAGGGTGCAGAGGATGATTTCACGGGTGTCGCAGCTGGTATCGAGGCAGGTGATGCTGTCCACGGTCAGCGGATCGGCAGGATACTGGCCCGCGCGAAACACGGCGCTGTGACAGGCGGGGGTGTCCTGGGCCAGCGCGGCGGGCAGGTGGAGGCTTGCGGGGGCGGGGGCATCCAGAACCGGGCCGTCGGTATGGGCGATGGCGGGGCCGGTCAGGCCCAGATTGAGGGCGGTGCAGAAAAGGCTGGCGATCCGGCGCATGGTTGGCTTCCCTTGGTTCCTGACCATGGGTCGCGGCACCGGGCGCGGCGGTTCAATTTTCGTTTAGACCGAGGGGCTGGTGGTGCAGGCACGAAAGATCTGCACCTCGGGCGCGGCCCCGGTCAGGTCGATCCGCGCAAGGCCCTGTCCGGCGAAGGCGATGGCGGTCCGATTGAATTCCAGCCCGTCGAGCACGTTGCCGAAGCCGCTGTCGGTAACCGTCAGGCTGTGGCCCGTCTCGTCCCGCTCGTGCCGGGTTGTGGTAATGATGTTGGGGCGGGACCCGTCGAACTGCAGGCCGAAGACGGGCGCGTCGGGCCATGGCGCGGGCGTGGTCACGGTGATGGAATAGAGTGGCCCGTCAGGGTCATAGGTGAGCCGGACATCGGCGGCGGGACCGGAATGGCGGAGCGTACAGATCGCCCCCTCGCTGCCCGCCTGCCAGGCATGGGCGGGAGAGGTGAGAAGAGCGAGGAGGATCAGGGCACGCATGGCGGGATGGTAGCAGGGTTCGCGGGCGGCGGGAACGGCCCCTTCGGACAGGCGGGTTGCCTGCCTCGGTCCGTCGGGAACGCCCGGCGTCCGGGGCCTGTTTCCCACGCTGCGATCCGCCGCGGCCCCGGCTTCCTTTTCGCCGCAAGGTTGCGAAGGCTGCGATGGCAAGGCCCGGTTGCCCCCGGATTTCCGGGCTAGCCCGGCCCTCTGGCCTCTGCTAGGTCGAGGCCGAACCATGACCGGACACCGATCGGGAGGGCCTGTTTTGCCGCCACAGGATCACGCAAGATCCAGCCTCGAACTGCTGGAGCCGATCTTTTCCGTCGATCTGATGGCGACCGTGATCGGCGGCATGGCCAAGACCGGCACCACCCTGCCGCTGACCCTGCTGGACGGCCACCCCGATCTGGTGACCTTCCCGGAGGAGCTGCGCTTTTTCCACATGAAGGCCGACAGGCGGGATGCAGCCCGCGCGGCCCGCAAGTTCCTGGACAATGAAAACACCCGGCGGCTGGCCAGCGGCAAGACCGATTACAGCCTGACCGACTATACCGCGCATGGCGGCACCGGATTTGGCAGCATGGATTATTCCATGTTCGACTGGGACCTGTTCGAACGGCTGATCGTCGATGGGTTTGCCGCCCATTCGGTGCCGTTGTCCCGGTTTCGGGTCGTGATCGGCGCCTATCTGCTGGCCATGGGCCGGGCGATCCCGGAGGGGCGGCTCCACTTCGTCTGCAAGGCCCCGCATAATGAACGGTTCGCGCGAAAATGGCGCCGGATGCTTGGCCCGCGGGGGCGGTTCATCCAGTGCACCCGTGACCCGATGGAACATTACCTGTCGCTTCTGAATGTCGCCCGGATGTATGACCACAGGCCGCAATCCGCGGGGGCCTTCGCGCGCACTGTCCGCAAGCGGCTGCGCCTGTGGGCGATTTACCCGGCGGATCAGTTGTTCGTTCTGGATTATGACAGGTTGACGGCGGATACCGAGGCGGTGATGCAGCAGTTGGCGGAGTTCATCGGCGTCCCCTTTCATGCGTCTATGCTGGAGCCGACGAAGAACGGCCAGCCGTGGCTTGGAAACTCCTCGCGCGGGGTTGTGAAAGACCGCGTGTTCCGCAACAGCGCTATCGCGCGGGACCAGTTGTCGGCAGAGGATCAGCGCTGCATCGAACGCAGGCTGCACCGGTTCATGGCGCGCATGGGATATGCCCTGTCCGCCCCGGTCGGCCCGATGGAAGAGGCCCGCGATGCCCTTCGCTGGTTCGGGGAATTCCTGCGCAACAGGCGGGCCCGATAGGCAAGAGGGCCTGCTCGCGCGGCTCTGGGAGGATCGGCTCTGTTGCCGAGAAGGCGGGGCCGGGCGGGCGACCCAGTTCAAGGGCCTCTCCCGCGCCCCTTGCCGCGACCGCACCGGGCTGTAGCTGGACCTGAAGGGCGCGCCTTGCGATTGGCAGACCGGCAGCGGCTTTGCGGGCGGGTCGCCGGAGGCGCGGGGAAGGGCTTTCGAAAGGGGCCTATATACTTAGCTAGCCAGCACGAGGATTCTTGAAAAGGTAACACTGACGTGCTACCTCACGTGTGCAGCCCTTGCTTGGTGAACGGCCCCTGGGCCTCCTCGTGATAGCCAAGATCGCCGATATGGCGGGCTGCTCACCTTAATAGTACTTAGTCGTGCCTTTCTTCCACAGATCGTACTCATATGTGATCTGATGCTTAATCAGGTCGTAAGACCGAGTGTCGCCGCGCTCCCATTTCCTCTGTATGGCCCATGCGCAGTAGTCAGCAACCTGGAGGCATGGGTCACACTGGGATGGCCTGAAATCTACCGCCCAGTTCGCTCTGACGGTCTGCGACATCACATCGTCTAGCTCCTTGCAGAATGTCATCCGCTCTTTCTTCGTGCCGATGGATGCCGCTGTAACAAGAAGATCATCACCGCTGCTTAGGTGCGGGGCAATGGCGTGCTTGAACTGGTAGAACCATGGGTACTTGTAAAATCGCGATTTGCTGGTTGTGATTTTCGGCTGCGCTTTGGCCTTTTCACATATTGTAGCTTGTATCCTTACGTCATGCCCCATGATCACATCGAATACCTGATCTCGGACTTCCTGCTTGTCTGTGGTGGCGTGGAAATAATCTGAGACAGGTTCCTTGCCCCATACCATCTTGCGCCGCAATTTAACCAAGTCCGCAGCGACACTCAGATCGGATAAAGTGACGGTGCAGATGATAAAGTAGTCGGATATGTTCGGGCCGCGCTTAAACGTGAAGCATCCGGCCTCATCCGCAAAAAGGTATTTCTTTGCCAAAACAGTCGAATCCCTCTCAGCCCTGCGGCGGCTTCAAGTACATCACATACTGCATCGGCTTTTTTCCATAGTGTTGGGCAACGCGCTGGCGCAATTCGTGAATGTCGTCACAAGTCTTTGCCATACCAATGACCTCCCAACAACGCGACACAAGCTGCCTTACACCAATATTCTCGGTCAGTTGGCGGTGCCAGTGAATGCCCGGTGGTGGTTTGTTTTCTTTCAAGTACTCTGCAACGTCTGGATCAAGAGTGTCATATATCATTTCGATGACCAATTTGCCCCACCATTTTGGCCGAGATTGAAGGGGGGTTTCCCAGCCAGTCAGGCGACCAAATTCTTCCCAAAGCTCGTCGGGGAATGTCTTTTCCCAATCCCGCAACTCATCGGCGATGAAGGCCCTGAGTTTGACCTGCAGGGCGTCTTCTGCGCGTTCGTATTGGTAGCCGGTGGCTTCGTCTATAAGGGCATCTAAACCCGTTCTGGTAAGGCCTGCGGTGAGAACTGCGCACTTGATAGCGATCTCCCTTTGGCGATCCGTTAAATTGGCGCCCTCGTACAATGCCTGCACGTAACCGCGAACAATCATCTCAAAATGTTCCGTGGTCATTCCCCGACCAGTAAACTGCGTCCCAGGTATCGAAAATTCCCTAAGTTCGGCCAGGATTAAGTCGTTGTTAATATATGGTTTTAGGCTTGAAACCCCCGTGAATTTGGCCAGGTCACCGCTGTCGGCATTTGCTATTGATTTGACCGCACTACGAAGCGCCAACACACGGTCTTCGGTATTAAGAACGTACACATCCAGTTCATCACCGCCGAGGTCTATCTTCCCTCTCCACTTTGCGAACGGCAAATCGTGTCGAGGTATCGTTACCTCAGATGGGGAAATTACCGCATCGGCAACCTCGTCAAAGGTCGCGTCGATAGGGTGGACTGTGTCTTTCTTGTCAGCCATTGATCAGTCCTTTGTAGGTCAGGCGTTTTTCGGCCATGCGCTCGATAGTCATTCCGATGAAGTCCATGGTGCCCACGTGGGCGGTGTTGTGGCGGAACTGGTATTCCTTCACATAGCGATGCAGGTGCTTCACGCTCATGTAGTGATAGATGCCGACGTAGCCGCGCTTCAGGAGCGACCAGAAGCTTTCGATGCCGTTGGTGTGCGCCATGTCTTTGATGTACTCGCCAGCCGAATGATTGACGCGGATATGCTCAAAGCCGTGGCGTTCAAGCCCGATGTAGCCACCATTCCAATCGGTGACAACGGTCGCGCCGGGTTCAGCGTGTTCTTGAATGAAGCCCTGTAGCGTAACTGCCTTGGTGTCCTGAATTACTTTGGCGCGAACCTCTCCACTCTCAGACCGCGCGCCTACAACCGCAGTTTTGCCAGCCGTACCACGGCCAGCCTTGAGTTTCTTGCTGGCGTGGCGGTTCTTCTCCTTGCCACCGACATAGGTTTCATCAACCTGCATCTGACCATCCATGTGGTCGTCACGATCCTTGAGCCAAGTTTCGCGGATGCGCTGTGCAAGAAACCATGCGGTTTTCTGGGTTACACCCAATTCGCGGGCCATCTGAGTGCTGGGGATGCCCTTGCGGGCGCTGGTGAGCATGTAGATCGCCAGAAGCCATTTCTGCAGGGGAAGGCGGCTTTCTGCAAGAACGGTGCCCGTGCGGACGCTGAAATGCTTCCGACAGTCCTTGCAGCGGTAGGGCATGGGCTTGTGGTCTTTGCACTCAACCGCGTTGGCCGAACCGCAATGACCGCAAACAGGCTCTTCGCCCCAACGCTTGCCCTCGAAGAACTTGCGGGCGGCTTCCTCATTCGGGAACTTCTGGAAGAACTCGAAAGTGGAAATGGTTTCAGGCTTGTCTTTGGTCATGGGCTTCGCTCCTTGCAAAACCCTTGTAGCTTAACTAGCCACGTGGCGCAAGTGCTTTTTGGCTAGTTAAGTATATAGACCCCTTTCGAAAGCCCTTTTTACGCGGTTTCGAAACCGCGTCGCCACCGCCCTTGAAACGCGTCATGCAGGTTCGCTTCCGTTCGCGAGGCTTCACGAGAGGGACGAGGCGTTCGCCCGCGCCAAGTCCTGCGACGGGCTGAAGGGGAGCGAATATGCGGGCAGTTCGCTGGCGTGGGGCACCGGAGACCGCTTCAGGGTTCGGAGGAGAGCCGCGCGCGGAATTTCTTTGCTGTCGTCAGGCCGGCCTCTTGCAAGGCATCGTAAAGCTTGTCTGAAAACAGGATGAGGTCTCTCTGATGACCCTTCTCCCGCCATAGATTTGCGCCGTCATCAGCGTCTGGTCCAACGGTGATGCGTTTGGCGTCGAAGTCTACGAGAAACATCTCATGGCCCTTGTAGGTCTTGGTGACTCCGCTCTTGCTCGTGAATGTTTGATCTTTTGTGACGATGTGCTTGATCGCCGACTCCGAATCGATCATTTCCTTCTTGAGCGTGGTGATATTCATCGCGTACCACGCGCCGTCGGGTGCGGTTCCATCCCGGAACTGGACATCGATGGAAAAGAACTGGTGAAGCCCTGGGTCGAGCTCTTCGATGATCTGGCGGGCGGCATCTGACACAACCCATTTCCCGCTACTGGCCATAAACATGTCGGGAAGCTCGCGTTTTTCTTCGATGCGAAATTGTCGTGGCATTTCTTCTTCGGAAAGTGGCCGGGAACCTTCGCCGAGAACAATGGAAACTTTGTTATATCTTAACCAATCCGGATGAGGCTTCCTTGCCTCAAAAAAACCACCGGCAATCAACACATTATCGTTCACGGAACGATTAAAAACCCAAGTCACTTGTTACCTCTCCGACTCCACGTTTCGAGGGTCTCGCCACCAAACTGTCGCTGGCCCTACCGATCCTTTTCATGCGCGTAGCGCAGTTTGGCGATTTCTTCGTTCTTGGCGATCTTGTTTTGCAGGTCCAGCGCGTCTTCGACAAAGGTCAGGTGGATGTTCACCGCCTCTCGCGCGGCGTCGGGGTCGCGGGCCTGGATGGCGTCGTTGATGGCGCGGTGGTGTTCCAGCAGGATATCGCGGGTGTTGCGCTGTTTGAACATGACCTGCCGGTTGTAGAACACGCCCTCTTTCAGCAGGTCGAACATAGACCGCATCATGTGCAGCATGATCACGTTATGGCTGGCCTCGATGATGGCGAGGTGGAACTGCGCATCCAATTCGGCCTCGTCGGACGGGTTCCGCTTGCTGTGGGCCTGTTCCATCTTATGAAAGATCGTGTCGATGACCTTGAGATCGGTATCGGTGCCCGCCTCGGCGGCGCGGGCGGCGGCGACACCCTCCAGGTCGCGGCGGAAGCCGATATAGTCCAGAACCGCCTGATCATGGGACGCGAAGAGGCGGATCAGGGCGGGGGAGAAGGCGCTGCCCAGAACATCGGCCACATAGATGCCAGCCCCGGCACGGGTCGCCAGCAGGCCACGGTCCTGCAATTCGGCAATCGCCTCGCGCAGACTGGGGCGCGACACGCCGAGCCGTTCCGACAGTTCCCGCTCGGATGGCAGGCGTTCACCGGGGCGCAGGATACCCCGCAGGATCAGCTGCTCGATCTGGCGAACAACGGATTGCGACAGCTTCTCTGCGTCGATGCGCTGGAATGGCATGGTGGACCTCCCTCTGATTGGTCAGGTTAAATGACCAGATCGAGGGAAGTCCAGAAAAAGCGTCTGCTTAGCTGGTCGGGCGGATGATGATCTCGACCCGGCGGTTCTGCTGACGGCCCTCGGGTGTCAGGTTCGTCGCCACCGGTTCGTTCTCGCCCCGGCCAAAGCTGCGCACGCGGGCCGGATCGACGCCCTGTTCCAGAAGCACCCCGGCCACGGCGCTGGCGCGGCGGGCCGAAAGATCCTGGTTGTATTCGGCGGACCCGGTGTTGTCGGTATGGCCGATCACGTCCACGGTCGAGGCGGGGTATTGCTGCAGGTTGCGGGCCATGGCGCGCAGGTCGGCCTGAAGGCCCGCCCGGATCGCGGCGCTGTCGGTGTCAAAGAGGATACCATCGGGCATGGTGACCATCAGGTGATCGCCCCGGTTGTCGATGACGATGTTCTCATTGGCCATCGAGGCGCGCAGATCGGCGGCCTGCTGATCCAGCGAATAGCCGATTGCCCCGCCGAGAGCCGCCCCCGCCGCAGCGCCGAGCACGGCATTGCGGCCCCGGTTGTCATCATCCGCCGCCGCCCCGAGAAAGGCCCCCAGCATCCCGCCGATGATGGCCCCGTCACGGGTGCGGTTCTGGTTCGGGTCCTGAAGATAGGCCGGTTCACAGGCGGCTAGGCCCATGGCCGATACAAGGCTGAGAGTGAGAATGCGGAAGGGGGTGTTCATATGGCTGCCTTTCCCAATAGGTCGGACCCGGTCTGATGCGGGGTTTCGGCAAGACTATAGCAGCGGTTTTTCGCCGTGGCAGCGCTAAACTGCCGTGTGGCGGAAACCCGCGCACATCTGGCGGTTCGATCTGGCTGGATACGAATGATGGAATCGGCAGTCGCCAGTTGCATTCGCTCAGGGTGGCCCTAACGTGGGAGTCGTCAGACGGGGAACCTCCATGACCGATTTTCTGCTTCTCGCCTTCATCTTCCTTGTGGCCGGTGTCGTCGCCGTTCCCATTGCGTCGCGGCTCGGGCTTGGGTCGGTTCTGGGCTACCTGATTGCGGGGATCGTCATCAGCCCGGTTCTGGCGCTGCTGCATGTGGATGTGATCTCGATCCAGCATTTCGCGGAATTCGGCGTGGTGATGATGCTGTTCCTCGTCGGGCTGGAGCTGGAGCCGAAGAACCTCTGGTCCATGCGCGCGCAGCTTCTGGGGCTTGGTGGCGGGCAGGTCGGGCTGACGACGGTCGCGGTGATGGCCGTGGCATTGGCCTTCGGGCAACCCTGGTCGGTGGCGCTGGCAATCGGGCTGGTCTTCGCGCTGTCCTCCACCGCGATCGTTCTGCAAACGCTGAACGAAAAGGGGCTGATGCGGTCCGATGGCGGGCAATCCTCTTTCGCGGTGCTGCTGACGCAGGATATCGCGGTGATCCCCATGCTGGCGTTCATCCCGCTGCTGGCGATGCCAGAGCTGGTCGAGGCGCTGAGCCACGGGGCCGGACACGGGGCAGAAGACGGCCACGGTCCGGGCCTCAGCCTTGTTGACGGGCTTTCGGGCTGGCAGACGGCGCTTGTGACCCTTGGGGCGATCGGGGCGGTGGTGGTGGGCGGCAACTACCTGACCACGCCGATTTTCCGCTTCATCTCGGTCGCCAATCTGCGGGAGCTGTTCACGGCAACCGCCCTGATGATGGTGATCGGCATCGCGCTGCTGATGTCGCTGGTCGGGCTGTCACCGGCGCTTGGCACCTTCCTTGCGGGCGTTGTTCTGGCCAATTCGCCTTACCGGCACGAGCTGGAAAGCGATATCGACCCGTTCCGGGGCCTGCTGCTTGGCCTCTTCTTCATGACCGTGGGGGCGGGGATCAATTTTGCTCTGCTGGCGGAGAACCTCGGCACCACGGTCGCCCTGACACTCGGGCTGATGGCGTTGAAAGTGGCTGTGCTGCTGGTTTTGGCCTATCTTTTCAAGCTGCGGGGTGCGGACAAATGGCTCTTCGCGCTCGGGCTGGCGCAGGCGGGGGAGTTCGGCTTTGTCCTGCTGTCCTTCACCGTGGCCAATGCGGTCATTCCCGGACCGCTGGCCGATCAGCTGCTGCTGGTGGTGGCGCTGTCGATGCTGCTGACCCCGGCGCTTTTCATCCTTTACGACAAGGTGATCCGTCCCCGTTTTACCCATGAAGCCGAACGGGACGCGGACGAGATGCCCGAAGGCTCCAACGTCATCATCGCGGGCGCGGGCCGGATCGGCGGGCTTGTGGACCGGATCGCGCGGGCGGCGGGCTATCAGACGACGGTGATCGACTATTCGTCCCGCAGGCTCGACATCATGGCCCGCTTTGGCGCGCGGATTTTCTATGGCGATGCGACCCGGCCCGACCTGCTGCACGCGGCGGGGATCGCCGAGGCCAGGGTGCTGGTGGTGGCCATTGATGACCGCGAGGGGATCACCCAGATCGTCCACCATGTCACCTCGACCTATCCCAATGTCCATGTGATTGCGCGGGCGACCGACCGCGACCATGTCTATGACCTCTGGCAGCATGGCTGCCGCGATATCATCCGCGAAACCTATGACAGCAGCCTGCGCATGGGCCGCTCGATGATCGAAGCCTTCGGGACCGACCGAGAGCGGTCCGAAGCGATGATTGCGGCGTTCAACGCCCAGGACCGCGAGGCGATGATCCGTGTCGCTGACGTCCACCGGCTGGACGTGCCCCCGCATGAAAACGAGGAATATATCGCGCGGGTGGCCGAATTCCGGGAGGAATTCGAACAGGCGCTGAGCGCCGAGATGGCCCGGATCAGGGAGGGCGGATAGCACAAGGGGTTTCGTTTTGAGCAGTTCGCGCTATGGTTGTGCCCGGGAGGATGCCATATGCTCAACTTCGACACGGAGACAGCCAAGGTGCTCGAAACCGCCTATCAGGGGGCTGACGTCACCAAACGGCGAAGGGCCATCTTCGACGATCTCGCGCCGATTGGCGGGGATCACGTGCTCGATCTGGGTTGTGGAAATGGGCTGCTGACGCAGGAACTGGCGCGGGCCGTCGGTCCAGAGGGGCATGTGACAGGTCTGGACCCGAGCGAAGACATGCGCGCCCTTGCGCTCAGCCGCTGTTCCGATCACCAGAACGTCACCTTCCGGGATGGCGCAGCGGAAAGCCTGCCGTTTGCGGACGCAAGCTTTGACAAGGCCGTGTCGGTTCAGGTCTTCGAATATCTCAGCGATCTGCCCGGCGTATCTGCCGAGCTGCTTCGCGTGCTGCGCCCCGGCGGGCGGCTGGTGGTTGGCGATGCGCATTGGGATATGCTGGCGTGGTACAGCGACCAGCCCGAACGCATGGCACGGATGCAGGAGATCTGGGATCGTCATCTGGCGGATCGGATCGTTCCGTCGCGGCTGCCCGCCATCCTGGCCGATGTGGGATACAATGTGGACACGGTGCGGCCCATCACCTTTGCGGATACCACCCTGCGCCCGGACGGGCTGGCGAACATGATGATCATCCTGATGACGAATTATGCGATCCAGACAGAGCCCGGCGCCGAAGACATGGCCAAAGCCTGGGCCGAGGAGCAGCGAAGGCTGGCCGCCGAGGGGCGGTTCTTCTTTGCAATGACCTATTTCTCGATCGCTGCGCGCAAGCCCGACGCCTAGGCGCTTTCGCGGGCGTCCTCTTCCGCCGCTTCCCAGGCCAGCATGGCGCGTTTCACCGGCAGGCCCCAGTGATAGCCGCCAAGTCCGCCCGATTTGCGCAGCGCGCGATGGCAGGGGATCAGCCAGCTGATCGGGTTGCGCCCCACGGCGGTGCCCACGGCGCGCACGGCCTTGGGGTTGCCCACGGCGCCCGCGATCTCGGAATAGGTGGTGACATGGCCCGAGGGGATACGCAGCAGAGCCTCCCACACCTTGATCTGGAAGGGCGCGCCGATGAGGTAGAGCCGCGCCTCGCCCCCCGCCGCGCCAAAGGCCGCATCGGCCCAGGGTTTCAGCGCCATAGGGTCCTCGGTGAACCGGGCGTTTGGCCAGCGGGACAGCATGTCCTCCATGGCGGCCTCCGCCCCTGTTTCGGCAGCGAAGGCGATGCCGCAGATGCCCTTGTCGGTGCCCATGATCAGGGCCGGGCCGAAGGGGCTTTCGTACCAGCCCCAGTGGATCTCCAGCCCCTCGCCGCCACGCGCATAGTCACCGGGGCTCATCGCCTCCCATGTCACGAAAAGGTCATGCAACCGGCCAGACCCGGACAGCCCAACCTCGTCCGCCGTGGCGAGCGTGGTGAACCGGTCGCGCAGCAGATGCCTTGCGTGATCGAGCGTCAGGTATTGCTGATAGCGCTTGGGGCTGACGCCGACCCACCTCGAAAACACCCGTTGCAGATGGGCGGGGCTCATCCCGAGGCCCTTGGCCAGCTCCTCCAGCGAGGGGCCGGGCGCCGGGGCCGCGTCGATCACGTCGAGCGCGCGGCGGATAACGTTGAAATGGTAGGCACTGTCGTCGGGTGGGGTCATCTGGGTCATCTCCTGTCCCCAGATGTACTGCGCCCCTTACATCCCCGCGACCCGTTTCTTGCGCATCTTTCTGCGCCTGCCCCGGCCTCTCCTGCTTTGATGCGCGACAGAGGGGATGGGACTTGCTAGCATCGCTCAGTTTCACATTTCCAGGACGCAGATATGCTCGACGAATTTTTCGGTTCGCCCGCTCAACAGGGGCTTCAACGGCGTGCTGCCGCGATGTGGGCGCTGCTTGGTGATGATCCCGCCTATTGCTGCCATGGCCGGGCCGTCGGCGTGACCGATCCGTCACCGGACTCTCTTGCACAACAGATCTCGCTGGCGCGTCTCCAAGGCGTTTCGTCCTGCGAAGGTGTGTCAGAGCAAGACGTTGCCGCGCGCCGCGACGCGCTGCAGGCTGCGGGGCTCTCGCTCGACGAATATGTCAGTTGGGCAGGCGGGGACGAGGCGGTGCGGGCCGCGCGCGAGGTGCTGGCCAGCCGGTCCCTGCCTGCGGGCCTGTCCATCGGGCAGGTCGATGCTGATACCCCTGCCGAGGTCATGCAGCAACTGGACCGGGTTACCGCCTCCTGCGAGGTGCTGCTTCCCATGGGGCAATTCATGCGTGGGATCGCCCGCCCGGCTGTTTGCGTCTATGCGCAGACGGATGATGGCGAGGTGGTGGCCACATCCGCTGCCGTGGCGCAGTTCCACCCGGATAGCCCCAGGGGCAAAGAGTTCTGGTGGGGGATGCTGGCGACGGATGATCGTTGTCGCGGTCAGGGGCTTGCGCTGGTGCTCGGGGCGGAATCGATGCTGAGAATGGTGGACGGGCACGGGATGACCGGCTTCTTTACCGGGATAAGGGAAGGGAATGCCCTGTCCGAAAGACTCTGTACCAAGCTTGGGCTTGAGGCCACGGACAGGACCATCATCATTTCCATTGCCCCCGAGGTCTTCGCGGCGGGCAGTGTCACGAAGTGAAAATGTGGTATTTCAGCAGGAGGAACCCAATCATGACCCAGCCCCGCGTGGCCGCCTTTTGTGCCCAGATTCTTCTGGCGTGCTCTGCCATACCGGCCTCTGCCTGCGTGATCCCCTTGCCGGACTGTTCTCTGGACGACGGCGGTATCGCCTTTCTCAACGGATACAATGCCGGGGCCGTCCATTTTACCGAGCAACGCGTCGTTGACGGGCAGACCGAGGCCAGATCTGTCCTTGTCGAATGCACCAGCCGACAGGGGATCGCCATTGACGAACCCTATAGCTGGGAAGGCCCGTACTACGATGCCTATGACCGGATGATCGACGCATTGTATTCCGAACAGGCGGTCACGCTGCGCGACCTCGCCCGCGAGATCCGCGCGCTCGGGATCGACGTGGACCGGATCACCCTGCCCGCGGGCCATTGCGGCTGCGACCTGCCCGATATGCCGCCGCCGGAGTTCCAGTGCCCTGAGTTCTGAGGGTGATGGACCAATTCTCCGAGCTGGCCATGGTGAGCATGCCATGCAAGGATTGCCGTCGAGGCCCGGACGATAGGGAATGTGCATTTTGGCTCAGAACAAAAATTTCGACATCACCCCTGCGGCTGCCGCCGACTATCAGAACAAGGCCGTTCCGGCGATGTTCGAACCGCTCGCACGCGCGACGATGGCAAGGATAGACTTGCCTGATGGGGCGCATGTGATCGACATTGCCTGTGGGACGGGTGTGGCAGCACGTATCATCGCCGAGCACTTGCCGGGCGCGGGGCGTATCGTCGGGACGGATATCAGCGAGGCCATGGTCCAGGTGGCAAAGCAGTCTGAACCATCCGGTGCCCATCATGAGTTTACCTGGTTTGCGGCGGATGTGGTGGATATGCCCTGCGATTCGCAGTCCTTTGATATCGCGTTCGTTCAACAGGGGCTGCAATTCTTCCCAGACAAGCCTGCGGCCCTTGCCGAAATCGCACGCGTTTTGAAGCCGGGCGGGCTGCTCTACATCACCTGTTGGGCCGAGATATCGCCCTTCAACGGTTCAATCGCAGACGCGCTGGAGGCCGCCGGCGCGGCAGATGCCGCAGGGAAGGCGCGGGCCCCTTTTTCGTTTCGCGACGGGGATATGATTGCGGCCCTGCTGGAAGAGGCGGGTTTCGTAGTGGAACGGCGGGACTCGGTCGAACTTCATCGTCGGTTCGACAATCCCAAGGATCAGGTCATGTCGCTGCCAGCGGGCAAGGATATTACTGCCATGGGCGAGAAACGGGCCGATATCGTCTTTGCTGATATTGAACACCGCCTGTCCCCATACCTGAGCGATGAGGGATATGCGGTTCCTCAGAAAGCCCATCTGTTTGCGGCAAGGCGTCTTTGAAGGGCTTTACCCTTCTGATCATGGCGGGCATTAAGCGTTCATGGCCAAGCAACTGCCCTATCACACGATCCACGAGATCTTCACCCGGTTTCAGGCCGCCGAGCCGGAACCGGACGGGGAGCTCAACCACACCAACGCCTATACGCTGGTGGTGGCGGTTGCGCTGTCGGCGCAGGCGACGGATGTGGGGGTGAACAAGGCCACAGCAAAGCTGTTCGAGATCGCGGATACGCCCCAGAAGATGCTGGATCTGGGCGAAGAGGGGCTGATCGAGCATATCAAGACCATCGGCCTTTTCCGCAACAAGGCCAGGAACGTGATGAAGCTGAGCCGCATCCTGGTGGAGGAATATGGCGGTGTCGTCCCGTCCTCGCGCGCGGCTTTGGTCAGCCTGCCCGGCGTGGGGCGCAAGACCGCCAATGTGGTGCTGAACATGTGGTGGCGATATCCGGCGCAGGCCGTAGACACCCATATTTTCCGTGTCGGCAACCGGTCGGGCATCTGCCCCGGCAAGGATGTGGACGCTGTGGAACGCGCCATCGAGGACAATATCCCGGTGGAATTCCAGCAGCACGCCCATCACTGGCTGATCCTGCACGGCCGTTATAAATGCAAGGCGCGCAAACCCGGCTGCGCGACCTGCCTGATCAATGACCTTTGCGCCTACGAGGACAAAACCGAATGAGCAAAACCTACGACGTGGTCGGCATCGGCAACGCGATTGTCGACGTGATTTCCCACGGCAACGACGATTTTCTGGCCAATATGGGCATCACCAAGGGCATCATGCAGCTGATCGAACGGGAACGGGCGGAACTGCTCTATTCCGCGATGCGTGACCGGGTTCAGGCCCCCGGCGGGTCGGTCGGCAATACGCTGGCGGGGATCGGCACGCTTGGGCTGGAAACGGCCTTCGTGGGCCGGGTCAAGAACGACCCGCTTGGCCAGTTCTATGCCGAACAGATGGTCGAGGAAGGCACCGCCTTCCCGAACCCGCCCACGGATGACGACCCGCTGCCCACCTCTCGCTCGATGATCTTCGTCAGCCCCGATGGTGAGCGGTCGATGAACACCTATCTGGGCGCGGGGGCGGAGTTTTCGTCCGACGACGTGGACCCGGAGGTGATGGAAAACACCCGTTACCTGTTCCTCGAGGGATATCTCTTCGACAAGGACAAGGGCAAGACCGCCTTCCGCGCCGCTGCCGCCGCCTGCCGTCACGCGGGGGGGCAGGCCGGGCTGACCCTGTCGGACCCGTTCTGCGTGGACCGGCACCGGGAAAGCTTCCGCCAGCTGATCGAGGACGAGATGGATTTCGTGTTCGGGAACGAGGAAGAGTGGCTGTCGCTTTACGAAACCAAGGACCTTGCCACCGCCTTGCAAGAGGCCGCGATGGTCTGCCCGCTGGTGGTGTGCACCCGGTCGGGCCACCCCGTCGTGATCCGCTCGGACGATCAGGAAATCCACGTTCCGGTCACGGAAGTCACCCCGGTCGATGCTACCGGCGCGGGCGATCAGTTCGCCGCCGGGTTCATCTATGGGCTGGCCACCGGTCAGGATCTGAAGACCTGCGGTCAGATGGGCGTTGCCGCCGCCGCCGAGGTGATCGGCCATATCGGCCCCCGTCCCAAGCGCCCGCTGAAAGTCGTGTTCGCGGAACAGGGGCTGATCTGAGCCCGCTCAGGCGGCGCTGTCCACCACCTCGAAATCATGGGTAACCTCTGCGGTCTTGGCCATCATGGCCGAGGCCGAGCAGTATTTCTCCACCGACAGCTGAATGGCACGCTCGACCTTCACCGGGTTCACGCCCCGGCCCGTCACGATGAAATGCATGTGGATGCGGGTGAAGACGGCGGGGGTGCCTTCGGCGCGGTCGGCATCCAGTTCGACAACCACATCCTCAATGGGTTCGCGCCCCTTTTCGAGGATCGAGACCACGTCATAGGCCGAACAGCCCCCCGTCCCGATCAGCACCAGCTCCATCGGGCTGGGGCCGGGGGTGGTGCCGTCCTCTTCCTTGGTGCCGAAGACGAAATTGTGGCCGGTGCCGGATTTGCCGATGAAGGTCCGGTTCTCGGCCCATTTGACGCGCGCTTTCATGGGGATGCTCCGCTAGGGGTTTTGCCGCGTCTTAGCGCAGCCTTGCGCGGGGGCCAAGCAGATGGGGCTAGACTTGCGGTACGACGAGCCAAAGTTGCACGCCCCCAAGCCCGTCCTCGATTTCACAAGTCAGCTGCACAAGGGCGGGGTCGCTGTCGGCATGACGCGGCACCATGTTGTTGCTGACCACACAGTCGCGCAAAATGTCGATGTCGATGTCGATGTCGATGTCGATGGCGACGGGGTCGAACGGGTGCGGACCAATGCTGCCCCCGCCGACCGTATGGGGCGGCAGTACCTGAAGGCTTGCTATCAGCGTGTCCCGCATGCGCTGGTTCAACTCTTCCAGCGACAGGGCATAGCGTGCCGGGCCTGAAAACCCGAACCCGTCCAGCGCCAGCCCGTCGCCGGACAGCGACACGGCAGAGGGATCGCCATAGCGCGGGGCATTCAGCGGCCAGGCGTCGAAATCGGCGAACAGGTCATAGGGATTGATCCGTGAGGACAGGGGCAACACCTCTGCCCGCTGTTCGGCGTCCGGCCCCAGATCGACTACCCGGGCCACGCCCTGAAACCCCCGGTCGTCCCCGCCTGCAAGGTTGCGGAAGACCAGCAGCGTATCGGTCTGCGTCACCCCGTGCAGGCCGTGATTGTCCCGCGTTTCGCGGATCAGAAACAGCGTATCGGCATTGCGTGCGAACAGGCGGTCTCGGATCTCGATCGTGCGGGGCGGCGTTGCCATGACCGGCAGCGCCCCGACCAAAAGCACCGCAAGCAGCGCCCTAGTCGCCCAGTTTTGCATGAACCTCGTCCAGGTCGATCTCACCTACCGGCATCTTGTTCCCAGGGTTCTCGAAATCGTATTTGAAGAGCTGGAAGTCCTTCTTGTAGATTTCGTAGACTAGATGCATCGACAGGTCGTCGAAATAGTCTTCGACCGGATGCGCGCGCTTTGGGCCGTGACCCTCGGATTCGTTGAAGCGCGGGATCGTGGCCAGGTCGAGCGAATGCTTCGTCTCGATATTGTCCAGCACCTGTTGCATCCCGTCGTTGAAGCTTTCGGTCCAGAAGATCTTGTCGTAGCGCCCGCCGTTCACGATGAAGGTCGAGATATGGCCCGACATGGCCGACCAGTGAATGTCCGGGTCCATCGGGCGGCGCCAGCGGATGGTGTCGCGGGCAAACAGCAGGAAGCGGCGGAAGCTGGCGATCTGGTCAAAATCCTGCTTGCCGTCATCGCCACCCACTTCGATTCCGTATTTCTGGATCAGAAGCGGCACGAGGTTGCCGCGATAGCGTTTGCCGTTCCTCTGAATGCCGCAGATCTTGTCGAAAAAGCTGCTGAGGATGCGGGTGTAGGGGTTGCGCACGCAGGTGAAGGCATAGGAGCCATGTCCACGCACATTGGCCTCGATCAGCGGCTGTGACGCGTCGAAGGCCCATTTGTGCATGCCATCCTTGGCATCGTGAATATCGCCATCAAAAAACCGACCGTTGTCCGAATAATACATGATCTGCCCGATGGTTGAGCAGGCACATTTCGGAACCACCCGATAGACGACGCTTTCGCTCTCTGTCATCCAGGTCCCAGGGAAACCCATACTGCCTTTCCTCCGACGGTTTTTTGCCCGAACCACGGATTGATCGGGCTTTTATGAAACTCTAGGCTGTCTTTACCTGCTATCAACTAGTAATGGCACAACAATAAGGAAAGTTTGAGGCGTCTGTTTCGCAAATGGCAAAAATTGCCTTCATTCTGTTGTGTCACAAAGACCCTGAGGCGATCATCCTGCAGGCGCGTCGTCTGACGGCGGCGGGGGACTGCATTTCCATCCATTTCGACGCCCGCGCCGGGGCCGACAGCTATGCCCGCATCCGGGAGGCGCTGGACCAGAACCCATCCGTCACCTTCGCCAAACGCCGGGTCAAATGCGGTTGGGGGGAGTGGTCGCTGGTTCAGGCGACGCTGAACGCGGTGCAGGCGGCGGTGGAGGCCTTTCCGGACGCCACACATTTCTACATGCTGTCGGGGGACTGCAACTCGATCAAATCTGCGGCCTATGCCCATGATTTCCTCGACCAGCATGACAAGGACTATATCGAGAGCTTCGATTTCTTCACCTCGGGCTGGATCAAGACCGGCATGCGGGGCGAACGGCTGGTCTATCGCCACCTCGTCAATGAACGGAAGCACAAGCGCCTGTTCTACTGGCTGATGGATATGCAGAAGCGGCTGCGCCTGGAGCGCGCGATCCCCGACGACGTGCAGATCATGATCGGCAGCCAGTGGTGGTGCCTGCGGCGGTCAACGATCGAAAAGATCCTGCAATTCTGCAAGGACCGCCCCGATGTGATCCGCTTCTTTCGCACCACATGGATCCCGGATGAGACCTTTTTCCAGACCCTCGTGAACCATGTGGTCGCGGTGCGGGAGATCGAGACGCGCACGCTGACCTTCCTGATGTTCACCGATTACGGGATGCCGGTCACCTTCTACAACGACCATTTCGACCTGCTGCTGAGCCAGGATTTCCTGTTCGCCCGCAAGATCAGCCCCGAGTCGACCGAACTGAAAGAACGGCTTGGCGAGCTATGGGCCTCGGACCGGCGCGACTTCGCGATCTCGGACGAGGGCAAGAAGCTCTTTGAATTCCTGTCGGGCCGGGGCCGCATTGGCCGCCGCTTCGCGCCGCGCTTTTGGGAAAGCGAAAGCACGCTTGGGCAGGATCGCGAATTGCTGATGCTGGTCTGCAAGAAATGGCATGTCGCCAAGCGTCTTCTGACCGCTGCGAAACGGGTTACCCGCACCCGCGGGCTGGAATACATGTTCGACGAAGCCAGCTGCGAGATCCCGCATCTGGGCGGGCTGGAACGCACGCTGGACAAACGCAACCGTCACCGCCGCGCCGTCATGAAGCTGCTCTTCGACTATTACGGGGTGGACCGGCTGATGATCTGCCTTGACCCCAACAATGTCGACCTGATGCGCGATTTCATGTCGGACAAGTCGAACAACCGGATTCTCGAAATCCAGTGCACCTTCGATGATGACTACCTGATCGGCCACGCGCATCGCGTCGGCTTGGCGCGTGAGGAAACCCCGCCAGAGGTGGTGGAACATCTGCTGCCCACGCTGCGCCATGAATTCGACTATGAAGGCGTTCGTATCCGCGAAGCCGGTTTCGGCAACCATTTCCGCATCCATCAGGATCGCAGCCCCGAGGACAACGCCGCCGTTCTGGCGGAGTTCTTCAACCTAGACATGGACGCCGCCCGAGAAATCGCCAATACCCCCTATCTGTTTGACGACTGAGGAATATCCGCATGGCCTACGCCTATGACGATCAGAACATCTTCGCCAAAATCCTGCGCGGCGAGATCCCCAACAGCACCGTGATGGAAACCGAGCATACGCTCGCCTTCAACGACATCGCCCCGCAGGCCCCGCATCATGTGCTGGTCATTCCCAAGGGGCCGTATGTGACCCACGATCATTTCGCGGCAGAGGCCAGCGACGCCGAGATTGCTGATTTCACCCGCGTTGTCGGTGCCATCTGCGCGGGGCTTGGCATCCAGCCGGGTGAGGGCGGCGAGGGCTATCGCCTGATCTCCAACGCGGGTGAGACCGGCGTGCAGGAGGTGCCGCATTATCACATGCACATCCTCAGCGGTCGCCCCCTTGGCCGGATGGTGAAAAAGGCGGACTGACGCGGGGACTGTGATCGGCCTTGCCGGGGGCGGGCCGATTTGCCATATGTCGAAACGTTGCAAGCCCCCGTTTGTTGCGAAGGATCGCCAGCCATGACCATTGACGCCCCCGAAACAGAAGTTGTGACCAGCTGGCGCGTGGCCTGCGACGGCGGCGAAGGCGCTTTGGGTCACCCGCGCGTGTGGCTGTCGCTGGACCGTGACACCGGCGAGGTCGAATGCGGCTATTGCGACAAGAAGTTCATCCACGCCTCGGTCGCGGATAAACAGAACGGCTGATCCCCGCCGATCCGCCCGATTGCCCCAAGGTCATCCGCCTGCCCCGCTTTGTCGGGGGGAGGAGCGGTGATATCTTAGGGTCATGGCGATACACCCTGATCCCGTACCGATGCCCCATGCGTCCCGGATCTATACCCGGGCGGAACTGCTGAGCGATGCCATTGTCCACCTGGCGGCGCTGATCCTCGCCATCGGCGCGGTGCCGGTGCTGATCACGCTGACCGCTATGTGGCAGACGGGTGCACCGGGGATCGTCGGCGTGTCGATCTATGGCACCACGCTGATTGCGATGCTGACCGCCTCGCTGCTCTACAATCACCTGCCGAAACCCGATTGGCGCGACTGGCTGCGACGCTTCGATCACGCCGCGATCTACCTGAAAATCGCCGGAACCTACACGCCCTTCGCTCTTCTGTCGGGCACCGGGACGGGCATTCTGGCGGTGATTTGGACGGTGGCGCTTGTGGCGACTGTCGGCAATTTCCTTGTCCGCAAATGGTCCACGGTGATCGGCGTCCTCATCTGCCTCGGTATGGGATGGGCGGTGGTGATCGGCGGGCGCGACCTGCTGGCGCTGTTGTCCACCCCGGTCGTGGTGCTGATGGTGGTGGGCGGGCTGCTTTATTCGGCGGGCACGGCCTTTCTTCTGCTGTCGCGGATGCGCTTTCACAACACCATCTGGCACGGCTTCGTGGTGGCGGCCTCGACGGTCTTCTTCGTGGCCATCTTTATCCACGCCGCACAGGTCGCCTGACCCTCGCCAAAGCCCGACCCCCGCGCTACACAGGGGGCCTGACCAACGCGAACAGGGGCGGCACATGGCATTCGGAAAAGGGCATCATCTGCATCTGGTCGACGGCTCGGCCTTCATCTTCCGCGCCTATCACGCGCTGCCGCCGCTGACGCGCAAATCCGACGGGCTGCCCATTGGGGCGGTCTCGGGCTTTTGCAACATGCTGTTCAAGCAGATCGAGGACAACAAGGGCCCCGATGCGCCCACCCATGTGGCGGTGATCTTCGACCATTCCGGCAAGACCTTCCGCAACGATCTGTACGACCAATACAAGGCCAACCGCCCGCCCGCA
Organism: Nioella sp. MMSF_3534; assembly: GCF_030732985.1. Classification (GTDB taxonomy): domain Bacteria; phylum Pseudomonadota; class Alphaproteobacteria; order Rhodobacterales; family Rhodobacteraceae; genus Nioella. Next base: position 53,669 of record NZ_JASHJX010000024.1, read on the forward strand.
CCCGAGGATCTGGTGCCGCAGTTCCCGCTGACGCGCGAGGCCACGCGCGCCTTCAACATCGCCTGCATAGAGCAGGAGAATTACGAGGCCGACGACATCATCGCGACGCTGGCCCGGCAGGCGCGTGAGGCCGGCGGGCGCTGCACGATCATCTCGTCGGACAAGGATCTGATGCAGCTTGTGGGTGGCGGCGTGGAAATGCTCGACGCGATGAAGAATGGCCGCATCGATAGCGAGGGCGTCGAGGCCAAGTTCGGCGTTGGTCCCGACCGGGTGGTTGACGTGCAGGCGCTGGCCGGTGACAGCGTCGACAACGTGCCGGGCGCGCCGGGGATCGGCATCAAGACCGCCGCGCTTCTGATCAATGAATATGGCGATCTCGAAACGCTGCTGGACCGCGCAGAAGAGATCAAGCAGCCCAAGCGGCGGCAGACGCTTATCGACTTCGCAGACCAGATCCGCCTGTCGAAACAGCTTGTGACACTGGATGACCGGGTGCCGATGTCGGTGACGCTGGAGGATCTGGAACTGCGCGACCCGGAACCGGAGGTTCTGCTGGAATTCCTCGCCCAGATGGAATTCCGCACGCTCACCAAACGGATCGCCACGCAATTGGGCATGGAGGCCCCCGATATCCCCGAACCCGCCGCCGTGGCTGCGTCTGCTGATACGCCTGCACCCGAGGCCGTGCCGTTTGACTCTGACGCCTATGAATGCGTGCGCGATGCCACAACGCTCGCCGCCTGGATCGCCAAGGCCCATGCGCGCGGCTACGTCGCCGTGGATACGGAAACCACCAGCCTGGATGAGATGACCGCTGACCTCGTTGGCGTCTGCCTGTCCGTCGAGCCGGGGCAGGCCTGTTACGTGCCGCTTCAGCACAAGGAAGGCGAGGGCGACCTTTTCGGCAGCTCCGCGCTCGCCGAAGGTCAGATGGGGCTGGAGGAGGCGCTGGCGCTCTTGAAGCCGATGCTGGAGGATCCGAGCGTTCTCAAGATCGGGCAGAACATGAAATACGACGCCAAGATCTTCGCGAATTACGGGATCGAGGTCGGCCCGATCGACGACACGATGCTGATGTCCTACGCGATGCATGCGGGGCTGCATGGCCACGGCATGGACGCTTTGTCGGACCGCTATCTGGGGCACGAGCCCATCCCGATCAAGTCTTTGTTGGGAAGCGGAAAATCGGCGATCACCTTTGACATGGTGAAGATCGACGAAGCAGTGAAATACGCCGCCGAAGATGCCGATATCACGCTGCGCCTGTGGCAGAGCTTCAAGCCGCAGCTGCACCGCGAGAAGGTGACGACCGTCTACGAAACGCTGGAACGCCCGCTGGTCCCCGTGCTGGCCCGGATGGAACGCCACGGCGTCAAGGTCGACCGCGATACGTTGTCCCGCATGTCGAACGCCTTCGCGCAGAAGATGGCGGGGCTGGAGGCGGAAATCCATGAGCTTGCGGGGCGCAGCTTCAACGTCGGTTCGCCCAAGCAGTTGGGCGAGATCCTGTTTGACGAGATGGGGCTGGAAGGCGGCAAGAAGGGCAAGACCGGGGCCTATGCCACTGGCGCGGATGTGCTGGAAGACCTCGCCACCGAACATGACCTGCCCGCGCGGGTGCTTGATTGGCGGCAGCTGTCCAAGCTGAAATCGACCTATACGGATGCGCTGCAGGACCATATCAACCGCGACACGGGCCGGGTGCATACGAGCTACATCCAGTCGGGGGCGTCCACAGGGCGGCTCGCCTCGACCGACCCGAACCTGCAGAACATCCCGGTGCGCACGGAAGAAGGCCGCCGCATCCGGGAGGCTTTCGTGGCGGAGCCGGGTAACGTGCTGGTGTCATTGGACTATTCCCAGATCGAGCTGCGCATTCTGGCCCATATTGCCGGGATCGACGCGCTGAAGGCCGCGTTCAAGCGCGGCGATGACATCCACGCGATGACCGCGTCCGAGATGTTCAACGTGCCGATGGAGGACATGACGCCGGAGATCCGCCGCCGCGCCAAGGCGATCAATTTCGGGGTGATCTACGGAATCTCGGGCTTCGGGCTGGCACGCAACCTGCGCATCCCGAGGGGCGAGGCGCAGGAGTTCATCAACACTTATTTCGAACGCTTCCCCGGCATCCGGGACTACATGGACGCGACGAAAGAGTTCGCGAAATCAAAGGGGTATGTACAGACGCTCTTCGGCCGCAAGATCCACACGCCCGAGATCAATGCGAAAGGTCCGCGCGCCGGTTTCGCGCATCGCGCGGCGATCAATGCGCCTATTCAGGGGACGGCGGCGGACGTGATCCGGCGGGCGATGATCCGCATGGAAAGCGCGATCGAGGGGCTGCCCGCGAAAATGCTGCTGCAGGTGCATGACGAACTGATCTTCGAGGTCGAGGAAGGGTCTGCCGATGCCCTGGTCGCGCGGGCGCGCGAGGTGATGGAAGGCGCGGCGGAGCCTGCCGTGAAACTCGCCGTGCCGCTGGTCGTGGATGCGGGTCAGGGTGCGAACTGGGCCGAGGCGCATTGAGCTGAAAAGGGGGGGTGCCATGCGTACACCCCCCGTACACCCCCCGTACACCGGCTGTGCATACCAGATCCGGTTTCGCCGCCTGCCGGCGTCGACCCGGGGGCGGCCCTCCTCAACCCCCGGCTGACGCCGGAGGCCTCGTCGGGCCGCTTGGGGTTCCACCCCAAACCCCGAGGTATTTTGGCCAAGATGAAAGGATCAGGCGGTACCCATGATCTGGCCGATCCGGTGGCGCGTGGGTTGGAATTCCACCTTGCCATGGGTGAAACTGCGATAGTCGCAGGTCAGTTCCTCGCCCGCCGCGATGTTGCGCGTGGCGATGCCCTTGTCGGGGTTGGTGAGGTCCACATTGGGCAGGTCGGCGTGGTTCATGAACCGGCCTTCGTCGCAGTCGAGCACGATGAAGTCCGGGTCGCGCGGATGGTCGTAGGTGTAGCGTTCGAGGAACTCGCGGAAGTGGCGGGGAACGCGGGCCAGCTCCTCTTTCTCGTAGGACACGTCGAAGCGGCTGTCATAGAGCCAGACGAGCCCGCCTTTGCGAATGTCGGTCGCGGTGAAAACGCCGATTCCCTCGATGGAAGAGGGGCCGAGATAGCAGCGCACCATCATCATGCGCGTGATCCTGTCTATGGGTCCGGCCTGCCCTTGTCCGGTGGTTGCTGGGAAGGGGACGGGTCCCGCGCCGGGCAGGCAGCGCGGGGCCGATGCCAGCGCCCTTTTCCTGAGTCTGTCAAACGGGATTTCGCATGCAACAAAAGATGTGATCGGCTTGGCGAAGGGATCAGCGGTAGGCGATCTCCGTCCGGTGTTCGGGGCGCGCGGTCCAGTGCCAGTAGGTCTCGCGCGCTCTCGTGGCGACGGGGCCGGGTTTGCCATTGCCGAAGATGCGGGTGCCCGCTTTCGTGATGGGCAGGATGCCGCCGCCCGAGGAGGTCAGGAAGACCTCGTCGGCACTGTCAAGCCGGCTGACGGGGACGGGTTCGACGCGGGTTTCAAGGCCCATCCCGGCGCAGATGTCCAGCGCGGTGCGGCGGCTGATGCCCTCCAGAACGCCGGTGTCGGGGGTGATGACGGTATTGCCTTCGACGAGGAAGATGTTGAAGCCGGGGCCCTCGGTCAGGTTGCCCTGGTGGTCGAGCAGGACGACGGTTTCATAGCCATGGTCCTTGGCCTCGAAGAGCCCTTGGGTGAAGTCGCCCCAGTGGTAGTTCTTGGCGCGGGGGTTGACGCTGTCGGGTGGAATGCGGCGGGTGTGTTCGGCGATCCAGAGGCTGGCGCCCTCGTCCAGCGTTTCGGGCTTGATGACGTGGATATAGGGCACGCACCAGGCATAGAAATGGTTGGCGCAGTCGCGGGGGTCGCGGCTGCCGGGGATGATCGGCGTGCCGCGGGCGGTGACCATGGCGCAGTAGGCGTCGGTGAGGCCCGAGGCGGCGACCATGTCATGGAGCGCCTCTGCGATCTCGGCTCGGGTCAGGCCGGGGTCCATACGCAAGGCCTGCATCGAGGACTCGAACCGGTCAAGATAGGCGTCGAGGCGGAAAAAGGCCCCCTGCACGACGGGCACGACGTCATAGGCCACGTCGGAATGGGTAAGGCCCCAGTCGGTGACGCCGATGCTGGCCTCTGCGATGGGGATGATCCTGCCCTTCATCCAGGCGGCGCCATGCTTGAGATCGGGAGTCATGCTGTTCCTTTCCACATGTCGGGACAGGGGACAGGAGCGGGCCGGTGACGTCAAGCGGGGAACGCTCTTGCAAGAGCGTTGGAAAATCCTTGCAAGGATTTTGGCCCGCCCTTGTCAGCCCGCGCGCGGGGCGGTTAGCTGGGCCGACGGTTTCAAGGGGACGGCACATGGCACACGGATACGAGAGCGGGCGGCTCAACCTGCCCTTCACCGGCATCGCGACCTTCGGGAAATACGACTACCAGCCGGACTGGGACAAGCTGGAGGCCGATGTGGCCGTGCTTGGTGCCCCCTTCGATTTCGGCACCCAGTGGCGGCCCGGTGCGCGGTTCGGTCCGCGGGCGATCCGCGAGGCCTCGACTCTGTTTTCCTTCGGCCATGCGGGCGCCTATGACCACGAGGACGGGGTGACCTATCTTGGCCCCGGCACCCGGATCGTGGACATGGGCGATGCCGATATCGTCCATACGGATACGGAACGCAGTCACGCCAATATCGAAGCAGGCGTGCGCGCGATCCTGGCCAAGGGCGCGTTGCCGGTGGTTCTGGGGGGCGATCATTCGATCAATATCCCCTGCGTGCGGGCCTTTGACGGGCAGGGTCCGATCCATATCGTGCAGATCGACGCTCACTTGGATTTCGTCGATGAACGCCACGGGGTGCGCCATGGCCACGGCAACCCGATGCGCCGCGCGGCGGAGCAGGATCATGTGACGGGGCTGACGCAACTGGGCATTCGCAACGTGTCCTCCACCGCCAAGGAAGGCTACGAGGATGCCGCCCGGATGGGGTCAGACATCCTGTCGGTCCGGCAGGTGCGGGCGCTGGGGACCGAGGCGGTTCTGGCGCGGATCCCGGCGGATGTGGACATCTACCTGACCATCGACATTGACGGGTTCGACCCCTCGATCGCGCCCGGTACCGGCACGCCGAGCCACGGGGGGTTCCTCTATTACGAGGTGCTGGAACTGCTGGCGGCGTTGGCGAAGCGGCAGCGGATCGTGGGGGTGGACCTTGTGGAGGTCGCGCCGGCCTATGACCACACCGACACCACGGCGATCCTCGCGGCGCAGCTTCTGCTCAATCTGATCGGGCGCATTCTGCACGCGCGGGGGTGAACCGACGCGCGGTCAGGCTTGACCCGCGGCGCGGGGCGGCGTCCCATGGGCGGAAGTGAATGGAGGGGACCATGGCCCTGATCGAGATCGTGAACGCCACCGGCCCGGTGGCGGGACTGCGCCTGAACCGGCCCGAGAAGAAGAACGCCGTGACGATGGAGCTGCTGGAGGAGCTTGTGGCGGCCTGCGGTGCGCTGGCGGCGGAGCCGGGGCTGCGCGCGGTGGTTCTGTCGGGCGCGGGCGGCGATTTCAGCGCCGGCATGGATACCGCCGTGCTGATGGGCTTCGCCGGGCAGCTTGATGCGATCAAGGCCGAGATGCTGGCGCCAGAGGGCGACGCCAACCGGTTCCAGCAGCCCGCCAAGGCGCTGGCCGATCTGCCCGTGCCAGTGATTGCCGCGATTAACGGGGTCTGTTTCGGGGCGGGGATACAGCTGGCGCTCGCGGCCGATTTCCGCATTGCCGCCCCGGGGGCGAAACTGTCGATCATGGAGGGCAAATGGGGGCTGATCCCGGATATGGGGATTTCGCTGAGTCTTCCGCGCCTGATGCCCGCCGACCGGGCCAAGGCGCTGATCATGACGGCCAAGGTCATGAGCGGCGAAGAGGCGCTGGCCGAGGGGCTGGTGACGCGGGTGGCGGACGATCCCCATGCCGCAGCGATGGGGTTCGCGGAGGAGCTGGCCGCGCGCTCGCCCGATGCGGTGCGGGCCAGCAAGGCGCTTGTGGATGCGCTCTGGTCGAACAGGACGGCGGAGGGGCTGCGGCTGGAGGCGGAATTGCAGGCGGCGCTGATGGGCGCGCCCAATCAGGTGGAAACCGTCATGGCACGGATGCAGGGACGGGAGCCCGAATACAAATGACCGACAGACGCAGGCTGATCATGGGTGGCCTCGCCGCAACCCTAATGCCCCGGATGGCAATGGCGCAGGCCGCGCCCGGCAAGGTGCCGCGCCCGGAGGTGGCGTTTCGGGTGCCGGAGATGAACCCGCGCGTTGCGGGGCTGGTGGCGCAGGTGGATCCGGCACGGCTGCGCGCGGATGTGGACGCTCTGGCCGGTTTCGGCACAAGGTGGAGCGAGGGGCCGGGATACGGCGCGGTCGAGGACTGGATGGCGGCATCCTTCGCGGAGGCCGGGCCCGGCGGGGCAATCTCGCGCCAGCCCGTGACGCTGCCTGCCGGGATGGTGCGCAACAACGTGATCTGGGGCGATCCGCTGGACGGGCGCGAGGTGATCCTTGTGGGCGCGCATCTGGATACGACGTCAGAAAACCCCGCTGTCAGCGCACCGGGGGCCAATGACAACGGATCGGGCATCGCCGCGATGCTGGAAGCGCTGCGCATCCTGTCGGGGCAGGCATTCACGCGCCAGATCGTGGCCGTTGGCTTCACCGGCGAGGAACAGGGGCTGATCGGCTCGGCCCGCTGCGCCGCCGTGGCCACGCAACAGCGCTGGCCGGTGGAACTGATGGTCAATCTCGACATGCTGGGGTATCGCCCGCCCAATCCCGCTGCGCCCCTGTTCATCGAGTACGATCAGGGCAACGCTACCCCCGCCAACAATGCGGCGGCGGGGGCATACGGGCAGATGGCCGTGGCCCTGGCAGGGCAGCATACGAGCCTTGCGACGGTCCAGACGGATATCTGGGACAGTGACTACATGCCCTTCGAGGCGGCGGGCGTCCCTTGTATCGGGCTATATGACGGGGGGGCCAGCGGCCCGCCCTATCACACCAGCGGCGACGTGCCGGACCTGATGGACTTCGCCCGGCTGGAACAGGCGACGCGGCTATTGGTGGCGATCATGGCAACCGCGGCGGAGCTTACCTAGCGGATTCATCCGGAAGCCCGAGCGCGCTCAGAACACGAACTCATCCACGAACTGTCCCTCGACATCCCAGACGAGCCCTGCCTGGCCGATGGTCTGCCAGCTTGGCCCGCCATCCATGTCGTACATGCCGACAGTCCCGGTATTGACGTTCCGCCA
>NZ_JASHJX010000025.1 GCF_030732985.1 Nioella sp. MMSF_3534
ATGGCCGGAGGCACCATCTCCTTCGAGGTGAACCCTTCGAACGCCGATGAAGCCAACGCCATCCGCTTCGGCCTCGCCCTCTACCAGATCGCCAATGGCGCAGACCCCGCCCATGTCTACCAGAACGGCAACGGCAACGGCGCAGGCATCGGCCAGTCCGGCGGCGGCAACACCGGTGTCATCCACCAGGAAGGCAACGGCCACCACGGAACCCTCGCCCAGAACGGCTGCGACAGCTACGGCATCTTCCAGTTCGGAAACGGCGCAAACGCAAACGTCGCACAAGGAAACGGATGCCAGACAGGACTCCTCTTCCAGTTCGGACTCGACTGAGCCCGAAATGAGGTTCGATCGGGCCGGGGTTTTTCCTGGACCCAGCCCCGCGACCGGTCAACACCCGCGTCCTCCGGCCATAACGGAGGGCGCGGTTTTTCTTTGTGCGGATCACGCGTGCCGGTGGTCAGCCTGCCGCAGGAAGTTCAGCCTGCCTGCCCTTCGCGCCGAAACAGGCCCCTTGCCTCGGCCAGCAGCTCGGCAAGCGCGTCGGCCTCCCCCTCTTCGCCCTCCAGTTCCGCTACCGCCAGTTCCAGCGTCACGAACGCCTCCTGAAGCGCCGCCAGACCGGACACGGCCGCCAGACCGGCCGCCATATGGGCACGGTCGGCCAGATCGTGGAACGCGTGCCCCTCTTTGATCATGTTTTCCATGTGGGAAAGGTGTTCTGCGATCTCCGCCACCGCGCGATGCACAAGCTCGGCGGAGATTGCCGGCTCGCCGCCTGTGTCTTGAAGCTCCACCCGCCGCGAACAATGCTGCTCGACACTATCGACAAGGGATTTTCGGGTCAGTGGCTTGATCAGAACGCCCGTCATGCCCGCCTGCTGGAAGCGCTCGATATCCTTGGGCAGCGCATGGGCGGTCACGGCGATGATCGGGGTCAGGCTGTTCGGCCCGGAGGTCTCGCGGATCTGCCGGGTGGCCGAGATCCCGTCAATGCGCGGCATGCTGATATCCATCAGGATCAGGTCGAACCGCCGCTGCCCGGCCAGCCGTTGCGCTTCTGCGCCATCGCTGGCCTGAACCGTTTCGCATCCGATCCCTGTCAGCATCTCCACCGCAACGGCCCGGTTGATCTCGTTATCCTCGACAATCAGAACCGTCAGGCCGGACGTCGAGGGGACCGAACCGGCCTCGGGGCCATCTGCGGCAGCTTCGTCCTGGTCCAGGGCGATGGCGTCACCCGTCGGCAGGGGCACCCGAAACCAGAATTCTGAGCCCGAACCGGGCTGGCTGACGACCCCGATCTCGCCGCCCATGGCAACGACCAGCCGGCGGGCAATGCCAAGCCCCAGTCCGGTGCCCTCGACCTCGCGGGCGTAGCGGGTGTCGAGGGTGACGAAATCGTCGAACACGCGTGCCTGGTCCTCGGCGGCGATGCCGATGCCGGTATCTGCCACGCGGAATTCGACATCGGTGCCGCCGGTGCCGCCGGGGTCGCGCCTGGCAGACAGGGTGATCTGCCCGTCGCGGGTGAACTTGATCGCATTCGCCACCAGATTGACGATCACCTGCATGAGCCGGGTCCTGTCACCGATCACAGGCCCCAGATCGTCATCGGTCGATACGTGCAACCTGTTTCCCTTGGCCTCGGCAGCGACCCCCTGACTGTTCACCACATCCAACAGAAGCTCGACCGGATCAAAAAGCTCAGGCCGCAGAACCGTCTTGCCGGCATCATCGCGCGAGATGTCGAGCACACTGTTGACATGATGCAGAAGCAGCTGGCCAGAGCGGCTCATCATGTCGACAAATCCTTTCTGACGCCCGGTCAGATCGGTGCCCGACAGCAATTCCAGCCCGCCCAGAATACCGCCGAGCGGCGTGCGCATCTCATGGCTCATGACGGCCAGAAACTCCGCCTTCGCCTCTTCGCCCGCCAGCGCCTTGTCACGGGCCTCCACCAGTTCCCGCTCGGCATGCTGGCGATCCGAGATGTCGCGGATGAAGGAAACGAAGATTTCTCCCTCGGTGCTCTCGGCGGTGTCGATGGACAGTTCGACGGGAAAGATCCGGCCCGACTTGTCCTTGGCTTCCAGCTGGACAAGACCTTTTCCCAGGATCCGCCTGCGCCCGGTGCTGAGATGTTCGTCCATGGCTTGCCGATGCGCTTTCTGAAGGTGATCGGGGATGATCAGATCGGCCATGCGGGCACCAAGCGCCTCTTCTCGGGCATAGCCGAAGATCCGCTCCGCCGCCGGGTTGCAATCAAGGACGCGCCCGTCGCGGCCAACCACCAGAACCCCGTCGATGGAGGTGCCCACGATCGTGCGCTGACGGCTTTGCGCAAGCGCGATTTCCGCCGTTCTGCGCTGCCCCAAACGCAGCGACCAGACCAGGGCGAAGACGGTGGTCGACAGGACCAGAATCAGGACAACGATCAGAGCTGCAAGGTCGAGCAGCGCACTGGCGACCCGCTCTCGCTGCTGCCCTGCCAGTCCGGCGAAGACGCGGACGGATTCCAGCGTGACGAACCTGAGATCGTTTCGAAGATCGGCGATCTGTTCCTCAAGATCATCCAACCCCGCGCGCAGCTCCGCATCAGGCCCGTCGATCAACGGCAGAGCGTTGTCGAGAACCATGATGGCATGTTCGAGGGTTTCGGCGACTTCCGGCTCTTCGCGGACGCGTTCAAGCTGTTGTGATCTTTGCAGAACGCGGATGCGGGAATAGAACACGTCAAAGCGACGGCGCACTTCCCTGAGAGCGGCCTGCGAGTTGTCGTGCATTGCGGTCAGGACGGCGGTTTCCAGCGTCAGCAACTCGACCTCGGTCTGCGCGATGCTCCACTGGGTGCTGTCGGCATTCGCGGTCGCCAGCGCGTCAATCTCTCGCCGCGCATCGGCGCTGAGAAACCAGATCCCGACAACACAGGCCCCGATGACCGCAAGGACGATCGTCGGCACGAAAAACCGTCGCTTGTCTCTATGCATCGCCTTTGCCCCTGCTCCATCACCGTCTTCCCGAGGCGGCCAAGTCCATCATACCTTCCCGCCGATGTCACGGCATAGAGCATACGGATAGCCGCCGCCGCCAAGACAGGCGGCAGACCCGCATATCGACTGCGCCACGAGGCCCGCCCGCTTTTTCGGGAGGGATGCCCGAAATGCGGCCGGCAAACCGGCCCCCGTCCCTTCCCCGGTGCCTGTGGTCACTTTTTCTGGCTCAGCGGCGTTCTTGAGGGTAGACCGCTGGCCTTTCAGACCGTACCAAACCACGAACCCAGAACTTCAGACCCGTTTTCCGAACGCAGGACCGGCGTGCAGCCGGAACGACAGGACAAGTCAGGCGAGACCGCCGCGGGATCGACCTGCAACGCCCCGGCAAAGGTGGCAATTCGCGACACGCAACCGATTTTATGGATAGCAGTATGAACGTACTTATCACAGGTGGGGCCGGTTACATTGGCGCCCATGCCTGCAAGGCCCTGAAGGCCGCCGGCTACACCCCCATCACCTTCGACAACCTGTCCACCGGCTGGCGCGATGCGGTGCGCTTCGGACCGTTCGAAGAAGGCGACCTGCTGGACCGTGCCCGGCTGGACGAGGTGTTTGCGACCCACCAACCCGTTGCCGTCATGCATTTCGCGGCGCTCAGCCAGGTCGGCGAGTCCATGCAGGACCCCGGACGCTACTGGCGCGAAAACGTGGTGGGCGCGCTCAACCTGATCGAGGCCACCGTGGCGGCGGGCTGCCGTCATTTTGTCTTCTCCTCGACCTGCGCGACCTATGGCGATCAGGATCAGGTCACGCTGACCGAGGACACGCCGCAACAACCGATCAACGCCTATGGCGGCTCGAAACTGGCGATCGAGGGGATGCTGCGCGACTTTTCCGCCCGCCATGATCTGGAAACGGTGATCTTCCGCTATTTCAACGTGGCCGGCGCCGACCCCGAGGCAGAGGTCGGCGAGTTCCACCAACCGGAAACACACCTGATCCCGCTGATGCTGGACGCAATTGACGGCAAGCGCCCGGCGCTGACGATTTTCGGCACCGACTACGACACACCCGACGGCACCTGCATTCGCGATTATGTGCATGTGATGGATCTTGTGGATGCGCATGTTCTGGGCCTGAAATGGCTTCAGGCCGACAAGGGGTCTCGGGTGTTCAACCTTGGCACCGGGTCGGGCTTTTCCGTGCGCGAGGTCGTCGATGCCAGCCGGGCCGTCACCAATCGCGACGTGCCGATGACCCTGGGCGAACGACGCCCCGGCGATTGCACCAAGCTGGTGTCCGGCAGTGCCCGCGCCATCGAGGATCTTGGCTGGAGCCCCGAGCGTTCCACCCTGAACCGGATGATCGCGGATGCGTGGCGCTGGCATCAGGGCAAGGGCTATTCCCGTTAGGGCACGATTACGACAATGCGTTCCAGCTGCCAGATGCTGCGCGCATAGATGATCTCGGACTGATAGTCGGAATTGTGGTCATAGGGATAGACCAGCCAGAGCGGCCCATTATCGCGAAGCGTCATCGGTTCCCCGTTGCGCAGGAAGGCGATGATCGGCCCATCCTCGACCGCGTCGGACAATGGAACCTCGACGGCATAGTCATTGGCGGCGATGGCCTGCAAGGCCAGCTCGTCGTTCAGCCCTAGCGCTGCAACGAAGGCATTCAGGGGCGTTCCGGTGAATTCCTGAAGACCGTCTGTCCAGATCGTGCTTGTCTGAAAGCTGGCGATCCCGATCTCTTCAAGATCCGTGCGGGTCAGGTCGTGAGAGATGTCCGGGCCCGTGACGCTGAGAAGGATGTCCTCGGTCGTATCGGCCCGAGATTGCGCTCCGCTTGCCAATATCATAAGACTACACAGCATCGGAAGGAACCGCTGAACAAGGCTAGGCGGATGGAATGCAACAGGCATCGTGATCTCCGTCTCTGGTCTGTCTGTATGATCTCGGACAATATACTCTTCCCCTTCGATAATTCGAAAGAGAGCCAATTGCACCTGTTCAATTGGATAATGACCTATCCATAAGAATACCCCGAACGCCACCCTCACAACGACCCGGCCGGATCGCGTGCGTGCGGCACCAGATTGACGATGGCTCGGTCTCAAGGGCTTCGGACATGACCTGATCCCCGGTTACGGCCATTCACATGCGGCAGAAGCAAGCGCGTCGGATTCCCGAGACGCCAAGGGGGGAGGCCTGCAGACCTGAACAGTTCATTGAAATGGTACCCGTGGCCGGACTCGAACCGGCAAGCCTTGCGGCGGCGGATTTTGAATCCGCTGCGTCTACCAATTCCGCCACACGGGCAACGCGGGGATGGTCTAGCCCTGCCCCGTGGCAGCGTCAATCACGAAACTCTCATAACATCCGCATCAGCCGCGCTTTCTCGCCCATGTCGTCGGGGCGCGACAGGGCATCGGCCAGCCCTTGCAGGGCGGCGATGTTGTGGCCTGCGCGAAAACTGTCCACATGGGGCAGCATTGCCTTGATCCCGGCGGCCCTGGGCGCGAAGCCGTCCCACCGGAGCAGCGGGTTCAGCCAAATGAGTTTACGTGACGACAGATGCAGCCGCTCCATCTGCGCGGCCAGCGCATCCGGGTCGTCGCGGTCCAGCCCGTCGGTGATCAGCAGCACCACCGCCCCCTGCCCCAGAACCCGGCGCGACCAGTCGCGGTTGAACGCGGTCAGGCACTGGCCGATCCGCGTGCCGCCTTCCCAATCCTGCGCCTCGGCCCCGGCGGCGGCCAGTGCCGCATCCACATCGCGCGCGCCCATGTGGCGGGTGATATTGGTCAGCCGCGTGCCGAAGGTAAACGCATGGACCTTGGCCCATCCCTGCCCTTTGCGGTTCGCAACCGCATGGAGGAAATGCAGCACCGCGCGACTGTAGGAGGACATGGAGCCGGAAATATCGCAGAGCACCACGAGGTTGGGCCAGCGAATGCGCCGCGCCTTCATGTCGAACCCGGTGATTTCGCCGCCCTGCCGCATGGCGCTGCGCATGGTGCGCCGCCAGTCTGGCAGGCGTCCGCGCGTGGCGGCCTTGGTCCGGCGGCTTTGCAGGGGGGTCACCGGCAGCGAAAGCCCCGCGATGATCCGCTTGGCCTCGGCCATTTCCGCATTGCTCATCTGTTCGAAATCGAGCGTGCGCAGCCGTTCCTCCCGCGACATTGTCAGGGTCGCATCGACCTCGATCTCGGTGCCCTCTTCGGGCTGATCGCCCCCCTCTGGCAGGTCACGGGTGACGCCCTCCAACAGCGCCTCCGCCGCGCGTTTCTCGGCGGGTTTCGCCTGCCGATCCTCGGCCACACCCCGGATCGCAGGCAGCATCATCGCCATCATATGCTCGATATAACGGGGATCGCGCCAATAGAGCCGGAAGATCTGATCGAAGGTGGCGCGTTCCTCGGGGCGACTGACGAAACAGGCCTGTAGCACATGGTAGAAATCGGTCCGTTCCGAAAACCCCGCCGCTTCGACTGCGCGCACCGCGTCCAGCACCCGGCCCGGCCCGGCCTTGAGCCCCCCGGCCCGAAGCGCACGGGCGAAATGAGTGATATTGGCGGTGAGCTGCGGGGTATCCGGCAGCTCCAGCGGGATCTGTTCGGCCATGTCATGAGAAGACGCGCTCTGTGCTGAGACGTCAAGCCCCGGACAGGCGGAGCGGGTGCGACCCGCGCGGCCTGACTGCCGGACGCCAGCTGTCTCTGCGTCGCGTGTCCGGCTTGGCTTCCGTTACGTCAGCGACCACGGATCAGGCCATGCGTTAGCGCTAATATTGATCCAAGTCATAGTTGCAGTTGCCATCTATTGCAACAATTCGGGCGCGTCGTCTGACGTGCCATGAGACGCTTCAAGGAGACATGTTCGATGCAACAAACACTTAGGATTGCGACCGTTTTCGTGTTCGGTGCGCTGGCTGGTCTTTCCCAGTCCCCTGCCCCTGCCCATGCACAGCTCTACAACCCCTGCCCCTATACCAATGACGGCGATTGCGACGAGCCGAATGGCCTGGGCTACTGCGCCTGGGGCACCGATACCGCCGACTGTTCGAACCCCAATTCCAATTTCGGCAGCGGCAGCGGCTATGGCAGCTCATCCGCCGGGGGAGGATCATCTGGCGGGGGCGGCCTGATGAACCCTTGCCCCTATACCAATGACGGGGATTGCGACGAACCCAACGGGCTTGGCTTCTGCGCCTGGGGCACCGATACCGCCGATTGTTCCAACCCCAACTCGAACTTCGGCGGCGGATCGGGCTATTCCGGTCACGGCGGCAGCACGGCGGGTGGCGGCGCGACAGCCGGGGGCGGTGCCGGTGGAGGTGCAATATCCACCTACTACCCATGGCGGACCTTCACGCGCCAGATGGGGCAATTCGCAGCCCAACCCGCCAACTCCACCCCGCTTTCTCCAAATGGGGGCATGTACTACCAGCCCGGCGCCTACACCGTGTTTACGGGTATCGTGAGAGGTGGTCAGATCCAGAACATCCAGACCTTTGGCATCAGCGTCATGCCGGATCAGCGCTATCTCGCGGCGGCGTCCTCGATGGGGTCTCTCAGTTTCAGGACCGATGCCAGCCTGATCATGTATTCGCCCCCCGCGCCGGGAATGGCCATGATCTACGGTCGCAACGACGACATCCAGAACGATCGGGCGATCTGCATCCTTCCCTCTGGCTGGCCGATGAGCCAGTGCTAGGGATAGACTGACAACTCCGGGCCGATCACCGGCCCGGAGAATTGTTTTGATCAGTAATTGTATTCCGTCACGATCAGCACCGCCGGGTTGTTGGAACTGCGGTGATAGCTGCCCGCCCAGATATCGTACTGGCCCGACATCGGGTTGAAGAAGACGATGGCAGGGTCATAGCCGCGATAATCGTCATTGTAATGCCACGATCCATCCGGTGCATTCACCACCAGGATCGGGTCCACGTTGGACCGGGCCTGCAAGGCGATGGTCATGCGCCCGGTCGGGGACTGGCCGTAGTAATGCAGCCGGAAGTCAGGCCGCGAGACGACCCAGCCCGGCCCGAGATAGGGGTAGCAATTGGCCAGATTCACCCGCCCGCCTGCCGTGATGTTGCGCACATAGGGATCCGGCAGAAAGCCGGCGTTCAACGTCGCCTGGCCGAAAACGGTGGGATTGTTCCAGTTCGGGCAGGCCAATGTCTGGCTGGCGCCCAGAAGGCCCGCGATCAAAGTCGCAAGCGCGAAGAAACGTTTTATCATGGCAAATGCTCCCTGTGTCTGAACGTTTCAGGAACATGCCGGGCCGTCCCCCGGCGTCCCTGCTGATCAATGCTTACCAGAGAAAAGCTTGCGAGTCCCGTGGTTTGAGGCGGCAAGCGCATAATTCGCGCAAGTCGATTACCCGACTGCCTCGGCCCGCACCTCATCCAGCAGCCGCTTGGCCTCGGACCCCTGCAACTTCTGGATGTCATCCTGATATTTCAGGATCGCCCCGATTGTGTCGGCGATGACATCGGGGGACAGTTCCAGCACGTCGAGCGCGAGCAGGCATTTGGCCCAGTCGATGGTTTCCGCCACGCCGGGGCGCTTGAACAGATCCTCGGTGCGCAGGCGCTGCACGAACGCGACCACCTCGCGGCTGAGCTGCGCGGCGGCCTCGGGGGCGCGGGCCTGCAGGATCTCCATCTCCCGGTCGAAACTCGGATAGTCGACCCAGTGATACAGGCACCGGCGTTTCAGCGCGTCATGAACCTCTCGCGTGCGGTTCGAGGTCAGGATGACAATCGGGGGTTCCGGGGCCTTGATGGTGCCCAGTTCCGGGATCGTGACCTGAAAATCCGACAGGGCCTCCAGCAGGAAGGCCTCGAAAGGCTCATCGGTGCGGTCGATCTCGTCGATCAGCAGCACCGGCGCGCCGCCGGGTTGCGGGCGCATCGCTTGCAGCAGCGGGCGTTCGATCAGGAATTCCTCGGTGAAGAGCTCGCCTTTCAGAACATCCCGATCCGCCCCGCCCGCAGCCTCTGCGGCGCGGATGGCGATCATCTGTTCGGCGAAGTTCCATTCATAGACGGCACTGGCGGCATCGAGCCCCTCGTAGCATTGCAGCCGGATCAGCCGCCGTCCAAGCGCCGCGGCGATGGCCTTGGCGATCTCGGTTTTGCCGGTGCCGGCCTCGCCCTCCAGGAACAGCGGCCGCCCAAGGCGGAGGGAGAGGAACACAACGGTGGCCAGCGCCCGTCCGCAAACATAGTTCTGTTCGGCAAGCGCGCTCTGGACCTCGTCGATGGACTGCATGACCTCTCCCTCTTTGGTGCCCATCAAGCCCCGGCCTTGGGGTCCGGGTCAAGACGTGACGCTCGAATCCCTGCCTGCCTCTCGCCGGTCGGATCGTCGCCCAACAGGTGAACCGAACCTTAACCTTGCGCGCTCGGCGATCAATTCAAGTCATCCTACAGGCATTGTTGCCGGGACGCGGAACATGCCGCCAGAATCCCGTCAGAAATCCCACGGTAATTTCCCGCCGAGCCCATGGCGGTGCCTTACTCTCCGGTCAGATTTGCATTAAGTTAACAAGTGCCGATGTAGAGAGACCTCCATGAACGACATGCAGATGCCCATGCAAGGTGAACGACCGACACGCGCCGATTGGCTGGCCCGGATGGACCAGATCGGAAACATGCACGGTTTTTTCGACCGGATCGGCGCCCATCACCGGGCGCTTTACGTCCAGGAAGGCGACACGCTTCTGGTCACCTTCGACGAGGTCGGCCGCATCATGAGCCAGGGGCGCGATGCCCTGCCGGTGGGGTTCGACGCGGTCAGCAAACGGGAATGGTCCTTTCTCAGCCTCATGGCGGAGGGCGACACCTGGTTTCGCGACGAGGCGCTTTACCGCTTTTTCGACCGGCTGATCGACGAGGATTTTTTCGACAGTTTCGACCAGGTGATTTTCCTGGGCGCGGGGCCGATGTGCGGCCATGCGGCCTGCGCCTATTCCGTGGCCGCGCCCGGGGCACGGGTTCTGGCCCTGTCGCCTGCCGCCAGCCTGAACCGGGATGCCGCCCCTTTCGAGCTGCGGTTTCGCAAGGCGTGGCGCAAGGATTTCACCAGCCGCTACGGCTTTGCCCCCGCCATGCTGGACGCGGCGGAACAGGCCTTTGTCCTCTACGACCCGCTGGAACTGCTGGACGCCGCCCACGCGGCGCAGTTCCGGGGCAAATCCGTCACCCGCATCCGGTGTCGCGGCGCAGGGCCAAACCTGCTGAAGCTGCTGGAGCCGAATTCGACGCTCGACCGTCTGCTGAAGGCCACCGGCAATGGCCGCATGTCGTCGCTGCGCTTTTCACAGATCACGCGGACGCTGAGAAAGACAAATCCCGACTACCTCAAGCGACTGCTGGACCGGGCGGCGGAACGCGGCGGCACGAAACTGCCCTATACCGTGGCGCGGCACGGGCTTGCCGCCACCGGTGACGCCCATTTCGCGCGCCGCATGATGACCATCGAAGCAGAGCGCCTGAACACCGCCTGAGGGCCATGGCCGCGCCCACCCGACCGGGCCGACGCGGCGAGGCCGTCCGATCAGTTTACTTGGACGGCTGCGGTGCAGTGGGGGCCGGTGCAGGGGTCGGATTACCGGCTGCCGCACCTGTCATCTGGCCATCGCCATTGACGGTCGGCGGCTCGGTCGAGATCGCGACCGGCATGTCCGGCACAAAGCCTTCGCCCGCATCCGCGCCACCATGGTAAATCGCGAATCCGAGGCTTGGCAGGTAGGTCAGGCGGTCCACATAGGCGCCGCCATCCTCACCGGTCGTCGTGACCCGGATCGGCCAGGAGGTATAGCTGCACGCGCCAAGCGACAGCGTGGTTTCCGGCTCCATCAGCACATCGACCGTTTCGACATTGGTGGTCCCGTCATCATGCCGACGCACGGTGCTGCCCTGCCATGTCAGGCCGGGAAAGAGCGTGGGCAGGTTTTCAACACCGACGGCATAGGTCGTGACCTCGGACGTGTTGCCGATCAGCGCCCCATAGCGCGTATCCCAGCTTTGCAGCACGAAGGCGCCGGAGATGCTGTGCACGCGGAACCCGCCGCCATCTTCCAAATAGACCTCCTGCTCCAGCACCGAGCCATCGGCCTGACGGTCGTAACGCACGTAGAAATCGGTGAAGCTGACGTAAACACCGTCGCCAGTATCGGCCATGTTCTGCGGGCATTCTGCCAGCGCTGCCGTCCCGGCACTCAGAATGGCAAGCGTGAGAAGGGTTTTTTGGATCATGACGTGGACCTCCGAAATGTCTGCTGGTGCGAAGATTTGAATCGCCCCCGTTTGGCCGGGGATCGTGGAATTGAGACGGACCCGAGTGGGCCAGTCCTTGATCCATATTTGACTGCAATATCCGTCTTGGCCAGCCCCTGTTGTGAAACAAAAGGCAGTCACTGTGGAACGAAACCGCGCCACCTGCCCATGTTTTAGACGACAGTCGGCGACAAATGGTTCAAAGATCCTGCCCGTCTGTCAGGTGTCGTCTCGCGGCCCTGGGCGGATATGAACTTCGTTTGCGGCCGCGTAAAGCCGCTTGCCAAACAGCCCCAGAAAGGCCCCGATCAGCAGCGGCCACAGCATTGCGGTCGCCAGAAGCGCCGCGATCAGCGCCGCCACCGCCAGCAAGAGCAGCAAGGTCAGCATGTCGAACTCGGATTTCTCCACCGGGATGGACAGGTCGAACACGTCCTCGACCGCTTTCTTCACATGCGGCTCGGCATAGGGTTCGGCATATCCGGCCAGAAGACCGAGGAGAAAGGAAAGCAACATGGCAGGGTCCATCCAGAGAAATCACTGTGCTGGGGCAGCATAGCCCGAGCCGCAGATATGGTGCACTGCGGCATGTCGCAAGGGATCACAGATCGGCAATCAGCTGCTCGACCGGCACCGGCGGCGCCTTTCGCCACGGCCTGTAGGCCACGATCAGAAAATACCCCACGAGACCAAGCAAAAGGATCGGTAGGGCCGCCCCCATAAGCCGCCCGACCGAAACGCCCGACGCCAGCGCCGCCCCCAGGATGCCAAGGCCAAGCAACGCGCTGACGACGCCAATGGCGAACATCGCCCATGCCACGCCCTTACCCGCCCCGACCTGCACACTCATTCCGGGCCGTGCCGACGCCAGGACTGTCAGAACGGTCTTGATCAGGTCCGGTATGGCCGGGTTATCGGGGGCAAAGCCTGCGGCGATCACTTCCTGCCCGCTGTGGAAGGTCAGAACCAGCTTAACCCCCTGAACGCGCCCGCTGCGCCAGGACGCATAGTGAAGGCCGGTCAGATCTGCCCAGTGATGCAGCGTTCCCCCGGCGTGGCGTATTCCCGTCTCTCCGATCTCCAACGAGACAGGTGCCCGAAGCAACCCGGGACGATAGCTGAGCCTCTGCACTTCAAGCCTCCTGCGGCGCTTTCCCCTTTGCATGGACCAGCAATCCGGTGTAGCGCAAGCGCCATGACCCAAAGCCTGACGATCCGCCGCCCCGATGACTGGCACCTGCACCTGCGCGACGGCGCGATGCTGGCCGGTGTCCTTCCCGAAACCGCGCGCCATTTCGCCCGCGCGATCATCATGCCGAACCTGGTGCCGCCGGTGGTAACCGGCGCCCAGGCCGCCGCCTATCGCGACCGGATCATGACCGCGCTGCCAGAGGACATGTCGTTCCAGCCGCTGATGACGCTCTATCTGACCGAGGAAACGGATCCCGAAGATGTCGCCGCCGCCCATGCCAGCGGGCTGGTGACAGCGGTCAAGCTCTACCCGGCAGGCGCGACGACGAACTCCGCCTCTGGCGTCACCGATTTCGACAAGGTCCGCCCCGTTCTGGAAAAGATGGCCGAGATCGGCCTGCCGCTCTGCATCCATGGCGAGGTGACGACCCATGACGTCGATATCTTCGACCGCGAACAGGTGTTCCTCGAAACCGTCCTGCATCCGCTCAGGGAACGCACGCCCGGCCTGAAAGTGACGCTGGAACATATCACCACCTCGCACGGGATCGACTATGTGGCGGGGGCCGAGGGTGACATCGCCGGAACGATCACCACCCATCACCTGATGATCAACCGCAACCACATCCTCGTGGGCGGAATCAAGCCGCATTACTACTGCCTGCCCGTCGCCAAGCGGCGCGAGCATATGGAGGCGCTTCGCAAGGCCGCGACCTCCGGCAACCCGCGCTTCTTCCTCGGCACCGACAGCGCGCCCCACAATGATGCGAACAAGGAAAGCGCCTGCGGCTGCGCGGGCTGTTTCACCGCAACGAACACCATGGCCTGCCTGGCCCATGTCTTCGAAGAGGAAGGCGCGCTCGACAAGCTGGAAGGCTTCGCCTCCATGTTCGGCCCGGTCCGCTACGGCCTGCCCCCGAACGAAGACACGATCACGCTGGTGAAAGAGCCCGATCCCGTCGCCTACCCCGCCAGGATCGACACGGGCGACGGCCCCGTGACCGTCTTCGACCCGGGCCATCCGCTCTATTGGCGCGTGGTGTAACCCCTTCTTCTTGGACCAAATACTCCCGCCGGAGGCATCCCCGGCCCACCACGAGAGGTGACAGATGATCCCCGCAAGCTACCCCGATCAGGCCACCATCGCCCAACTGACCGCGCGCATGCTGCTCGACATCAAGGCGGTGCATTTCAACGCCGAAACGCCCTTTGTGCATTCCAATGGCAAAGAGGCCCCCACCTATGTCGACTGCCGCAAGCTGATCAGCTACCCGCGCATCCGCGCCACGCTGATGGATTTCCTGACCTGCACCCTGATGCGCAATGCCGGGCTGGAAGCGTTTGACAATGTGGCCGGTGGCGAGACGGCGGGCATCCCGTTTGCCGCCCTCGTGGCCGAACGCATGGCGCTGCCGATGACCTATGTTCGGAAGAAGCCCAAGGGCCACGGGCGCAATGCCCAGATCGAAGGCGACATGAGCGAGGGTCAGCGCGTGGTGCTGATCGAGGATCTGACCACCGATGGCGGATCGAAGCTGAAATTCGTCGATGCGATCCGCAACACCGGGGCGGAATGCGGGCATACGGCAGTCATTTTCTACTACGGCATCTTTGAAGAGACGATCCCGACCCTGCGCGCCCATGGGGTAGAGCTGCACTACCTGTGCACGTGGTGGGACGTGCTGGCCGAGGCACGCCGCGCGGGTGACTTCGATGACGCGACACTCGATTCGGTTGAACGATTTCTCAAGGATCCGGAAGCCTGGCGCGCCGCGCGGGGCTAGCGCCAAGGCGTTTGCAAACGCCTTTTAACAAGGGCCTTGCAAGGCCCTTCCCCGCGCCCGTGTTACGCGACAGCCCCTCATTCAGGGGCGCAGTTCACGTGGCGGGCGCGCTTCTCCACAGCCTGTCCACAGGATATCCAGATTGCCCGCCCGCAGGGCGATTTGCTATGACACGGGCCTCAGGGGCAGCCAAAAAACAGGGGATCAGCGATGAACGAGATCAGCAATGTGGCGGGCAATCTTCCGCAAGCTGCTGAAACCGCTGACCTTCCTCAGAACGTCGAGGCGGAGCAGCAGCTTCTGGGGGCGATTCTGTCCTCCAACGACGTTCTGGATCGCATCGAAGACCTGGTGAAACCCGATCATTTCTATGATCCCGTCCATGCCGATATCTTCGAGCTTGCCTCGAAACGCATCACATCGGGCATGCAGACCGATGCCACGACGCTCAAGAATTTCATGGCAGATCATCAGGGCCTGAAGGCGCTTGGCGGGGTGGAATACCTTTTGCGCCTGCAGCTTTCTGCCATCGCCACCACGGCGGCCCGCGACTATGCGCAGCTCATTCATGACCTCGCCCTGCGCCGCTCGCTCATCAAACTGGGCAAGAACATCGCCGACCAGGCCACGACAGTCCGCGATGACAGCTCGCCCGACGATCAGATCGTCGATGCCGAGGCGCAGCTCTTCCAACTGGCCTCCTCCGGCACCGCCTCCAAGGGCTTCCAGAGCTTCCTGCGCGCGCTGACCGATGCGGTCGAGATTGCCAATGCCGCCTATAATCGCGGCGGCGGGCTGGCGGGACTGTCCACCGGTCTGGCCGATATGGACAAGATGCTTGGGGGCCTGCACCATTCCGACCTGCTGATCCTCGCCGGGCGTCCGTCGATGGGCAAGACGTCGCTGGCCACCAACATCGCCTTCAACGTCGCCAAGGCGTTCAAGCGCGGCCCCAAACCGGATGGAACGGAAGGCACGCTTTCCGGCGGGGTCGTGGGCTTTTTCAGCCTGGAGATGTCGGCGGCTCAGCTCGCGCAGAGGATTCTGTCCGAGGCGGCCGAGGTGCCTTCGGAACTGATCCGCAAGGGTGACCTTAACGAACAGGAATTCCAGCGCTACCTGCGCGCCGCGCAGGAGCTGGAAAGCTGCCCGCTCTATATCGACGACACGCCCGCGCTGCCGATCTCCCAGGTCGCGGCCCGGTCGCGGCGGCTCAAACGCTCGCGCCTTGGGCTGGATCTGATCATCGTGGATTACCTTCAGCTTCTGCGCGGCTCGGGCAAAGCCGACAACCGGGTGAACGAGGTCTCCGAGATCACCCAAGGCCTGAAGGCCATCGCCAAGGAACTGAATATCCCCGTGATCGCGCTGTCGCAGCTTTCCCGCCAGGTGGAGGCCCGCGAAGACAAGCGCCCGCAGCTGTCCGACCTGCGCGAATCCGGCTCGATCGAGCAGGATGCCGACGTGGTGATGTTCGTCTACCGGGGCGAATACTACAAGGAACGCGAGAAACCGGGCGAGGAGAACCTGGAGGCCATGGCGCAATGGCAGCAGGATATGGAACAGCTGCACGGCAAGGCCGAGGTCATCATCGGCAAGCAGCGGCACGGCCCCGTCGGCTCGGTCGATCTCAGCTTCGATGGCCGCTTCACCAAGTTCGGCAACCTCGTGAAACCCTGGCAACAGGGCGGCGATCAGGGTTTTTGAGGCAGCGGGCGTTGGCCGAGTTCACCGATATCCCGGTTCTGGACCTCGCCCCCCTGACCGAGGGGCGCGACATCACCGATCTGGCCCGCGCCTTTGCCCGCGCCTATGGCGAAACGGGCTTCGGCTATGTGGTCAATCACGGCATCCCAGAGGAGCTGTGCGAGGGTATTTTCGAGGCCTCCCGCCGCTTTCACGCCCTGCCCATGGCCGCGAAACAGGCGATTGCGGTCGACCAGAACCACCGGGGCTATATCGCAATCAACACCTCGACCGATGTGACGACCGAACTGGCCAAGGTGACCAAGCCCAACCAGTCCGCCAGCTTCATGATGATGCGCGAGGATGCAGCGCATGATCCCGCCGTCTACCTCTCCGGTCCCAACCAGTGGCCCGACCTGCCCGGCTTCCGCGCCACCTGCGAAGCCTATGCAAGCGCGATGAGCGGCCTTGGAGAACGCCTGATGCGGCTGGCCCTGCAGGCGATCGGGGTGGAGGACGACACAATCCTGCGCGCCTTCGACACGCCCACGATCTGGCTCAGGCTGCTGCACTACCCGCCGATGCCGCCGCAGGCCCCGGAAGACCTCTACGGCTCTGCCCCGCACAAGGATTTCGGCTGCCTGACCCTTCTGGCGCAGGACGATGTGGGCGGGCTGCAGGTGATGACGCCCGCGGGCCACTGGGTGGATGCCCCGCCCATGAAGGGGGCCTTCGTGGTCAATGTGGGCGACATGCTGCACCGGATGTCGAACGGGCGGCTTCTGTCCACACCGCATCGGGTGATCAACCGCTCGGGCCGAGAGCGCTATTCCTGCCCCTTCTTCTACGATCCGAACGTCAACACCGACATCGCCCCCCTACCCGGCACCGGCACGCCGAAGTTTCCGCCGCTCCGCTTCGCCGATTTCCTACGCAGCGAGCTGGAAGCGGGCTATGACGCCCATAAGGACGCCAAGGGGGCTTGACCCGTCGGCCCCCGCGCGGAACAAGGCGCCATGGGAACCGGAACGCTTCATATCGACCTTGACGCCCTCGCCGCCAACTGGGCCGCGCTGGACGCGAAAACCAACGTGGAAACCGCTGCCGTGGTGAAGGCCGACGGCTATGGGCTGCGTGCCGACAAGGTCGGACGGCGACTGGCCCGCGCGGGCGTGCGGCGGTTCTTCGTCGCCACAGCCGAGGAAGGCGCCAGCCTGCGCGCGGCGCTTGGGGACGGGCCAGAGATCAACGTCTTTTCCGGCCACATGGCGGGCGATACAGCCCTGATCCGCGAGGCGGGCCTGATCCCGATGCTGAACAGCGGCGAACAGGTCGCGCGTCATATGTCGGCCCTGCCCGGCGCCGCCTATGGGGTGCAGCTTGACAGCGGCATGAACCGGCTTGGTATGGAGCCCACGGACTGGGCCACCCTGCGTGCAGATCTGGAAACCGGGCCGCTGACTCTGGTCATGAGCCACCTCGCCTGCGCCGATGAACCCTCCCACCCGCAGAATGCGGCCCAGTTGGCGTGTTTCACCGAGATCACCCAGGGCGTGACGGCCCCCCGCAGCCTTGCAGCAACCGGTGGAACGCTGCTCGGCCCCGCCTACCATTTCGATCTTTGCCGTCCCGGCGTGGGCCTTTACGGCGGCTTCCCCTTTGCCGATGCCCGCCCGGTGGTGCGCCTGTCGCTGCCGGTCATTCAGGTTCGGGATGTGGAGGCGGGGGAATCCGTTGGCTACGGTGCCGGTTGGGTAGCAGATGCGCCCTCAAAAATCGCGACTCTTTCCGCAGGCTACGCGGACGGGCTGATCCGATACATGAGCGACAAGGCCCTGCTTTGGGCGGACGACACCCCCTGCAAGCTGGCGGGCCGCGTCTCAATGGACCTGCTGACCGTCGATGTGTCCGCCCTCGATGTGGTGCCCGACCATCTCGACATTCTCGGCCCGCATCAGACCGTGGACCAGCTGGCCGACGAGGCCGCAACCATCGGCTATGAAATCCTGACCTCGCTCGGCCCCCGCTACGCGCGCTGCTACAGCGGAGACGCGGCGTGATCCTGACCGCCCCCCTCGCGGCGCTCGGCCGCTCCACCCTCGGGCTGTTGGCCTCCATCGGGCGGGTGGCAATCTATGCCGCGCAGCTTTTGCGCCACATGCTGACGCCGCCCTGGTATCCGCGCGAATTGCTGGTGCAGATCCTGCAGATCGGCTGGCTGTCGCTGCCCGTCGTCGGCCTGACCGCGCTCTTCACCGGGGGCGCGCTGGCCTTGCAGATCTACGCGGGTGGCTCGCGCTTCAACGCCGAAACCGTGGTGCCCTCGATCGTCGCCATTGGCATCGCGCGCGAGCTTGGCCCGGTTTTGGGGGGCCTCATGGTGGCAGGCCGGGTCGCCGCCGCCATTGCCGCCGAGATCGGAACGATGAAGGTGACCGAGCAGATCGACGCGCTGGTCACGCTCTCCACCAACCCGATGAAATACCTGACCGTGCCGCGCGTGCTGGCCGCCACGCTGACCCTGCCCATTCTGGTCGCCGTAGGCGATTCCATCGGCATTTTCGGCGGCTACCTCGTGGGCACCACCCGGCTTGGCTTCAACCCGGCCAATTACCTGCACAACACCGCCGATTTCCTTGAGACATGGGACGTGGTTTCCGGCCTGATCAAGGGCGCGGTCTTTGGCTTCATCGTGGCGCTGATGGGCTGCTTTCACGGGATGAATTCGGGCCGCGGTGCGCGCGGCGTGGGCAAGGCCACGACGAACGCCGTCGTCTCCGCCTCGATCCTGATCCTTGCCGCCAACTACCTGCTGACGGGGCTGTTCTTCACGTCATGATCGAGATCCGCAGCCTTCACAAGTCATTCGGCATGAACAACGTCCTGCAAGGCGTTGATCTGAATGTAGAAAGCGGCACATCCACGGTCATCATCGGCGGTTCCGGCACCGGCAAGTCGGTGCTGCTGAAATGCATTCTGGGGCTGGTGAAACCCGATAGCGGCACGATCCTGCTGGACGGTGAGGACGTGGCCAAGGCCGAGCGCGACGCCTTCCTTGCCCGGTTCGGCATGCTCTTTCAGGGCGGCGCGCTCTTTGATTCCATGCCGGTCTGGCAGAACGTGGCCTTTCGCCTGCTGCGCGGGTCCCTGAAACGGCCCGCTGCCGAAGCCCGAGAGATCGCCATCGAAAAGCTGCGCCGCGTGGGGCTGACGCCGGATGTGGCCGAGAAATTCCCGGCGGAGCTGTCGGGCGGGATGCAGAAACGCGTCGGTCTCGCCCGCGCCATCGCCGCCGAACCGCAGGTGATCTTCTTCGACGAACCCACGACCGGGCTTGACCCGATCATGGCGGGCGTCATCAACGAGCTGATCCGCGAGATTGTGGTCGAGATGGGCGCGACCGCCATGACCATCACCCACGACATGTCCTCCGTGCGCGCCATCGCCGACCGGGTCGCCATGCTGCACGGGGGTGTGATCCGGTGGGAAGGCCCGGTGGCCGAGATGGACAGCGCCGATGACCCGTACCTCAGCCAGTTCATCACCGGGTCCGCCGAGGGCCCGATCGAGGCGGTGCGCTGACCTGACCTCTGGCGGCTGGACCGGATCGGGCATAGGTCAAGGCCAGCCACAAGGATGCCGCCCATGGACGTGTTTGCCCTTCTTCTGCCGCTTGCCACTCTGCTCAGCTTCTATGCCGTCATCACCGGCCTCAGCTGGCTTCGCCGCCTGATCGGCGAACGCATGGCCGCGCGGCGCAAGGGGATGATGCTGAACCTCGCGCGTCGGGCTGTCCCACCGGCTGTTGCCGGGCTGATCCTGCTGATCGCGGGCGGTTTCCTGGGGCTGTTCGACTACATCCCGCTGGCCACCCTGCTGATCGCTGGCGGCCTTGCCTTCGGCTTTCACAAGGGGCTCTCTGACCTCCACCGCCCGAACTGGCGCGAACTGGCCCTGCGCGGGGCGATCACGCTGGCACTGACGCTCTTTACCTTGTGGCAACTGGGCATGCTCTGACGGGTTAACAAATCCATTATCATCCCCCGTTAACCTTAACGCGCGCCCTGCCCCCTTCTTCTTGGCCCAAATACTCCCGCCGGAGGCGTTGCAATGCGCGCATCCGTGGATAGTCTGGCGCAATGCGCAGAACAGGAGGTTCCATGCCCCGCAAGATCATCATCGACACCGATCCCGGACAGGACGACGCGGTTGCCATCCTTCTGGCTCTGGCGAGCCCCGAGGAGATCGAAATTCTGGGCATCACCGCCGTCGCGGGCAACGTGCCGCTGGCACTGACCGCCAGGAACGCCCGCAAGGTCTGCGAGGTCGCGGGGCGGTCTGACGTCAAGGTCTACGCGGGTTGCGACCGGCCCTTGGCGCACACATTGGTGACGGCCGAGCATGTGCACGGCAAGACCGGTCTCGATGGCCCCGATCTGCCAGAGCCTCAGATGCCCCTGCAGGACCAGCACGGGGTCGATTTCATCATCGAGACGTTACGCGCGGAACCCCCTGGCACCGTCACGCTCTGCCCCCTCGGGCCGTTGACGAACATTGCCACGGCGCTGCAAAAGGCCCCAGATATCGCCGAGAAGGTGCAGGAAATCGTGCTCATGGGCGGTGCCTATTTCGAGGTGGGCAACATCACCCCGGCGGCGGAGTTCAACATTTACGTCGACCCGGAAGCCGCTGAAATCGTGTTCAAATCCGGCATTCCCATCGTGGTGATGCCGCTGGACGTCACCCACAAGGCGCTGGTCACGGCACCGCGAAACGAGGCCTTCCGCAGCCTGGGCACCCATCCGGGAACCGTGGTCGCGGAATGGACCGATTTCTTCGAACGGTTCGACAAGGAAAAATACGGCTCCGCCGGGGCGCCGCTGCACGACCCCACGGTGATCGCCTACCTGATCCGGCCCGAGCTGTTCACAGGCCGTCACGTCAACGTGGAGATCGAAACCCAGTCCAACCTCACCCGCGGCATGACCGTCGCGGACTGGTGGCGGGTCACCGACCGCGCCCCGAATGCGATGTTCATGGGCGATCTCGATGCCGACGGGTTCTTTGCCCTCCTGACCGAACGGATCGGACGGCTGTGACCTCTGGCAAAGGCGCGCGGAACGATTAGGTGAGGGGGGAGAGGACAGCCCATGCAGATCGCCTTCGACAACTCCTATGCCCGCCTGCCCGACCGCTTCTTCGCGGCGCTTGCGCCCACCCCGGTGCGGTCCCCATCTCTCATTAAGGTTAATGAGGATCTGGCCCGCGACCTCGGTCTCGATCCGGCAACGTTAACCACGCCTGAAGGGGTCGCAATTCTGGCCGGAAACACCGTGCCGGACGGTGCCGCACCATTGGCGCAAGCCTATGCGGGCCACCAGTTCGGCGGATGGGTGCCGCAACTGGGTGACGGGCGGGCGGTGCTGCTTGGCGAGGTGATCGACCGCGCGGGCATTCGCCGCGATATTCAGCTCAAGGGCTCCGGCCCCACTCCGTTTTCCCGGCGGGGCGACGGGCGCGCCTGGCTTGGTCCCGTGCTGCGGGAATATATCGTCAGCGAGGCGATGCATGCGCTCGGCATCCCCACTACGCGGGCGCTGGCGGCGGTGGAAACGGGCGAAGAGGTCCACCGCGAACGGGTTCTGCCCGGTGCCGTTCTGACCCGCGTGGCCAGTTCCCATATCCGCGTGGGCACCTTCCAGTTCTTCGCCGCGCGTGGCGATGAGGAAGCGCTGCGGGCGCTGACCGATCACGTCATCGCCCGCCATTACCCGGATGCGGAAACACCGCTCGACCTGCTGGCGGCAGTGGTCGAGGCGCAAGCGCGGCTGATTGCGAAATGGATGGGCGTTGGCTTCATCCACGGGGTGATGAATACCGACAATATGTCCATCGCGGGCGAGACCATCGACTATGGCCCCTGTGCTTTCATGGATGCCTATCACCCCGATAGGGTGTTTTCCTCCATCGACCGGATGGGGCGCTATGCCTACCGCAAACAGCCCGAGATTGCGGTCTGGAACCTTGCGCAATTCGCCACGGCGCTGCTGCCGATCATGGGCATGGCCCATAAAGAGGCGATTGAAGTCGCGACGCGGGTGATCGAGGGGTTCGCCGACCTTTTCGGCGCGGCCTGGGAGGCGGAGTTTGCCGCCAAGCTCGGGCTCGCGCAGAGAGAGGAGGAAGATGTCGCGCTGACCTATGACCTGCTGATGCGCATGGCCAAGGGCAAGGCCGATTTCACGCGTTTTTTCAGGGGGTTATCCAGCGACACCCCGGAAGATGCACGCACAGAATTCACCGATCCCACCCAGTTCGACGCATGGCTGCCCCGCTGGCAGGCCCGCACCATGGCAGAGGGGCGCGTCGCGCGGATGAAGGCCGCGAACCCCGCCTTCATCCCGCGCAATCACCGGGTGGAAGAAGCCATTGCAGCCGCGGTGTCCGGCGATTACGCGCCGTTCGAGCGGCTGACAACCGTGCTCGCCCGGCCCTATGACGATCAGCCCGACCATGCCGAGCTGATGGCCGCCCCCGCCCCCGAAGAGGTCGTTCAGGCCACGTTCTGCGGCACCTAGCGCTTGCGGCGGAAGCGGCTGAAGAAGCGGCTGTTGAGCGCGACGAATTCGTCAACCAGCGCCGAGACGGACCCGAGCGCCTGACCGCGCAGGTAAAGCCCGCCCATGGTGCCGCCAAAACTCGCGCCGATCACGTCTACGATCAGGTCGCCCATCGTGTCTGGCAGGCCGGATTTCTGCATGTTGAGGCCAAAGGCCTGGTCCATGGCGAACTCGAAAATCTCCCACAGGACACCGATCATGATCCCGATCGAGGCCGCCAGCAGCCCCATGGCCCAGGGCGGCGCGGCATAGCGGTCGCCTTCGAACAGGATGAAGACGAAGAGAAACCCGGCGATGCCGAAGCCCACGGCGGAAAGCCCGTGCAATGCAATGTCCCACCACCAGAGCCGTTCGTAGAAATCGAAGACCTCGCCCAGAAAGAGTGTCGCAAAGACGAAGGCGACCGCCACGGCCACGATGCTTTTCGGCAGGTGGATGTGCAGACGCGAGGCCAGGAAGAGCGGCGTCATCGACAGACCAAGCGTTCCGAACGCGACAAAGGCCGCCGTCCAGCGCCCGGTGATCAGCGCCGCGATGATTTCCAGCGCCAGCCCGCCCCAGATCAGGTAGGTCAGCCGGCTTTGGTTCCTGAACGCCTGCATCGGGTGCACTCCCCTCTTGCGTCTCAAGATAGACGCTTGCCGCGCCGGTGCAATGGCAGGGCTTGCACAGGGCGATGAGCCGCGCAAACTATGGACATGCCCTATCCGCCCAAGACACCCCCCGGCCTGATCCGCGTGGCCAGCTACAACCTGCATAAATGCGTCGGTCTCGACCGGCGGCGCGATCCGCATCGGGTGGCGCGGGTAGTGGCGGGGCTTGGAGCGGATGTGATCGCAGTGCAGGAAATCGACAAGCGCCTGCCGCCGCGCCCCACCTCCCTCCCCCGCGAGGTGATCGAGCGAGAGGCGGGCTTGTCTCCCGCCCCGGTCGCGGACACGAGGGTCAGCCTTGGCTGGCATGGCAATGGGCTGTTGTTGGCCCCTCCCTGGCGGATGGTGCATCTGCATCGCCTGCCGCTTGCGGGGCTGGAACCCCGTGGCGCGCTGATTGCGGATCTGACCGGGCCATCGGGGCCGCTGCGTGTGGTGGCAACCCATCTTGGCCTGCGCCGCCGTGACCGGCAGCGGCAGATGACGCAGATCATGGCGGCTCTGAATCTCCGCCATCACGGACCAACGGTGCTGCTTGGCGATCTGAACGAATGGGCCGCGCATGAAGGCTTTGCCCCGCTCGACCCCTATTTCACCGTCCACAATCCCGGCCGCAGCTTTCACGCCCGCCGCCCCGTCGCCGCGCTGGACCGGATCGCAACGGGACCGGGGCTTCGTGTCCGACATATGGGCGTGTGCCGGTCTGGCGAGGCCGGGCGTGCCTCGGACCATCTGCCTATCTGGGCCGATCTTTCGCGGGACGGTTGATCAGGATCAGCCCAAGGCAGACGAGCGTCAGGGACATGATGATGCTTGCCCCCAGTTCCTCTCTCAGCAGCGCCCATCCCAGGATCACCCCCAGAATGGGTGTCAGAAAGCTGAACGAGGCAACGCTGGAGGCCGGATAGATCGACAAAAGCCAGAACCAGAACAGAAACCCCAATGAGGCGATGCAGACGATCTGAAAGACCAGCAGCCCGAGGTGATAGATCTCGAAATCGCGGATGAATGGCCCGAACCACAGCGACAGGATCAGCAGCAGCGGGGCCGAGATCGCCAATTGCCAGAACAGCTGCATTTCGGGCCGGGTCTTGCTGACCGGCGCCCCACGGGCCAGCAGCGCAATCCCCGCCCAACACATTGCGGCCAACAGGGCCAATGCGTCCCCCAACAGCGACGCCTCGCCGGGGCCACCCCGGTCGAGCACCGCAATGGCCACACCCAGCACCGCCAACACCTGCCCGGCCAGCTTCATCGGGGACAGGCGTTCGCCCTCCAACAGGAAATGCCCGGCGAAGCCCAGCCAGACCGGCATGGTGTAGAAAAGGATCGAGGTACGCGCCACCGTTGTCAGGTCAAGCGCGAAGAAAATGCAGGAAAACTCGATGGCAAAGAGAACACCCAGCAAAATCCCGGACGGCACGGTGCCGGGGCGGATGCGGAACTCCACCCCGCGCAGACGCATCCACAGCAGCAGGACGCAAAGCGCCCCAAGCGATCGGATCCCGGCCATGAAGACCGGTTGAAACCCGCCATTGCCCAGCTTGATCGCCACCTGATTGACGCCCAGCAGCACCGCGAACCCGGTCAGGGACAGGATCCCGAACATGTCCAGCGAGGTCTTGCGCTCCATGCCTTGTCCTTCACAAGTGAACCATCCGCCCACAAGACCCGACCCATGGTCAGTGTCAAGCGCCGCTTGCCCATGATATTCAAAGTTGCCATTCGCACCGTCAGGAAACGTAGCCATGCCACCCTTGCAGATCAGCCCCCTCGACTTGCTGGCCGGGTCCGTCGGAGCGGAGAGTCACCCGCTGGCCTCTCGCACAGCCCACGAAGCGGAGCTTGAGCCGGATCCATGACCGCCCCCGACCCGATGCTGGCCAGCGCTCTTCTGGTGGTGCTGGAAACCGATGAGAGATTCACCTCCCCGGAGGATCGAGAGATCCTGCAACTGGCCTGGGATGAGATTCACGACAGGCTTGCGGCAGGGGCCGAGGTGAACGGCGTCCTTACCGATGACTACGGTTCGACGGGCAGCCTGCTGGCGCGTGCCATTGGCTGGCAGTGCTATGATATCGCCAAACTGCTGCTGGCCCATGGCGCCGCGCCGACCGATCCGCTGACCGGCCACATCGGTGCCTACGAAGCAGCCTTCGATCAACCTCAGATGATCCGCCTGCTGATGGAGCATGGCGCAGACGCCACGCTCTTCGACCGCGACGACCTGCCGGCGGCGCTTGGCACCGACCGGATCCCCGAAACGCCGGTGCCCCCCGACATGCCCGACAGGTATTTCACGGCGCAGCGCGGCACCCGCAATCCGCAACCCTGCGACAACCCCTTTTTCCTTAACCAGATCCGGACGTTTCACACCGCCTATTGGGGGGCAAAGAGCGCCGGCCGGGACCCTGCCGACCGGCGTGGCATTCACCCGATCTTCAGCTTCGATCGCTTCGGGCGTACCGTTACCCGCCTGCCCGATGGCCGCTTCGTGCTGATCGCGGGAGAGCACGAGGATTCCTACGACAGCGATTTCTGCATCTACAACGATGTCTGCGTGCTGGATGGTGACGGCAATGTGGACTATTTCCTTTACCCGGTTGAGGATTTCCCCCCGACGGATTTTCACAGCGCGACGCTGCTGGACGATCACATCCTGATCATTGGCTGCCTTGGCTACCGGACGCAGCGGCAGGACGGTGTGGCGCCCGTCCTGCGGCTCGACCTTGAAACCTGGCGCGTGACGCCGGTCGACACGACAGGCGACAACCCCGGCTGGATTCACCGCCACCGGGCGGAACTGGTGGACGGGCAGATCATCGTCTCGGGCGGTTGTACCGAGCCGGGCTTTCGCGCCAACCCAGACCGCTTTGCGCTGACCCTCAAGACGATGCGCTGGCACAGGATTTCCTGACGCAGCACCTTCAAAAAGGCTTTCCGACCCATGCCCGGATCGGATAGACCCCACCCCCAAGACGACCCAGAGGGACCGCCGATGCCTGAGACCATCGAACAGCGCTGCGAGGCCAAGGGCCTGCGCATGACCGGACAAAGGCGGGTGATCGCGCAGGTGCTGGAGGAGTCCTCGGACCATCCAGACGTGGAAGAGCTTTATAACCGCGCCAGCGGGCAGGATCCGAATATCTCCATCGCCACGGTCTATCGCACGGTCAAGCTGTTCGAAGAGGCGGGCATTCTGGAGAAACTGGAATTCGGCGATGGCCGGGCCCGCTATGAAGATGCAGAGCGTGATCACCACGACCACCTGATCGACATGCATTCGGGCGAGGTGATCGAATTCGTCGATCCCGAGATCGAGGCGCTTCAGGAAAAGATCGCGGAAAAGCTCGGCTATCGGCTGAAGGGCCACAAGCTGGAGCTTTATGGCGTGCCGATCCGCCACGGCTGATGTCCAAGAAGTATCCCGCGCCGCTTAACCCTAATCAGAAACAGCTGCTCGGGTTCTCGGGCGCGCCGCTGTCGGGCTGCTGGCATGGGCACCGGTTGGACTCCCTGTCATGGCGCTGGACCTGACGATCCTTCCCAGGTGGTGTCTTTCGGCTGGTGCCCGCCCGGCAGGACGCGTAACCAGTGAGCCATCACAACGGAAACGCCCCCATGCCCCTCGCCTCCGACAACCTGCGCGGCATTGCCCTGATGCTGCTGGCCATGGCCACCTTTGCCCTGGGTGATGTGGGCATCAAACTGCTGTCGGGCGCAGTGCCGCCGGGGCAGATCATGGGCACCATGGGGATTGTGGGAACAATCGTCTTTGCGATCTGGACGCGGGCGCGTGGATTGCCGCTTCTGCCGCGCGCCATCTGGCATCCCGCCATCGCCCTGCGCTTCGTGGCCGAGATCATGGCCGGTGTCGGCATGGTCCTGTCGCTGACGCTCAATCCCCTGTCTCTGGTCACCGCGATCCTTCAGGCCGGGCCGCTGGTGGTGACCATGGGCGCGGCCTATGTCTTTGGCGAGCAGGTCGGCCCGCGCCGCTGGCTGTCGATCTTTGTCGGGCTCAGCGGGGTTCTGATCATCCTGCGCCCCGGATTCGAGGGTTTTTCGCCGCAGGCGCTGTGGATCATCGTGGCGCTTATGGGGCTTTCAATCCGCGATCTGGCGACACGGGCGGCCCCGGCCTCACTGGACAATCTGCAAGTGGCAACCATCGGCTTTTTCGCACTTGTCCCCACCGGCGCCTTGCTGATCGCCTTTGGAACCCCTCCGCTCTGGCCCACAATTGGTGATTGGGCCACCCTCGGTCTTGCCATCTTCGCCACCATCGCGGGCTACTACGCCATAACGGCGGCCATGCGGGTCGGTGACATCTCTGCCGTGACCCCGTTTCGCTATTCGCGGTTGGTCTTCGGGCTGGTGCTTGGCCTGATCATTTTTCACGAACGGCCCGACGCCCTGTCCTATGTCGGGACCGCATTGATCCTTGCGGCGGGGCTTTATTCCGCATGGCGCGAAAGGCTGCATTCCCGCCGCTGAATTCCGGTATCAGGGAAATTCATGCCCAACCGGTGCGATCGGGCTTGCGAAGATGTGCAGAACGCGCGAAGGCGATTGCACCCCATTCGGACCGCACCCCATGAACAACATCAACGGCATTCTGCTGGTCATCGCCGCCATGGCCGCCTTCAGCGCCGAAGACGCGCTGATCAAGCACCTGTCCACCTGGTTTCCGACCGGGCAGATCCTGATGGCGCTTGGGATCGCGGCCAGCCTGGTCTTTGCCGCCCTGGCCACCGCCCGCCGGCAGTCGCTGTTCGCGCGCGCGGCGTGGCGGGCCGCTCCGCTGATCCGCGCCCTGTCGGAAGCCATTGCCGCCACCGCCTTCGTCACCGCATTGGCGCTGATCGACATCTCGACCGTGGCCGCCGTCTTTCAGGCCACGCCGCTGGCCATCACCATGGGGGCGGCCCTGTTTTTGGGCGAACAGGTCGGCTGGCGGAGGTGGAGCGCCATTCTGGTCGGGTTCTGCGGTGTGCTGCTGATCATCCGGCCCGGACTCGACGGGTTCGAGCCTGCCTCGCTCTTCGTTCTGGTCGCGGTGGCCGCCATCGCGGTGCGGGATTTGTCCACCCGTTTCATCGTGCCCGAGGTCAGCTCTCTGGTCATTTCGTTTCAGGGCTTCGCGTCGGTCATCTTCTCGGGCCTGCTGCTGCTTTGGCTGCAAGGCGACAGGATGGTTGCGCCGGAACCCCGACACTATGCGCTGATCGCGGCGACGCTGGTGTTCTCGGTCGGCGGCTACTACGCCATCGTGCAGGCGATGCGGGTCGCCGATGCCTCGGCCGTACAACCCTTTCGCTATACGCGGCTGGTCTTTTCAATCCTGGCGGGCGTTCTGTTTTTTGGCGAGCAGCCCGACACGCTGACGCTGACCGGTGCGGCCCTGGTCATCGCAACCGGGATCTACACCTTCCTGCGCGAACGGCAAATAGGCAGCGCCGCGCGCATGGCCTGAGCGGCCACGGTCGCCCCAAAACACAAAATTTGTTTACATTTTCACCCGCTTCCACTCTCATTCTGAAGTGGGGAATTTTTTATGAAGATACTCATAACTCAACGCGCCCTGGAACGCTTCGGAGGCTCGGAACTCTTCACGGCAGAGCTTGCCCGGTCTCTTGCCGCCCGCGGGCACGAAGTCGCGGTCTATTGTCCGCGTCCAGGCCGTATCGCTAAACTGATCACGCCGAGCGGTATTCCGGTCAAGGACAAGCTTGACGATCTGCCGTGGTGGCCCGACGTCATCCATGGCCAGCATCATCTGCCTGCAATGGCGGCCCTTGCCAAGTTCAGCGGCGTTCCGATGGTCTATTGCTGGCACGGCGCGCGCCCCTGGGTGGAACAGGTTCCACGGCATGATCGCATCCGGGCTTATGTTGTAACCTCGCAGCGACTGGCGCCGCGTCTGGCAAGCGAACGCGACATCCCGGTCGAACGGGTCGTGGTCATTCCCAACTTCGTTGACTGCGAGCGCTTCTCGTTTGTCCGTAAAGTGAGCAGCCGGCCGACGCGGGCCGTGCTTTATGGACAGGGCGGATTCTACCCGGAAGAGTTAAAAACGCTAGAAGATGCCTGCGACGCGAACGGGCTCAGCCTTACCAAGGTTGGCTATGCGTTCAACAACCCGCGGCCGCGGCCAGAATACTTCCTGCCCGACTACGATATCGCGTTTGCCGTCGGGCGGTCGGCGCTTGAGGCAATGGCCGCCGGGTGTGCCGTGATCCCGATCGTCCCTCAGCTGGCCGGTCATCTGATCACCAGGCGCAGCCTGAAAGACTGGGTCGCGGCCAATTTCAGTCCCAGATATTTCACGTCAAGTGACCGGTTCGATCGCGAATGGCTCGCGTCCGAGCTGAAGGCGTGGTCCCAGGAGGACATCACCTCTGTCACAGATCAGGTTCGCAGGGAATTCGACCTGCCACGCGCCATCGACGCATTTCTTCGCACCTATGCCGATGCCGTCGCGCAGGCATCCCCGGCAGATTGCGGCCTTGATCGCTATCTTGAAGGCCTCGCGGTGGATGCCGACGCCATGTGGCATCAGTCGAACGAAGACAGCGCCGAACTGGAACGGTTGCGCGAGGAAAACGCCCGACTGCACCGTGAAGCC
Source organism: Nioella sp. MMSF_3534 (assembly GCF_030732985.1). GTDB lineage: Bacteria > Pseudomonadota > Alphaproteobacteria > Rhodobacterales > Rhodobacteraceae > Nioella. The sequence goes on from NZ_JASHJX010000025.1 coordinate 29,854, forward strand.
GCCGCAAATGAACGTCGCGTTCGTGAACTGTTGGAACTCCTCTTGCGCAAAAGCGGGATGACCGAAGGGCTTGCTGAAGATCCGTCACCCGAGAACCTGCGCGAGGCAATTCGCAAGTCCGGGCTTTTCGACCCGGATTGGTATGTGCTGACCTACCCCGATGTCGGGAAAACCCGGATGGACCCGCTGGACCACTACCTGCGCTATGGTTCGTTTGAGGGCAGAGAACCGGCCCCCGGCATGGATTCCAAGGCCTATATGGCGGCAAATCCACATCTCAAGGGCCTGGGCATGAGTGTGCTTGAGCATCAGGTCCGACAGCTTTCGCTGCTTATCGGCGGCATCGATCAGCAGCGCTAAAACGATGAGCGATCATCCTTTCCCGCCCCGTCCGCCATTGGCCAAGCCCGGCTCTCCTGTCAGATGGTTCGACCCGGACCTGCAGGCTTGGCTGGATGCGCATGTGGCGTATTGGAACTGCTATGAATGCGTGGTGCTTCCCAAGGTGGCGGTAAACGCTATGCGCACGGTGGGAAATTGGCGTCGCGGCCACAATGCCATGTCCGTCACCTTGCCGCCGGGAACGCCCGTGGCCAGTTTCATGCATCGCGATGGTCGCCCGAGCGACCGTTGGGACGGTGGAGAAGGGCTCGGGATAAGTAAAAACAACACAACCCATTCCGGTGTGCTTGCGGGCTATTTGCTCGATGCCCATGGCGCGAAGATCGGTCTGAAGATGTGGGAGCTCTATCCCGGTTGCGGACGGGTCCGCCGCCGGATCATTCTACTGGACGACGAGCGCTTTGGCACCAAGAACGCAAGGGCGTTTCATGCCATCCTGGAGCCGGACCTGACCCCGCTCGGCGGGCGCGACAACCCGTATCTGCCGATCTGGCAATTGCTGACGGACAAGGACAAGCAGGCGCAAACCTGCAAAAACCAGAACACTGAAAGCTGATCAAGCAGTGCATCTTCTGTTCACTCAGTGTCTATGAAGTTTTTTTTGCCATGTTGGCGCAAACACTCGGCACACCCCGCAAAACAAGGACCGTTAGCGCTATCATACACGGTTTACTTTCGCCACGCCCCTGCTATAGCTCTGCGCGACCCCATTCCTGTTCGTTTGAGGATAGATCCCCATGAGCACCATCATCGACATCCACGCCCGCGAAATCCTCGACAGCCGCGGAAACCCGACCGTTGAGGTCGACGTGACCCTGGAAGACGGCACCATGGGCCGCGCTGCCGTGCCTTCCGGCGCCTCAACCGGCGTGCATGAGGCCGTGGAAAAGCGCGACGGCGACAAGGCGCGCTACATGGGCAAGGGCGTGCTGGAGGCCGTGGCCGCCGTGAATGGTGAACTGGCTGAAAACCTCCTGGGCTTCGACGCCACCGAACAGGCCGCCATCGACACCGCTATGATCGAGATCGACGGAACCGAGAACAAGGGCCGTCTTGGGGCGAACGCCATTCTGGGCGTGTCGCTGGCCGTTGCCAAAGCCGCCGCCGAGTATACCGGCCAGCCGCTTTTCCGCTATGTCGGCGGCACCTCGGCCCGCGTGCTGCCGGTGCCGATGATGAACATCATCAATGGCGGCGAGCATGCGGATAACCCGATCGACATCCAGGAATTCATGATCATGCCAGTGAGCGCGGGCAACATCCGCGACGCGGTGCGCATGGGCTCGGAAGTGTTCCACACGCTGAAGAAAGAGCTGTCCGCAGCGGGGCTGGCAACAGGCGTGGGCGATGAGGGCGGCTTTGCGCCGAACCTGTCCTCGACCCGCGACGCGCTTGATTTCATTCTGAAATCCATTGAGAAAGCGGGCTACAAGGCCGGCGATGACATCATGCTGGCGCTGGATTGCGCCGCGACGGAATACTTCAAGGATGGCAAGTACGAGATGGCCGGTGAAGGCATCAGCCTGACCCCCGCCGAAAATGTCGACTACCTCGCCGCGCTTTGTGCCGATTACCCGATCCTCTCCATCGAAGACGGCTGTTCCGAGGATGACTGGGAGGGCTGGAAACTGCTGACCGACCGGCTTGGTGACAGTGTGCAACTGGTGGGCGATGACCTTTTCGTCACCAACCCGAAGCGTCTGGCCATGGGCATCGAGCGCGGCTGTGCCAATTCCATGCTGGTAAAGGTCAACCAGATCGGCACCCTGTCCGAGACGCTGAAAGCCGTCGATCTGGCGCATCGCAACCGCATGACCAATGTCATGAGCCACCGTTCGGGCGAGACCGAGGACGCCACCATCGCCGATCTCGCCGTTGCCACCAATTGCGGGCAGATCAAGACCGGGTCGCTGGCCCGCTCTGACCGGCTGGCGAAGTATAACCAACTGATCCGTATCGAGGAAATGCTGGGGGAAACGGCCGAATATGCAGGCCGTTCCATCCTGCGCTGACCGATGCGGCGGGTTCTTCGCGGCATAGGCTTTCTGATCGCGCTCCTGCTTTTCGCAGTGGGGGCGCTCTATGTCGGGACCATGGGGAACTACCCCGTGCCCGCCACCGTCACCGATGACCCCGCCCTGCCCCGGATCGAGGTGGGCGGTGTCACGCTCCATTCCGAAAGCTTCGGCGACCCGGCCAATCCGGCGATTGTCGTTCTGCACGGGGGGCCGGGCGCGGATTACCGGTCCCTCCTGCCCCTGCAGGCGCTCGCTGACAGCTATCACGTGACCTTCTACGACCAGCGCGGCGCGGGCCTGTCGGAACGGGTGCCCGCCGAGGCGCTGACGCTGGACACCCATCTGGAGGAACTGGCAGGCGTCCTGGACCTTGTCAGCCCCGACGCCCCCGCGATCCTCATTGGCCATAGCTGGGGCGCGATGCTGGCCAGCGCCTTCCTTGGCGCGCATCCTGATCGGGTCGCCGCCGCCGTGCTGATCGAACCGGGCTTCCTGTCGGCAGTAGAAGCCGAAGCCTGGGGCGCGCGGTCACAAGAGATCATCCGCCAGCCCCTGATGCTGTGGCACGGGCTGCGCACCGGGTTTGAATCAGCCCATGTGGATGGCCCGGACGAGGCCGCCGCGCAGGACTATCTGATTGGCCGGATGATGGGCTATTTCGCCTCCGATCCTCTGACCGGCTATGCCTGTCCCGGCGAAAGCTATGACAGCCCCAGCTGGCGCGCGGGCGGGATCGCGGGTCAGGCGGTGTCCAGCCGCGCCGGGCCGGCCGGTTTCGACGCGCTCGGCGGCAATGCGATCCGCTTTTCCGGGCCGGTCCTGCTGATCGCGGGGGAGTGCAGCACGTGGATCGGAGAGGATCACCAGCGCGGTCACCTGGCGCTCTATTCGGACGCCCGGCTTGCCGTGATCCCCGACACGGGCCACGACAGCGTCGATGACGCGCCCGAGGTCGTGCTCTCCGAGATCCGCAGCTTCCTCAGCGCCGATAATTGACGCCACGCCATGTTTGACAGCCCCGCCCCCTGCCCGGTTTGATACGGGCCAGGAGGAGACGGGCCATGCCCCTTCATATCTTGATCATTCTGGTGGTGGGCGGCATCGGCCTGATCGCCCTGCTGACCCATCTTCTGGGCCTTTCGCGCCCGCTGCACCTGACTTCAGACGCCGAGGCCAGAACCGCCTGGCTGCGCATCTGGCCGGAGGATACCGTCACCGCCGCGCATCTCTCCCCCGATGGCACCGCAGCCCTCATTGAAACCGACCACGGCCCCGGCATCGTCTTCGCCCTTGGCGCCGATAGCTGCGCCCACCGATTGCAGGGGGCCGAGATCCGAGACACCCCCGGCGGCCTGCGCATCCTCTTCCACGATTTCGCCGCGCCGCGCCTCGATGTGGCGCTCGACCCCGCCGCGCGCGCCCACTGGCACCAGATCCTGTCGGAGAAACCATGACCGACCAACTGACCTATCCCGATGTCGTGCAATACGCCGTCCCCTTCTTCATCGCCGCCATTCTGGTGGAGCTTCTGTGGATCGTCCTCAAGGGCAAGGGCGGGCGCTATGAAACCCGCGACGCGGTAACTTCGCTGATCATGGGGGCGGGCAATGTGGCCAGCGGCATTGCGCTCGGCTTCATCGCCTGGGGCTTCTTCATGGTGCTGTGGCAGATCACGCCGCTGGACCTGGGCACATCCTGGTGGGTCGTGGCGCTCTGCTTCGTGCTGGATGACCTGCGCTATTACTGGGTGCACCGGTTCGGGCACCGGATCCGGTGGGTCTGGGCGAGCCATGTGAACCATCATTCCAGCCAGCATTACAACCTGACCACGGCGCTGCGCCAGACATGGACCTATACTTTCACCTTCATGATGGTCGTCCGCGCGCCGCTGATCCTTCTGGGGTTCCACCCCGCCATGGTGCTCTTCGTCGGTGGCCTGAACCTGATCTACCAGTTCTGGATTCATACCGAGGCGATCGGCAGACTGCCCCGGTGGGTCGAGGCCGTGATGAACACGCCCTCGCACCACCGCGTCCACCATGGCCGCAACGCGCGCTATCTCGATTGCAACTACGCGGGCGTCTTCATCATCTGGGACCGCATGTTCGGCACTTTCGTGCCAGAGCTGGAGGAGGAACGCGTGGATTACGGCCTTGTCCACAACTTGGGCACCTTCAACCCGCTGCGCGTGGCCTTCCACGAATGGGTGGGCATCTTCAAGGACATGACGCAGCGCGGCCTGACCTTGCGCGAGCGGCTCATGTATGCCGTCGCGCCCCCGGGCTGGAGCCATGATGGCAGCCGCCAGACCTCCGAAGGGATCAAGGCGAGCCACCTGCAACGCCACCCCGAGGATCGGGGGACACCGGGGTTCGACTGAGCCACCCCGCGTAGGGTGGGCAGTTTGCCCACCTCCGCCCCCCTGCCCCTTGCCTCTTTGCGACGTTCGAATAGGCTCACCCAAAACCAAGGGGGCCCCATGACCGCAGACGAGATCATCGCCACGCTTTCGCTGGACCCGCACCCCGAGGGCGGGCATTACCGGCAGACCTGGGTGGCGGAAACCGAGGGCCGCCCCACCGGCACCTGCATCTATTTCCTGCTGAAAGCGGGTGAGGCGAGCCACTGGCACAAGGTCGATGCCGCCGAGATCTGGCTTTACCATTCGGGCGCGCCTTTGGTCCTGTCGATCAGCGAAACCGATGACGGTCCCGCGACCGACCACCTGCTGACGCCCGATCTGACCCAAGGCCGCCCGCAGATCCTCGTGCCGCCGCATCACTGGCAGGCGGCGCGGACGACGGGCGATTACACGCTGGTCAGCTGCACGGTTTCACCGGCCTTCCGCTTCGAAGGCTTCGAACTCGCCGCCCCCGGTTTCGACATCCCGAGGGGCTGAGATGGATCACAAAGCCGCCCTCGCCGCCCTGCCCGCCGCCCGGAAAGAGGCGTTGCAGGAACGATCAGACCTTCGGGGCCTGCTGCATCTGGCCGGGCATCTTGCGGCTATGGGCAGTTGCGCATGGCCAATCGTCATGGGCTGGCCCGGCTGGTGGCTGGCGCTGCTGCCGCTTGGCATTCTGACGGTGTTTCTCTTCACCCTCAGCCATGAATGCACCCATTACACGCCGTTCAGGACACGATTGCTGAACGATGCCGTGGGCCATGCCACCAGCCTGCCCCTGATGCTGCCCTTCATCTGGTTCCGCTATTTCCACCTTGCCCACCACAAACACACAAACGACCCCGAGCGCGACCCGGAACTGGAGCACGGGCCGAGGCCCGAGACATGGCCGCAATTCCTGATCTACCTCAGTGGCTGGGGTTATTGGCGCGGAATGGCGGGGACGATCTGGCGCAATGCCTTCGGCCCCATCGACGCCCCCTACCTGCCCGCCCGCCAGCATGGCGCGATGCGGCGCGAGGCGCGGGTGTTGCTGGCGCTCTATGCCCTGATCGCCCTCAGCCTGATCTGGTCGCCGCTGGCGCTCTGGCTTTGGATCCTGCCGGTGCTGATCGGTCAGCCATTCCTCAGGCTCTACCTGCTGGCGGAACATGGCCGCTGCCCGGCCGTCACCAACATGCTGGAGAACTCCCGCACCACCTATGCGGGCTGGCCGGTGCGCTTCATCGCCTGGAACATGCCTTTCCATGCGGAACACCACAGCTTCCCGAACGTGCCCTTCCACAAGCTGCCGGAGCTGAACCGCGATCTGGCACCGCTGCTGAAAAGCACATCGCCCGGCTACCCGGCCTTCGCGAAGGACTACACCGAGAGTTTACGGGGCTGAACGTGGCCTGCTGATCCGCCCGCCCCCCACTTGCGCGGCGACACCTGTCGTCATCGGACCAGAGGTGGACATCTTCCGCGCGACGCGAACGGCGAGGAAGGCGAAAGCCTGCGCCTCCAGCATGTCGCCATCGAGGCCGACCGTTTCCACGGATTCGACCGGGCAGGACAGCGACCGCGACAGCCCCTGCATCATCGCCGCATTGTGCCGCCCGCCGCCGCAGACCAGTACCCGCGCGGGCGGCGTCGGGCACAGCGTGATCCCGTCGGCAACACAAGCCACCGTCACGGCCACGAGGGTCGCGGCGGCATCGGCGTCGCTTAAGCCCGACACACGGCCTGCCAGATCGGCAAAATCGTTCCGGTCGAAGGACTTCGGTGGCATTCTTGACAGGAACGGCCGCGTCAGGGCCGCTGCGACGATCCCCTCATCCACCACACCGGAGAGCGCAAGTGCGCCGCCCTCGTCCCGCGCCGCACCACGCCGGGCACGCAAGAGATCGTCAAGCGGCGCATTCCCCGGCCCGGTATCGAAGGCCAGAACCGCGCCATCCTTTTCGGGCCCGTCCAGGCGCGGATCGACCCAGGTCAGGTTGCCTACGCCGCCCAGGTTGAGGAACACCAGCGGCTCCTCCGCCCCGATCCATTGCGCACAGGCGAAGTGGTAATAGGGTGCCAGAGGCGCACCCTCGCCGCCAAGCTGCACGTCGGACGACCGGAAATCCCAGACCACCGGCAGCCCCAGCACATCGGCCAGCACCTGCCCGTCGCCCGCCTGATGGGTGCCCCGCCCGCGCGGGTCATGGGCGAGCGTCTGGCCGTGAAAGCCGATCATCTCGGCCCCAGATAGCCGCGACAGCACGGCGGCATGGGCGGTTTCGACCACCTCCGCCGCCGCTTCAACGCCATCATCCCCCGGCCATCGGCCCAAGGCGGCGCGGATCACCTCGCGTTCCTCGTCCCGGTAGGGGCGAAAGCGCGTCTCGCCGAAGTCGAAGATGCGCCGCCCGTCGGTCTTCAGCAACGCCGCGTCGACGCCGTCAAGCGACGTGCCAGACATTGCACCCGCAACCCATATCGGCCCTTCCATCATCGCGTCCTTCCCGCTATCACGCCGCCATTCCTATCATTGGACGGACGAGACATGACCTACCACCCCAAATCCGACTTCATGCGCGTGATGATCGAGCGCGGCTTCCTGGCCGACTGCACCGATTATCAGGGCCTTGACGAAGCTCTGATCAAGGGCGTGGTGCCGGCCTATATCGGCTTTGACGCGACGGCGAAGTCGCTGCATGTGGGCTCGCTCATCCAGATCATGATGCTGCGCTGGCTGCAGAAGACCGGCCACAAGCCCATTACCCTGATGGGCGGCGGAACGACGAAGGTGGGCGACCCCAGCTTCCGGGCCGATGAACGCCCGCTGCTGAGCCCCGCCCAGATCGACGACAATATCGCCGGGATCAAGCAGGTCTTTGCACAATACGTCACCTATGGGGACGGGCCGAGTGATGCGCTGATGCTGAACAATGACGAGTGGCTGGCCGAGCTCAACTACCTCGATTTCCTGCGCGACATCGGGCGGCATTTCTCGGTCAATCGGATGCTGTCTTTCGAGTCCGTGAAATCGCGGATCGACCGGGAACAAAGCCTCAGCTTCCTCGAATTCAACTACATGATCCTGCAGGCCTACGACTTCCTGGAACTCAACCGCCGCTACGGCTGCCTGTTGCAGATGGGCGGGTCGGACCAGTGGGGCAATATCGTGAACGGCATCGACCTGACGCGCCGGGTGCTGGACCATGAAATCTACGGGCTGACCTCGCCGCTGCTGACCACCTCGGACGGCAAGAAGATGGGCAAGACAGCCGATGGCGCGGTGTGGCTCAATGCCGAGATGCGCAGCCCTTACGAGTTCTGGCAGTTCTGGCGCAACACGACCGATGCGGATGTGGGCCGGTTCCTGAAGCTCTATACCGAGCTGCCCGTGGAGGAGTGCGACCGGCTTGGCGCGCTGGAAGGCTCCGAGATCAACGAAGCCAAGATCGCGCTGGCCAATGAGGTGACGACGCTGCTGCACGGGGCCGAAGCGGCCCGGGCGGCGGAAGCCACCGCGCGCGAGGTGTTCGAGAAGGGCGGCATGGGCGACGACCTGCCCACCCTGACCCTGACGGCGGCGGATCTGGGCGAAGGGTTGCCGGTGGTGCAGCTGATCACCCGCTCGGGCCTGACCAGGTCGGGCAAGGAGGCGCGGCGCCTGATCACCGACAATGGTGCGCGGCTCAATGACCAGCTGATCACCGATACCGGCCTGATCGTCAGCGCATCCGACCTCGGCCAGCCGATCAAGCTGTCAGCGGGCAAGAAGCGTCACGCTCTGGTGGTCCTGAAAGACTGATCGCGAAAGCGTCTGCGCCCTCGTAGCACCGGCCTTCAGGGCGGGGTTACTGGCGTAAGAGGGCGTTCTGGGCCTGATCTTCCGCGGCCCAGGCCACCAGCGCATCGCGGATCGCCTCCTGTACCCGCGCGCGCCAATCGGCATCCAGAAGATTCGCCAGATCCTCGGGGTCGGAAATGAACCCGAGCTCGACCAGAACCGACGGGATATCGGCGGCCTTGAGCACCGAAAACCCCGCCTCCAGCCGAGGATGACGGTGCAGGTTTGCGCCCGCCCGGTCCAGCCCGGCAACGATGTGATCGGCCAAAGCCGCGGACCGGGGGGCGGTTTCCAGCCTTGCAAGGTCCAGCAGCACACCTGCGACCTCATCATCGCTGCCCGCAAGGTCGACCCCCGCCAGCAGGTCAGCGCGGTCATGGGCCTCGGCCAATGCTTCCGACGCGGCGTCGGAGGCGGTTTCGGATAGGGTATAGACAGTCGCCCCACGCGCCCTGCCCGCTTCCAGCGCATCGGCATGCAGCGACAGGAAGGCCCGAGCACCGGCGCTGCGCGCGATTGTGACCCGCTCGGGCAGCGACACGAACCAGTCGCCCTCGCGCGTCAGCACCACGTCAAAGAGCCCGGACCGCAACAGCACTTCGCGCAGTTCTATGGCGAAGATCAGCATCAGATCCGCCTCGTCCTGCCCGCGCCGTTGCGCGCCGGGATCGACACCGCCATGGCCGGGATCGAGTGCGATCATGATCGGTCCACCCTCGACACGGACCGGCAAGGCGCTGTCGGCCACCGGAACCGGCGGCAGGCGGACACCCGGCGGGGTGTGGGCGGCAAGCTCGGTGAACACGGCCTGCGATACCGGCGAAAGCCGCAATTGCACCTGCGCCGTGCCGTCTGTGTCATCGGTCTGCATCCCGGCCTGGGCGATTTCCATCGGGCGATCGAGCGTCAGGACCATGCGCGACCAACCCGCATCGCCGCGGCCCATGGCAAGGCCGGTGACATGGCTGGAGGCGTCAAGTTCGGGGCCAAGAGCGGCCCAGTTGACCTCCCGGAAATCCAGCACGACGCGGGCGGGGTCATCCAGCACGAAAACCCGGTACGGCACGGCCTGGGTCAGCGCGAGGTCAAGCACCACCTCGCGCCCGTCATCTTCCAAACGGCTGCCTTCGGCAAGAACCCGCGCAAGCGCCCGCAAGTCCTGTGCCGCAGCGGGTAGGGAAACCATTAAAAATGACATTAATACAAGGACTAAACGGATCATCTGCGGCCTGCTGAAGGTTATTGTACTGGGCAGGATAACAGGTCCCTGCGCCTGCCCCAAGCCACGCAAGACCGCAAGTTTCATGAAATCGCGCGGGACCTGCCATATTCTTCCCGCAAAGCGGCGGCAGGCTTGTCTCAACCTCAACCCACCACTGTCGAGAGCCTCATGAAACCGACACTTCTGCACCATGCCGCCTACCGGATCTACCGGCTGCGCCGTCTGATTTCCCTGTCAGTTCTGGTGGTTGTGGCGGGGGCCTGCCTGTCTCTTGTGGTCTCTCCGGCGGACAACCTGTTTCGGGATCCGCTGAACCTGTTCCTGCTGATGCTGGTCTGGGGGGGAATCGTGTCCAGCGCGGCGGTTGCCTTTCCCGGTGGCTGGATCGACACGCTGACCGCGTCGATTGCATTCGCATTGCTATTGTTGGCAACGCCCTATCTGCAACTTGCCGTAACGGGCGCGTCCGTCGTCGCGGGCGGGATCAGCGACCACATGGCGATCCTGCTTATGTCGCTGGCATGGTTCATGGTCTGGTTGCTGGTGATGGCCGTGCTCGTCTATGCGGGCCAGAACCTGCCGATGGGCAAACGCACCCACCACACGCGCGTGTTCTGCCCCGCCTCGCCAGACCGGGTGCGCCGGGCACTGTGCCCGCTTCCAGGCACTTCGGTTGCCGGTCGGGTCTGCGGACCCGAGGAGGCGGACGGGTTCTTTCCGGTTCGCTACGAGGCAGATGCCCCCAGCGGCGAAAGCTTTGCCATCGCGCGGCAGGCCCACAGCTATCGCTATCGCATCCTGCACGAAGACCGCCTGACCCGGCAATCGGAGGCCGTCGTTCGGCTGGAAGGCCGCAAGAGCCGGTCGGAAATCTTCGAAAGGCTCGAACCGGTTGAAGGCGGGACACTATACACCCTGGTCGAGATGCACGACCATTTCAACCTGCTGACCGCGATCGGCTTCTGGATCAACGATTTCGGCGCCGATCATGCGCTGGCCTATCTGGATGCCGCCGAGGGGGTTCCCTCGCTGGCCATCTACAATCAGCGCCAGCGCAGCCCCCTGTCGATCCTGTCGCGCCTGTTCAAGACGACCGGGACGCCATGAAGCCCTGAAGCCGACTGATGCCTTCTTCGATATCCGCTGTCGAGCGGGCATAGGAAAAGCGCAGCGTCGTCGCGCCGCGCACCGGGTCGAAATCCAGCCCCGGAGTGACCGCGACCCCCGCCTCGCGCAGGATCTCGGCACAGAAGGCCAGCGAGTCATCCGTATGTTCTGACACGTCCGCATAGACGTAGAAGGCCCCGTCAGCGGGCGCGACCTTGTCGAAACCGGCCTTCGCCAGCCCCTCCAGCATCAGCCGCCGATTGACCGTGTAGACGTCGCGATGCGCGTCAAGCTCCGCCCGGCCTTCGGGCGAGAGCGCGCCAAGCGCGGCGACCTGCGCCGCATGGGGCGGGCAGATGAACATGTTCTGCGCCAGCCGTTCGACGATGCGCACGTGATCCTCGGGCACCACCAGCCAGCCAAGCCGCCAGCCGGTCATCGAGAAATACTTGGAAAAGGAATTGACCACGTAAAGATCATCGGAACATTCCAGCGCGCTGACCGCCCGGCCCTCGTATTGCAGCCCGTGGTAGATCTCGTCGGAAATCAGCGCCATGCCGCGATCCGCGCAGGCCCCGACCAGCGCCCCAAGCGCGGGTTTGTCCAGCATCGTGCCCGAGGGGTTGGCGGGCGAGGCCACGATCAGCCCGGCCATGTCATCGGTCAGATCGCCCGGCACCGGCTGATAGCGGTTCTCGGGCGTGGTCTGGAACCCGACCGGCTCCAGGCTCAGCGCCTTGAGGATCTGGCGGTAGCTGGGGTAGCCCGGCTCGCCCAGGCCCACCTTTTCACCCGCGTCGAAAAGCGCCGTGAAGGCAAGGATGAAAGCCCCCGAAGCCCCCGCCGTCAGCACCACGCGCGCCGGGTCCAGATCGACGCCATACCACTCGTCATAAAGCGCCGCGATTCCCGCGCGCAGGTCGGGCCTGCCAAGCGCCACCGTGTAGCCGAGCGGCCCCGCCTCCATCTCGGCGGAAAGACGCGCACTGGCAGCAGCAGGTGCGCCCGACCCCGGTTGACCCACTTCCATATGGATAACATGGCGCCCGGCCTCTTCCGCCGCGCGCGCCTGCTCCATCACATCCATCACGATAAAGGGATCAACGCCCGAGCGCCTTGAATATCGCATTGACCTCTCCTTAAGCTGTGCCCGGTTGAAGCAGTCAAAGACAGGAAGGTCAATGTCACTTCTCGCCCGCCTGACGGCGCTTGTCCTGCTCCTGTCCACATTTTCGGCGCAGGCGCAGACAATCATTCGCGACGCCGAGATCGAACGCGGCTTGCAGGCGCTGGCCGCCCCGATCCTGCGGGCAGCGGGCCTGCCCAGTTCGGTGCGGATCATCGTGGTCGATGACAGTTCCCTGAACGCCTTCGTCGTGGACACCAATCACATCTTCATCCACTCGGGCCTTCTGATGCGGCTGGAAGACCCTGCCCAGGTGCAGGCGGTCATCGCCCATGAAGCCGCCCATATCGCCGGCGGCCATTTCACCCGCCGCGCTGCAAATGTGGGTCATGCCAACACGGTGGCACGGATCGGGTTGCTGCTTGGGGTCGCGGCGGGCGTTGCGTCGGGGGATTCCTCTACCGGGTTCGGGGTTCTGGCTGGTACGGCCTCCTCTGCTCAACGGGTGCTGTTCGCCCATACCCGCGCCGAGGAGGCCAGCGCCGACACCGCGGGTATCCGATACATGATCTCGGCCGGGGTCGATGCCACGGCGATGCTCGACGTTCTGGACATCTTTCGCGGACAGGAGGCGCTGTCGGTCGGTCGCCAGGACCCCTACCTGCTGACCCACCCGCTGACACGGGAACGCCTGCGTTCCGTCAGGGCGCTTGTGGCCGGGCTGGACGCCGTCGACCCCGACAACAGCACCCTTTATTGGTATCAACGGATGCAGGGCAAGCTGACCGCCTTCCTGCGCGCGCCAAGCTGGACCCTGCGACGAGTGGGGCGCAATGACAATTCCGAGATCGCCCGCCTGCGCCGGGCCATCGCCTATCACCGCCAGCCCGATACCGACCGGGCGATGGCCGAGGTGGATGCGCTGGTCGCCATGCGCCCCGATGACGCCTATTACCACGAGCTTCGGGGCCAGATCCTGTATGAATCGCGGCTCTATGCCCATGCGGTCAGCGCCTATGCCCGCGCGGTGGAACTGGCCCCGCGCGAACCGCTGATCCTTGCCGGATATGGCCGGGCGCTGCTGGCCGCAGATACCGCATCGGGCAACCGTCAGGCGCTGGAGGTGCTGAACCGCGCCCGCGCCCGCGACCCGTTCAACCCGCGCCTCTTGCGCGACCTCGGCCTTGCCCATGCCCGTCTTGGCCAGAACGGCATGGCCTCGGTCGCCACTGCCGAACGCTATGCCCTTCAGGGGCGTTTCGAAGATGCCCAGATCCACGCCAACCGCGCCTCGGGCCTTCTGCCGCAGGGCAGCCCGGGGTTTCTGCGCGCGCAGGATGTGCTAGGTGTTGCCCAAACCGTCTTGAACCGGAGATAGACATGAAGAGATTTGCCCCCGCCGCGCTTGCCTTTGCAGCGGCGCTGACCGCCGCACCGCTGGCCGCTGACGGGATCGCCGACATGAGCGATGCCGAGCGCGCCACCTTCCGCGCCGAGATCCGCGATTACCTGCTGGAACACCCCGAGGTGCTGCTGGAAGCCATCGCCGTTCTGGAAGAACGCCAGGCGCAGGCCGAGACCGTTCAGGATCAGGCCATGGTGCTGGCCAATGCCGAGGCGCTGTTCAACAGCCAGTTCGACTGGGAAGGCGGCAACCCCGATGGCGATATCGTGCTGGTCGAGTTCATGGACTACCGTTGCGGGTATTGCCGCCGCGCGCAGCCCGATGTGGAGCGGCTGATCTCCTCGGACGGCAATATCCGCTACATCGTCAAGGAATTCCCCATTCTCGGAGACGAATCCGTGATGGCCTCGCGCTTTGCCATCTCGACCCGCCAGAATATCGGCGACGATGCCTATGAACTGGTTCATGTGGCGCTGATGCAGATGCGCGGGGACGTCACCGAAGACAGCCTGCGCCGCCTGGCCGAGGGTCTGGAGCTTGACGCCGACGTGATCCTCGCGGGCATGAACGCGCCGGAAGTGGATCAGGTGATTGCCGCCAATCACGCGTTGGCCGGGGTGCTGCAAATCTCGGGAACGCCCACATTCGTGATGAACGACCAACTGCTGCGCGGCTACCTGCCCTATGAGGGCATGGCGGCACTGGCAGCCGAGATCCGGGCACAGACCAACTAAGCTCTTCGCTGCTGGAACAAAAAAGCCCCGGATCGTCTCCGGGGCTTTTTCTTTTGATATCAGGCAGCAGGGCTTAGCCCATCGACCACCAGCCGCGTTTCTTCGGGCGATCGTCGGCGGGCGCTTCCTCTGCCACGGCGGCCGCCGGTTCCGGCTCGGGCGTGGGTGCTTCTGCCGTCTCTTCCTCTGGCGCGGGCTCTGGATCAGAGACACCCTCTGCGGCAGGCTCTTCCACTACGGGCGCTTCTGGTTCCGCCTCCGCCACCGGTTCCTCGGCCGGGGCACTCTCTGCCGCCGGTTCCTCGGCCGGGGCGCCCTGCGGCTCTGCTTCGGCAGCCGGCGCTTCCACGGGGGCCGCTTCCGGCTCTTCCGTCACAGCCACCTCTGCCGGGGCCTCCTCCGCCGGGGCGGATTCGGCCTCTGCAACTGCGTCCGCCTCTGCGGCAGGGGCGTCCGTCTCTGCCGGTTCCTCTACCTTCTTCTTGCGGCGGCTGCGGGTCTTGCGCTTGGGTTTTTCCTCGGTCTCCGGCGCTGCCTCTTCCGTCGGGGCTTCCGGGGCGGCCTCTGCTACCGCGGCGGAACCCTCGGCAGGCGCGTCCGACGGGGTCTCCTCGGAATTGCCCTCTTCGCCGTTGGTGTCCTGCGTATCGCCATTCTCGCCGTTTTCGCCATTCTCCGACTTGCGGCGGCCACGCCCGCCCCTGCGGCGGCGGCGCTTCTTCTTCGGCTGCTCATCGGTGGCTTCGGACACCTCCGGCGCGCTCTCGGCGGCTTCCTCGGCTTCGGCCTCCTCGACAATGCTGTCCATCAGCGCGCTGTCCATCGAGATCACCGGCGTCACCGCCGCCACACGACGGGTGGCGGTCTTGAACTTCTCGATCTTGAAATCGGGCGAGACCAGCATCGGATCGGCCTCGATCCGGATCGACATGCCATAACGCGCCTCGATCTCGGCCAGGTATTCGCGCTTGGCGTTCATGATGAAGTTCACGATGCCCACGGGCGCGGTGACCAGAACCTCGCGGCTGCGGCGGCGGGTGCCTTCCTCCTCCAACTGGCGCAGGATCGACAGCGCGAGGCTGTCATCAGAGCGCACAAGCCCGGTGCCATGGCAGGCGTGGCAAGGCTGTGTCGTCGCCTCCAGCATGCCGGGGCGCAGGCGCTGGCGCGACATCTCCATCAGTCCAAAGCCCGAGATGCGACCGACCTGGATGCGCGCCCGGTCGGTCTTGAGCTTGTCCTTCAGACGCTTTTCCACGGCGGCGTTGTTGCGCCGTTCGTCCATGTCGATGAAGTCGATCACGATCAGGCCGGCCAGGTCGCGCAGGCGCAATTGGCGAGCGACCTCTTCGGCGGCTTCAAGGTTGGTCTTGGTCGCGGTTTCCTCGATCGAGCCTTCCTTGGTGGCGCGGCCAGAGTTCACGTCGATGGCCACAAGCGCCTCGGTCACGCCGATAACGATGTAGCCGCCCGAACGCAGCTGCACCACCGGGTTGAACATGTCAGCCAGGTAGCCCTCGACCTGGAAACGGGCAAAGAGCGGCATCGGCTCGTTGTAATGTTTCACGTTCTTGGCGTGGGACGGCATGATCATCTTCATGAAGTCCTTGGCATGGCGGTAGCCACGCTCGCCCTCGACCAGAACCTCGTCGATGTCGCGGTTATAGAGATCGCGGATCGACCGGTGAATCAGGTCGCCTTCCTGATAGATCGGCGCGGGCGCGGTGGAGCGCAGGGTCAGATCGCGGATCTGTTCCCACTGGCGTTGCAGATATTCATAATCGCGCTTGATCTCGGATTTGGTGCGCTTGGCCCCGGCGGTCCGCACGATCAGCCCGGCACCTTGCGGCACATCGAGCGAAACCGCGATTTCCTTGAGCTTCTTGCGGTCTACCGCGTTGGTGATCTTGCGGGAAATGCCGCCGCCACGGGCGGTGTTGGGCATCAGAACGCAGTAGCGACCGGCCAGCGACAGATAGGTGGTCAGCGCGGCGCCCTTGTTGCCGCGTTCTTCCTTGACGACCTGCACCAGCAGGATCTGGCGCACCTTGACCACTTCCTGAATCTTGTAGCGGCGCGGGCGCGGCTTGCGCACCGGACGAATGTCTTCCTGATCGTCATCGTCGGCGACGGTCGAGATATTGGGGTCGACCTCGGCTGCATCGGCGATGGTGTCATCGCCCGCATCCTCTTCATCATCCGCGTCATCCGCATCCGATGCGTCATCCTCCCCGTCCTCGGACGCAGCGTCGTCAGACCGGTTGTCAGCTTGCGGCGCGTCGACAGCCGGGGCTTCCTCTTCGGCAACGGTCGCGCCCGCGTCGTCCGCGACGCTGTCGCTGTCCGGTGACGCCGCCTCCGCTGCCGCGTCGTTGCCCTCGGTTTCATCCATGCCCGATGCCAAAAGCGTCGAGTCCTCGTCTTCCGGCGTCAGGTCGACGACATCCATGCCAGAGGGGGAATTGCGCTTGCCGCCTTCAACCTCGCCAGAGATCACCGCATCGCTGCGGCTGTCTGCGGCCTGGGTCTCGGACCCGTTCGACGGCTTGCGACGGCGGCGACGAGAGCGCTTGGGCTTGTTTTCCGCATCCGCCTCGGCCTCGGCCAGAGCGCGGGCATATTCCTGTTCCTCGGCCAGCAGCGCTTCGCGATCGGCGGTCGGGATCTGGTAGTAATCGGGGTGAATTTCCGAGAAGGCGAGGAAGCCGTGGCGGTTGCCGCCGTAATCGACAAACGCGGCCTGCAACGAGGGTTCGACCCGCGTGACCTTTGCCAGATATATGTTTCCTGCCAGTTGCCGCTTGTTCAGCGACTCGAAATCGAATTCCTCGACCTTGTTTCCGTCAGCCACGACGACGCGGGTTTCTTCCGCGTGCGTGGCGTCGATAAGCATCTTCTTTGCCATGTGTTCCTTGCACATGAACCCCGAACAGACGCACCAGGCGGTGCGCTTTCCGTGAATTCAAGCTGTCCTGAAAGGGCGACGGCGGCGGCGCACCCGGACGGGGCGCGGGCATCTGCCCTGCCTTGCCGTCCCTCAACTCTGCGCACGCGTTGCATCGCGGTTTATCTCCGATGGCGGGTCTGCGCCTGCCATCCGTTCTGTCGCCCGAAACCCGGGCAATTCCTGTAACAGGGCCATCCCGGCCCCGGTGATCTTCACGAAAACCGCGCCGCTTTCCCGCGCGCCGGAGATCGGTCAGAGAAACTTTTCGCAAGGCCCCGAAATTGAGAGCCTGCAATTGTGACATTAAGGGCACTTCCGGGGGGATTACAATGGCAATTCGTCACCTGACGGTTGCACTGCGCGCGGCATTTGCGGGTGAAGCCGCGGCGATCCCCTTTTCTTCTTGGGCCAAATACTCCCGCCGGAGGCATCGACCGGCCCACACAGAGCCCCACCCCCGAGATTGCGCATGCCCTCGCCATTTGACACCCAAGCGCCGGACGAGGCCGCCCCCCTTGCGGGGGCGGTTGAGACCGGCGCTCCCCCGGTCCGCCAGCCTGCTGGCGCAAATCAGAGGTAGTCCGACCGGCTCAGACCGTATTTGGCCATCTTCTCGTTCAGGGTCCGGCGTGGCAGGCACAGCTCTTCCATGACGCTGGCGATGGATCCGCGATGGCGGCGCATGGTGTTGTCGATCAGCATCCGCTCGAAGGCTTCCACATATTCCTTCAGCGGCTTGCCCTCGCTGCTCATCTGCGACCCTGTTTCCTCGCCTTCGCTCATCAGAAGCGAGGCGATGGAGCCGGAGCCGCGCCGTTGCTGCAGGATCGCGCGTTCCGAGATGTTGATCAGCTGGCGCACATTCCCGGGCCAGGGTGCCTGCAACAGCTGTGCCGCTTCCTGGGCCGTGACCTGCGGCGCGTCAGTGCCATATTCTTCGGCGAACTGTTCGCCGAACCTGTTGAACAGCGTCAGGATGTCCTCGCCGCGCGCCCGCAAGGGCGGCAGGTCGATGCGCATGGCGGCCAGCCGGTAGAACAGATCTGGGCGCAGCGCCTGTTCGCAGCCGGTATCCGGGTCCGGCGCATTGCAGATCGCGACGATCCGCGTCTCGGCGGGCGTGCCCATATCCTCGATGGTTTTCAGCAAGCGCGCCTGCAGGGCCTGCGGCAGCGCCTCCACCCCTTCCAGCAGCAAAGACCCCCCGCGGGCCTGTTCGATAAGCGGCAGATCCTGCCCCTCGCCCACGGGGCCAAACAACATCGCGCCAAGAGCCGTCTCGTCATGGGCCGCGCAGGCAACCGAGACAAGAGGCTTGCCCGCGCGCGGCCCGACCGCGTGCAGTGCATGGGCCACCAGCGTCTTGCCGGTGCCGGTTTCGCCGGTGATCAGCACATGCCCGTCGGCCTGCCCCAGATCGAGGATATCCTCGCGCAGCCGTTCCATGACGGGCGACGAGCCGATGAGCTTGCGCATAAGCACGGTGCCATCCGACAGTTCCTTGCGCAGCGCGCGGTTGTCCAGCGTCAGGCGGCGCGTCTGCCCTGCCCGCTTGGCCAGTTCGGTCATGCGGTCGGGGTTGAACGGCTTTTCGAGGAAGTCATAGGCGCCAAGGCGCATCGCCTCCACCGCCATGGGCACGTCGCCATGACCGGTGATCATGATCACCGGCAGGCTGCTATCCATGCCCATCAGACGTTTGAGGAAAGCCATGCCGTCCATGCCCGGCATCTTGATGTCGGTCACCACCACGCCGGAAAAATCCGGGCCGATATTCTTCAGGGCCTCTTCGGCGCTGCCATAGGTCTCGGTCTGAAAGCCCGACAGCGCCAGCCATTGGCTGATCGACTGGCGCATGTCCTGTTCGTCATCGACGATTGCAATCCGCATGGCTCTTCCTCTGCTTTACTCATTCGGCGGCGGCGCTGCCCCGATCGGCCCGTGGCAGGCGCACCTCGAACACGGCACCGCCCTGGTCCCCGTTGCGCGCGGTCAGACGCCCGCCCAGGTCCTTGACGATGCCCGACGAAATGGCGAGCCCGAGGCCCACCCCGTCGCCGGGTTTCTTTGTCGTGTAGAATGGCTCGAACAAAGCGTCGAGATCGTCAATCCCCCGCCCGTTGTCGCGCACGGTCAGCACCACCTCGTCGCCTTCCGCAATGATCAGGTCCAGCTCTCGCAGATCCTCGCCCTTCATCGCATCGAGCGCGTTCCTAAGCAGGTTGATGATCACCTGTTCCAGCCGCAGCCTGTCGGCCATGACCAGCACCGGCTGGCGCGGGATGCTCTGCGCGATCTCGACCGTCATCTGTCGCAGCTGCGGTTCCATCATGGTCAGGGCCGAGCTCAGCGCCTCGCGCATATCGACCTCTTGGAACGCCTCTCCGCCCTTTCTGGCATAGGATTTCAGCTGCCGCGTGATGGCTCCCATCCGGTCGATCAGATCGTCGATCCGCTGGAACGAGGACAGCGCCTCTTCGCTGCGCCGGCGTTGCAACAGCAGCTTGGCCCCGGCGAGGTAGGTCTTCATCGCGGCCAGCGGCTGGTTCAGCTCGTGGCTGACGGCGGCCGACATCTCGCCCAGGGCCGCCAGTTTGGAGCTTTGGGCAAGGCTTTGTTCCGCCTCTTCGAGGGTCTTTTCGACCTTCTGACGTTCGGCGATTTCCCGCTGTAGCCTGTCGTTCAACCGGCGAAGCTCCGCCGATTCCCGTTGAAAGACAACCGATTGCAGCCGGGCCCGGCGGCTCAGAAGATAGAAGGCCGCCGCCAGAAGCAGCGCGAATCCCATGATCTCGAGCGCCAGAACGCCGTTCACCCGCTCGCGCACGGAATCATAGGCGGTGAACGACACCAGCATCCAGCCCCGGAACGGAATACGCGATTCCAGCCGCAGGGTGGACGAGCCGCCGAAATAGGGGCCGGGATTGGCGAAGGCCCAGTCCCCCGCCGCCTCGATGGCGCGTTCGATGGCGCTGTCGGGCGATTGCACCGCGACGGCATCCGCTTCGTTCCGACCCCGCCACCGCGGTTCCGTCGACAGGATGATACGGCCTTCGGAATTGGCCACGAACACCGCCTCGGATGTCCCCCGCCAGCGATCCGCCAATCGTCCCAGATCGACGCGCACAAGGATCACCCCAAGCAGCAGCGAGTCATCCTCAACCCGGCGCGAGAAGGTGAAGTTGAAGGCCCCGGTATCCAGTTCCGTGGTGGTGAACACCGTGTCGTTCGACCTCTGCGCCTCAACGAAATAAGCCTGATTTGCGTGCTGTTCCCCGATCTGGTGCCGGTCCGTTGCCGCCACAACGCGCCCGTCGCGGTCCAGCAATTCGATGGAGGCCGCGCCGATTTCTTCGCGGTAGGAGATCAGCCGCTGCGATGTGGTGGAATACTCCCCCACCGACAGCGCCCGCACCAGCGTCGGGTCGCGCGACAGCAACAGCGGCACCACGGAATTGCGCTGAAGCTCGGATATGATTGACCCGGAATAAAGCGCCAGCCGCAGTTCCGCGCGGTTGCGGGTGGTTTCGGTGAAGCGGTCGGTCAGCCAGATGTTGGACACCCAGACCACGACCCCGGCAACCGCCAGGAACACGACCAGCAGACCGCGCAAAATCCATGCACGGCGCCCTGCCGATCCTCGCAGGGCCACATCAGAGCGCGTGGGCCTGTTCATGAAACAATTCTAGGGGTTTGGCGGCAGCGCCTCAAGCCCGTCAGGCCGCCACAAGCGCCTGCGTCAGCCCAGTGAACATCGCCCACCCGTCGGTGCCGCCATGGTTCGCGTCGATCACCCGCTCGGGATGCGGCATCATGCCAAGCACCCGGCGGTTTTCCGACAGCACCCCGGCGATATCGTCAATCGCACCATTGGGGTTGCCCACATAGCGGAACGCGATGCGATCCTCGGCCTTCAGCGCGGCCAGCCCCTCGGCACCAATTACGTAGTTCCCATCGTGATGCGCCAACGGAATGTCGATCTGCTGGCCCTTGTCGTAGTTTTGGGTAAAGACGCTGTTCGTGGTTTCAACTGACAGGGTCTGCATCCGGCAGATGAATTTCAGCCCCGCATTGCGCATCAGCGCGCCGGGCAGCAGACCGGTTTCGCACAGCACCTGGAACCCGTTGCAGATGCCAAGCGCATAGCCCCCGCGTTCCACATGGGCCGCCACCCCCTTCATCACCGGGGACTGGCCCGCGATGGCGCCGCAGCGCAGGTAGTCGCCGAAGGAAAACCCGCCGGGAATGCCCACGATATCCACCCCCTCGGGCAGGCCCTGATCCTTGTGCCAGACCATATCGACCTGGAACCCCGCCTTGCGAAAGGCCACGGCCAGATCACGGTCGCAGTTGGAGCCGGGGAAGACGATGACAGCGGCTTTCATGGGGGCACCTTTCCTTGGGTGACGATCTTGGCCAGCCACTTAGCGCAAATGCGACCGGGGGCAAAGGGGCCTAGCGGGTGAAATCGGTGATCACGGCGACGCCCGGCGGGGTTGGTCCGTCGAAGGCCGCCAGTTCCGCGCTGGCATCCGACAGGGCCACGCGGCGGGCAATCATCGGGGTCAGGTCCAGCGTACCGCCTTCAATCAGCGACAGAAGCGACGGATAGCGCCACGACGGCATGCCGCGCGTGCCATAGATCGCCAATTGGCCGGAATAGACCGCATCCCAGGGCAGGGTCATGTTGACGTGGTCGCCTGCGGGCATGCCCACCTGCACCATCCGGCCCAGTTTTCGCAAGCTTTTCATGGCGTTGATCGTTGTGACCTCGAACCCAAGCGCCTCTAGGGCCAGATCGGCCCCGCCTTTGGTGATCTCGCGCATCTCTCCCACAGGGTCGGCATTGGTGGCATTCACAACCGCGTCGATCCCGAGTGTCAGCGCATGGTCCAGCTTCTCCTGCACCACATCGGCCATCACGACCCGCGCCCCAAGCGCCTTGCCGATCAGTGCCGCGGCCAGACCGATGCCCCCCGCCCCCCAAACGGCCAGCCATTCACCGGGACGCAGTGCCGCACGTCCCGTCAGCGCATGCCAGGCGGTTGTCACCCGGCAGCCGAGGGCCGCGGCAAGGGCGGGGTCCATGCCCTCGGGCAGGCGCGTCAGATTGGCATCGGCACGCGGCACCGTGATACGCTCGGCAAATGCGCCGGGGGCAGTGAAGCCGGGAACGATCTGCGTGGCGCAGACGGTCTGATGACCGGCGCTGCAATCGGGGCATTGGCCACAGGCAAGGATGAAGGGCGCAATCACCCGGTCGCCCTCGTGCCACTGGGTCACGTCCCGCCCCACAGCCCGGACCACGCCGCAGAACTCATGCCCCGGAATGATCGGCAGATCGGCGTCGGGGTCGGACCCGGTCCACAGATGCCAGTCCGACCGGCAGATGCCGCAGGCCAGTACATCCAGAACCACGCCATCGGGCGGACAGTCAGGATCGGGCAGATCGGTGATCTGCAACTCCGCTCGGGGGCCAGTCAGCAGCGCCGCCCGCATCGGGTCAGCCCATGGAAATCGAGTAGCTCTCGATCACCGTATTGGCGAGCAGCTTCTCGCACATCGCCTTGACCGTCTCCTCGGAGGTGCCATCGGCCAGATCGAGCTCGATCACCTTGCCCTGACGAACGCCCTCGACGCCGTCAAAACCCAAAGCGCCAAGCGCATGGCGCACGGCCTCGCCCTGCGGGTCCAGAACGCCCTGTTTCAGCATCACGGTCACGGTTGCGCGCATCGCACCTGCCCTTTTCTTCTTGGTCCAAATACTCAATCTGCGCCCGCTACCCGCGCGCGCATCGGTTCAGTTCACCAGCGTCGGCTTGCCGCCGAAACCGGAATTCGCAGGCATCACGCCAAGGCGGCGGGCCACCTCTGTATAGGCGTCGGTCAGGTTGCCCAGGTCACGGCGGAACACGTCCTTGTCCAGCTTCTGGCCGGTCTCGATATCCCACAGGCGGCAGCTGTCGGGGCTGATTTCGTCGGCCACGATCAGGCGCATGAAATCACCGTCCCAGACCCGGCCGATCTCGATCTTGAAATCCACCAGCCGAATGCCGACGCCCATCATCATGCCGGACATGAAATCGTTGACCCGAAGCGCCAGCGCCACGATATCATCGAGATCCTGCTGCGAGGCCCAACCGAAGGCGATGATGTATTCCTCGGGCACCAGCGGATCGCCCAAATCGTCGTTCTTGTAGGAAAACTCGATGATCGGCCGCGGCAGCTGCGTGCCCTCCTCCAGCCCGAGCCGCTTGGCCATGGACCCCGCGGCGAAGTTCCGCACGATCACTTCCAGCGGAATGATCTCGACCGCGCGGATCAGCTGTTCGCGCATGTTGATGCGGCGGATGAAATGGGTCGGCACGCCGATATTGTTCAGCCCGGTCATGAAGAATTCCGACAGGCGGTTGTTCAGAACGCCCTTGCCTTCGATGGTCGCCTTCTTTTCAGCGTTGAAGGCGGTGGCGTCATCCTTGAAATACTGCACGAGCGTGCCCGGTTCCGGGCCTTCATACAGGATTTTCGCCTTGCCTTCGTAGACCTTCTTGCGCCGTGCCATGTGCCTGTGTTCTCCGAATCCATCACGCGGCGCCGGGGCACCGTTTGAGGGGCGTATACGCCCAAGGACCGCGAAAGGGAAGCGGCGTTACTGGGCGCTCAGACCCCAGAAGCCGAGCCGTCCGGTTCCAACGGCGATGATCCCGGCACGGTCGTGGAACGGGCGATGCGACAGGTCGTAATTCCGGAAATGCTGATCATTGAGATACATCCGCGCCTGCGTTCCCGAAATCCGCACTTCCAGCACATCCGATCCGTCGCCACGGCCCACAGGGTCATCCGCGTCGCCATAGATCACGTCCATCTCCTCGACATCGCGATTGATCGCCATCAACTGGTTATCGGCGGTCAGCAGGAAGGCGATATAGGTGCTGTGCTCATCCCCGAAATCATAGAGCAGGCCGGTGGCTGCCACGCCCTCGCCGTCATCGTTCCGGGCATAGACATTGGCCCGCAGGGTCAGGGTGCCATCGGCATTCATCAGCGGCATTTCGTAATAGCGGATTGCCGTCGGCTGCGTCGTGTTTTGCAGAACGAACCAGCCATCCTGTTCATATCCGGTCCAGGTGGCATCCTGAAACGGTCCAAGGCCAAGCGGCTGAAGGTATTCGCCAAGGACAGGTTCCACCGTTTCCTGGGCAAGAATGGGCGTTGCCGATAGCAGGATTGCGGTCGAAAGGGCGGCAAAGGCGGTTCTGAACATGCGATATGCTCCTGTCTGATCATTTGTGAAATCGGGTCGTTCAATAGGTCCACTATGTGGCAGTTGGCCCGATTCGGTCCAGAATTCCCGGCAATTCCCCGTCACAGCGTCCTCCAGCCGCACAATCCACCCTTGTGCGACCTGCCCGGACCGGCCTATTTGAACAGCGACGAATGCATCTGAGTCAGGAGAGCCCAAGATGACCACCTTCGATGACCGCGAATCCGCGTTCGAGAACAAGTTCGCACATGACGCCGAAATGGTGTTCCGCGCCGAAGCCCGCCGCAACAAGCTGGTTGGCCTCTGGGCTGCCGAACTGCTCGGCAAGACCGGGTCCGACGCCGATGCCTATGCGATCGAGGTCGTGAAATCGGATTTCGAGGAAGCCGGGCATGAGGATGTGGTGCGCAAGGTTGCCGCCGATCTGGACGGCAAGGCCAGTGCCGACGAAATCCGCGCCAAGATGGCCGAGCTGCTGATCGTGGCCAAGGGCCAGCTGATCAACGAAGCCTGATCGCACGCGCCAAGACGAAAAAGGGCCGTCCGCGCGTGTTGCGGGCGGTCTTTTCTTTTTGAACAAAAGGCAATTCATAATCTTTATGCAGATTATGCAGTTGCCTCAACTCCCCTGCCCGGCGCATCTAGGCCCTGCGCAGATATCTGAAAGACGACTCACATGACCAACCTTCTGTCCAAGCTTCTGGCAGACCGCGACTGGCTGATGGCCGACGGCGCCACCGGGACGACCCTTTTCAACATGGGGCTGTCCTCTGGCGACGCGCCCGAGCTGTGGAACGCCGATCACCCCGACCGGATCGCCAAGCTTTATCAGGGTGCGGTCGATGCGGGGTCTGATATCTTCCTGACCAATTCCTTCGGCGGCACCCGCGCGCGGCTCAAACTGCACAACGCGCAGGATCGGGCGTTCGAGCTGTCGAAACTGGCCGCCGAGATCGGCCGCGAGGTTGCGGACAAAGCCGGTCGCCCGGTCGTGGTGGCGGGCTCTGTCGGGCCAACCGGCGAAATCATGGTGCCCATGGGATCGCTGACCCATGAAAGCGCGGTCGAGATGTTCCATGAGCAGGCCGAGGGTCTGAAAGCCGGCGGCGTCGATGTGCTCTGGGTCGAGACCATTTCCGCCGCCGAGGAATTCAAGGCCTTCGCAGAGGCCGCGAAGCTGGCCGACATGCCCTGGTGCGGCACCATGAGCTTTGACACCGCAGGGCGCACGATGATGGGCTTCACCTCTGCCGACATGGCGGCAATGGCCGAAAAGCTCGACCCGCAGCCTCTGGCCTTTGGTGCCAATTGCGGTGTTGGCGCGTCGGACCTGCTGCGCACGGTTCTGGGCTTCCGCGCCTCGGGCACCGAGATTCCCTTCATCGCCAAGGGCAATGCGGGCATTCCCAAGTATCACGACGGCCATATCCACTATGACGGCACGCCCGAGCTGATGGCGAAATATGCCGTGCTGGCGCGTGATGCCGGGGCCAAGATCATCGGCGGCTGCTGCGGCACCCAGACCGACCACCTGCGCGCGATGAAGGCGGCGCTGGAAAGCACCCCGCGCGGCCCTGTCCCGACGCTGGAACAGATCGCAGCCGAGATCGGCGGCTTCTCCTCTGACAGCGACGGCACCGGCGATGATGCCCCCGCCGCCCGTCGCCCCCGCCGCCGCGCACGCGGCTGACCGATACGATGGCACGTGCGATCCGGGCGATTTTCCTTGGGCTTGCTGCCCTGGCGAGCCTCGTCTGGATCGGCGGCTATCTGTATATCAACGGACTGGCCTGCGCCTTTGGCAACACCAGCCCCTGCCGCATACGCTTGCCGTGGCGCCTGACCGGCGAGGACATGGTGCTGCTTATCATCATTCCTGCCGCCATCGTTGGGATATTTCTGTTCCTTGCGTGGCTTTCACATCGGCGGATCAAGACCGGCGGCGCGGACGGGTCAGAGTGATGTCAAAACAGGCTCAACTGATCGCCGGGACGCGGCGGCACCCGGAAGAGATCCGTCCTCAGGGCGGGCATGCGGTGGCCGAGACCCGCCGCCCTGACCGCCCGTTTGAAACGCTGCTGCAACAGATCGGCATAGATGCCGGTGCCGGTCAGCCGCGTGCCCCATTCGGCACTGTAATCCTCCCCGCCGTGCATCTCGCGCACCCGCGCCATGACACGTGCGGCGCGCAGCGGCACATGTTCCTCCAGCCAGCTGCGAAACAGCGGAGCGACCTCCAGAGGCAGGCGCAGGGCGATCATGCTGGCAGCAACGGCTCCGGCCTCGGCCCCTGCTGTCACGATCCGCTCGATCTCGGGGTCGGTCAGCCCCGGCACAATGGGAGACGCCATCAGCCGCACCGGAATACCCGCAGCCGCCAGACGCTCGATGGTCTTGAGCCGCCGCGCAGGGGACGGCACACGCGGTTCCATCGCGCGCGCCAGACCGGAATCGAGCGTTGTCACCGATACACCGACCTTGGCCAGCCCCTGCCCCGCCATATCCGCGATCAGGTCGATATCGCGCTCGATCAGAGTGCCCTTGGTCACGATGCCGACCGGGTGGCGAAAGTCGCGCAGCACCTGCAACAGACCGCGCATGATTTGCCTATCCTTCTCAACCGGTTGATAGGGGTCGGTGTTGGTTCCGATGGCAATCGGCTGAACATCGTATCCGCGACGAGACAGCTCTTTCGTCAGCACGGCGGGCGCATCGGGCCGGGCAATCAGCCGGGTTTCGAAATCCAGCCCCGGCGACAGGCCCAGATAGGCGTGACTCGGGCGGGCAAAACAGTAGATGCAGCCGTGTTCGCAGCCGCGATAGGGGTTGATCGAACGATCAAAACTCAGATCGGGCGAGGCATTGCGGGTGATCACCTTACGCGGGCGTTCTTCGGTCACAACGGTGCGCACCGGCGGAAGATCTTCCTCACGGTCCCAGCCATCCGGCTCGAAACGGGTTTCCAGCCGGTCGAACCGATTGGCCGGATTGAACCCCGCGCCCCTGCCCTTGCGGCGGGCCTTGTCGATGATCTGATCGAATTCCATGGCATCAATATGGAACAAAAACGGAACATTCACAATCCCGACCCGCATCAAGGTCGGTCACGACTCCACGCGTGTCGCAATTCAGCGCGTCAGATTCGCACGTCCCGGCCAAAAGTCGGGACAGTCCATGAAACCCCCGTTCCGTCAGGGAGCCAACAATATGTCCGATGAAGACGAAATCATCCTGTCCGAGCTCGACGATGAAGAGCTTGTGCAGCAGATGTTCGATGACCTCTACGACGGTCTCAAGGAAGAGATCGAAGAGGGTGTGAACATCCTGCTGGAGCGCGGGTGGGAGCCCTACCGCATCCTGACCGAGGCGCTCGTCGGCGGCATGACCATCGTCGGCAAGGACTTCCGCGACGGCATCCTCTTCGTGCCCGAAGTGCTGCTGGCCGCGAACGCGATGAAGGGCGGCATGGCCATCCTGAAACCGCTGCTGGCCGAAACCGGCGCGCCGCGCGTCGGCAAGATGGTGATCGGCACCGTCAAGGGCGACATCCACGACATCGGCAAGAACCTCGTCGGCATGATGATGGAAGGCGCGGGCTTCGAAGTGGTCGATCTGGGCATCAACAACGCCGTGGAAAGCTATCTCGAGGCGCTTGAATCCGAACAGCCCGACATCCTGGGCATGTCCGCCCTGCTGACCACCACGATGCCCTACATGAAGGTGGTCATCGACACGATGGTCGAGACCGGCGTGCGCGACGACTACATCGTGCTGGTCGGCGGCGCACCCCTGAACGAGGAATTCGGCAAAGCGATCGGCGCAGACGCCTATTGCCGTGACGCCGCCGTGGCCGTGGAGACCGCCAAGGAATTCATGGCGCGCAAGCACAACCAGGCGGCGGCTGGCTGAGATCTCAGCCATTCTTCGCGCCAGGCACCAACACGAAACCAGACCTCGTCTTCAGAAATGGGACGGGGTCTGTCAATTTCCGACCGTCCCCCTTCGCATCACCTTGCCAAGACGGAACCGGCTGATGCATGCCACAGCCCGTATCACGGCACGCCCTGTGGCAGCGAAAGGTTTGACAAAGTGTGAAAGTCGTCTCTTAGAATTGTTAATGCTTAGGCAAGATGGTCTGGAGAAAACCTCTTCTGTCCTGACATCAGAGGGGGAAAACACATGGCCGACTATGTCTTTTCGGCGGGCACCGACTATACAATCTACAGCGCGCGTTTTCAGAGTTTTCGATCTTCGGGAGTTTGACGGGCGACCTGACCCTAAGCGATGGCGACCCCACGGATTCCGAGTTCACCCATCTGGAAAGCCTCAACTATAGCTTTGCCTCGGGATCAAGCGGAACAAACGGATCGTTCTGGGGCACGATAGAAATCGGCGGAGTTAAGTATCCGATTGCCCGCCTCGGAGGCGACGATGTTTATGTGATTGGGATCCAGCTCTCTCAAGCCGCCTACCCCAGTTCGGATGTGCTGCCCGGATTTGACACTGCGAGCTTTCCCACCTGCTTCCTGACGGGAAGCCGCATCGCAACACCAGCTGGCAGCATTGCTGTCGAAGATCTTGCCATCGATTGCGAGATTTCAACGGCAGAGGGCGGCTGCGTATCGGTCAAATGGATCGGCCGCCAGACCGTGTCCACCCGCTTCGGCCCCGCCGAACGGCTGATGCCGGTGCGCTTTGCCGCCGGGTCTCTCGGGCAGGGCCTGCCGCACACTGACCTGACGGTCACCGCCGATCACGGGATGCTGGTCGATGGAGTCATCTGCCACGCGGGTGCTCTGGTGAACGGGGTGACCATCACCCGCGTTCCCCTCGCGGAAATGGGAGAGACCTACACGGTCTACCACATCGAGACCGAAGAGCACGAAATCATCCTCGCCAATGGTGCACCCGCCGAGACGCTCATCGACAATGTCAGCCGCCGCGTCTTCGACAACTTCGCCGAGTTCGAGGTGCTTTACGGAGATGTGCCCGAGATGGAAGAGCTGCCCTATCCTCGCGCCATGAGCGTGCGGCAGGTGCCTGCGGGAATCCTGCAAAAGCTCGCCATGCGGCAGATGGCTTAGGTAGTTACATTGTCTGTAGCGCCCGCCTTTCCTCTGTGCCGCTTATGAAATGGAAAAAGTCCTGCAGCTGCCCGGCAGTGGCTCCACTGGGTTTCTTTGCTCTTGGAGTGATGCCATTCAGCTCTGGCGGAGCTGATGCTCGATGTTCAAAGTGTTGTCTTAAGTTTCGGAAAGCTCTAGGCTCAGGACTCATAGCCAATAGATGACGGTCGCTGCGAGGGCGATTGCCGATAGGAAGACCCTTGGGCAGCGA
>NZ_JASHJX010000026.1 GCF_030732985.1 Nioella sp. MMSF_3534
ATATCCCCATGAAAGTCAACGGTACCCCCTACCGCTCCCTGTGGTGGAGCGACGAAACCAAGGCGCTGCAGATCATCGACCAGCGCTGGCTCCCGCACGCGTTCCGCATCCAGCAACTGGACAGCCTCGCCGATTACTGCACCGCGATCACCGACATGCATGTCCGTGGCGCGCCGCTCATCGGCGCGACGGCAGCCTATGGCATGGCCTTCGCGCTGGCGCAGGACAGCTCCGACAACGCCATGACCGAGGCCTATGACCGGCTCCACGCCACGCGGCCCACGGCGATCAACCTCAGATGGGCGCTCGACCGCGTCAGTGCCGCCATGCGCCCCCTGCCCGAGCACGACCGCGCTACCGCCGCGCTGCAACTCGCCCATGAGATCGCCGACGAGGACGTGGAGATCAACCGCCGCATCGGCACCCATGGCCTCAGCCTCATCAGGGCCATCGCAGAGCAAAAGCCAAAGGGCGCGCCGGTCCGCATCCTGACCCATTGCAACGCGGGCTGGCTGGCGACAGTGGACTGGGGCACCGCCACCAGCCCCATGTATCACGCGCATGAGGCGGGCATTCCCCTCCATGTCTGGGTTGATGAAACCCGCCCCCGCAACCAGGGCGCTCTGACCGCGTGGGAGCTGGGCAGCCACGGCATTTCGCACAGCTACATCACCGACAATGCAGGCGGTCACCTGATGCAGCGCGGGATGGTCGACATGGTCATCACCGGCACCGACCGCACGACCCGCACGGGCGATGTCTGCAACAAGATCGGCACCTATCTCAAGGCACTGGCCGCCCGTGACAACGACGTGCCCTTCTATGTCGCGCTGCCCTCGCCCACCATCGACTGGACCGTTTCGGACGGCGTGGCCGAGATTCCCATCGAGGACCGCCCCGCCCGTGAAGTCACCCACATTCAGGGCCGGGACGCGACTGGCATCTCCAGCGTGCAGGTCACGCCCGAGGGCACCCCCGCCGGCAACCCCGCCTTCGACGTCACGCCCGCGCGGCTGGTCACGGGGCTGATCACCGAACGCGGCATCTGCGAGGCCTCCGAAGCGGGGCTTGCGGGCCTCTTCCCCGAGATGGCCGCGCCATGACGCCCCCCTATGCGGACACGACAGAGACACGGCAGGCCATCATCGACGCCTGCCTGAAACTTAGCGCCGAGGGCATCAACCAGGGCACCTCCGGCAATGTCTCGGTCCGGGCGGGCGACGTCATGCTGATCACCCCGTCGGGCGTGCCTTACGAGGATATGACGCCCGACATGATCCAGCCCGTTCCGCTCGCCGGTGACCCCGCCGGGACAGGCCCGCTCAAACCCTCCACCGAATGGCGATTTCACCAGGCGCTCTACAACGCCAAACCCGCGATGCACGCGGTTGTCCATGCGCATCCCATCCATTGCACAGCCCTGGCACAGAACCGCATGACCATTCCGGCGGTCCATTACATGGTTGCGGCCTTCGGGGGCCATGACGTGCCGCTGGCGGGCTATGCTCTCTTTGGGGGCGAGGATCTGGCGCGGAACGTCACCGCCGCCATGGCCGAGCGTCACGCCTGCCTGATGGCCAACCATGGCGCCACGGTGGTGGGGGAAAGCCTGCCGAAAGCGCTCTGGCGCATGGGTGAATTGGAGGCTCTTGCGCAGACCTATATCCTCTCGCTGTCCATCGGCACGCCGCATCTGCTCGACCGGCTTCAGATCGAGGAAGCGCTTGCCGCCTTCGCCGACTATGGCCACCGCGACTGACCGGGGGCGGGAAATTCTGACTTTATTTCGCGGCCATCCGCGCTTAGGCTGACCCGAGTTACCGATATTCCGCCCCACGCCTGGGGCCATTTGCAGACCACAGATTGCCAGATGAGCACATTCAGTTGCCCCAATTGCGGCGATGACGTCACCCCCACCATTGCGCGGGCGCGCATGGTGACCTGCCCCTCCTGCGATTCGACGATCCTGATCGAGTCCGATGCCGTGCGGCTGGCGGGCGAACAGGGCGTGATGCACGAGGTGCCCATGCTCTTTGACATCGGCGATACGGTGATCTGCGGCAAGACCACTGTCACCCTGCATGGCCACGCGCGGTTTTCCTATGGCCGCGGCTTCTGGGAAGAATTCTGGGGCCAGACCCCTTCGGGCGATTCCGCCTGGGTCTCGGTCGATGAGGGCGATGTGGTGGTGCAGCAGCCTGTGCCTGCCAGCAATTACCCCCGCAGCCAGGGCGAATTCCGGCCGGGACGCGAGATCACCTGCCAGAATCAGCATTTCAGGGTGGTCGAGGTCGACAGCGCCGAATGCGTGGCCCTGCGCGGCAGTTTCGACGAGGAACTGAAAGTG
This sequence comes from Nioella sp. MMSF_3534, assembly GCF_030732985.1. Lineage (GTDB taxonomy): Bacteria > Pseudomonadota > Alphaproteobacteria > Rhodobacterales > Rhodobacteraceae > Nioella. The sequence continues at coordinate 2,348 of NZ_JASHJX010000026.1, forward strand.
GGCGAAACCTACAGTTTCGTGAACGCGCAGGCCTCGAACGGTCGCCTGCTGTCGGGCGAGCTTTGGGAGGGCGGGCAATCCTGGTTCCTGGGCACCTGGTTTGATCCCTTCGAGATCAAGGTCAGGAGGCAGTCATGAGCCTTGCCGCCGCCACCACTTCCGTCAACTGCACCTCCTGTGGGGCCGGGCTCGATGTGCTCGGCGGCGGGCGGGTCATGGTCCATATCTGCCCCTATTGCGGGGCCGAACTGGACGCGCAGGACAATTACGCCGTCATTGCCAAGTTCGACGGGCTGCAACGCCCCGACAGCCCGTTCCGCATCGGCATGTCCGGCAAGATCCGGGGCGCCGACTACACCGTGATCGGCATGCTGGAGTTCCGCGAACGCTATCGTGGCCAGACCTGGACCTGGATCGACCACCAGCTTTATTCGCCGACCCATGGCTATGCCTGGCTGACCATCGAGGACGGGCACCTGGTCTTTACACGGCGCTACCGGCGGCCCGTCTGGCTGTCCGAGGGGCAGGTGGAACGCGCCAATCACCCGCCGACCATCACCATTGATGGGGAACGCTACCGCTATTACGAGACCTCGACCGGCGAGATCACCTTTGCCGAAGGCGAATTCACCTGGGCGCCCAAGATCGGGGACAAGACCACCACGGTCACTGTTCTCAGCGACGAGGCGATGCTGGGGTTCTCGCAAACCAACCAGGAACGCGAGGTCTATCGCTCGGAACTGGTGGACAGCGCCGAGGTCTCGGCCTCCTTCGGGGTCAGCAACCCGCCGGTGCCGCAGGGCGTCCATCCGATGACGCCGTATCAGTCCGGAGGCAACGACCGGTTCATGCTGATCACGTCGCTGATCGCCCTGGTGGCCTGCATCGTGCTGGCCATCTTCTTCGACACGCGCAACGGAACACTGGTCGGCGATCCCATCGTGCTGGAGACCCGTCAGATCCCGGCCGCCGTACCGATCACGATCCCCAATGTGACCGGCCCGGTCCGGCTGACATTCGACGGCACGCCCTATGTCGCGCCGACGCTGGCCAACCCGCCCAGCCTCCCGGTCTATGCCCGCGCGTCGATTGATCTGGCCCATCCCGATGGCCGGTCGGTGCCCGAGGCGCCCCGGCGGGCGGTCGTGACCGTTGGCGGACAGCGTCAAGGGGCCGCCGCCGGCAGCCGCAACCACACCGAACTGGTGTTCCCATCCGCGATGGCGGGCGATTACCAGCTGAACCTCCGATGGTCCGGCCAAGGACCGACCAGCGCCAATACGCGTGCCGGCTTCGAGGGCGAGATCACCAGTGCCAGCCAGCTTCATTTCTCGGAAGGCAATGTCACGATCCGCACCTATGCGGGGATTTCCAGCGGCTACTGGCTCTACCGGCTGGCCGTCGTTTTCCTGATCCTTGCGATTGTGGCCCTTCTGGGCAAATGGAACTTCAACCGCAAACGCTGGAGCGGCTCGGACTGGACGAGCGAGGACTGACATGAACCTGTTTCGCACCATCTTCCTTGCCTTTACCATCGTCGCCGTCCTCGGCGTCTCCTACGTCGCCTATCGGGGCGCGGCCCCCGACACGTCCGGGCGGCAGGTTTCGCTGAGAACCGGCAGCGGCGGCAATTCCAGCTTCTTCGCCTTCGGTCGCGTCAAATAAGAAAGAGGATCCAATGGAACTGTTTGCAGAGCTTCAACTGGCCGAAATTCTCGGCACCATCGTCTATACCGGCATCGGCATGGTGCTGATGTGGATCGTGTGGAAGATCATCGTCGCGGCCTCGCCCTTCCCGATCATCAAGGAGATCGAGGAAGATCAGAACATCGCACTGGCCGTCATGATCGGCATGCTGTTCCTCTCCATCGCCATCATCATCGCGGCTGTCATCGTTTCATGACACCAGCCGCCGCGCCGCGGCTGCGCGAGGTCTGGCTGCTGGCGGCGACCTTTCTGGTCGCCATTGCCGGGCTGATCTACGAACTGGTCGCGGCCACCGTCTCCAGCTATCTGCTTGGGGATTCCGTGCGCCAGTTCTCGCTGGTGATCGGGATTTTCCTGTCGTCCATGGGGCTTGGATCGTGGCTGTCGCGCTATGTGGGGCAGGCGTTTTCCGGCTTTGTCTGGGCGCAGATCCTTCTGGGGCTGGTCGGCGGCTTCATGGCGCCGGTGCTCTTCATCATCTACGGCTGGATGGGCGAGGTCGGCCTGCCGCTCTATAGCATGCTTATCGCCGTGGGCGTGCTGTCGGGCATGGAGATCCCGCTCATTGTCCGCATCCTGAAGGCCGAGGGCGCCAGCGAGTTCCGGTTCGAAAACGTGCTGACCGTGGACTATGTGGGCGCGCTCGCCGCGTCGCTGGCCTTTCCGCTGCTGATCATCCCGCATCTGGGCCTGATGTCCGCAAGCCTCGCCTTCGGGGCGTTGAACCTTGGGGTTGCGGGCCTGTCGCTGTGGATTTTCCGCGATCTGGTGACACGGACACAGGTGACCTTCTGGGCGCTCGCCTTTGCCGCCACGCTTGGCGGGCTGGTGCAGTCGGAACGGCTGGTCTCGGTGGCCGATGCCGGTCTTTACGAGGACAGCATCATCTTCGATCAGGCCACGCCCTACCAGCAGATCACGGTGACCCGCTTTCAGGACCGGGTGCGGCTCTTCCTCGACCATTCCATCCAGTTCGACAGCATCGACGAGTACCGCTATCACGAACTTCTGGTGCATCCCGCCATGGGCCTCGCGCCCCGCGCCCGCAACATCCTGATCCTTGGCGGCGGCGACGGCATGGCCACCCGCGAAGTGCTGCGCCACGAGGATGTGGAAACCGTGACGCTGGTCGATCTCGATCCCGCCGTCACCGCGCTTTTCCGCGACCACCCGGACCTTGCACCGCTGAACGATCACGCCTTCAGCGACCCGCGTGTGACGATCATCAATTCCGACGCGTGGGAGTTCATCGAACACGCAGAAACGCTCTATGACGTCATCATCCTCGACCTGCCGGACCCCAAGAATCTCGCCCTCTCGCGGCTCTATTCCCGCAGCTTCTACGGGCTGCTGGCCGAGCGGCTCTCGACCCACGGGCTGATCGTCACACAAGCGGGATCACCGCTCTTCGCGCGGCAGGCCTTCTGGTCTGTGGTCGAAACCTTTGAAAGCGCCACCAACCCGCTGACCCCCGGCACGGCGGGGCTCTGGACGCTGCCCTATCACACCTATGTGCCCAGTTTCGGGGAATGGGGCTTCATCATCGCCGCGCCCTTGGAACATGGGGCGGACAACCTGCCCCTGCCCGAGGGCCTGCGCTATCTGAACGAAGACGAGTGGCAGGCTGCACGGCTCTTCGGGGGCGATGTCTCGCGGGTCGAGGCCGAGGCCAACACCCTGCAATCCCATGCGCTTGTGGGCTATTACCTCGATGGCTGGGACCGCTGGTTCCCCTGATCACCCCTGCCCGCGCGCGATCTCGGTGATCACCACCCGCTCAGGCCGCAGCACCGCGCGCAGATGATCGGCGGCCTTATGGGCATCGGACCGGCCACAGAGGAAGATATCGACGGCGGCATAGCCGGTCTCTGGCCAAGTGTGGATCGAGATATGCGATTCCGCCAGCACCAGCACGCCCGTCACCCCGTGCCCCTCGCCAAAATGATGCAGGTGATCGGCCAGAACCGTGGCCCCCGCAGCCGCCGCCGCGCCACGCAGGGCGCTGTCCAGCGTGGTCATGTCATCCAGATGGCTGGCCCCGTAAAGGTCCACGATCAGGTGCAATCCGGGGCTGTGGTCGGGCTGGTCTGTCATCCCTTCGCAATAGCCCGGCCCTTGCCGGATGAGAAGCCCGCATACGATCTTTCCTTCGCCCCGCGCCCGTGCAATGCTGAACAAGTCAACTAACCGCCCTCCCATGAAGGAGCCGCCCCCATGGACCTGCCCAAGAACGCCTTCAAAGCCGCCCTCAAGGCGGGCCGGAAACAGATCGGAATGTGGGTTTCGATCCCCGATAGTGGCGTGGTCGAGCTGCTGGCGGGTTGTGGTTATGACTGGCTGCTGATCGACACGGAACATTCCGCCATGGGCGCGGTCGACACGATGCCCCTGATGCAGGCCGCTGCGCCCTATCCGGTCAGCGCCGTGGTGCGGCCCGGCTGGAACGACGCGGTCGAAATCAAGAAGCTGCTGGATTGCGGGGCGCAGTCGCTGCTGATCCCCTATGTCCAAAACGCCGAGGAAGCCGCCGCCGCCGTCGCCGCCACCCGCTATCCGCCACATGGCATAAGGGGCATGGCGGGGACGACGCGGGCCACCCGATACGGGGCGGTCAAGGACTACGCCACCCGCGCGCATGAGGAGATCTGCCTGCTGGTTCAGGTCGAAACCGCCGAGGCACTTGGCCAGATCGAGGCCATCGCGGCGGTCGAGGGCGTCGACGGCATCTTCATCGGTCCCGCCGATCTGGCCGCCTCCATGGGCTATCCCGGCCAGGGCTCTCACCCCGAAGTCAAGGCCGCCGTGGTCGATGCGGTCAAGCGCATCACCGCCGCCGGCCTGCCCGCCGGGTTCCTGTCGCTCGATCCGGTGATGCTGGACGCGGTGAACGCGGCGGGCGGCAAGTTCATCGCCGTTGATGTGGATATGGTGGTGCTGCGGCGCGAGGCCACCGCCAAGGCCGCCGCCTGGCGCGACAAGATCGGCTGATCCGACGCCGCGCACCGGTGCCAAGACTCCTCCTCTTCGAATGGCTCACCGCGCCCCGCCACACGCCCGTGGCAACGCGCGCCGACGAGGGCTCCCCTGAAAGGGGGGCTTGAGAAGGCGCGCTCCCCCGCCTCACATCTCCACCAGCGCCCGCGCCAGCACCTCCACCGCCACGCCCATATCCTCAGGACTGGCATATTCCTCGGGCCGGTGGCTCAGCCCGCCCCGGCAGCGCAGGAACAGCATCGCCATCGGGCAGAGATCGGCCATGGCCGAGGCATCATGGGTGGCACCGGAGGGCAGTATCGGCACCCCCTCCCCCGCGGCCCGGCGCAGCACCGCGACAAGATCGGCATCACAGGCCATGGCGGGCTGCACATAGCTTCGCTCAAAGCTCACCTCGCACCCCGCCGCGCGCGCCCCTGCTTCCGCCATCTCCCGGCAACGCGCCGCGCAGGCCTCGCGGTCCGCATCCTGCTCGGCGCGAATCTCCAGCACCAGCCGCACCTCCTCGGGGATCGCATTGGCAACATTGGGATGCAGGTGCATCTCGCCGACCGTGGCGCGCAGACCCGGCCAGTCAGCGGCCACCCCCGGAAGCGCCGCGATCAACCCCGATGCCGCGACCAGCGCATCGCGCCGCGCCTCCATCGGCACGGTGCCCGCGTGGCCGGTCTCGCCCCGGAAGGTCAGCGCATTGCGTTCGATCCCACAGATGCTGCTGACCACACCCACAGGCTGGCCTGCGCGTTCCAGCACGGGTCCCTGTTCGATATGCAGCTCCAGATAGCCCCGTATACCCGCCGGGTCGCGCCTCAGGCCCGCCACCGCTTCGGGGTCGCCCCCGAATTCCGCAAGTGCCTGCCGAAGCGACACGCCCTCCGCATCGCAGCGCTCCAGAACGCCCGGATCGAACGTGCCCGCCAGCGCCCTTGGCCCCATCAGCGCCGTGGGAAAGCGCACCCCCTCCTCGTCGGCGAAGGCCAGCACCTCGACCGCAAAGGGCAGGTCACGATCCGCAAGGCGTTCCAGCGCCAGACAGGCCAGCGCAATGCCCATGATCCCATCATAGGCCCCGCCGCCGCGCACCGAATCCTGATGCGACCCGATCAGCAGAGTCCCCGCCCCCGCCGGCCCCTCGCGCCGTCCCACCACAGTGCCCGCCGCGTCCATATGCACCGTCAGCCCGGCGCGGGTCATCCACTGGTCAATCTGCGCGATCGCCGCGCGATGCGCCACCGTGAAGGGAAAGCGCGTCACCCCCGGCCCGGGCGCGCTGCACTCGGCAATCTCTGCCAGACGACGCGCCGCCTCTTGCCCCCAATCCATGATCGCCTCCGAATTTATCATGATAATTTATTTCCTACACAAGCCAGCCGCTTGGGTCTAGGTTCATCATGATAAATCAGCGCCGAGCCACATGACCGACACGCCCGCAAAACCGAGTTCCCCCCGCCGGTCCCGCCCCGTCAAGGTGGCTGACCAGATCAAGGATTGGGTCGTGGAACGCGACCTCAAGCAGGGCGCGAAACTGCCCAATGAGGCCGAGATGATCTCGCTTTTCGGGGTCTCGAAAGGCACCGTGCGCGAGGCGATGCGGATTCTGGAGGCACAGGGCCTCATTGTCACCCGCACCGGCCCCGGTGGCGGCAGTTTCGTGGGCGAGGTCAGCCTAGAACGCGCCAAGTCGCTGCTGGCCAACTATTTCTACTTTCAGGACCTTTCGGTGTCCGACATCTACCAGATGCGCAAGGTGGTGGAACCGGAACTGGCCGCCTCGCTGGCGGGCACGCTGACGCCCGAGCAGATCGCGGAGCTGCGCGGGCTGGTGAAGCAATACGACCACCCCGCACAATCGCCCGAGGAAGAACGCGACCAGCATATCAACTCGCTGAAATTCCACGCCAAGCTGGCGGAATATTCCCGCAATCCGCTGCTGGCCTTTATGGTCTCGTTCATGGCGCGCATCCTGACGGATCTGACCGTCTACCGCCGTCTCTATGAACCCCATAACGAGGAACTGCGCGTGCGCGGCCAGCGTCACCAGCTCGACCTGGTGGAAGCGTTGGAAGCGGGCGATGCCGACCGGGCCGAAGCGATCATGCGCTCTCATATGCTTGGCGCGGAATCCCTGATGCAGCGGCAGGAAGCCCGCGTCATGCGCCGGTTCATCGCGGAATAAGCGGCGAGGTCAGCGCGACCACGCGATTTCGAAATCGCGTCCCTGTGGCCGGACCCCGGCCACGTCCTGGCCGATCCCGAATCGCACCGGTCCGATCCGATGGGCCGCGCGCCCTTGAAAGAGCGCGGGTGACGCGATTTCGAAATCGCGTTCTCGCCCCCCGCTCATCCCGGTGCGCGCGATTTATCCGTCAGCACCGGCACCTCGTCCAGCCAATCCGCATAAGGGGGCGTCCGCGCCGCCTGCAACAACGCGCCCAGATCGTCCAGCGGCCGGTCGCTCCGGTCGATCCGCAGATCCAGAGGCGGCGCATCGGGGCGCAGCACCAGCAGCGCCGCAGAGAGCAGCCCGCGCGAATCACCCCCGGCCACCTCTGCCGCCCGCAGGCTCGCCAGCAGCCGCTCGGCCATGTCCTCTCCTTCACCGTCCCGGAACCGCGCGACAAGCGCGTCCAGAACCGCCTCCGAGCTCAGCATGTTACCCGCCACGGCCAGCCCGCCAAAGCAGCGATGCGCGGCGGCGGGCACGCTCTTGCCACCGGTGAAGCCCCCGGCCCGGCCTGCCGCATCCAGCGTGATCAATTGCCGGTGCCCGCGCCCCGCATCCCCTTGAGTTACAGCGAAAACCGCGTCTCCGGCGCTCACCCCCTGGCCCATCAGGCGAATCGCCTCATCGCGCCAGAAGGTGCTCGGCGCGGTGCCCTGCGACGCCGACAGCCCGCGCTCGATATCGCCGCGAATGACCCATCCGCCCACGCAGAGGCTGCCCGTTGCGGCGGCTGCCGCGTAAGTGCCTGTTTTCTGGTCATGGGCAAGAATCGAGAAGGTCATGCCGGGCTCCTGCTAATATTTCTCTTGAATTTATCATGATCATTTGCGTGAATGCAATTCATCATGATAAATTCCACAGGGAAGGATCTGCCATGAAACTGCTGACCATGACACGGCGCGCGCTGCTTGCCGCCGTGGCGGCTTCGGCGCTGGCCATTGGGGCCAACCCCGCCGCTGCACAAACTCCGCCCGGCGTTCTTGTCGTCGGCCAGGTGGCCGAGCCTCAGGCGCTCGACCCCCATGCCGTGACCGCCGTCAACGACTTCCGCATCCTGATGAACGTCTATGACGGTCTGGTGCGCTACGCCTCCGGCACGCTGGAGGTCGAACCGGCACTCGCCACCTCCTGGGAGATCTCGGAGGACGGCACCGTCTACACCTTCACCCTGCGCGAAGGTGTCAGCTTCCATGACGGCAGCGCCTTCGACGCCGAGGCCGTGGTGTTCAACTTCGACCGGATGCTGGACGAAAACCACCCCTACCATGACACCGGCCCGTTCCCGCTGTCCTTCTTCTTCTCTGCCGTGGAAGAGGTCGAGGCGCTCGACGACATGACCGTTCAGTTCACCCTGAACGCGCCCTACGCGCCGTTCCTGTCGAACCTCGCCTACCCCACGGGCCTGATCGTCTCGCCCGCCGCGGTGATGGAACACGGGGCCGAATTTGGCCGCAACCCGTCCGGCACCGGCGCCTTCGTCTTCGAGGAATGGCGCGCGAACGAGGCCGTGGTCGTGACCGGCAACCCCGACTACTGGGGCGGTGCGCCCGCGCTGGAGGCCGTGGTCTTCCGCCCGATCACCGACGCCAACACCCGCGTGGCCGAAATGCTGGCAGGCGGCATCGACATGATGGTCGAGGTTCCGCCGGTGGCCCTGTCCGAATTCGGCGGCGACAGCTTCCAGATCGTCGAACAGGCAGGCCCGCACGTCTGGTTCCTGATCCTGAACGCGCTGGAAGGCCCGTTTGCCGATGTCCGCGTCCGTCAGGCCGCGAACTACGCGATCAACAAAGAGGCCATCGTGAATGACGTGCTGGAAGGCACCGCCGCCGTTGCGGCAGGCCCCACCCCGCCCGCCTTCGCATGGGCCTATAACGAGGAACTGGAGCCCTATCCCTACGACCCCGACCGCGCCCGCGAACTGCTGGCCGAGGCCGGCGTCGAGAACCCCGAGATCACCTTCTACGTGACCGAGGGCGGATCGGGCATGCTGGACCCCGTCGCCATGGGCACCGCCATTCAGGCGGATCTGGAGGCCGTGGGCTTCGACGTCACCATCGAGACCTATGAATGGAACACCTTCCTTGGCCGCGTGAACCCCGGCCTTGAGGGTGAAGCAGACATGGCCGAGATGGCGTGGATGACCAACGACCCCGACACCCTGCCCTATCTGGCGCTGCGCACCGATGCGTGGCCCGATCAGGGCGGCTTCAACTCGGGCTACTATTCCAACCCCGAAGTTGACGCCCTGCTGGAAGAGGCCCGCAGCTCGACCGACCAGGACCGCCGCGCAGAACTCTATCGCCAGATGCAGGTGATCGTGCAGGAGGACGCGCCGTGGGTCTTCGTGGCCAACTGGGTGCAGAACGCGGTCACCAATGACCGGGTGGAAGGCTTCGCGCTCGAACCCTCCTTCTTCCTGCTTCTGCATGACGTGGTGAAGAACTGAGCCTAAGCTGAGTGCCGCGGCGGGGGCCTCCCTTCCTCTCGCCGCGGTGCGTTTTTTGTCTGCACGGGGGGTGTACAGGGGGTGTACGCCCGGTGCACGGGGGGCACCCCCCACTTTTCAGCCCCCGCCGACCGGAGATTTCCTGCCATGGGCCGCTACATCCTCCGCCGACTTCTGTCCGCCATTCCGGTGCTGATCGGCATCTCGGTGATCGTCTTCGCGATCATGGCGATGATCCCCGGCGACCCCGCCACCGCCATTCTGGGCAGCTACGCAACGCCCGAAAACGTGGCCGAACTGAACCGCGATCTGGGGCTCGATCAGCCGCTGGTGCAACGCTATTTCATCTGGCTGGGGAACCTTGTTCAGGGCGATCTGGGCCGGTCCTTCAACCTCAACCGCCCGGTGCTGGACGAGGTTCTGGAACGTTTCAACGCCACGCTGATCCTTGCGGGCACGGCGTTTATTCTCTGTTCATTCCTGGGGATTGCCGCTGGCGTCATCTCTGCCGCGCGCCAGTACGGATTTGCCGACAAGGCCATCACCTTCGCGGTTTTGCTAGGGATTTCAATCCCTTCCTTCTTTCTTGGCATGATGATGATCCTGATCTTCGCGGTGAACCTGCGCTGGTTCCCGGTCTCGGGCATGTGGCCCATCTACGGCACGCGCGACATCTGGGCGCTGATCGATCACCTCACCATGCCCGCGCTTGCACTGGCCGTTGTGGCCACCGGCGTCATCGCGCGCCTCTCGCGCTCGGCCATGCTGGAGGTGTTGCGCCAGGACTTCATCCGCACCGCCCGCGCCAAGGGCGTGCGCGAACGCGGCATCATCTGGCGTCACGCGCTGCGCGCCGCCATGGTCTCGATCATCCCCGTTCTGGGCATTCAGGCGGGGTTCGTCCTGTCCGGCGCGGTCTATATCGAGCGCGTCTTCCAATGGCCCGGCATCGGCCAGATGCTGGTCGACGCGATCCTGCGCCGCGACATCCTGCTGGTGCAAGGCGGCGTCGTCTTCGTCGCCGCCTGCTACGTGCTGTTCAACATTATCGTGGACGTGGCCCAAAGCCTTCTGGACCCGAGGATCAAGACATGATGGCGTTCCTGAAACTCCTCGCCCGCAACCAGCTGGCGCTGGCGGGACTGATCGTGATGGGTCTTGTCGTTCTGCTGGCCGTTCTGACGCCGATCCTGCCGCTGGCCGACCCGGACGTGACGAACACCCCCGCCCGCTTCACGCCGCCCTTCTCCGAAGGCGCGCTTCTGGGCACCGACCATCTGGGCCGCGACCTGCTGTCCCGCCTGATGTGGGGCACGCGGCTTTCCCTCGCCGTGGGCTTCGCCGCCGCCTTCATCGCCGCCACGATCGGGGCCGCGATCGGCATCATCTCGGGCTATTACGGGGGCCGCACCGACAACATCATCATGCGCTTCGTCGATGTGCTGATGGCCTTTCCTTACATCCTTCTGGCGCTGGCCATCGTGGCCGCGCTCGGCCCCGGGTTGATGAACGCACTGATTGCCGTCGCCGCCGTCAACATTCCGTTTTTCGCGAGGAATATCAGGGGCATCACCGTCGGCATCGCGCATAAGGAATTCGTCGATGCGGCCCGGCTGGCGGGGCTGTCGGATGCCAAGATCATCCTGACCGAGATCCTGCCCAATGTGCTGCCGGTGATCGTCATCGCCATGTCCACCACCGTGGGCTGGATGATCCTGGAAACCGCAGGGCTGAGCTTCCTCGGGCTCGGCTCGCAACCGCCGCAAGCCGATCTGGGGTCGATGCTTGGTGAAGCGCGTTCGGCGCTCATCACCAACCCGCATACATCGCTGGTGCCCGGCGTGATGATCCTGATCATCGTCATGGCGATCAACCTTCTGGGCGACGGGGTGCGCGACGCGCTGGACCCGCGGCTGAAGTCCGGCGCGCTCAGCCGCCCCCTGCCCGCCACGCTGGTCGCCCGCGACCGGCAGCCCGGCGAAACGGCAGATGGCACCGCGCTCCTGCAGCTGTCTCAACTGGAAACCCAGTTCCATATAGGCCCGCGCATCTACCGCGCCGTGGGCGGCGTCGACCTGCAGATCCAACCGGGCGAATGCCTCGGCCTCATTGGCGAGAGCGGGTCCGGCAAGTCGGTTACGGCGCTGTCCATCATGGGGCTCGTCGCCTCGCCGCCCGGCAAGATCACCGGCGGGTCGGTCTATTATCGCGGTGAGGAACTGGTCGGCGCGCCCTATGAACTGTTGCGCAGCCTGCGTGGGCGCAAGGTGGCCTATATCTTCCAGGACCCGCTGGCGTCGCTGCATCCGCTCTATACCGTCGGCGACCAGCTGATCGAAGCGGTCCGTGTGCATCGCAATGTGCCCAAGGCCGAGGCCCGCGCCCATGCCATCGAGCTGCTGAAATCGGTTCGCATTCCCAATGCGGAGGACCGGGTGGACAACTACCCGCACGAGATGTCGGGTGGGATGCGCCAGCGGGTGGGCATCGCCATGGCACTGGCCAATGACCCGGATGTGATCATCGCCGATGAACCGACAACCGCGCTCGACGTGACCGTGCAGGCGCAGATCCTGACGCTGCTGGATGACCTGCGGCGGGATCGTGGCGTGGTGATCTTGTTCATCACCCATGATTTCGGCGTCGTGGCGCAGCTTTGTGACCGGGTGGCGGTCATGTATGCGGGCCGGATCGTGGAACAGGGCACCACGGATGAGATCCTCGCCTCCCCCGCCCATCCCTACACCCGGCGCCTGATGGCCTGCGTGCCGGAACTGGGCGGCGGGCGCAGGCGGTTGGAGGCCATTCCCGGCCTGCCCCCCGTCGTGGACAAGCTGCCTGCAGGCTGCGCTTTTGCCGACCGCTGCGACAAGGTGCGCGCGGCCTGCCGCGAGGGCAACATCACGCTGGATGAAATCGGTGCAACCCGCCGGGTCCGCTGCATTGCCCCGGAAATCGAGGAGGTGCCCGCATGACCGCCGCCCTGAAGCTGACCAAGCTGAAAAAGGACTTCCCCGTCGGCAAGAGCCTTTTCGGCCCGCCCCGCGCGGTGGTGCACGCGGTACAACCGGTGACGCTGGAGGTCGCCAAGGGCGAAACCCTTGGCATTGTTGGGGAATCCGGCTGCGGAAAGTCCACATTGGCGCGGATGCTGGTGGGGCTTTTGCCTGCCACGAAAGGCACGATCGAGATCGAGGGCGCGGCGCTCGACAATGCCGACCCCGCAGCCTTCGGCAAGAAGATCCAGTATGTCTTTCAGGACCCGATCTCCTCGCTTAACCCGCGCAAGACGATCCGCCAGATCATGGACGCGCCGCTGAAGCACCTGCATGGCATGGCCGCGCCGGAACGGCGCAAACGGATCGCCGAGATCTTCGCCGCCGTGAACCTGCGCGAGGAATTCCTCGACCGTTATCCACACGAGTTTTCCGGCGGGCAGGCACAGCGGATCGGCATCGCGCGGGCGCTGGCTGCCGAGGCGCGCATTCTGATCCTGGATGAACCGGTGTCGGCTTTGGATGTATCCGTTCAGGCGCAGGTGCTGAACCTGCTGGCGGATCTGAAGGCGGAGTTTGGCCTGACTTACCTCTTCATTACCCATGATCTGGCGGTGGTGGAGGCAGTGAGCGACCGCATCGCGGTGCTTTATTTCGGCGCCCTGGTGGAGCTTGGCCCGGCGGAGCGCATCTTCTCCGCCCCCCGGCACCCGTACACCAAGCTGCTGGCTGAAAGCGCCCCGGTGGTGGGCCGCGACCTGAAAGCGCCCGAGGGCCGGGAAACCGAACTCCCCGACCCGCTGAACCCGCCGCCGGGATGTTCCTTCGCCGCCCGCTGCCCCTTCGCCAGCGACCAATGCCGCGCCGAGGTGCCAGAGCTGATCGATCAGGGCGATGGCGTGTCGGTGGCCTGTTTTCATCCGTTGGAGGCGTGAACCGCAGTCGGTTTCCGCAATGCGGTCTTTTCGGCCGCCGGACATCCCGGGAAAAAGCCGCGCATCGCAGACGCGCGCGGGGGCGATCCAGCGTTGGAGGTAGGCCGTTTATGTCGGCCAAATCCGCAGAACATCTACGCGGCGCGCCTGCATCGGCCAAATCGCCTCCGCGTGGGGGCGCGTCGGCGATGCGCGGCGGCCTTCGGCCTTGATTCCGCGCGGGAAACGCCCATCCGGGTTCGGGATGGCCATGACCCACCCCGAACCCTTACAGCATTGGCCTCAGCCCAGAACCGCCGCCACAGCCTTCGCGGTCTTGCCGACCACCTCATCCGCTTCTTCCTTCGTCAGGCAGAAGGGCGGGGCGAAGCCGAGGATGTCGCCCTGCGGCATGGCGCGGGCGATGACGCCCTGTTCCAGAAGCGCCGCCGCGATGCGGGGGCCGACCTTTTCGGAGGCGTCAAAGAAGCTGCGGCTGCCCTTGTCCTTCACGAATTCCACCGCGCAGAGCATCCCCTCGCCCCGGATCTCGCCGACATTGGCATGCTCCGCCAGCGCCGCTGTCATCGTGGCGTTGAGGTAGCCGCCCACTTCGCCCGCGTTCTGCACGAGGTTCAGCTCATCAATCAGCTTGAGGTTGGCCACCCCCGCCGCCGCCCCGATGGGATGCGCGGAATATGTCCAGCCGTGGCCGATGGGGCCGTTCTCGTCGGTGCCGTCCTCCAGCACCTTCCAGACCTTGTCCGACACGATCGACCCGGACAGGGGCGCATAGGCGGAGGTCAGCCCCTTGGCGATGGTGATGATATCGGCCTCGATCCCGTAATGGTCCGACCCGAACATGGTGCCAAGGCGGCCGAACCCGGTCACGACCTCATCTGCAATGAGCAGGATGTCATGCTTCTTCAGCACCGCCTGAATGGCCGCCCAGTAGCCCGCGGGCGGGGGAACGATGCCGCCGGTGCCAAGCACGGGTTCGCCGATGAAGGCGGCGATGGTGTCGGCGCCTTCACGCTCGATCAGCGCCTCCAGCTCGGCCACGCAATGGGCGGTGAAGGCCTCCTCCGACATGTCCAGATCGGGGCGGCGGTAGTAATAGGGCGCCTCGGTGTGGATCACCTGGGTCAGCGGCAGGTCGAACTTCTTGTGGAAAAGTTCCAGCCCGGTCAGCGAGCCGGTCATCAGGCCCGAGCCATGGTAGCCGCGCCAGCGGCTGATGATCTTCTTCTTCTCGGGGCGGCCGAGGATATTGTTGTAATACCAGACCAGCTTGATGTTGGTCTCGTTCGCGTCCGATCCCCCAAGGCCGAAATAGACCTTCGACATGTTCGCAGGCGCGCGGTCGAGGATCATCTTGGACAGAGTGATGCTGGCCTCGGTGCCGTGGCCCACATAGGAATGGTAATAGGCCAGTTCCTTGGCCTGCGCGGCGATGGCCTCGGCGATGTCCTGGCGGCCATAGCCCACATTCACGCAGTAAAGCCCGGCGAAGGCATCGAGCAGGCGGTTGCCATCGCGGTCCTCGATATGGCAGCCCGAGCCGCCGGTCACGACCCGGTTGGGCACATTGCCCCGCGCGAATTCGGCAAGGTGGGTTGAGGGGTGGAAGAAGTTCTCGCGGTCCCACTGGTCCAGTTGGTCATTGCGCAGCATGGCTCATCTCTCGCGGTTCTGGCGGCGCGCCGCCTAAGGTCACAGGATAGGAGCCGGGATGCACGCTTCCGGGCTGGGGCCGGATAGAGCTGGGCAAAAGGCTCCGCTCACCCCGGCAGCAGCGCGCAATGCCTTTATTGCCGTGGTCGGCGCGACCATAGCCAAAGCGAAGCCCCGTTTCCAGCCCTAGCTTGTCACGCTGGTCCCCGCATCGCCAAGCCGGGCAAAGACATGGCTGGCAATGGCGGTGTCCTGCGCGCCGGTGCCGGTCAGGTCGCAGATGGTGATGTCGTCGGCAGTCCGGCGGCCAAGGGCGCTGCCGTTGATGACCTGCCCCAACTCGCCGGGCGTGCCCCTGGTCCAGAGATTGACGGCCAGCGCCGCCTCCAGCTCCCCCGACACTTCGCATTGCGCGACGCTGTCGCAGATATAGGCGTCGGCCAGGACCAGCGCGCGCGGGTCGATCTCGCATTTGCCGGCCTGATCCGAGCCCATGGCGGTGATGTGCAGGCCCGGATGCAGCCAGTCGGCCTTGATGACCGGCGCACGGGCGGGGGTCGTCGTCACCACCAGCTGGCTTTCCGCAACCAGCCGTTCCGGGTTTGACACGGCATCGACCTCGATCCCCAGGTCAAGACGCAGATCATCGGCGCAGACAGCCGCCTTGGCGGCATCCCGTCCCCAGACCAGCAGCCGCTTGAAGGGCCGCACCAGATGCGCCGCCTGCATCTGCAATCGCGCCTGCACACCCGTGCCGATCACGCCTGCCGTCTCTACATGCGGCGGCGCGAGGTGGCGGGCGGCAACGGCCCCTGCGGCTGCGGTGCGGATATCGGTCAGGTAGCCATTGTCGAGGAACACCGCCTGCACCAGCCCGGTCTTGGCGGAAAACAGGATCATCAACCCGTTCAGGCTGGGAAGTCCCAGCTTCGGATTGTCGAAAAAGCCGGGGCTGACCTTGATCGCAAAGCCTTCGAAGCCGGGGATATAGGCGGTTTTGACATCGACCTCTCCATTCGCGTCGGGCAGGTCCATCGACAGGATCGGCGGCATCACCACCCGACCAGAGGCCAGCGCCGCGAAGGCCTTCTCGACCACGTCGATGGCGGTCAGGTCCAGCTCCACCACCTGCCGCAACTGCGCCTCGGTCACGATGCGGATGTCATGCGCCATATGTCTTGCCCTTCAAGATCCTGTCCCCCAATGAAATATCCTCACCCGCCATAATCCGGTGGAACTGGCCCATATCCAGATTGCGCCCTGTCACGATGGTGCCGACCGGCCCCTGGGGCTCGACCTTGCCCGCCAGAACCGCCGCCAGCCCGACCACGCTGGCCCCTTCCGCGACGATGCGATCCTCGTAGAACAGAACCTGCATGGCATCGCGGATTTCTTCTTCCGTCACCAGCACGATTGCGTCGAGATTGTCGCGGCAGAGCGGGAAGCTCAGCTTGTTTTTCAACCCGATCCCGCCACCAAGCGAGTCGGCAAGGCTCGGCACTTCCTCCACCTCGACCGGGCGACCAGCGGCGATAGAGGCCTGCATGGCCGCGCCCCGGTCCATGGTGATGCCAATAACCCGCACATCCGGGTTCACGGATTTCACAGCCACCGAGACGCCGCCCGCCAGCCCGCCCCCCGACAGCGGCACCAGAACCGTATGCAGATCGGGCCGGGCCTCGATCATCTCGAACCCGATCGTGCCCTGCCCCGCGATCACCTTGGGGTCGTCGAAGGGCGAGATTTCGGCCAGCCCCTCGGCCTCCACCAGCCGCAGGCTTTCGGCCAGCGCGTCGTCCTGAGACCGACCGACGATCTTCACCTCGGCCCCAAGCGCGCGAATGCCGTCCACCTTGGCCTGCGGCACCAGTTCCGACATGCAGATCACCGCGCGGATGCCCCGGCGCGCGGCGGCATAGGCCACGCCGCGCCCATGGTTGCCGGTGGAACAGCAGGTCACCCCCGCCACGCCGTCGGGCAGGGTCATCACCGCGTTCATCGCACCGCGCAGCTTGAAGGCGCCAATGGGCTGGCAGGTTTCCAGCTTCAACATAAAGTCATGTCCCGCCCGCGCGCTCATGTAAGGCGAGGGCACGAAGGGTGTGGCGTCTGCCTGTCCACGCAGAACGCGGCGGGCGGTCAGGATATCGGCAAGGCTGAATGTCATGACGCGCAGTTGTGCATGTTTCCCCGGCGGAAGGAAAGTTCGGAAATCCCGCCGTTACGTCGTGCTTGCCATTTGGCCCGTGCCTGCGCCAGCCTGCGTCCCGAGGGAGGACACGCCATGACCAACGCCCTGTTTCTGGAACCGGAACACGAGCTGCTGCGAGACCAGATCCGCCGCTTCGTGACCGAAGAGATTCACCCCCATGCCGAGGCCTGGGAAGAGGCGGGGATGGTCCCGCGAGAGGTTCTGACCCGGATGGGTGAACTGGGGTTCTTCGGCATCCGCTACCCCGCGGCCTATGGCGGGGCCGAGATGGACACCCGCGCCACCGCGGTCTGGGCAGAGGAACTGGGCCGGTCCACCTTTTCCGGCGTCGCGATCACCGCGCTTGTGCATACCGACATGGCCTCGGTCCACCTGTTCAACGCAGGCACCGACGCGCAGCGCGACCGCTGGATGCCGGGGATCGTCTCGGGCCAGACCATCACCGCCGTGGCCGTCACCGAACCGGGGGCCGGGTCGGATGTGAAGGGCATCGCCACGCGCGCCAGCCGCAAGGGCAACGACTCCTTCGTTCTGAACGGGGCCAAGACCTTCATCACCAACGGCGTGCATGCCGATATCTACTGTGTCGCTGCCAAGACCGATCCGAACGCCCCACCCTCGCGCGGGGTGACCATGTTCCTGGTGGAAAAGGGCACGCCCGGCTTCACCGTCGCCCGGCAGCTCGACAAGCACGGCTGGCGCAGTTCGGACACCGCCGAGCTGCACTTCGACAACTGCGAGATTCCGGCCGACAACATCCTGGGCGAAGAAGGCCGGGGATTCTACGCGATCATGCAGAATTTCCAGAACGAACGCATCGTCATCGGCGCCATGGCCATGGGAGAGGCGCAGGCGGCGATTGATCTGACGCTGGACCATGTGAAGACCCGCCAGGCCTTCGGTGCACCCCTGTGGGAGAAGCAGGCGATCCGGCAGCGGCTGGCGATGTTGCAGGCCGAAGTGACCGCCGCCCGCCACCTGATCTACGCCACCGCCATGCGTGATGCGACGGGCGAAGAGGTGGTCAAGGAAGTCTCCATGATCAAGGCGCTCTGCGGCGATCTGGTGAACCGGGTCATGCATGACTGCCTGCAATTCCACGGCGGCACCGGCTTCATGCGCGGCACCGTGATCGAACGGATGACCCGCGACGCCCGCGTGCAGGCCATAGGCGGCGGCGCGACCGAGGTGATGCTGGAGGAAGTCGCCAAACGCATGTGAGCCATGGTGGCGTGACAGGCCTCGCATCCGGTCCAAGCCTGCCGTTTCCCCTCATCGGGCCGGCGGGTGAGCGAGCGCCGCCCCGGTCAGCGGTGAGAGGCAGACAGGGCGAAACCGCTATTCCATCCGCTCAGGCAATCCGCTACCATCGACACCGGGCAGTCATGGAAAGGAAAGAAATGCGCATTCTTCTTGCGGATGATCACGACCTTGTTCGCGACACGATCAGCCTGTTCCTGAAATCCGAAGGGGTTGACGAGGTGGCGACCGCAGAGAATCTGGACGACGCCATTGCCGCAGCCCGCAACGGCGAATTCGACCTGGCCCTTCTGGATTACAAGATGCCCGGCATGAACGGGCTGGACGGAATCGCCCAGATGAAAGCCGCCATGAACGGCGGCCCGGTCGCGGTTCTGTCAGGCATGGCGACCCCCGCCATTGCGCAAAGCGCCATCGAGGCCGGAGCCATCGGATTCGTTCCCAAGACCATGAGCGCCAAGGCCATGATCGGCGCGATCCGCCTGATGGTCCTGGGTGAGGTGTTCATGCCTGTCTCGTTCCAGCAGCAGGCCGGCAGCGCCAATGAGGCCAATCTGACCACCCGGGAAACCGAGGTTCTGCGGGCGCTGTGCGACGCCAAATCGAACAAGGAAATCGCCCGCGAACTGAACCTTCAGGAAGTCACGATCAAGCTGCATGTGAAAACCCTGTGCCGCAAGCTTGATGCCCGCAATCGCACCCAGGCGGCCATGATCGCCCGCGATCGGCAATTGGTCTAGGTCACCGGCGGTTGCCCGTTCCGGTGTGGCTCCATGCACCGGACCCACACCCGGCCATGACAGGTTCAGCGGCACATCCCGTTTCAATTCGGTTCGCAACGGATCGGACAAACCGAACCGTCCATGTCAGTGGTATCGCAGCGCCACCCGCATCGGGACCGTTGCCAAAGGATGAAGCTTCATCCTGTGCTCAATAGCGATCCGCATCTTTTTGGATTTGTCAGAAGTCACATCAGGATGTGACATGGTGCGGTCGAGAAGACTCGAACTTCCACGGGAGTTACCCCACAGCGACCTCAACGCTGCGCGTCTACCAATTCCGCCACGACCGCACGTGATCAGGTAGTGCGCGGCTGTTTAGCCGAGGGTCGCGGGGATGCGCAAGGGGGATTCGTCACCTCTTTTCACTTCCGCGCGGGGGCCATGCAAAAAGGCCGTCCAACGGGTGGACGGCCTTGGGAAATCGGCGGGATCGGACCCCGATTACTTGTTCGACGACGCCGGCTGCGGTGCGGGGACGATGACGGTCTGGGCCGGGGGCTGCGCGACCACCTGCGGTGCGGGCTGCTGCGGCTGTGCAGGCACCACGACGACCTGCGGCTGCTGAGGGGCGACCTGGGCGTTGCGATAGGCGATCAGCAGGGGCTGACCGACAAGACCGGTCTGCGCGGACCCGCCGTTGATGGCCCAGTAATAGGCCTGCATCAGCTGGTCATACTGGTAGGTGGCATATTCGCGACCGTTGACGGGGTAGCCCATCACCAGCTGATACCGCTCGATCGCCTGGCGGGTGCCGTTGCCGATCTGGCCATCGACGGCACCGGCCTGGAAGCCGAAATAGTTCAGTGCGGTCTGGGTGTCGCGGCCCATCTGCGTGGCCGGGATGCCCCCGCCGCCGCCGCCGCTTGTGGTTCCGCGGTTGCCACCGCCGTTATTGCCATTGGCAATGGCGGCGCCGATCAGGCCGCCGATGATCAGGCCACCCACGACATCGCCTGCGTCGGCGCGGGCTTCCTGGGCGGGAACGGCAGCAAGAGCGACGGCAAATGTCGCGGCAGTCAGGGATTTGATAATCATGGCATCCTCCAATTCGGTGTCTCAGCTGTTGGTCGCAACTTAGCACGTTTCGGTTCAATCCAAAGTCCGAAAACCTTTACTATTTGGGGTAAACCGCCTCCAATAAAGCGTATTGACCCCGCGCATCCGCACCGGATCGCCTGCTGACCATCCCCCCCTCAGGCGTGATTCGCCCCGGCCGCGCGGCGCATCCACCAGACTGCGCCCCCCGCCAGCACGGCCAGCGCCACGACGGCGGCGAAGCCGTCCCAGCCCGCACCGTCCAGCACGATCCGGTTGGTCAGTCGTCCTGGCAGGAAGTTCAGCAATCCCGCCGCCGCCAACCCCCATGACATATTGGTCATCGCCGCCCGGTGGCCGCGCAGATCCTTTCGGATCGCCGCCCAGACCCCCGTCACCAGCCCGAAGATCGTCAGCACGGACAGCAGGTGGATCGGGCTGAACGGGCCGACCACACCGAACCCCGTGATCCAGAAAGAGCTGATCGCCGTCACCGCCATCGCCAGAACCCAGCCATAGCCCGCCAGCCTGTGCAGCCGGTCGCGGCGCGGCCGCCACAGCACCAGCGGCGTCAGCAGCAGGGCGGGCACGGCACCGGCAACATGGATCTGCACCGCGATCGGTGCATTGAAAAGCGGGGCGAAACTTGTCATGTCAGACCTCTTGATTGTCTTTTGGAATGCGATGCACCGGCTGTGCCACGGCCCGGCGCGGAACCGACAGGGACGATGCGTAAACAGAAAGGCCGCATTCGTGAGTGACGGGCCCTTGCAATCCGCGAAGCGTGAATGGCACGCGATCCTGTCCAGCCGGCCGACGCTGGTGATCATCGCCGCCGTGGGCATCGTGGCAGGACTCGCGGGACCGTTCGGCACTTTGGAACATCTTACGCCTCTGCCTAGGCTGACCTACTGGCTGGGGCTGTGCTTCGTCACCTATGTGACCGGCTCGATCCTCGTCACCATGCTGACCGCAGGCGGTTTGGGGCAGCTTCTGCCGCGCGCTCCGGCGGTTTTGCTGGCCGGGGCTCTGGCGGGGCTTGCCATCACGCTGGAGGTCGCGCTGCTCAACTGGGCTGTCTTCGGGCTGGCCCCGACCGCGCCGCGCTATGTTGCGGGGCTGGCGCTTAACGGAATCCTCATCGCCATGGTCATCGCGGGGGTGGCGCTTTATCTCGGCCCGTCCACGCCCGATGCCCCCACCAACCGGCTCCCCTCCCTTCTCGACCGCTTGCCGCTGGACAAGCGCGGGGCGCTGATCTCGCTTTCTGTGCAGGATCACTATGTCGAGATCGTCACCACCAGGGGGCGAGACCTGCTGCTCATGCGCCTGTCGGATGCCATCCGCGAGACCGATCCCACACCGGGGCTTCAGGTGCACCGGTCGCATTGGGTGTCGCTCGCCCAGGTCCGCTCGGTCCGGCGTGACGGCGCGCGCGCGGTCTTGACGATGTCGGACGGACGCGACATTCCCGTAAGCCGGTCCAACATCGCGGCCGTGAAGGAGGCCGGGCTTCTGCCCGGATAGCATATGGTAGACTGGATCCGCTCGGACGAACTGGTGCCCTATGATCAGGCCGTGGCCTGGATGGAGGACCGCGCCGCCGCCATCGCGCGGGGCGAGGCGGACGAGGCGATCTGGCTGCTGGAACACCCGCCGCTCTATACCGCAGGCACCTCCGCCAAGCCCGCCGACCTGACCGACCCCGACCGTTTCCCGGTCTATGATACCAAGCGCGGCGGCCAGTACACCTATCATGGGCCGGGTCAGCGGGTGGCCTATGTGCTGCTCGACGTGGCGGCGCGCGGTCATGACGTGCGGGCCTTCGTGCAGCAGATGGAGGATTGGGTCATCGCCACGCTGGCCGAATTCAACCTGACGGGCGAAAAGCGCGAGGGCCGTGTCGGTGTCTGGGTCGCGCGGCCCGACAAACCCGCCCTGCCCGATGGCACGCCCCGCGAAGACAAGATCGCGGCGCTTGGCGTGCGGCTGACCAAATGGGTCAGCTATCATGGCCTGTCGATCAACGTGGAACCGGATCTGTCCCATTTCGACGGCATCGTTCCCTGCGGCATCACCGGGCACGGGGTGACATCGCTGGTCGATCTGGGTCTGCCGGTGACGCTGGACGATGTGGATGTGGCGTTGGAAAAGACCTTCGGGCAGATCTTCGGCACCGCCCCGGTCGCGCGGCGAAGCCCGCCGGCCTGATCGGGCATCTCAGGAATACCTTTGGCCGGTCTCGTTTCCTCCCGGCTCATGCCACAGTTTTCGAACAATTTGACCGGAAGTGTTTTTGAATTCCGGTTGAGGAGGACGTCATGTCCACTGACAAAACTGAGATACAGCGATTTCTCCGCGATGAATCCGGCGCGGTTACCGTTGACTGGGTGGTGCTGACCGGCGGACTGGTCGGGCTCGGCCTTGCGACAACGGCGGTCATTTCCGTGGGGGTCGAATACCAGGCCGAAGAAATCGCCGATCTGTCCGGCCAGAGCATCACCGGGCTGCACCGGTGGGGTCAGAACCGGCTGGCAAACGGCTCGTTCGAGGATATCGAGGGCATGATCGCCGCCGGTTGGGGGTTCTATTCGGCAGGCGCGATGAACGGCTGGTCGCTTCTGGACGATCCGCGCGCCGAAGTGGTCTGGAGCGGCTATCACGGCGTCACGGCGACCGATGGAGGCTACATGCTCGATCTCGATGCCAGTCCGGGGAACATGAGCCTCGGACAGGTCATGACCGACGCCGTGGACGGCCAGGTCTATACCGTGTCCTTCGATGCCGCCGATCCGCGCATGAACAATGGCGTGGAGGTCTACTGGGGCGGCGAACTGGTCGGCACCGCCAATCCGCAGGGCACGTCCATGAGCAGCTATGAATTCGAGATCACCGGCGGGTCCGGCGACGGCTCGAACCTGTTGATGATCCAGGGCACCGGCCCCGAGGACAATGTCGGCGCCTATATCGACAATGTCAGCGTCGAAAGCTGACCCCATGAAACGAACCGTTTCCGATATGCCGCGCGATCTGCCATGTTTTGGCCCGATTTCCACAGCAAACTGGAACAATACCGGGTCACCCTGTTGCCGATGCGACCGGGCTGGAACGGTATGGACCGCGCCCGAGGGAACGAGAAGCGCGGCCAGTAACGCCAGGTCCGGCTGTATTGCGTGAGCCGGGCAACCTGTATCGAGTAGTACGCCCATTTCGGGCAACCAGAAGGAAAGTGTCGTGCCACAAGCAACCGACCACGAACGGAACGACCGGATCGAAGCCTCCGTCATGATGGCGGCGCTGGCCACGCTCGGGCTGCTGGTCGCCCTTGCTGTCTCGACCTCGATTTCGGACGTGTCCGGCCTTCACGCCGAAGCGCCGCAGGACGGCCCCGATCCGGCCCGCCAGATCACCGGAATCGAAGAAACCGACAGCGAAGTTCAGGGCAGCGAACTGAACTGACCTATCCGGCAGATCGCACAACGCCCGGTTGCGATTGATCCGAATTCCGCCTCCACCAGCGCTCTATAGGCGAATCCTGAGGCATTTTTTCCCACCCTGACGCCGCCAAACACGTTGCGAACCCCCCACCTGCAAACTAGAACATCCGACAGGGAATAGGGCGCGTGGGGCCAGACAGTCTTGGTCTGCGTGCTTCTTTGGAACAGGAGACGTCCATGGCTGATGCTGCCATTTCGGGACATGACCACGAAAAGCCGGGGTTCTTTACCCGCTGGTTCATGTCCACCAACCACAAGGATATCGGTATCCTTTATCTGTTCACCGCGGGCTTCGTCGGCCTTCTGTCGGTGATCTTCACGGTCTACATGCGCATGGAGCTGATGCATCCCGGCGTTCAGTACATGTGTGCCGAAGGCGCCCGCTTCCTTGGCGGGATCGGTGCCGAAGAATGCTCCCCGAACGGTCACCTCTGGAACGTGATGATCACCTATCACGGCGTCCTGATGATGTTCTTCGTGGTCATCCCCGCGCTGTTTGGCGGTTTCGGCAACTACTTCATGCCGCTGATGATCGGCGCGCCGGACATGGCGTTCCCGCGCCTGAACAACCTCAGCTACTGGATGTATGTGGCCGGTGTGTCGCTCGGCGTCGCCTCGATGCTGGCCCCCGGTGGCAACGGTCAGATGGGCTCGGGTGTGGGCTGGGTGCTTTATGCGCCGCTGTCCACGCTTGAAGCGGGCACCTCGATGGACTTCGCGATCTTCGCGGTCCACGTCTCGGGCGCCTCGTCGATCCTTGGCGCGATCAACATCATCACCACGTTCCTGAACATGCGTGCGCCGGGCATGACCCTGCACAAGACGCCCCTGTTCCCCTGGTCGATCTTCGTCACCGCATGGCTGATCCTGCTGTCTCTGCCGGTTCTGGCCGGCGCCATCACCATGCTGCTGACCGACCGCAACTTCGGCACCGGTTTCTTCAACCCGGCCGAGGGCGGTGACCCGATCCTGTACCAGCACCTGCTGTGGTTCTTCGGCCACCCGGAAGTGTACATGATCATCGTTCCCGGCTTCGGCATCATCAGCCACATCATCGCGACCTTCTCCAAGAAGCCGGTCTTCGGCTACCTGCCGATGGTCTACGCGATGGTCGCCATTGGCGCGCTTGGCTTCGTCGTGTGGGCGCACCACATGTACACGGTCGGCATGACGCTGAACCAGCAGGCCTATTTCATGGTCGCCACGATGGTCATCGCGGTGCCGACGGGCGTGAAGATCTTCAGCTGGATCGCAACCATGTGGCAGGGCTCGATCGAGTTCAAGACGCCCATGCTGTTTGCCATCGGCTTCATCTTCATCTTCACCGTGGGCGGCGTGACCGGCATCGTGCTGTCTCAGGCCGGTCTCGACCGCGCCTATCATGACACCTACTACGTGGTTGCGCACTTCCACTACGTGATGTCGCTTGGCGCCGTGTTCTGCATCTTCGCAGGCGTCTACTACTGGATCGGCAAGATGTCCGGCCGCCAGTATTCGGAGTTCTGGGGCAAGGTGCATTTCTGGCTGTTCTTCATCGGTGCCAACATCACCTTCTTCCCGCAGCACTTCCTTGGCGTCCAGGGCATGCCGCGCCGCTATATCGACTACCCCGAGGCCTATGCCTACTGGAACTACATCTCGTCGATCGGTGCCTTCATCTCCTTCGCCTCGTTCCTGCTGTTCATCGGCATCGTGTTCTACACGCTGATGGCAGGCCGTCGCGTGACCGAGGACAACTACTGGGGCGAATACGCGGATACGCTGGAATGGACCCTTCCCAGCCCGCCGCCGGAGCACACTTTCGAAGAGCTTCCGACCCAGGACATGTGGGACAAGCAACCGCACCACTGATCTGATGCCGGTTGACATAACCCGATACGAAGGGGCTCCGGATCATTCCGGGGCCCTTTTCAATGGCGGCGAGGGCCAGCCCCGGCTGCGCCTTGTCGCGCGCCCGCATAAATCGCTGACGCCCGGCGGCTTCGTCTGGTTCATCGGCGCAACCGCCGTGCTGCTGGCGCTGCCGCTGCTGGCGGCTTTCGGGTCGCCGGTCCTGTGGGGTTTGCTGCCCTTCGTCGGGGGCGCGATCTGGGCGATCTGGTGGGGGCTGAAACGGTCCTGGCGCGACATGGACCTGCATGAGGAACTGCTGATCTGGGACGACCATGTGCGCCTGACCCACGTGGCCCCGCGCAAAGCCGATCAGGTCTGGGAGGCGAACCCCTACTGGGTGCAGGTCCGCCTGATCCCGCAAGGGGGCCGGGTGCCCGACTACGTGACCCTGAAGGGCGAGGGCCGCGAAGTCGAGATCGGCGCGTTTCTGGCCGCCGAGGAACGGGTGGAACTGTACCACCTGTTACTGCGCGAAATGAGGCCCGGTTGATCCGGCCCGCCCGTTAACCCGATCTTCATGCCGATCTGTCATTGTGGCCAGCGGTTAACCACATCCCAAGCGTGGCTTCGTCTGCCCGCTGCCGCCAGATACGGCCCCTGACAACGGCCAAGGTGGATCACAGCAGGCTCAAGGACATGTCCGATAGACACCAAATGCCCCGCGCCGGAACGCGGCGCCGCATTCCATTTGCCTGCCCTCAGGCCTCCGCGCCCCGACACAGGTGTTTCCCCAAAGAGACCGCGTCCCCCCTGCCCGGCCCAAGCCGGTCCCGCAGCGGATCGCGCATGAAAAAAACGGCCCTTCCCGAAGGAAAGGCCGCCCGATCCGTCGCCGCAAGGCGTCTTACCCCAGCATGTCCCGCACCTTGGGGCCGACCGATCCGAAATCCATCTGGCCGGTATATTTGCTTTTCAGTGCGCCCATGACCTTGCCCATGTCGCGGATGCTTTCTGCCCCTGTGGACGCAATCGCGTCCGCAATCGCCTTGGCCACTTCCTCATCCGACAATTGGCGGGGCAGGAACTCCTCCAGGATCACGATCTCCTCGCGCTCCTTCTCGGCCAGCTCCAGCCGCCCGCCTTCCTCATAGGCCCGCGCGCTTTCCTGGCGCTGCTTGACCATCTTGCCGAGAATCGCCAGCACATCGGCCTCGCCCACACCCTCGGATTCGCCCTTGCCGCGCGCGGCGATGTCCTGATCCTTGATCGCGGCATTGATCAGCCGCAGGGTCGACACCCGCGCGCTGTTCTTCTCGCGCATCGCGGCCTTCATTTCGGTCGTGATCCGTTCCCTCAGTGACATAGGTCCCATCCCCAACTGATTGCAGAATCCTTGTGCAACAGTGCCCGACAATAGGCGAATGCACCCGCAGCAACAAGGCTCTCGCAGCCGCTTGACCCCAGGGGGCCTTCCCCTTAGGTTGCCGCGAATTTCACGCCAGCACCGGAGTCGCCCATGACCGCCCGCCCCACCGCCTGCCTCGTTCTCGCTGATGGGACCGTGTTCTATGGCCGAGGCTTCGGCGCAACCGGCCAGACCGTGGCTGAACTGTGCTTCAACACCGCGATGACCGGCTACCAGGAGATCATGACCGACCCCTCCTATGCGGGCCAGATCGTGACCTTCACTTTCCCCCATATCGGCAATACCGGCGTCAACACCGAAGACGACGAAACCGCCGAGCCCGTGGCCGCCGGCATGGTCGTCAAGTGGGACCCGACGGAGCCCTCGAACTGGCGCGCGCAGCAGGAACTGACCGGCTGGCTTACCGCCAAGGGCCGGATCTGCATCGGCGGTATCGACACCCGCCGCCTGACCCGCGCAATCCGCCAGCAGGGCGCGCCGCATGTGGCGCTGGCCCATGACCCGGAGGGCAAGTTCGACCTGGAGGCGCTGGTTGCCGCCGCCCGCGGGTTCGCCGGGCTGGAAGGGCTGGACCTCGCCAAGGACGTCACCTGCGCGCAAAGCTACAAATGGGATGAAAAACGGTGGGCCTGGCCCGAGGGCTACACCAAGCGCGAGGAACCCGGTTTCAAGGTCGTGGCCGTCGATTATGGCGCCAAGCGCAACATCCTGCGCTGCCTCGCCTCCGCCGGGTGCGACGTGACCGTCCTGCCTGCCACGGCGACGGCAGAGGAGGTGCTGGCCCACCAGCCCGACGGCGTGTTCCTGTCCAATGGCCCCGGCGATCCGGCGGCGACCGGCATCTATGCGGTGCCGATGATCAAGGAGGTCCTGAAGGCCGATCTGCCAGTCTTCGGCATCTGTCTTGGCCACCAGATGCTGGCACTGGCGCTTGGGGCCAAGACCGTCAAGATGAACCACGGCCACCACGGCGCCAACCATCCGGTGAAGGATCTGGAAACCGGCAAGGTCGAGATCACCTCGATGAACCACGGTTTCACGGTCGACAGCCAGACCCTGCCCGCAGGCGTGAAGGAAACCCATGTCTCGCTCTTTGACGGCTCGAACTGCGGTATCCGCATGACCGACAAGCCGGTCTTCTCGGTGCAGTATCACCCCGAAGCCAGCCCCGGCCCGCAGGACAGCTATTACCTGTTCGAACGCTTCGCCGCCGCGATGCAGGCGCGCAAGACCGAGACGGTTTAACCATTTATTAGGATTATCAGCCTCCTAATGATCCCCGGCCCGAAACGGTCGGGGATTTTTGGTATGAGCGGATGACTCAGGCGGTTCGACAGGCGTACAGCCCCCAGGGCACGGCAAAGCTGCGCGTTGTTCCTGACGCCCGCCCTCCCCTGCGCAAACCCCGACTGGCCCAACTGCTGTTCGACCGGGGGGCCATCACCGCCGAACAGATGCACAGGGCCCTTGTCAGCCAGCGCCACCGCGACCTGCCGATCGGGGAAATCCTCGTCACCCAGGGTGCCATTTCCGAGGCACAGCTTCTGGACGCGCTCGCCGAACAAAGCGGCACAAAGCTGCTGCCAGAGGATCATCCGCCCCCGGATCCGGCGCTGGCGGGACTGCTGCCGGCGGGGCTGGCCATTCGGCTCAACGCCGTGCCCCTGCGCCGCGCCGGATCGGCACTTGTGATCATGACAAACCGCCCCGACCGGGCCGATGAAATTCGCGCCGCGCTGTCGGATCATGACGGCCCCGTGTTGCTGGCCCTCGCCAGCCGCGAGCGGATGCAGATTGCCCTGACCGGTGTCTATGGAAACGAACTGGCCCGCATCGCCGAGGCGCGCACCCCCGGTCCCTACAGCTGCCGTGACTGGGACGCGCCGCGCGCCTTTCGTCGCTGGCTGGCGGTGCTGCTGGCGGTCTGTGGCGCGCTGCTGCTGGCCCCCGGCGCGGTGGTGGCGGGGCTGTGCGCGCTTGGCGTGTTGATTGCGGCCGTCAACGCGATGCTGAAATGGCTGGCCCTGCATGGCATCGACCTGCCGCCTCAGGTCCGGCAGGTCGATCACGCCCCGCCGATCCACCCGTCTTCCGCGCTGCCCGTGGTGACGATCCTGCTGCCGCTGTTCAATGAGCCCGACATCGCCGGGCATCTGATCCGCCGGGTCAGCCGGCTGGACTATCCCCGCGAATTGCTCGACGTGATCCTGCTGATCGAGGAGGAAGACGCGACCACCCGCAATGCCCTCACCCGCGCCGAGCTGCCCTTCTGGATGCGCGCCGTGATCGTGCCGCCGGGCCAGCCCCGCACCAAGCCTCGGGCGATGAACTATGGCCTCAACTTCGCGCGCGGGTCCATCGTGGGAGTCTATGACGCCGAGGATGCGCCAGAGCCCGACCAGATCCGCAAGGTTGCGCAACGCTTCCTTGAGGTGCCGCCGGATGTGGCCTGCCTGCAAGGGCAGCTCGACTACTACAACCCCCATCACAACTGGCTCAGCCGCTGTTTCACTCTGGAATATGCCACCTGGTTCCGGCTGTTGCTACCCGGCGTCTCGCGGCTTGGCCTCTTCGTGCCGCTTGGCGGAACGACGCTGTTCTTCCGCCGGTCATTGCTAGAGGAAATGGGCGCGTGGGACGCCCATAACGTGACCGAGGATGCGGATCTGGGCCTCAGGCTCACCCGGCAGGGCTACCGGACCGAGATCATCGAGACCACCACCTATGAGGAGGCCAACGCCGCCGTTCTGCCCTGGGTCAAGCAGCGCTCACGCTGGCTCAAGGGTTACGCGATGACCTGGGCCACCCATATGCGCGACCCGGTGCAGCTGTGGCGCGACCTTGGCGCGCGGCGGTTCCTCGGGCTACAGGCGCAGCTACTGGGGACGGTCCTGGGCTTCTCGCTGGCGCCGGTGCTGTGGACGCTGGTGGTCAAGGTCGCAGGCCTGCCGCACCCGCTGGACGCCTACCTGACCACGCAGGGCTATCTGGGCCTCGCCTTCTTCTTCGTGGCCTGCCAGATGCTGACCTTCTACGCCGCCTGGCGCGCCGCCGCCCTGCCCCGCCACCGCAAGCTCCGGCTCTGGATCCCGATACTGGATGTCTACTTCCTGCTGGCCTCAGCCGCCACGCTTCTGGGGCTGGCAGAGCTGCTGGTCAAACCGTTTCACTGGCGCAAGACGGCCCATGGGCGGTTTTCTCAGGGCGGGCAGGCCACCGACCTGATGCAGGGTCAGACCTTGCCGGCCTCTTCCTTCAGCCGCACCTCGAACGCCGTCGACAGGTGATCCTTCAGCATCCGCGCCGCGCGGTCCCCGTCACGCTCGGCAATGGCGCGCACAATCGCATCATGCTCATCGAGCGCCACCGGCCCGCGCCCCTCTGCCGCCAGGGATGTGGTCGCCATCAGCGCCATGGACCGGTGCACGAGGTCAAGCTGCTGCACCAGGTACTTATTGTGAGAGGCCAGGTGAATCTGCTTGTGAAACCGCCGGTTGGCGCGGCTGAGCGCCGCCGGATCATCCAGAAGCGCATGGTCCGCTGCCACCATCTCCTGCAGCACCTTGATCTCTTCGGCCGCCGCATGCTGCGCCGCCAGCCGGGCCGCCAGCCCCTCCAGCTCCGCCCGCACGATATAGAGCTGCGCCATCTGGTCATGATCGAGCGAGGCCACGATCAGGCTGCGCCCGTCGCGGGTCAGCAACCCTTGCGTTTCCAGCCGCTGCAACGCCTCGCGGATTGGGGTGCGGCTGACCCCGAACCGCTCCGCCAGTTCCGATTCCACCAGCCGCGAGCCGGGCCGATAGGTGCCCTCGTCGATGGCTTTCAGGATCAGATCATAGGCGTCTTTTTGCGGCGCTTTGGGACTGGCCATTGGTTTCCCCCCGGTTTTCTGGCAAGGCTAGGACCGCCCCGGTCCAAGCGCAAGCCTTTCGGGGCGCGGCAAAAAAGGACGCAGCCCATGCCCCGCGCGCATTTCGAGCATGTCACGACCTGGGTCTTCGACCTCGACCATACGCTCTACCCGCCGGACATGGCGCTCTTTGACCAGATCAATGTCAAGATGACCGCCTATGTGATGGAGGCGCTCGGCGTGGACCGGGAGGAAGCCGACCGCCTGCGCTATCGCTATTGGCGCGATCACGGGACGACGCTGGCGGGGCTGATGGATATTCACGGCGTCGATCCCGGCCCCTACCTGCACGAGGTCCACCAGATCGACTTTTCGGTGCTGCGCCCCGACCCCGATCTTGCCGCCCGCATCCGCGCCCTGCCCGGACGGCGCATCATCTATACCAACGGCACCGCGCCCTACGCGGAACAGGTGATCGCCGCGCGCGGGCTGTCGGGGCTGTTCGACGCGATATATGGCGTGGAACATGCGGGCCTGCGTCCCAAACCGGAACGCCGGGCCTTCAAGACGGTCTTCGCGACAGACGGGCTCGATCCCACCCGCGCGGCGATGTTCGAGGATGACGTGCGCAACCTCGCCGCCCCGCATGAGATGGGGTTGCGCACAGTTCATGTGGCCCCGGACCCGGAGCCTGCGGACCATATTCACCACCACACCGATGACCTGACGGAGTTTCTGTCGCGCCTGACCGATTGAAACTGCAAAGAGACAGGAACGGGTCCAGAAATACCTTAGCGAAAAGCATTGGCGGGTAGATCGGCGACAGCCCGTCGCACTGCGTCATTCTGCCGATGGTCCGTTCACCTGTCCTGCCTATCTCAAAGGGCACGAACAGGAGATTTCGAATGGCTTTCATCCCCTTTACCAGCCCTGCGAAGGGCGTCTATCCGCATGTCCGGACGCTGCTGCGGGCTCTGGACAGCTCCACAACCATGCTTTGGGCCATTGCGCTTCTGGCCGTTGCATGGATCGCGGGCACCATCGTCTTCGGCTATGCCGGGCTGATCATCGGGGCGCTGACGGCGGTCGTGCTCGGTTTCTACCTGCTGATCCGCATCACGCTCGGCTGACGCGCCCTTCTGCCGCTTGGACCTTGCCCCGTTTCAGGCGTATCAGACGGACATCATGCCGCTGAAGGAGATCCTCCCATGCCCAAGATGATCGAAACCGATGTGCTGGTCTCCGGCGGCGGCGTCGCGGGGCTGACGGCGGCTGCGGCCTTCGGGTCGGCGGGGTTTTCGGTGATCTGCGTCGACCCTACCCCGCCGGTCACCGACATGCAGTCCGAAGGATCGGACCTGCGGACCACGGCCTTCCTGCAACCCTCGCGCGATTTCCTGATCCGCGCGGGGCTCTGGGACCGGTTGGAGCCCCATGCCAGCGCGCTGCAGATCATGCGGATCGTGGACGCGGGCGGCACAGAGCCGGAGCCGCGCAGCAGCCATGATTTCAACGCCGCCGATATCTCGGACCTGCCGTTTGGCTGGAACCTGCCCAACTGGCTGCTGCGGCGCGAAATGGTGGCCCGGCTGGCCGAGATGCCCAATGTCGATTTCCGCCCCGGCACCGGCACGGCGGGCGTGCTGACCCGCGAGCGCGAGGCGCTGGTGACGCTCTCGGACGGCGCTCGCATCCGCACCCGGCTGGTCATTGCCGCCGATGGCCGCAACTCACCGGTGCGCGAGGCTGTGGGCATCCCCGTGAAAACCACCCGCTACGGCCAGAAGGCGCTGGCCTTCGCGGTCACCCATGACGTGCCGCACGGAAACGTATCAACCGAGATCCACCGCTCCGGCGGCCCCTTCACGCTGGTGCCGTTGCCCGATCACGAGGGCCGCCCCAGTTCCGCCGTGGTCTGGATGGAACGCGGCCCCGAAGCGGCGCGGCTGGCCGCCTTGCCCACCCCCGATTTCGAGGCCGAGATGACCGCCCGCTCCGCCGGTCTCTGGGGACCGCTCACGCTGATCACACGGCGCACGGTCTGGCCGATCATCTCTCAGGTGGCCGAGCGGATGGAGGCCGAGCGCGTGGCGCTGGTGGCGGAAGCGGCCCATGTGGTGCCACCCATTGGCGCACAGGGGCTGAACATGAGCCTCGGCGACATGCGGGCGCTGCTGGACCTGGCCGAAGCCAACCCCGAGGATCTGGGGTCGCGCAGGATGCTTGCCGCCTATCACAAGGCCCGCCACGGCGAGGTGCGTGCCCGCGTGGCCGGAATCGACGCGCTGAACCGGGCCTCCATGGTCTCGATCCAGGGGTTGCGCGACATGCGGATGCGGGCACTTCGGGCGTTTTACTCGGTCAAGCCCGTGCGGACCAGTTTGATGCGCGCCGGGCTTGGAACCGGGCGCGCGGGCTAGGGCGCTTTCGTCCTGCGTCAAACGGGGCGGGCGCACCGGGCTTCTGTCTGCACGCGGGGTGCAAGGGGCGTGTACGCAGGGCACCGGGCCGAAATCGCCCCTCAGCGCGCCAGGGCCAGCAGCCCCTCCACATCAAGATGCCGCTCCATATGGGCGGCCAGCGCATCCAGGGTCTGTTCCACCACCTGCCCGTAGGATTGCGTTCCGGCCCGCACCCCGAACCCGTCCAGGAAGGCGCGCCGGAACCCGTCTTCCGCAAACATCCCGTGCAGGTAGCTGCCCTGCACCCGCCCATCCGCAGACCCCGCACCCTCTGGCAGTCCGGCAACCCGCGCGAAGCCCCGTGCCCGGTCCGGCCCATCCGTGCGCCCGATATGAATCTCGTAGCCTCGCATCATTGCGCCCGTAGCCTCGTGCACGGCCTCGACACGGGTCAGGCTCTTGTCCCCGGTCATGACGGTGTCCACCTCCAGCAGCCCGAGGCCATCGGTCGATCCGGCGCTGCCCTCGATCCCTTCCGGGTCGTGAACCATGCGGCCAAGCATCTGATATCCGCCGCAAATCCCAAGAATATGCCCGCCGCGCCGCCAATGGGCCAGCAGGTCGATATCCCATCCCTGCGCCCGCAGATATGCCAGATCCCCGCGCGTGGATTTGCTGCCGGGGATGATCACAAGGTCGGTCTCTGCCGGGATCACCTCGCCGGCCCGCACCATGGTCAGCGACACGCCCGGCTCCTGCGCCAGCGGGTCGAGATCGTCGAAATTTGCAATCCGGCTGAGCGCCAGGCAGGCGATCTTCAACCCCTCGCCGAAGCCCCCACGGGGCAGGTCCAACGCGTCCTCGGCCGGGAGTTTGGACGCCTCGGGGAAGAACGGCAACACCCCGAAGCCACGCCACCCGGTGCGCTGCTCGATCATCCGGTAGCCATCGTCGAAAAGGCTAACATCGCCCCGGAACTTGTTGATCAGAAAGCCCTTTATCAGCGCCTCATCGCCCGGATCCAGCACTGCCTGGGTGCCCACCATCTGGGCAATCACGCCCCCCCGGTCAATATCGCCCGCCAGCACCACCGGCACGCCCGCCGCCACGGCGAAGCCCATATTGGCAATGTCGCCCGCGCGCAGGTTCACCTCCGCCGGGCTGCCAGCCCCTTCCACGATCACCAGATCATGGTGCGATTTCAGACGGTTGAAACTCTCCAGCACCGGCGCCATCAGCTGCGGCTTCAGGCCCGCATAGTCCCGCGCCTTCACCGTGGTCAGCCGCTTGCCCTGCACCACCACCTGCGCGCCCACATCGGTTTCGGGCTTCAGCAGCACCGGGTTCATGTCCACCACGGGCTCCAGCCCCGAGGCCAGAGCCTGAAGCGCCTGCGCCCGCCCGATCTCGCCCCCGTCCACGGTTACGGCGGCGTTGTTGGACATGTTCTGCGGCTTGAACGGCGCGACCGATAGCCCGCGCAGACGCGCCGCCCGGCACAGACCCGCGACAAGCAGCGACTTGCCCACGTTGGACCCCGCCCCCTGGATCATCAGCGCCTTGGTCATACGCGCGCCCCGCGCGCGGCCATGATAGCAGGGTCCAAGAACGCCTCGACCGCCGCGCTGGCAATCACCGTCACCGCACCGCTGTCCGGGTTGGTCACGTCGAGCCCGCCATGCACCGCCCTGACCTCGACCCGTCCACGCGGCAGCCCGGCGGTCAGCGCCGCGCAATCCACCTGATCGGGGGCCTGCACGCCCACGGTGACCTGGACGCGCATCTGCGCATGGTCCATCCCGAGCGCTTCGAACATGGGGATCGAGCTGTGCCGGATCGCATCCTCGATGGCCCGCGCGGCGGCCTTTGTGTAGTCCTGCCCATGCAGGTCATTGCCCATCCCCATCTCGATGATGAACCGCTGCTCTGCCATCACGCGCCCTCCATCTCGAAGGACACCGACAGCGCCGCCACTGCGATCACCGTGGGAGCCTTGCCATCCGCGCGCGGCACGTCGAGCCCGCCCCGCACGGCCGTCACATTGACGCGCCCATAGGGAAACACGGCCGCCACAGTATCAACATCCACCTTGTCAGGCGCAGCCACTCCGATCTCCACGTCGATCAGCATTTCGGACTTGTCCCGCCCGAACAGCTCCGCGAGATTGATCGAGTTGTGCCAAAGCGCATCGCGGACCGCGCGGATCGCAGCCTCTGTATAATCCTGCCGACGCAGGCTTGTGCCCTGACCGAATTCCGTCAGCATCCTGATTTTACCCATGGCTGTCTTCCCTTTGCTCCCCTCCTCCAGCACCTGCGCCCGCGGACAGGGCAGGAGCCTCCGGCGGAGGTATTTCAGCCAAGATGAAATCGGAAGGGAAATGCTGTCGGCGCCGCGCCCAGTGCTGCCGAGGCAGGTTAGACGCGGCGCTTTCACCTTGGGCGGTCATCGGGACCTCTCCCTGTACCGCACGCCCATCATGGCACGTTAACCTTAACAAACCCTTGCTTTCATCTTGGCGAAAATACCTCGGGGGGTCCGGGGGGCAGCGCCCCCCGGCGGATCGACGCCGAAGGCGGCGAAACCGCTCTCAGAACTCGACTCCCTTCTGGCCCTTTATCCCCGACCGGAACGGGTGCTTGACCAGGGTCATCTCGGTCACCAGATCGGCGATCTCGATCAGCTCCTCCTTGGCATTGCGCCCGGTCAGCACCACATGGGTCATCGGCGGCTTTTCCTCGCTCAGGAACCGCACGACCTCGGCGACATCCAGATAATCATAGCGCAGGGCGATATTGATCTCGTCCAGAAGCACCATCTTGATTTCCGGGTCCCGGATCAGCTCCTTGGCTTTTTCCCAACCTTTCGCGGCCATGGCGATGTCGCGGCTCTTGTCCTGGGTTTCCCAGGTAAAGCCCTCGCCCATGGCATGGAACTGGCAAAGGTCAGAGAAATTCCCCTCCAGGATACGCCGTTCGCCCGTGTCCCAGGCCCCCTTGATGAACTGCACCACGGCGCAGGGCATCTCATGGGCGATACAGCGCAGAATCATCCCGAAACCGGAGGAGGATTTCCCCTTGCCCGGCCCGGTATGGACGATGATCAGCCCCTTCTCGCCTTCCTTGGTGGCCATGATCTTGTCGCGCGCGGCCTTCTTCTTGGCCATCTTCTGGGCGTGGCGGTCTTCATCCGAGAGCGGCGTATCGGCCATTTCTTCATCCTTCGCTTGACATCGGTGCGGCTCATGCCGCAGGTGCGGGTCTGCTGGTTCCTGTTCCTAGAACAGGCGAAGAGGGAATGCGACAGGCTTTGCGACCTTGCACGGTTCATCGCCGAAGCGCAGCCGCCCCCGCGACCGTGACCGGAGAAGGCCCTGGAACCACTGGCACAGCCCGGGAAGGACCAGACGCCGCCGGGGCAGACCTGCCCCGATATCCGCAAGCCGGGAGACCTGCCAGCAACAGGAGTAACGGGCGAACGGGGTGTGTCGCGCCGGCCATGATGGGCAAACGCGCCCCGGCTGGTCATCCCTTTTCGCAGAATCAAGAGAGGCCGCGCATGGGCGAGGTGACAGTCACGGTCTGCACGACCTGCCGCAAAACGGTGGATGGCGAACGGGTGCACGAGGAACCGCGCCCGGGCTTTCGCCTGCACGCGGCGCTGCAAGCTGCCGACCTGCCCGAAGGCGTGCGCCTGCGCGGCAATGAATGCCTGTCCGCCTGTTCCAATGGCTGTTCGCTGGCCCTCACCGGCGGGCCAGACCGCTGGACCTATATCTATGGCCGCCTCGATCCCGAGGATCACCTCGACCAGATCCTCGCCGGTATCCGCGCCTATGCCGCCACGACCGACGGGCTTGTTCCCTGGCGCGAGCGGCCCGAGGTGTTCCGCAAACAATCCATCGCCCGCATCCCCCCGCTTTCGGCCCCAGACCCCAAGGACTGATCCATGCAATCGCTCTCCAAGATCCCCGTCACCGTCATCACCGGCTTTCTCGGCGCGGGGAAGACCACGCTCATTCGCCACCTGATGACCAATAACCAGGGCAAGCGGCTGGCTGTTCTGGTCAATGAATTCGGCACAGCCGGCGTCGATGGCGACATCCTCAAGACCTGCGCGGACGAGAATTGCCCTGCGGAAAACATCGTGGAACTGGCCAATGGCTGCATCTGCTGCACCGTGGCGGATGATTTCATCCCGACGATCGAGGCGCTGATGGCGCTGCCGGACACGCCCGATCATATCCTGATCGAGACCAGCGGGCTGGCCCTGCCCAAGCCGCTGCTCAAGGCCTTCGACTGGCCCGCGATCCGCTCGCGCATCACCGTCGATGGCGTGATTGCGCTGGCCGATGCCGAGGCCGTGGCGGCGG
The DNA here is from genome assembly GCF_030732985.1 of Nioella sp. MMSF_3534. Lineage (GTDB taxonomy): Bacteria > Pseudomonadota > Alphaproteobacteria > Rhodobacterales > Rhodobacteraceae > Nioella. The sequence goes on from NZ_JASHJX010000026.1 coordinate 39,978, forward strand.
GTCGATTTGCCAGCGATGTGGACGCCGTGCAGGCGCAGCGCGAGGCCGATGACAGCCTCGACCACGACACGCCGCTTGGCGAGGTTTTCGAGGATCAGATTTCCTGCGCCGATATCGTGCTGCTCTCCAAGGCCGATCTGGCGGGCGAGGACGGTCTTGCCAGGGCCCGCGCGGTTGTCGAAGCCGAAATGCCCCGCCCCGTTTCGATCCTGCCAATGACCGAGGGCGTCATCGACCCGCGCGTCGTTCTGGGGCTGGAAGCGGCCGCCGAGGACGATCTCGATGCGCGTCCCAGCCACCATGACGGCGCGGATGACCACGAACATGACGATTTTGACAGCGTGGTGATCGAGCTGGACGAGGTAGAAGACGTGAAAGCGCTGGAAGCTGCCGTGCTGCGGCTGGCGCGGGAACAGAACGCGCTGCGCGTGAAAGGGTATATCGCCGTGAAAGGCAAACCGATGCGACTACTGGTTCAGGCCGTGGGCGAGCGCCTGCGCACCCAGTTCGACCGTCCCTGGGGCGACCTGCCCCGCCGGTCGCAGCTTGTCGTGATCGGCGAGCATGATCACGTCGACCCCGCCGCCATCCGCGCGGTGCTGGAGGGGTAAGGCCGGGCCGATGCATGTCGTCTTCCGCGAAAGTCACGGGTTGGAGGAAACCGACACCCCGCAAGATCTGGGGCAAAGCCCCGCCGATCTGGTGGTGCTGTCCTTTTCCGATTCCGACCTCGGGGCCTTCGCGGCGGGCTATGGCAGGGCCAAGGCGCATGGGTTTGAACCCTCGGTTCGCCTCGCCAATCTCGTCGCCCTGAAACATCCGCTTTCGGTCGACACATACGCCGAACAGACGCTGATCGGCACGCGCGCGGTTCTGGTCAAGCTCATTGGCGGCGAAAGCTACTGGCCCTATGGGCTGGCGACGCTTCGCGAACTGGCCGACCGCACCGGCATGGCGCTGGCGGTCCTGCCCGCCGATGGCCGCCCTGATCCGCGTCTGGATGAAATATCAACCCTTCCCGTCTCGACCCTGCGCCGCTTGCAACACCTGTGCGACGCGGGCGGGGCCGTGGCCGCCCATGCGGCGCTCGCGCAACTGGCGCTGGCGGGCGGGCTTTATGCGGGGCCGGTGGTGGGCGAAAAGACCGTGCCGGATTTCGGCTTCTACCGCCCCGGCGACGGCGTGCTGCGGTCTTTCGAACCCTCGGGCAAACCGCTCGTCCCCGTCACCTTCTACCGCTCCTACCTGACCGCCGCCGATACTGACCCGGTGGACGCCACGATCGCGGCGCTAGAGGCCAAAGGGTTCGAGGCCGTGGGTATCTTCGCCTCCAGCCTCAAGCAACCCGCCGCCGCGGACTGGCTGCGCACCGAACTGACCCGACTAACCCCCGCCGCCATCGTCAACGCCACCGCCTTTTCGGCGCAGGGGGCAGACGGCAAGCCCTCTCCACTCTCTGACCCCGGCTGCCCGGTCTTTCAGGTGGCCCTCTCGACCGCGCGCAAGAAGGACTGGGCCGAGGCCGACCGGGGCCTGTCGCCCGCCGACCTCGCCATGCATGTGGTATTGCCGGAGGTGGACGGGCGCATCTTTGCGGGCGTCGCCAGCTTCAAGCAGCCGGGCCGCAAGGACCCGGACCTCGAATACTCCCGTTTCGCGCACCGCGCCGACGAAGGCCGCATCGCGCAGGTGGTCGATCGCGTCGCCGCGTGGCACCGCCTCGCCACCCTGCCCGCCGCCGACAAACGGCTGGCAATCGTGCTCTCCACCTATCCGGGCCGCGACTGGAACCTTGCTCACGCGGTCGGTTTGGACCCGCTGGCCTCGGTCGAGGGGCTGCTGGAGGGGCTGACCGCGCAGGGCCACGACCTCGGCCAGGCCCCCGACCTGGGCAAGCGGCTGCTGGTCGAACGCATCGGCTGGCCGTTGGCCGACTACCGCGCGGCCTTGGAAACGCTGCCCGCCGCCCTGCGCGACGACCTTTTCGCCGCATGGGGAGACCCGGAAACCGACCCCGCCACCGAAGGCGACCAGATCACCTTCGCCGCGATCCGGGCGGGCAAGGCGCTCATCGCGCTGCAACCCGAACGGGGCGAGGTCAAAACCCGCGACGACGATTACCACGACCTTTCCCGCACCCCGCGCCACGGCTATGTCGCCTTCTACCTCTGGCTGCGGGCGCAAACCGACGCGCTGATCCATGTGGGCGCGCATGGCACGCTGGAATGGCTGCCGGGCAAGGCGGTGGCACTCTCGCAGGACTGCTGGCCCGAGGCGCTGCTCGGCCCCCTGCCCGTCATCTATCCCTTCATCGTGAACGACCCCGGCGAGGCCGCGCAAGCCAAGCGCCGGGTGGGCGCCGTCACCATCGGCCACATGCCGCCCCCGATGGCACAGACGACGCTGCCCGAGGGCATGGGGCGGCTGGAACATCTGCTCGATGAATACTCCACCGCCGACGGGCTCGACCCGGCCCGCCGCGACCGGCTGATCGCCGATATTCGCGCCGAGGCGCAGGGCACGGGGGTCGAGGCCGATCTGGGCATCCCGGAAGACGCGAGCGCCGCCGAGGCGATCACCCGCATCGACCGCTTCGTCTGCGACATCAAGGAAAGCCAGTATGGCGACGGGCTGCACATCTTCGGCACCGGCACCTGCGGGGCGGAGGAGCGCGCCGGGCTGCTGGCCGCGCTTGAGGGTCGCCTCGTCGCCCCCGGCCCCTCCGGGTCGCCCCATCGGGGCCGGTCCGATGTGATGCCCACGGGGCGCAACCTCTTCACCACCGATCCGCGCGCCGTGCCCTCCCGCGCCGCCCATGCGCAAGGCGTGAAGCTGGCCGAGGAACTCTTGCGCAAGCACCTGCAGGACCACGGTGATTGGCCGCGCGGGCTGGTCGTGGACCTGTGGGGATCGGCCACGATGCGCACGGCGGGCGAGGAATTCGCCATGGCGCTGCACCTCGCGGGGCTTGCGCCGAAATGGGACGAGGGCAGCGAACGCGTGTCGGGCTTCGAGGTGATCCCGCTGGCGCTGCTTGGCCGCCCCCGGATCGACGTGACCCTGCGCGTCTCGGGCCTCTTCCGCGATGTCTTCCCCGGCCTTGCCCAGATGTTCGAGGCGGCGGCGGGCGCGCTTGCAGACCGCGAGGAAGCGGCAGAAGACAACCCCTATCTCGCCCGCACCCCGCGCGTCTTCGGACCGCGCCCTGGCAGCTACGGGGTGGGGATGACGGCGCATCTGGACGACTATTCCGACGAGGCCCGCAGCGCGGCGGGCGAGGCGTGGCTGGCAGCCTCCTCCTACGCCATCGACGCGCAAGGCACCTCCTCCGAGGCGCGCGATGCGCTGGAAACCCGCGTGAAATCCGCCGACAGTTTCGTGCATTTGCAGGATCTGCCGGAAACCGATTTGCTGATGGCCTCGGACTATGCCGCGCATGAGGCGGGCTTTGCCGCCGCCGTGGCCCGGCTTGGCGGCGATGCGCCCGCGCTTTACCACATGGACGCGACACAGCCCGACCGCCCCCGCGCCCGCGACCTGACCGAGGAAATCGCCCGCGTCACCCGCGCCCGCGCCGCCAACCCCGACTGGGCGGATGGGATGATGCGGCACGGGTTCCGGGGCGCGGCAGAGATCGCGGCGACGCTCGACCACCTTGCCGCCTTCGCGCATCTAGCCGCCGCCGTGCCGCCGCATCTCTTTGACCTCTACCACGACGCCACGCTTGGCCGCGACGATCTGGTCGCCTTCATGGAGCGCGAGAACCCCGAGGCCCTCGCCGCCATGCGCGCCCGCTTTCAGGCGCTGCACGATGCGGGGCTTTGGGTGACACGCCGCAACTCCATCGCCGCCAGTCTGGAGGCCGCACAATGAGCGCCCCGGTGGTCCACGGCTGGTGCCCCGGTGCGCTGCGTCCGATGATGTCGGGCGACGGGCTGGTTGTCCGCGTGCGTGCACCGCTTGGGCGGCTGACGCTGGATCAGGCGGCAGGTGTGGCGCGGCTGGCGGCAGAGCACGGGAACGGGCTCATTGACATGTCCGCCCGCGCCAATGTGCAGATCCGGGGCGTCACGCCCGAGGCACACCCGGCCCTGATCGACGGGCTGACGGCGCTTGGCCTCATCGACCGGGACGTGGCGGCGGAAACCCGGCGCAACCTGGTGGTTCAGCCGTTCTGGTCCGAGGGTGACCTGACGCATCGCATCGCCCGCGCGCTGACCGAGGCGCTGGCACAGCCTGACGCCCCCGACCTGCCGGGCAAGTTCGGCTTTGCCGTCGACTGCGGAGCGCTGCCGATCCTGCGCGAGACCTCCGCCGACATCCGCATCGAACGCGGCGAGAACGGCCTTGTCCTGCGCCCCGATGGCAGCGGCTTTGCAGCGCCCGTGACCGAAGCCACCGCCGCCGAGGCCGCGCTCGACCTCGCCCACTGGTTCCTCGCCACCGGCGGCGCACCCAAGGGCCGGGGTCGCATGGCGCGGCATCAGGCGGCTGGCGCGGTCCTGCCCGGCCAGTTCCACGAAACGCCAGCGGTGGCAGGCGCAACGCCTCCGGCCCCGGGTGCCACATCAGCGGGCCAACTCGTGGCATTGGAGTTCGGGCAGATCACCGCAGACAGCCTCGCCGCGCTGGCGGAGCTTGCGCCGATCCGCGTCACCCCGTGGCGGATGCTGCTGCTGGAAGGCATGACCGAGGCCCCCGCTCTGCCCGGCCTGATCCACGACGCCCATGACCCGCGCTTGGCGATCGACGTCTGCACCGGTGCGCCGGGGTGTCCGCAAGCCCTGTCACCCACGCGCGACCTTGCCCGCACCCTCGCCCCGCATCTGCCCGCAGGCCAGCGCCTGCATATCTCCGGCTGCGCCAAGGGTTGCGCCCATCCCGGCCCTGCGGCGATCACCCTGACCGCGACCGGCCCTGAGCGCTTCGACCTTATCCGCAACGGCCGCGCCGACGCCACGCCCGAGGCCACTGGCCTTGCCCCCGACCAGATCAAGAAGGCCCTGTGAATGCCCCACATCTACGAGACCAACGGCGCCGCCATTTACGAGGAAAGCTTCCGCACCATCCGAGCGGAGGCCGAGCTCGACCGCTTCGACAAGGATGAAGAACCCGTGGTCGTGCGCATGATCCATGCAGCGGGCCTCGTAGGGCTGGAAAAGGACGTGCGGTTTTCGCCCGGAATGGCGACCATCGCCCGGCAGGCGCTGAAAGACGGCGCGCCGATCCTGTGTGACGCCTATATGGTCAGCGAGGGCATCACCCGCCCGCGCCTGCCCGCAAATAATGAAGTGATCTGCACCCTGCGCGACCCGCGCGTGCCGGAGATGGCCAAGGAGATGGCCAACACCCGCTCTGCTGCCGCGCTGGAACTGTGGCGCCCGCATCTTGAGGGCGCGCTCGTGGCGATCGGCAACGCCCCCACAGCGCTTTTCCACCTTCTCAACATGCTCGAAGACCCCGCCTGCCCACGCCCTGCCGCCATCATCGGCTGCCCCGTGGGCTTCGTCGGCGCGCGTGAGTCGAAGGATGCGCTGATGCAGGACCTGCCGGTGCCGTCGATGATCGTGCAGGGTCGCCTTGGCGGGTCCGCCATTACCGTGGCGGCGGTCAACGCGCTCGCCAGTTTCAAGGAGTAAGCGACATGGGCAAGGTCATCTGCACCGGGCTCGGCCCCGGCGACCCCGATCTGATGAGCGTGCGCTCCGACCGGCTGATCCGGGGGGCGCGTCACCTCGCCTATTTCCGCAAGGCAGGCCGCAAGGGGCAGGCGCGGCAGATTGTCGAGGGGATGCTGCGCGAGGATGTGACCGAACACGCGATGGAATACCCGGTCACGACCGAGATTTCCTTCAAGGACCCGGAATATAATCGCATCCTGTCCGAGTTCTACGACGGCTGGACCGACCGGCTGGAGGCGCTCGCCGCGAGTGATGACGTTATCGTTCTGTGCGAGGGCGACCCGTTCTTCTACGGCTCGTTCATGCATCTGCATTCCCGCCTGCAAGGTCGGGTCGAGGTGGAAATCGTGCCCGGTATCACCGGCATGTCCGGCTGCTGGACGGCGACCGACCTGCCGATCACCTGGGGCGATGACGTGCTGACCGTGGCGATGGCGACGCTGCCTGAAGAGGAACTGGTGCGTCGCCTGAAAGACACCGACGCCGCCGTGGTCATGAAGATCGGGCGTAACCTGCCGAAGCTGAAACGCGCATTGGAAGCCGCCGGGCGGCTCGATGACGCATGGCTGGTGGAACGCGGCACGATGCCGAAACAGACGGTGCAGAAGCTGACCGATTTCGCGGGTGAGACGCCGTATTTCGCCATCTGCCTCCTGCACGGGCAAGGCCGCCGGCCATGAGCGGGTGGGTCGTCGTCGCGGGGCTCGGGCCGGGGCGCGAGAGCCTCATCGTGCCGGAAGTGGCCGAGGTGCTGGCCGAGGCGACCGATGTTGTGGGCTACATTCCTTATGTCCGCCGCGTGACCCCGCGCCCCGGCCTGACGCTGCATGAAAGCGACAATCGGGTAGAGCTTGACCGCGCCACGCATGCGCTTGAGATGGCGGCAGAGGGCAAACGCGTGGTCGTCGTCTCCTCCGGCGATCCCGGCGTCTTTGCCATGGCCTCTGCCGTATTCGAGGCGCTGGAGAACGGCCCGGCAGAGTGGCTTTCCCTCGACATCCGCGTGCTGCCCGGCATCACCGCGATGCTCGCCGCCGCTGCACGTATCGGCGCGCCCCTGGGGCATGATTTCGCGGCGATCAACCTTTCCGACAACCTCAAGCCGTGGGAGTTGATCGAAAAGCGGTTGCGTCTTGCTGGCGAGGCCGGGTTTGCCATGGCCTTCTACAACCCGCGCTCCAAATCGCGGCCCCACCAGTTCGCCCGCGCGCTGGAGATCCTGTGCGAGGCCTGCGGGCCAGACACGCTGATTTCCTTCGCCCGCGCGGTCAGCACGCCCGAGGAAGCGATCACCACCGTCACACTGGCCGAGGCCACGCCCGAGATGGCCGACATGCGCACCATGGTGATCGTCGGCAACCGCGATACGCGGCGGGTGGGAAACTACGTCTACACCCCGAGATCGGCGCTGTGATCCAGCCACTCCATAACCGCGCTGGCACTGGTCAGGATGCGGCGGGGCGGCACGTGGGGCCGATTGATCAGGATCACCGGCAGGCCCAGTTCGCGAGCAGCATCAAGCTTGGCGCGCGCCCCCGCCCCGCCGCCGTTCTTGGCGACGATATGGGTGATGCGATGACGTTCCATCAGTGCGCGGTCGCCCGCCACATCGAAAGGGCCGCGCGCGATGACGGCCTCGGCATCCGGCAGGGGCAGCGGGTCTTTCGGCGGATCGACAAGGCGCAGCAGGTAGAAATTCGCGGGCTTCCCGGCGAAGTCGGCCACATGCTGCTTGCCGATGGCCAGAAACACCCGCGCGCCGCTGTCAGGCAGGGCCGCGACCGCGCTTTCCATATCCACGACATGGGTCCAGCGGTCGCCTTCGGCCGCGCGCCAGCCCGAGCGTTCCAGCCCGACCAGCGGCACACCGGCCTCGGCGCAGGCGTGGACGGCATTCGTGCTCATCTGCGCGGCAAAGGGATGCGTGGCATCGACCGCATGTGTGATCCCCTCGGCCTTCAGATAGTCCACCAGTCCCGCCACACCGCCAAAGCCACCGACCCGCGTGGGCAGGGGCTGCGCCATCGGCTTGTCGGTCCGGCCCGCGTAGGAGAAAATGGCGTCCATCCCCGCCTCGGCCAGAAGGCGGGCGAGCATGGTGGCCTCGGTCGTGCCGCCAAGCAGGAGGATGCGTGTCATGGCTGAGCCCTGGCTCTCTCTCATCGGTCTGGGCGAAGATGGCCTGAACGGGTTGCCGCCCGCAAGCCGTGACGCGCTCGATGCGGCGGAATTCGTCTTTGGCGGGCCGCGGCATCTGGAATTGGCCGGAGTGGCTGAGCGTGGCCGCGAATGGCCCGTGCCCTTCTCCGTCGACCCGGTGTTGGCCCTGCGCGGCCGCAAGGTGGCGGTCTTGGCCTCGGGCGATCCCTTCTGGCACGGCGCGGGCGGGTCATTGTCGCGCCACCTTGCGCCCGACGAATGGCGCGCCTACCCCGCGCCGTCCTGCTTTTCACTCGCCGCTTCCCGGCTCGGCTGGAAGCTGGAAGAGACGATCTGCCTCGGCCTCCACGCCGCGCCCTTCGAGCGCCTGACCCCGGTCTTGCACGACGGCGCCCGCGTGCTCTGCACCCTGCGCGATGGCGATGCGGCGGCGGAATTGGCGGATTGGCTGACTGCACAGGGCTATGGCGCGTCGCGGCTGACGATCTGCGAGGCGCTTGGCGGCCCGCGTGAACGCCTGCGCAGCTGCCCCGCCGATGGCTTCGATCTTGGCGAAGTCACGGCCCCGGTCCTCGCCGCCATCGACGCCAAAGGCGCGCCCGGCCTGCCGCGCGCCTCGGGCCTGCCGGACGATCTTTTCCAAAGCGACGGCCAGATCACCAAGCGCCCGGTGCGCGCCCTGACGCTTTCGGCCCTTGCGCCCCGCCCCGGCCAGCACCTGTGGGATCTTGGCGCAGGCTCCGGCTCCATCTCGGTCGAGTTCTGCCTTGCCGCCCCCGGCGCGACCGCAACCGCGCTGGAAACCCGCGCCGACCGGGCCGACAACATCCGCTTGAATGCCCGCAAGTTCGGGCTGGATCACCGGATCACCACCGTGGAGGGCCGCGCGCCCGAGGCGCTGGCCGACCTGCCCGACCCCAATACCGTTTTCGTCGGTGGCGGCGCGACGGAAGAGATGCTGACCGCCCTGTGGGACCGGATGCCGAAAGGTACGCGGCTGGTCATGAACGCCGTCACGCTGGAAACCGAGGCGCTGCTCATTCGCTGGCACGGGGCCTATGGCGGCCACCTTTTGCGCGCGGAACTGGCCGAGGCCGGGCCGCTTGGCTCCATGCGCGGCTGGACGCGCGCGCGGCCCGTGATGCAATGGGTGGTGACGCGATGATCTGGGCCGGTATCGGATTGCGCGCCGAGGCGGGCGCAGCGGCTTTCGCGGATGCAATGGCGCGCGCAGGTCGCCGCCCGGATGCGCTGGCCTGCCTCGATATCAAGGCCACGCCCGCCCTGACAGCTTGGGCCGAGGCCGAGGGCCTGCCCCTCACCCACCTGACCGAACAGGACATCGCGGGTGAACCAACGCTCACCTGCTCCCCCCGCATCAAGGCGCGTTTCGCCACCGGCTCCGTCGCGGAAGCCTTGGCTCTGGCGTCGGCCCGCAAAGGCGGCTACAGGGCGCGTCTGATCGCCCCCCGCGTGCATAGCGCTTGCGGCATGGCCACCATGGCGCTGGCAGAAAGGACTGACACATGACCGTTCACTTCATCGGCGCAGGCCCCGGCGCGGCAGACCTGATCACCCTTCGCGGGCGCGACCTCATCGCGTCCTGCCCCGTCTGCCTTTATGCCGGGTCGCTGGTGCCGGAGGAGTTGCTGTCCCACTGCCCCGAAGGCGCGCGGATCGTGAACACCGCGCCGCTCTCGCTTGATGAGATCATCGCGGAAATCAAGGCAGCCCACGCGGCAGGCCATGACGTGGCGCGGCTGCATTCCGGGGATCTGTCGGTCTGGTCCGCCATGGGCGAACAGCTGCGCCGGTTGCGGGCTGAAGGCATCCCTTATGACGTGACCCCCGGCGTGCCCTCCTTCGCCGCCGCCGCCGCCGCTTTGGGCGCGGAACTGACCCTGCCCGGCGTTGCGCAATCGCTGGTGCTGACCCGCACCTCCGGCCGCGCGTCGGCCATGCCCGAGGGCGAGACGCTTGAAAACTTCGCCGCGACCGGCGCGACGCTGGCCATTCACCTGTCGGTCCATGTGCTGGAGGATGTGGTGACGCGCCTCACCCCCGCCTATGGCCCCGACTGCCCCGTTGCCGTGATCTGGCGCGCCACATGGCCCGATCAGCGGATCGTCAAGGCGACGCTCGCCACGGTCGAGGAAGCCACTGGGGGTGAACGCGGGCGCACGGCGCTGATCCTCGTGGGGCCTGCTTTGGGCGCGGAAGATTTCGACGAAAGCTGCCTTTACGCGGGCGATTACGACCGCCGCTTCCGCCCCGTGGGCACCGATCCGCGCTTTCCGGAAACCGTGGACTGATGCCGCGCGGTCTGATCATCTCCGCCCCCGCCTCGGGCACCGGCAAGACCACGCTGACGCTTGGGCTGCTGGCCGCCCTGCGGGCGCGGGGCCTGACCGTGCAACCGTTCAAGAGCGGCCCGGACTATATCGACCCCGGTTTCCATTCCGCGGCGGCAGGACGGGCGTCGGTGAACCTCGACACCTGGGCCATGGGCGAGGACATGATCGGCGGGCTGATTGGCGTTGCGGACGGGGCTGACCTGATCGTCGCGGAAGGGTCCATGGGGCTCTTTGACGGGGTGGTCAGCGATGGCGAATGCGGCAATGGGGCCAGCGCGCATCTGGCGGCGCTGACCGGCTGGCCGGTGGTGCTGGTGCTGGACACATCCGGTCAGGCACAGTCGGCTGCGGCGGTGGCCAAGGGCTTTGCCCTGATGCGGCGCGACGTGCGGATCGCGGGCGTGGTGCTCAATCGCGTGGCCTCCCCCCGGCACGAGGCGATGCTGCGCGCAGGGATGGCGGAGGTGGGGATAGACGTGCTCGGCGCCCTGCCCCGCCAGAAAGAGATCGAGATGCCCTCGCGCCATCTGGGCCTTGTACAAGCGGGCGAACAGGCAGAGATGCCGCGCATTCTGGACGCGGCCGCGCGCTTCGTGGCGGAGAACGTGGATCTGGACCGGGTGCTGGAGGTCGCAGGTGCGACGGTGCTGACCGGTGACACCGCCGCGATCACGCCCCCCGGTCAGCGCATCGCATTGGCCCGCGACGGGGCGTTTTCCTTCGTCTACCCGCATCAGCTGGATGGCTGGCGTCGGGCGGGCGCAGAGATCCTGCCCTTTTCGCCGCTCAACGATGAAGCCCCCGACGACAGCGCCGATATCTGCTGGCTGCCCGGCGGCTACCCGGAGCTGCACGCGGGCGAACTGGCTGCCGCCACAAGGTTCCGCACCGGCCTGAAAACCTTTGCCGAAACCCGCCCCGTCCATGGCGAGTGCGGCGGCTACATGGCCATGGGAACGGCGCTGATCGACAAGGAGGGCACCCGGCACGAGATGGCGGGGCTGCTTGGCCTTGTGACCTCCTATGAAAAGCGCAAGATGCATCTGGGCTATCGGCTGGCGACGCTGCAAACTGCCATGCCCGGCCATGTGGCGGGCGCGCGTCTGCGGGGGCACGAGTTCCACTACTCCACCATCCTCGACCAGCCCGACGCCCCCTTGGCCGAGGTGGTCGATGCAGGCGGCGCGGCGGTGCCCGAGACCGGATCGCGCCGGGGCCATGCGACCGGCACCTTCTTTCACCTGATCGCGGAGGCCACGCGGTAGCATGACCGGTTTCGTCAGTTTCGTCTCCTCCGGCCCGGGCGACCCCGAGCTTCTGACGCTCAAGGCGGTCGACCGGCTTGGCCGCGCCGATGCGGTGCTGTTCGACGATCTCAGCTCCGGCCCGATCCTCGCCCATGCCCGCGAGGGTGCGGACCTCATTGGCGTGGGCAAGCGGGCGGGCCGCCCCTCGCCCAAGCAGGATCACGTGAGCCGCCTGCTGGTGGATTACGCCAAGATCGACCAGAGGGTGGTGCGTCTGAAATCCGGCGATTCCGGCATCTTCGGACGGCTGGAGGAAGAGATCACCGCGCTGCGCGCCGAGGGCATCCCCTATGAGATCATCCCCGGCGTCACCTCGGCCTCCGCTGCCGCTGCCGCCGCCGGTATTCCGCTGACCCGCCGCCTGACTGCCCGCCGGGTACAGTTCGTCACCGGCCATGATGTGACCGGGGCCTTGCCCGAGGGGCTCGATCTGAAGGCCCTGGCCGATCCCGGCGCGACCACTGTCGTCTATATGGGCAAGCGCACCTTCGCGGGGCTGGTGAACCGGCTGGTGGATCTGGGCCTGCCCGCCGACACGCCCGCGCTCTATGCCGAATCCGTCTCGACCGAGAACCAGCGGCTCCACCGCTCCAGCGTGGCAGAACTGGCGCGCGAGTTGTCGCAATCAGACAGCCGCATGCCGGGCCTCATCCTCTACGGTCCCTTGGCAGAGGGCGACGCTTGACAGGCGACGACCTGCCATGAAACATGAAACGATCACGGTTTTCGAAGGCCCGAACGCGCCGGAGAAATGAAAAGGGAACACGGTGCGGTGTAGCCATCAGGCGCCAAATCCGTGACTGCCCCCGCAACTGTAAGCGGCGAGCGTGCCCGGAACACGCCACTGGCCCCGAGGGGCCGGGAAGGCCCGGGGGAAGCGACGACCCGCAAGTCAGGAGACCTGCCGTGACCTGCGCCCGTCCGCGGGCACCGTTCCAGCCGCCGGGACTTTCCCGGTATAGATATAGACGCCGTCGGGGAGACGGCAAGGAGACGAGAAACATGCATATCGAACCCGGGATCGTCCATGGCGCCAAAATGGCGCTGGCCTATGCCACCGCCGCCGGCGGTGCCACCTATGCCGCCAAGATGGCGCTCGACACCATCCGCGAAAGCGGTGCCGCGTCGCTGGTCGCGCGGTCGGGCCTGGCCACCATCGGCACCTTCGTGTTCTTCGAACTGCTGCCCCATTTCCCCGTGGGCGTGTCGGAAGTGCACTTCATCCTCGGCTCCACCCTGCTGCTGATGCTGGGTGCCGCGCCCGCCGCGATCGGCCTGGCGCTTGGCCTGCTCATCCAGGGGATGTTCTTCGCACCGACCGATCTGCCGATGTATTTCGTGAACCTCACCACGCTGCTGGTGCCGCTCTTCGCGATCTCGGCGCTGGCCAAGCGCCTGATCGCGCCCGGCACCCGCTATGTCGATCTCAGCTACGTGCAGGCCCTGAAACTCTCCACCGCCTACCAGGGTGGCGTGGTCGCCTGGGTGGCGTTCTGGGTCTTCTACGGTCAGGGCGTGGGCGCGGACAGCATGGCCTCGGTTCTGGCCTTCGGCGGCGCTTACATGATGGTCGTGCTGATCGAGCCGCTGGTGGACCTCGCCGTTCTGGCCGGTGCCAAGTCGCTGCGCGGCCTGAAAGGCTCCGGCCTGATCAACCCGCGCGTCTACGACGCTGCCTGATCCAGACGGACATTGATCCACGTTTCACGGCCCCCGATTGCGGGGCCGTGTTTCTTTGAAGGACCCCACCCATGATCGCGCTCGACCTGATCGGCATCGGCACCGGCAACCCGCGTCACCTGACCCTGCAGGCGATTGATGCGATCAATGCCGCCGACCTGATCCTGATCCCCACCAAGGGGGCAGAGAAGGATGACCTTGCGGGCCTGCGCCGCCAGATCTGCGCCGATGTGCTGACCGACCCGGCGACGAAAGTGGTGGAATTCGCCCTGCCCGTGCGCGACCCCGCGATTGCCGACTACCGCGCCCGCGTGGACGCCTGGCACGATGCGATCGCCGCGATCTGGGTTGAGACGATCCGCACCCATCTGGGTGGCGGCACCCGAGTGGCCTTCCTCGTCTGGGGCGACCCCTCGCTCTACGATTCCACGCTCAGGATCGCGGAGCGGGTCGCACGTCTGCTGCCGCTTAAGACCCGCGTGATCCCCGGCATCACCTCGATCCAGGCGCTGACGGCGGCCCATGCCATTCCTTTGAACGAGATCAATGGCCCCGTTGTCGTCACCACAGGCCGCCAGATCCGCGACAACGGGTTTCCAGCCGGGGCCGATACGGCGGTGGTGATGCTGGATGGCGAGCTGAGCTTTCGCACCCTGGACGCCGAGGGGCTGCAAATCTGGTGGACGGGCTATGCCGGAATGGACAACGAGATTTCCCTGTCCGGCGCGGTTTCCGAAGTTACCGACAAAATCGTCAAGACCCGCGCAGAGGCCCGCGCCGCGCATGGCTGGATCATGGATATCTACCTGTTGCGCCGCAGCACTCCGGCCTGAGCGACGCGCGGGGAACGGCCTTGCAAGGCCGTTGAAAGGCCTTTGCAAAGGCCTTCCCCCGCGCAAGTTAAGAGCTCTGGAAACCGATCTTAAGTTGCGCGAAACCTGATGGAAATAAACCCCTTACGCGCATCAGAACGCTCTGGACGCCGCGACAGGGACAGCGCTACGCTCCGCGCCGAACGCCTAGCCCGGAGCCACGCCCATGCATCTCGCCCGTTTCCCCCGCCTGCACCTCGCGCACCTGCCCACCCCTCTGGAACCGATGGAGCGCCTGTCGAAGGAACTGGGTTGCGAGATCTGGATCAAGCGCGACGACTGTACGGGGATGTCGACCGGCGGCAACAAGACCCGCAAGCTGGAATTCCTGATGGCCGAAGCGGTCGAGATGGGCGCTGACATGGTGATGACCCAAGGGGCCACGCAGACGAACCACGGACGTCAGACCGCCGCCTTCGCCGCGAAACTGGGGATGGACTGCCATATCCTGCTGGAAGACCGCACCGGCTACAACAACGACAATTACAACGGCAACGGCAACGTGCTGCTGGACCATCTGCACGGCGCGACGACCGAGAAATTTCCCGGCGGCACCGACATGCCCGCAGAGATGGAGAAGGCCGCCGAGGCAGAACGCGCCAAGGGCAAGACCGTCTACGTGATCCCCGGCGGCGGCTCGAACCCCACGGGCGCGCTTGGCTACGTCAACTGCGCCTTCGAGCTGGTGGGTCAGGCCAATGACCGTGGCCTCGTGATCGACCGGGTGGTCCATGCGACGGGATCGTCGGGCACGCAGGCCGGGCTGGTTACCGGCATGAAGGCGATCAATTCCGGTATCCCCGTTCTCGGCATCGGCACCCGCGCGCCGCAGCCCAAGCAAGAGCAGATGGTCTACGACCTCGCCTGCAAGACAGCCGAGAAACTGGGCTGCCCCGGCATCGTGGCCCGCGAGGATGTAATGGCCAATACCGACTACGTGGGCGAAGGCTACGGGTTGCCCACGGACAGCGGGCTGGAAGCGATCCGGATGTTCGCGGAACTGGAGGGCATCCTTCTCGACCCGGTCTATTCCGGCAAGGGCGCGGCGGGGCTGATCGACCTTGCCCGCAAGGGCGCATTCGAAGGCCAGCGCATCGTCTTCCTGCATACCGGCGGGGCGGTCGGCCTCTTCGGCTACGACTTCGCCTTCCGGGGCTGAGCCATGCGGCGGATCGGCATCCTTGGCGGGATGGGGCCGGAGGCCACGATCCTGATGCAGCAGCGGCTGCTTCAGGCGGTCCCGGCCGAGGATGATTCCGATCACATCCCGCTGCTCATCGACATGAACCCGCAGGTGCCCTCGCGCATCGCGCATCTGATCGAGGGCACCGGCGGCGATCCGGCCCCGGTGCTGGCAGAGATGGCCCGGCGGCTTGAAACCGGCGGGGCCGAGGCGCTCGCCATGCCCTGCAACACCGCCCATTCCTACGCCGCCAGCATCACTGCCGCCGTCAAAATCCCGCTTCTGAACATGGTCACGCTCTCGGCGGAGCGGGCGGGGCCGGGCCGGGTCGGCATCCTCGCCTCCCCCGCCACGCGGATCACCGGCGTTTTCGACACAGCGCTGGCAAGGGTCGGCGCGACCCCGGTCTGGCTGACAGACGACGCGCCCCTTCTGCATGCGATCCGCATCATCAAGGCCAATGGCGCAACGGTCGAGGCGCGCAACATCCTGCGCGCGGCGTCGGAAGACTTGCTCGCCATGGGCGCGGAAACGCAGCTTGTGGGCTGTTCTGAATTCTCGCTGATCGCAGAGGCCGCAAGCGCCGAGGCGCAGGTGATCGACACGCTCGACGTGCTGGTCGAGGCGGTCGTCGGCTTCGCCACGGCGAAGGACTGAAACCGACCAAACGGGGCCCTTCCGCGTCGCCGCCCGGCAACCGGCGCCGTCCGTCCCGCCGCTACCCTGTGCTCGTGCACAACAGGAACGCGCCCCATGTCCATCGCCATCCCGACCCCCTCCGACGCCTTCACCCGGCTTGCCGATTTCGCCCTGCGCGGGCGGCCCGACGCCATCCCGCAAAGCACGCTGGAGCGCGCCGCGCTCCTCCTGCTCGACACGCTTGGCATCTGCGCCGCCGCCGCCCCGATACAGGCGGGCCAGATCGCCCGCGCTACCACGCTGGCGCTCTACGGCACGTCGGACCCGGCCATGTCGGCGCCGATGCTGTTCGACGGGCGTCCCGCAAGCCTCGCCGGGGCGGCCTTCGCGGCGGCCACGCAGCTTGACAATCTCGATGGCCATGACGGCTACAACCCCACCAAGGGGCATATCGGCGTGGCGGTGGTGCCTGCGCTGTCGGTTCTGGCGCAGCACCTGCCGGGGCTGACGGGCCGCGAGGCACTGGCCGCCCTCGTCACCGGCTACGAAGTGGCGGGACGGGCGGGCGTGGCGCTGCATGCCAGCGCCTGCGACTATCACACCTCGGGCGCGTGGAATGCCCTTGGCGTCGTGGCGCTGGCCGCCCGGCTGCGCGACCTGTCGGACGGGCAGCTGCGCCACGCGCTCGGCATCGCGGAATATCACGGCCCCCGCAGCCAGATGATGCGCGAGATCGCCAACCCCACGATGCTGCATGACGGATCGGGGATGGGCGCGCTGGTGGGGCTGTCGTCGGTCATCATGGCCGAGAAGGGCTTTACCGGTGCACCGGCCATCACGCTGGAGGCGCCCGATGTGGCGTCCCATTGGGCCGATCTGGGGCACGCATGGATCACCGAGGATCAATACGTGAAACCCTACCCGATCTGCCGGTGGGCCCATGCCCCCATTGACGGCGCGAAACTGCTGCGCGCGCGCCACGGGATCGACCACGAAAAGATCGCCCGCATCACCATCCGCAGCTTCGCGGAATCCATTGCGCTTTATCCCGGCATGCCCGACCACTCGGCCCGCGCGCAATACGCGTTGGCCTTCCCGGTCGCATGGATGCTGGTCGAGGGCCATATCGGGCTCGACCAGATTTCCGGCGAGGGTCTGTCTGACCCCCGCGTCGCGCGGCTGGTGGCCCTGACCGAGGGCGTGGTCGAGGAACGGCACCAGGCGAAGTTCCCGGCGCGGGGACGGTGGGCCGATATCGAGATCGAGATGCAGGATGGATCGGTCTACGCCTCGGGCGATCTCAACGCCTCGGGCGGGCCGGATGCGCCTTTTGATGCGCAAACGATCCGTGAGAAATACATGGCCTTCGCCGGTCCGGTCCTGGGTCAGACCCGCGCCGAGGCGATCCGCGAGGCGGTGCTGTCCCTGACCGCGCCTGACGCCCGCTTTGCCTCGGTCAATGAACTGATCACCCCGGCACTATAGCTTGGAACGGCCGACGGGGCCGCAGGC
>NZ_JASHJX010000027.1 GCF_030732985.1 Nioella sp. MMSF_3534
GGGGTGGAGCAGCCCGGTAGCTCGTCAGGCTCATAACCTGAAGGTCGTAGGTTCAAATCCTACCCCCGCAACCAAAAATCTAATGTAATGTCCGATGCTTTAGTGCAGGATGTGAATCCCATTTGTCAACACAGTCTGGACTTCCGCGCATCGCCGGACCTGCCAGCGGCCATGTCATCGCCGCAGAGAAATGCCTGATGCGTGACCGCACCTCCGCTTTCCCCCGACGCACACAGCCTACGGGCTCCGTGGCGGGGATGCCAAAAGCGGTAATGTGGTGCAGCTCCGTTCACCGGGGCCGGAGCTCAGCGGCCTGTCGGCAGAACCATCCGGCGCGGGTCGGCAAGAAGGCGCGCGTAGTGGGTCAGGAAACGTGCCGCGTCGGCGCCATTGATGACCCTGTGATCGTAGCTGAGATCGAGAGGCACCATCGGAACGGGGGACCAGTCTCCGTTCTCCCAGACCGGCACGGTTTCGGTGCGGGTCAGGCCAAGGATCGCCACCTCTGGCGGGTTCACGATTGGCGTGAAGGCCGTGCCGCCGATGCCGCCGAGGTTGGAGATCGACATCGATCCGCCGCCCATCTGCTCGCCCGAAAGCTTCCTTGCCTGCGCCCGGCCGGCAAGGTCGGTGATATCGGCTGCGATCTGCCACAGGCCCTTCTTGTCCGCGTCGCGGATGACGGGAACCATAAGGCCATGGGGCGTGTCCACCGCAATGCCGATATGGACGTAGTCCTTCAGCACCAGCGTTTCGCCATCCGCAGTGAGCGAGGCGTTGAAGCGCGGGAAGGCGCGCAGGGTCCGCGCCAGCGCCATGACGTGGAAGGCCAGCGCGGTGATCTTAACCCCGCGCGCCGCGCCTTCGTCTTTCAGAGACTTGCGGAAGGCCTCGACCGCGCGCATGTCGGCGCGGTCGTGATGGGTGACCTGCGGGATCATGGCGTTCGCTGCCGACAGGTTGGCAGAGGCGATCTGCGCGATGCGTGACATCGGTTCTTCCGTCACGGGGCCATAGGCCGCGTGATCCACGTCCCAGTAGCGGCTGGCGTCGGGGGTGCTGGCGGCGGGCGCACTGCCGCCCCCGCCCAGATGCGCGTCCACGTCTTCACGGCCAAGCGTCGTCCGGCCCGTGGCCCTGGCCACCGCTTCCAGGTCGACGCCCTTGTTCGCGGCGTAGTGCTTGGTGCTTGGGCTTGCCTGAATGTCCATGATGCCCCCTTACCAGCTGGCCGAGATATATTGGGTTTCCATGAACTCCAGCATGCCCTCGTGTCCGCCCTCACGGCCAAGGCCCGACTGTTTCACACCGCCGAACGGCGCGGCGGGGTCCGAGACGAGGCCACGATTGAGGCCGACCATCCCGTATTCCAGCCGCTCACAGACCTGGATCGCGCGCTTCATGTCCTCGCTGAACACATAGGCCACCAGCCCGTATTCGGTATCGTTGGCGCGGGCGATCACGTCTTCCTGGTCGGTGAAGGTCTGGATCGCGGCGACCGGGCCGAAGATCTCGTCCTTCACGCAGTCCGCGGTTTCCGGCACGTTCGACAGCACGGTCGGCGGGTAGAAGAAGCCCTTGCCGTTCGGCACCGTGCCCCCGCATTCCAGCTTCGCGCCCTTGGCCAGCGCGTCCGAGACGAACTCCGCCACCTTGTCGCGGGTATCGGCATTGACCAGCGGACCCACGTCGACGGAAGGATCGGTGCCGTCGCCCACCTTCAGCGCTTCCATGCGCTCGGTCAGTCGGCGCGTGAATTCCTCGGCCACATCCTCATGCACATAGATGCGGTTGGCGGCGGTGCAGGCCTCGCCCAGATTGCGCATCTTGGCCAGCATGGTGCCCTCGATGGCGGTGTCCATGTCGGCGTCGTCGAAAACGATGCAGGGCGCGTTGCCGCCCAGTTCCATCGCCGGTTTCAGCACCTGATCGGCGGCCCCCTTGAGCAGCTTGCGGCCCACGCCGGTGGACCCGGTGAAGCTGATCACACGGACACGCGGATCGTGCATCAGGTGATCGACCAGCGCACCGGTGCGGCGCGAGGGCAACACGTTCACGAGGCCCGCAGGCACGCCCGCCTCTTCCAGCAGCGGCATCAGCGCCAGCATGGTCAGCGGCGTTTCCGAGGCGGGCTTGATGATGACGCCGCAACCGGCGGCAAGTGCGGGGGCGATCTTCCGCGTGCCCATGGCGGCGGGGTAGTTCCACGGCGTGACCAGTACGGCAAGGCCCGCGGGCTTGTGCTGCACGATGATCCGCGCGCCGGAGGCGGGGGCGTGGGTGATCAGCCCGTCGGCGCGCACGGCCTCTTCCGCGAACCAGCGGAAGAACTCGGCGGCATAGGTGGCTTCGCCCTTGGCATCCACGCCCGCCTTGCCGTTCTCCAGCGTGATCAGGTTGGCGAAATAGTCGAGCCGCGCGGTCATCAGTTCCCACGCCTTGCGCAGCACCTCGGAGCGTTCGCGCGGGGTGCGCGCGGCCCAGTCCTTCATTGCGGCCTCGGCGGCGTCGAGGGCTGCATCGGCATCGGCAAGCTCGGCAGAGGCGACAGAGGCCAGAACCTCCTCGGTCGCGGGGTTCAGAACGTCGAAACGGGTCTTGTCGGCACCTTCGCGCCATTCGCCGTTGATATAGAGATCGGTGTGTTCCATGTCGGTCCTCGCGGGGGTCAGAGCAGATGGCGGAGCGGTTCGGCAAGCCGACCGGCGAATCCGCCGATAAGGGAAAGCGCTTGCGGGGCAGAGAGCTGCCCGGGCGCACATTCGAGCGTGATGGTCAGGGTGTCGCCCATGCCGGTCAGGGTCAACACCGGGGTCGCTTCCGCCCCGAGATTGACCGACGTGATGGGCGATCCCGCAAGATCGCGGATGGTCAGGGCCGGTTCCGCATCCTCGGGCATCACACGGGTCTGGCCATGGGCTTCGACAGCAATGGCCGCCAGCGGATCGCCAAGGGACGCCGCGGCAAAGCGGGCCAGCAACGCGGCGCGGTCCACAGGCGCGCCGGTGTCCTCAGTGGCCCATGCACAGAAATCCGCGAAAGCCTTGGCGGGAACCTCGGCTGTCAGATGACGACCGGCGGCGGCGGTGGTCGGGGTGGGTTCGGCGGTCGCGTCGGGCAGGCTTCTCAGCACCTCCAGATCCGAGACATGGTAGGGCTGTGGATGACCGGCGTCGACCAGCCGTTGCAGGTCCAACCCTTCCTCCAGCGCAATCCGGCGGGCCTTGGGTGAGGCGAGGATACGCCCCCCTGTGGTGACCGGTGCTGCGGCTTTCGCCACCGGTTCGGCGGCGGGTTTCGGGGCAGGCGCGGGTTTGGCCTGTTCCTTCACCGGGGCGGGGGTTGGTTGAGCGCCACCCGACCAGCTGCGGCTGACAGGGTTGGCCGGGGCCTCGGCAGAGATGATGGCGATGACCTCGCCCACGGGCGCGGCTTCGCCCGCCTCGGCCAGAAGCGCGGCGACATAACCGTCATGGCCTGACTCGACCTCCATCGTGGCCTTGTCGGTTTCCACCTCGAACAGGATATCGCCCGAGGCCACGGCATCGCCGGGGGCCTTGTGCCAGGCCACGATCACGCCTTCGTCCTGCGCCATGCCAAGCGCGGGCATGATGACGCCGGTGCCGTCGGGCAGGTCGTCGCTGGCTGGGGAGTCAGCCGCCGGGGCAGGGGCCGGGGCTGCGGTGCCGCTGCCCTCCGCCGTGTCCGAGATCAGCGCAATCACGTTGCCTACGGGCACGTCGTCGCCATCGCCTGCGGTCACGTCGGTCAGGTACCCGTCCGCCGGAGATTCGACCTCCATTGTCGCCTTGTCGGTTTCCACCTCGAACAGCGCATCGCCCGCCTTGACCGCATCGCCGGACTGTTTCAGCCAGCTGACGATCTTGCCGGTGTCCTGCGCCATCCCGAGGGCGGGCATGATCACCTCATGCGGCATGGATCATCTCCCCCGACATGAGCTTGCGGGCGTTCTCTGCCACCGCCTCGGGCGTCGGGACGGTGATATCCTCAAGCGCCGGGCTGAAGGGCACCGGCACGTCCATCGCCCCCATGCGCAGCACCGGCGCATCAAGGTGATAGAAGGCCTTTTCGTTGATCCGGCCCGCGATTTCGCCGGTGATGCCGAAGCTCTGGTGGCCTTCATCAACCACGATCACGCGGGAGGTCTTCTTGGCCGACTCGATCAGCGTCTTTTCGTCCAGCGGCACGATGGTGCGCGGGTCGATCACCTCGGCGCTGATGCCCTCGGCGGCCAGCATCTCGGCGGCCTTTTCACAGACCTGCACCATGGAAGACGTGCCGATCAGGGTGATGTCCGTGCCTTCGCGCTTGATATTCGCCTCGCCGAAGGGGATCAGGTATTCCTCTTCGGGCACCGGGGCCTTGTCGTTATACATCAGCTTGTCTTCGAAGATCACGACCGGGTTGTTGTCGCGGATCGCGGTCTTCATCAGCCCCTTGGCCTCATAGGCCGAAGAGGGCAGCGCCACTTTCAGGCCCGGAATATGGGCCACCAAAGCATGCAGCGATTGCGAGTGCTGTGCGGCCGACCGCCGGGTCGCGCCCAGGTTGGTGCGCAGAACCAGCGGCACGCTCAACTTGCCGCCTGACATATAATGGGTCTTGGCGGCCTGATTGCAGAGCTGATCCATGATCAGGTAGATGAAATCGCCGAACATAAGATCCACCACGGGGCGGGAACCGGTCATGGCGGCGCCGACGGCCAGCCCCATGAAACCGGGCTCGGCGATCGGCGTGTCGACGACGCGCGCTGTGCCGAATTCCTCGACCAGGCCGGACAGCACCTTGAACGGCGTGCCCGCCTCGGCCACGTCTTCGCCGATGATGAAGACGGTTTCGTCGCGGCGCATTTCCTCGGCCAGCGCCTCGTTTACCGCCTGGGACAGGGTGATATTACGCATGTGTCTTTCTCCTCAGGCCGTATCGCGGGCAAGCGCGTGTTCAATGTCGGTGTAGACATGCATGTCCACCTCGGAGACGTCCGGGTACTTGGCGTTCAGCGCGTATTCCACGGCGTCCGCCGCGTCCTGCTTGATCTCTGCGTTCATCGCATCGAGATCCTCTTCGCTGGCGATGCCCTCCTCGACCAGCCACGAGCGGAAGCGGATGATCGGATCGCGGTTTTCCTTCCAGTCCTTCTCTTCTTCCTTGGACCGGTAGTATTCGCGGTTGATGTCGCCCACATGGTGCCCGTGATAGCGATAGGTCATCAGTTCCATGAAGAACGGACCTTCACCCTTGCGGGCGCGATCGACGAGCTTCTGGGTCAGGGCATTGACGGCAAGAACGTCCTGCCCGTCCACCTGATGCGCCTCGATGCCGAAGGCCTCGGCGCGGGCGGTGATGGAGCCGGCAGCGATCTCGTCGGTTCTGGTGTACTCGGAATAGCCGTTGTTTTCACAGGCATAGATGACCGGCAGGTTCCATAGCGCGGCCATGTTCATGACCTCATACATCAGCCCCTGCGCCGTGGCGCCGTCACCAAAGAAACAGACGGTCACATCGTCTTTGCCGAGCAGTTTGGCAGAGAAGGCCGCGCCGGTGGCGATGCCCATGGAGCCGCCGACAATGGCGTTGGCCCCGAGATTGCCGTTGGACTGGTCGGCGATATGCATCGAGCCGCCCTTGCCCCGGCAATAGCCCTCTTCCTTGCCCAGAAGTTCGCAGAACATCTCCTTGAACTCGGCGCCCTTGGCCACGCAATGGCCGTGGCCCCGGTGGGTCGAGGTGATCTTGTCGGTAACCCTCAGCGCTTCGCAGATGCCCACGGCGACGGCTTCCTCGCCGGAATACATATGGGTAAGGCCCGGCATCTTGGCTGACAGGTAGAGTTGGTTGGCATTGTCCTCGAAGGTCCGGATGCGCACCATCTGGCGGTACATCGTCAGGTAGTCTTCGGTGTTTGTTTTCGATTTGGCCATAGCGGGCTTCCCCCTTGAACGGGCGCCGGGCGCACGGCCCGGCCTGCATCGTGGCAGGTGGCCGGGTTTTCACCCGGCCACCCGTCTCAATAACGGTTGGCGATCGGCAGTTCTTCGGCCGGGAAGAGGCTGATCACCTCGCAACCGGTCTCGGTAACCACCACTTCTTCTTCGATCCGTGCCGCCGAATACCCGTCCGTCGCCGGGCAATAGGTTTCCAGCGCGAAGACCATGCCGGTCTTGATCTCCATCGGGTGATCCATACTGACCGCGCGGGAGATGATCGGGCGTTCGTGCAGCGCGAGGCCAAGGCCATGGCCGAATTGCAGGCCGAAGGCGGCGTCTTCGTTGGGGAAACCGAGGCTTTCCGCCGTCGGCCAGACTTCGGCCACCTTGTCGGTGGTCACGCCCGGTTTGATCATCGCAATGGAGGCGTCGATCCATTCCCGCGCCTTCACATAGGCGTCGTTCTGGGACGGTGTCGCGCGGCCCACGTTGAACGTCCGGTAATAGCAGGTCCGATAGCCCTGATACGATTGCAGAATATCAAAGAAGGCCTGGTCGCCGGGGCGGATCAGACGGTCGGTGAAGTTATGCGGATGCGGGTTGCAGCGTTCGCCGGAAATGGCGTTGATCGCCTCCACATCGTCCGAGCCCATTTCGTAGAGCAGCTTGTTGGACATGGCGACGATGTCATTCTCGCGCACGCCGGGTTTCAGCTCTTCATAGATCATGTGGTAGACGCCATCGACCATGCTGGCCGCCTGCGTCAGAAGCTGGATTTCGTCCCAGTTCTTGATCTCGCGCGCCGCCAGCATGATCTGCTGGCCGTCGACCACGTGAATGCCTTCTTCCTGCAGCGCGTGGAACATCGCCGTTTCGGCATAGTCCACGCCCACGGGCATATCGGCCATGCCTGCATCCTTGATCAGCTGCGCAATCATCTTGGCATATTTCTTCATCAGGCCGAATTCCGGCGGGATCGTGCCGCGCATGCCGACAACGCCGGCCAGGCAGTGATCGGGCTCCAGCCAATCCGAATAGCGCTTGTGATGCACCGCCGCCGAACCGAAGTCCCAGACATAGGGGCTGTCATCGCCGGTCAGCAGGCAGAAGCGGCACATCTTGTCCCGTTCCCATTCACCGATCTTGGTCGCGGACACGTAGCGGATGTTGTTCACATCGAACAGCAGCAGCGATCCGGCGGGGGAATTCTGCAAGCTCTGCCGCGTGCGGGCCAGACGGTAGCGGCGCAGGCGGTCATGGTCGACTCGCTTTTCGAAATCGACCGAGGTGTGACCCCAAGCCGGGATCTTGTCACGCCATTCCCAGTTGGTTTCAAGATCCTGCGGGGTGAGCAGGTTTGGCATGAGTGCATTGCCGGGGCGTTCTGACATCGGAAACTCCTTTCGGGTGCGGCCATGCGCACCCGGTTTGTTGCTGAAAGGTGTGGTGTTGCGGGCCTATTTCGTGACCCAGCCACCATCGATCGAGATCATCTGGCCGGTCATGTAGTCGCTGTCGTTGGACGCGAGGAACGATGCGGTGCCGGTGATGTCATCGGGATAGGAGACGCGCTTGATCACAAGGTTGTTCTCGACGATGTCGTCATAGGCCTGACCGGCGCGTTCCTTGAAGCCGATCTCGACCAGGTCCTTGTCGAGCTGTTCCCAAAGCGGCGTCACAACCACGCCGGGCGCGTAACCGTTCACGGTGATGTTGTGCTCGGCCAGACCAAGCGCGCCGCATTCGGTCAGCGCAAGGCAGCCATATTTGGAGGTGCAGTAGACGGTCACGTCCACCAGCGGCTTGCGCGAGGCGATACTGCCCACGTTGATGATCTTGTAGGGGTGATCTTCCATCGGGCCCTGGGCGATCATCTGGCGGGCGGCTTCCTGCATGCCCAGCCACATGGCCTTGGTGTTGACGTTCATGATCATGTCCCAGTTGTCTTCATCGATATCCATGAAGAACCGGGGCTTGTTGAGGCCCGCGTTGAACAGCGCCACGTTGATGCTTCCAAAGGCCTCGACACAGGCGGCCACGGCGGCTGCGTTGTCTTCGCGCTTGGTGACGTCCATCTTGACCGCAATCGCCTTGCCGTTGCCGGCCGCGTTGATCCTGTCGGCAACCTTCTGCGCTTCGTCGAGATCAAGGTCACCGAGGCACACATTGGCACCCTGTGCCGCGAAGGCCTCTGCATTGCCTGCGCCCATGCCGCGCGCGGCGCCGGTGATCAGGATATTCTTGCCGTTGAGTCGATTGGGGTCCATTGGGGTTCCTCCTCTAATCCCTGTGTTGTCGCATGACCTGTTCGGCGCGGGACTGAACCCGTGCCAGGGTCTCGCGCGGGGTTGAGACACCCCGCAGCATGTCGTGAAGCTCCTCTCCGCAGATCGCGATCAACTGGTTGATCTGCGGGACCGGCGGGCGGGGCCAGAATTGCAGTTCGTCATGCCAGGACATGGCATCGACGGCCTCGAAGATGGGCGATAGCTGGCGCACGTCGGGATCCGCGCCGACCGAGTAGCGGGGCGCTGTGCGGCTGCCATGCTGGACATAAAGCTTCTGCGCCTCGGGCGAGGTGAAGGCGACAAGCGCCTTGGCCGCCTCTCGCTTCCTCTCATCCGGCAGGTTCGATGGAATGCACAGAACATAGCCGCCCACGGGTGCGATCGGGTGGCCGGACGGCCCTGCGGGATGCGGCAGGTAGCCGGTGTTGCCATTGGCGGGCGATTTCTCGTCCAGCTCGAAATAGGGGGCCAGCAGGGTATAGCCGTAGGCCATGGCGATCTTGCCCGCCGCATAGGGGCGGACGCGTTCGTACCACGACATCGACAGGATATCGGGCGGCGAGAATTCCAGCAGCGCCATCAGGTACTCGGCCGCCTCCAGCGCACGCGGCGTGTCGATGCTCGGCACCAGGTCGTCGCGGTTTAGGCGGCCCGCGTCGAAGCCCCCCGCGATTTCCGCAAGATTCAGGATCGGCTGGCCGAAATCGGCGCAGGTCATCATGAATGTATGGCCAAGCGCGGTGCCACGCGCGGCGTTCCATGCGATGCCGTAGCGGCCCTTTCGCGGCTCGTGAAAGGTCTTTGCGGCCTCAAGTACGGCGCCTGTGGTCCGTGGCGGTTCAAGCCCGGCCTCGGCGAACCAGTCCTTGCGGTAGAACATCAGTTCAGGCGTGGTCTGGCTTGGTACGCCATAGGGCTGGCCCGCCCAATGCGCGGCTTGCCAGCCCGCGGTATGGAAGTCGCCCGGATCGAGCGACTCGACATCCAGTATGTCGGTCAGCGGTGTCAGCAGGCCCTTGGACACGAATTCACCGATCCAGGGCAGGTCCACGGCGATGATGTCATAGCGGCTGGCCGGACGTTCGCCGTTGCGCAACGCTTCTTCATGCAGCCGGTCGATGGAAAAGGCCCGTTGGCTGATCTTGGTGCCGACGACCTGCTCGAACTGGCGCTTCAGGCTTTCCATCACCATGAAGGTGGGATCGCCATGAACAAGGATGCGCAGGCCCCCGCTCAGCGAAAGCGGCTCTGGCAGAACCTTGGGCGGCTGGATCGAACGGCCGATCTGGTAAGAGCCGCCGAAATAATACTCCGCCTCGGACCGGGAGCTGCCCGCTTCGCCCACATGCTTCTTCGCCATGCGCAGCAGCCGGTCCGCCAATTGCCCCCAGTTCTGCATGAGCAAGGCACTGGGATGGAGAGAGAAGCTCTTGCCGGTCTTGGTGCGCGGGCGGGTTTCGATCAGCCCGGCATCTTGCAGTTCCGCCAGTTTGCGCCGCGCGGTGGCGTAAGGCACTGCAGACGCCGCGATCACCGAGGACGCGGTGCTGATCCGGCCCTCCAGGTGGTTCTTCACAAGGTGAAGCGCCATGTTGAGATGCGGATTGGGCGAAGCGACATCCAGCATGGACTCGATTTCAGAGGAAAAATCCTCTATCAGATCAATGACCTGCAACATATCCGACGAGACATAGGGCGGCTTGCCGGGGGTCACCGGACTGCCACCTAACAAATATTCGTTTTGAATATTTTTCATGTCCCTGTCGTCTTCGGATATATGTGCTGCGGGTCTGCCCACGGGGGGATTCGGCTGTCGCATGTCTCGCCTCAGTTGCTTTTGACGGATTGGGAAGGCCGCAAGAACAGCACAGATATCCGTTTTGAACAACAAAATGTTCGAAATGAACAAATCCAATGCGGACCAGAAACCCAAAAAACGCGACCAATGCGTCATTCGGCAGCCCAAGGGTGATTCCCTGTGGACGGGCCGCCGGGGACAACGAGAATTGATTTCATCTAAGGGAGGAACCAGGATGAACATTCGCACCAAGGCCATGATCGCAGGAACCACCGCACTTGCGGGGCTTGCCCTTGCTGGCGCAGCGTCGGCTCAGGAAACGTTCACGATCGGCATCACTCAGAACAACGTGGGCGTCGACAGCTACCAGACGACCTATGAAGAAGCGTTCATCGCCGCAGCAGAAGCAGATCCCAATGTCGAGGTTGTCGTGCTTGACGCGGGCGGCGACGTGTCCCGCCAAATCGCGCAGATGCAGGACCTCGTGCAGCAGGAAGTCGACGCGATCATCATCTGGCCGACCAACGGTCAGGCCGTGATCCCCGCCGTGCGCGAAGCGTACCAGGCCGGCATTCCGGTGATCGTCACCAACTCCAACATCGCGGAAGAAGGGTTCGACTTCGTCTCCTCCTTCTCCGGCCCCGACAACATCACCCAGGGCTCGCGTTCCGCGGAAATCATGTGTGACCGT
The DNA here is from genome assembly GCF_030732985.1 of Nioella sp. MMSF_3534. GTDB lineage: Bacteria > Pseudomonadota > Alphaproteobacteria > Rhodobacterales > Rhodobacteraceae > Nioella. The sequence goes on from NZ_JASHJX010000027.1 coordinate 10,726, forward strand.
TTCATCGAGCTTGGCATCGAGAACGAAGCGCGCGTCGTGCAGATCTCCGGTCAGCCCGGCTACACCACCGCCATCGAGCGGGCGCAGGGTTTCGAAGATCGCCTGCCCGAGGTTTGCCCGAACGTCACGCTGGTCGAAACCCAGCCCGGCAACTGGAACCGCGAAGACTCGCAGCGCGTGATGGAAGCGTTCCTCGTTCAGTATGACGACATCGACGGCGTCTACTCGGGCGACGACAACATGGGCGTGGGCGCCCTTAACGCAGCGATTGCCGCAGGCCGCGCCGAAGGCATCACCTTCGTCGGCGCCACCAACTTTGCCGTGGGCTACGACGCCATGGGCCGTGGCGAATACTGGGGCTCGATCTACCAGTCGCCGGTCGATGACGCAGAGGCCGCCCTGGCCACCGCGATCGCCATCCTGAACGGCGAAGAAGTGCCCTTCCTGAACTACTTCGACACGCCGAAGATCACCCAGGACAACATGGACGAGTTCGACCGTCCGGTCTTCTGATCCACTGACAGGCCGGGGCCGGACCGAACGTGTCCGGCCCTGTGCCGCTTTGACTGCCAAACAAGAACAACGACAGACCGGGGGAGGGCGTCATGGGACGAGTCTCGGGGCGTGCCTGCATCGTGACAGGCGCTGCGCAGGGCATTGGCCGCGCCATCGCAGAGGCGTTGCTGGACGAAGGCGCCGATGTGTGTTTTGCTGATATCAATGCAGACAAGGTCGCCACGGTCGCGGCCGCCAACGAGGGCCGTGCCAAGGCAGGCGGCGGCCGCGTCATTTCTGCGGCGGTAAACGTCACCGACCGGGAACAGGTCCGCAGCATGATTGCCAAAACGGTCGAGGCGTTTGGCAAGCTGGACGTCAAGTTCAACAATGCCGGCGTCAACAAGCCGATGAATTTTCTCGATGTGACCGAGGACAACTGGAAATTCATTATGGACATCAACGGGCTGGGATGCCTGATCGGCATGCAGGAGGCCGCGCATCAGATGATCGCGCAGGGAACCGGCGGCAAGATCATCAATACCGCCTCGATTGCCAGCCGGCAGGGATTTGACAATGTGGCACCCTATTGTGCCTCGAAATGGGCCGTGGTGTCGCTGACGCAATCGGGCGCGCGGGATCTGGCCAAGCACAATATCACGGTCACCGGTTTCGCGCCGGGTGTGGTTGCCACCGAGATGTGGGATCAGGTCGATCAGGACCTGATGGAGATCGGTGCAGCCGAGCGTCCGGGGCAGGCGATGGAGGAGTTTTCGGCCGATATCCTGAAGGGCCGCGTGGCAAGACCCGAGGATATCACCGGAACGACGACCTTCCTGGCGGCGAAGGACAGCGACTACATGACCGGCCAGATCGTGATGATCGACGGAGGAATGACGCTGGTCTGACTGCCCTTCAAATCGGGGCGGGCGGCCAGAGGATCAGGGAAATAACAGTGCCGCGCGAAACGCGCGCTGTTCGGGAGGAGAGAAGATGGCAGAGAAGAACCTGGACGCGGTAGGCCGCTTTCTGGCCCGACAGGGCATCTTGGTGGCTTTCGTGCTTTTTATGGTCGGATTTTCACTTTGGAATCCGCGCTTTATCGACATTGACAATGTGTTCGGCGTGATCCGGTCCTCGGCGATCTTGGGGGTCATGGCGCTTGGCGTGACCTTCGTGGTGATCGGCGGCAACCTTGACCTCTCGGTCGGGTCGCTGATGTCGTTCTCGGCCATCGTGGTTCTTGACCTGCACGAAAACCCGGCCTTCGGCCCCTATCTGGCGATCCCCGCCATGTTCGCCATGACCATGGCCATCGGGGCGCTGATCGGCTTTCTCGTGGGGTATCTGAGGCTCAACTCGCTGATCGTCACACTGGGGATGCTGTCGGCCATTCACGGCCTGACGCTGACCTGGTCGGGCGGGCAGAACATGGATATCGCCAATCAGGACGCCACCTGGTTCGGCGTCTTCGGGCGTGGCACGGCTCTTGGCATTCCGATCCCGGTTCTGATGTTCGGCCTCTTGGCGGCGGTGCTGGCGATCCTGCTTGCCAAGACGCCCTTTGGCCGAAAGGTTTATGCCGTGGGCGGCAACGGTACGGCGGCGACCTTTTCCGGCATTCCACGGGCAAGGGTGGTCTTCTTCACCTACATCATCTCTTCTTTCTGCGTCGCGACTGCCGGTCTGATACAGGCCAGCCGCACCATGGGCGCGCAGAACACCGTGGGACAGGGGATGGAGCTGGAGGTTCTGGCCGCCGTCATCCTCGGGGGCGCGTCCCTGCTTGGCGGCTCGGGCACCGTGTTCAAGACCGTGATCGGCGTGCTGATCCTCGGCTTCATCCAGAACGGTCTGTTGCTGGCGGGGCTCGAGTTCTACGTCCAGTTCGTCGTGACCTGGGTCATCATCATCCTTGCCGTGTGGCTCGATATCGCCACCAAGCGCGGCAAGCTCTGGTCAGCGATCGCGTGAGGGGACAGACAGATGAAAAGCGATAACATGTCCAACCTCATCAAGAACGGCGCCATATGGGGCTTCATCGTACTGGAACTGATCTTCTTCCAGGTCGCCGGTGAATTCTGGTCGCTGTCTGAACGCGCCTTCATGGATCTCGACAACATGCTGCTGCTGCTCAAGCAATCGGCACCCATCGGGATCATCGCGGTCGGCATGACGGTGATCATGATCAACGGAAATATCGACCTGAGCGTCGGGGCGATCTACGCACTTTGTGCCATCGTCATGCTCGACTCGATGTCCTGGCCGTTCATGGAATCCCTTGGCGATTGGGCGATCCCGCTGGCGTGGCTGTTCGCCCTGCTGACCGGGGCGGTTCTTGGCCTGATCAACGGCGTCATCGTGTGGAAGACGGGCGTCGATGCGTTCATCGTGACGCTTGGCTCGATGCTCGGCTACCGGGGCCTTGTCTTCATGTATAACGGCGAGAACCCGACCTATCACCTGAACTGGACGATGGTGGATATCGCGGAATGGGACATTTTCGGGGTCGAAACCCCGGCGCTTGTCTTTCTTGCGGTGGCCCTGATCGTCTGGTTCGTGATGACCCGCACCGTGCATGGGCGCAATGCCTACGCCGTCGGCAACAACCGCGAGGCGGCGGTTAACGCCGCGATCCGGGTGGGGCCGCACATGCTGATCAATTTCGTGCTGATCGGCTTTCTCGCAGCGCTGTCGGCGGTGACCTTCTATTCCGGAAGCGGCTCGGTCAATCCAAATGACGGGATGCTGTTCGAGCTTTGGGCCATCACCGCCGTGGTGCTTGGCGGCACCAAGCTGATCGGCGGGGCGGGGTCCATCGTAGGCACTTTTGGCGGCGTTATCGCGATCCAGCTTCTGCGCAAGGGTCTTGGCCATATCGGTGCCGACACCGCAACCGTGAACCTTGTGATCGGCCTTATCCTTATCGCGGTGCTGTTCCTTGATCGGCAGCTGAACGTGAAAGGCAAAGAGGAGTTGAAGGTATGACCGAGCAAACCCCCGTCCTGCGACTGGAAGGCATCGTAAAGACTTTTCCAGGCGTCCGTGCCCTCGACGGCGTTTCCCTGACCCTGCTTCCGGGCGAGGTCCATGCCCTGATGGGTGAAAACGGTGCCGGGAAATCCACGCTGATGAAGGTGCTTGGCGGCATATACCAGCCCGACGAAGGCCAGATCATCGTCGATGAACAACCGGTGGTCATGTCCGGCCCGCTGGAAGCCAAGGCCAAGGGCATCGTCTTCATTCACCAGGAACTCAGCCTCGCAACGGAGCTCAGCGTTGCCGAAAACATCTATCTTGGCGAATTGCCGCGAAAGCGGTTCGGACTGGTGGATTGGGCACAGCTTGAGGCCAACACCAACAAGATCCTCAAGAAACTGAATGTCGGTTTCAACGCGAAGACCCGTGTCGGCAGCCTTTCGATTGCCAATCAGCAGATGGTCGAGATTGCCCGCGCCCTCACCGTGGATGCAAAGGCGGTAATCTTCGATGAACCGACCGCGTCCCTGACCGACGCGGAAAAGGTGGTGTTGTTCGAAGTGATCGCCGATCTGCAATCGCAGGGTGTCGGCATCGCCTATATCTCTCACCGGATGGAAGAGATCTTCAAGATCACCGACCGGATCAGCGTTCTGCGCGACGGTCAGTATCAGGGAACCGTCAACGCCGCCGAAACCGACGAGGAAGGCGTGACCCAGATGATGATCGGGCGAAAGCTCGACCTCAGCCGCAACGAAAGCCATCACGAATTGGGCGAAGTGGCCATCGAGGTGCGCGGACTGAGCTGTGGCAACCTGTATCATGATGTCAGTTTCGAGGTGCGCCGGGGCGAGGTTGTCGGCTTCTATGGGCTTGTCGGTGCGGGCCGCACCGAGATTGCTGAAACGCTCTTTGGCCTGCGCAACCCGTCGGCAGGCACCATCCTGATGAATGGTGAGGAAGTGACCATCCAGTCGCCAGCCGATGCCATTGCGCGCGGCATTTCCCTGGTTCCCGAGGACCGAAAGGGGCAGGGTCTGGTTCTTGGTATGAATTGCCGGGACAACATGACCTTGCCGCAGGTCGGGGATCTCACGGCGGGGCCATTCGTGTCCGACGGCGCGGAGGTGGCGATCTTCGATCAATACCGCGACAAGCTCGATATCCGCACCCCCGGCTGGAGACAAACGGTCGGCAACCTTTCGGGCGGCAACCAGCAGAAGATCGTCATCGGCAAATGGCTGTCCATGCATCCCAATGTGCTGATCGTGGACGAACCGACGCGCGGCATCGACGTGGGCTCCAAGTCCGAGATTCACAACCTGATCCGCGAACTGGCCGCGCAGGGCTATGCCGTCATCGTCGTCAGTTCCGAAATGCCCGAGGTTCTGCATGTCTCGGATCGGATCGTGGCGATGTATATGGGGCGGATCATCCGCACCTTCACGTCGGAGGAGGTGACCGAGGACAATCTGATTCAGGCGATCTCCGGGATCGAAGGCGGGAAGGTCGCCTGAGATGAAGGTCGGATTTGCCGGCCTCGGCAGAATGGGGGCCCGCATGGCCGCAAACATTGCGGGCGCGGGATATGAGGTGATCCTCTGGAACCGCAGCCCCGACAAGGCGCGCGACCTCGCGGCGGCCACCGGCTCTGTCAGCGCCGACTCTCCCCGGGCGCTTGCGGATGCCGCCGATATCGTCGTGACCATGCTGGCCGACGATGCCTCCTCCGAGGCGGTCCATTTCGGACCGGAGGGCCTGTTCGCCGGGTCGCGCGCCACGTATTTCGTCGAAATGGGGACGATGAGCCCCGATCACATTGCCGATCTGGCGGCCAAGGCCCCAACGGGTCGCCACGTGATCGACGCGCCCGTATCGGGTGCCACGCAGGCGGCTGAGGACGCGCAATTGCTGATCATGGCGGGCTGTTCCCAAGACATGCTGGCCCCCATCCAGCCGCTCTTCGACGTGATGGGCAAGCAGACGATCTGCCTTGGCCGCACAGGCGCGGGCGCTGTCATGAAGCTCGCCGTCAACATGCTGATCCACGGCATCAACCAGACCTTTGCGGAGGCGATGACCTTGGCCGAGGCGACGGGCATCCCCACCGAAGCGGCGTTTGAGGCGATCGAGGCCAGCGCCGCCTGCGCGCCGATGCTGACCTACCGCAAGCCGCTCTATCTCGACGAGGCCGCCCATGACGTCACCTTCACCGTCGCGCTCGCGCAGAAGGACATGCGGGTCACGGCGGAACTGGCGGGCAAACTGGGCGTTCCCCTGCCGCAATCAAAGGTGACGCTGGACATCCTGACCGAGGCGGCGGGCGCGGGCTATGACGCGCGCGACATGGCCGCAATCCTGAACTACATGCGAGGAAAACAGACATGAAAGCCGCGCTTTTCGCCGGTGGCTGGGAAGGCCACGCCCCCACGGATTTCAGCGACTGGTGCAAGGCGCTGTTGGAAGACAACGGCTTCGAAGTCGATGTCTACGACACGCTGGAGCCGCTGGCCTCGCCGGAGAAACTGGCCGATGTCGACCTGATCGTGCCGATCTGGTCCTCGGCCCGGTCCGGCCACAAGGAAGAGTTCGGCAACATGACCAAGCCGCAGGAAGACGGGCTGCTGAAGCTCATCTCCGAGGGCAGGGGCATCGCAGGCTGGCACGGCCATATGGGCGACGCCTTCCGCGACCGGCCGACCTATCATTTCCTCATCGGCGGGCAATTCGTGGCGCATCCGCCGGGCTGGCCCGACAACCTGCAACCGGCCGAGGATTACATCGACTACGACGTAACGATCTGCAAACCCGCCGACCCGCTGGTGCAGGGGATCAAGAGTTTCCGCCTGAAATCGGAACAATACTATATGCTCGTCGATCCCTCCAACGAGGTGCTGGCCACAACCACCTTCAGCGGCGATCACCTGTGGTGGATCGAAGGCACCGTCATCCCCGTGGTCTGGAAACGCCGTTGGGACAAGGGCCGGGTGTTCTATTGCTCCATCGGGCACGAGTTGAGCGACCTGAAAGTGCCGCAAGTGACCGAGATCCTGCGCCGGGGCATGATCTGGGCGGCAACCCGCGCGGACTGATACCGGCTGGCACGGTCCGTCCACATGGCTGATATAGCGCAAGGGAACGCGCCCGCGGGATCGTCCCTGCGGGCGCTTTTCGGGTTTGTGACGCCGGTATCCGCGCTGTCCGGCGCGCCGCGCTTGTCGGCGGAAAGAGCGGGCAGTTGACAGGCTGCCTTCATAAAGCTTAACAAAGCAACTATACAAGCTGCTTCAGCCCGTGCATGATCGTAGGCGTGATCGGAGGATACGATGCCAATTCCTGCCCCCAACCTGTCGCCGCCATTCAATATTGTTCGTCTCAGCCATGTGGAGCTGCGCGTGACCGATCTGGGCTGGGCACGCGGGTTTTATGTGGACACGCTCGGGCTGCAAGTCACGCACGAGGATGCCGATGCGATCTACCTGCGGGCGATGGAGGAACGCGGTCATCATTGCCTGATCCTGCGCCGGGCCGAGGCCGGGTCTGTCGGCAGTCTGGGCTTCAAGCTCTGGAGCGAAGAGGATCTCGACAAGGCCGCGCATTGGTTCGCAGCCCGCGATCTGCCTGTTGACTGGATCGACCGTCCCTTCATGGGCCGGGTGCTGGCCACGCGCGATCCGTTCGGGGTGCCGCTGGAATTCTACGCGCATATGGACCGGCTGCCCCCGATCCACCAGCAATACAAGCTGTATCGGGGTGTCAAACCGCTCCGCATCGACCATTTCAACCTGTTCTCATCGAATGTGGATGAGAGCGTGGCCTTCTATAACGAATTGGGTTTTCGCGTCACGGAATACACCGAAGACGCCGAGACGGGCCGGACCTGGGCGGCGTGGATGCACCGAAAGGGCGGCGTGCATGACATCGCCTTCACCAACGGCACCGGGCCGCGGCTGCATCATGTGGCTTTCTGGGTGCCAACGCCGCTCAACATCATCGACCTGCTCGATCTGATGTCGACCACCGGTTATCTGGACAACATCGAACGCGGACCGGGGCGGCACGGGATATCCAACGCCTTCTTCCTCTATATCCGCGACAGGGATGGGCACCGGACCGAGATTTATTGTTCCGATTACCAGACCATCGACCCCGATCACGAACCGATCAAATGGGACCTCAAGGACCCGCAGCGCCAGACGCTTTGGGGCGCGCCCGCGCCCCGCAGCTGGTTCGAGCTTGGATCGGTTTTTGACGGCGCTACGCTGGTTGACAGCGATCTGGCCTCCCAGCCCATCATTGCCCCCTGAGAGGTGCCCGACATGACTGCATTACCCGCCCGTATCGCTGCCTTCCAAGTCGATGGCGCGGACCGTTATGGCGTGGTGACCGATGCCGGCATCATCGACATGACACCGCAGTTTGGTGCCCGCTTCGCCACGCTTCAGGCTATTGTGGAGGCCGACGCGCTGGAAGAGGTTATCGCAGCGGCAAAGGGGCAGGCCCCGACCTATCAGGAGGATGATGTCACCCTCCTGATCCCGGTGGCGCAGCCCGAAAAGATCATATGCATCGGTGTGAACTTCCCCGACCGGAATGCCGAATACAAGGACGGGCAGGCCGCGCCCGGCAAGCCGTCGATGTTCATCCGCTTCCCGCGCAGTTTCGTTGGCCACGGCCAGAACCTGATTCGCCCGCCGGAATCCCCGCAGCTGGACTACGAGGGCGAGGTGACCATCGTAATCGGCAAAGGCGGCCGCCGCATCCCGCGCGAAGAGGCGTATGACCACATCGCCGCCCTGACGCTGTGTAATGAGGGCACCATCCGCGATTGGGTGCGGCATGCAAAATTCAACGTCACGCAAGGAAAGAACTGGGATCGGTCTGGTGCGATCGGCCCGTGGCTGGTGCCGTTCCGGGACGCGACGCAGCTTGATGACATCCAGCTCACCACCCGCGTCAATGGCGAGGTGCGGCAGCAGGACCGCACGGGCCGGATGCTCTATGATTTCCGCTATATCGTGAACTACGTCTCGACCTTCACGACGCTGGTCCCCGGCGATGTCATCGTCTGCGGCACCCCAACCGGCGCAGGCGCGCGGTTCGATCCGCCGATCTGGCTGAAACCCGGCGATGTGATCGAGGTGGAGGCCGAGGGTATCGGCATTCTGCGCAACGGGGTGGAGGATGAAGGATGCTAACGCAGGCCGAGGTGGATCAGGCGGCGCAGGATCTGTTGCAGGCCGAGGCGGACCGCCGACAGATCGGCCTGCTGTCCCTGCGCCATCCGGGGATCACGCTGGATGATGCCTATGCCATTCAATCCGCCCAGATGGCCCGCAAACTGGCCGAGGGGCGCAAGATTATCGGCTGGAAGATCGGCCTGACCTCCAAAGTCATGCAAGACGCCCTTGGCATCGACACGCCCGATAGCGGCGTCATCTATGACGACATGGATTTTGCGGATGGCGGCACCGTGCCCGCCGGGCGGTTCATCCAGCCCAGGATCGAGGCGGAGATTGCGTTTGTTCTAAAGGCTCCGCTCAAAGGCCCCGTGACCCGCGAACAGGTTCTGGCCGCGACCGACTATGTCGCCCCCGCCATCGAGATCCTCGACACCCGCATACAGCGCATGGACCCCGCAACCGGTCAGCCGCGCAGGATCTTCGATACCGTGGCCGACAACGCCGCGAATGGTGGCATCGTTCTGGGGTCGCAACGCCACGCGCCAGAGGATTTCGACCTTCGTTGGGTCGGTGCGATCCTGACGAAGAACGATCAGGTCGTGGCCACCGGGCTAGGCGCTGCCGTACTGAACGATCCCGTGATGGGCATCGTCTGGCTGTCGGACCGCATGGGCCAATACGGCCAGAATATGGAGGCTGGTCAGGTGGTTCTGGCGGGGTCTTTCGTGGCCCCGGTCGAATGCCCGCCGGGCACGGATATTCATGCGGATTACGGGCGTTTCGGGTCGGTTTCGGTGCGGTTCGCCTAAAACGGCATCCCCGAAAACCGTGCCACCAGTTCCGCGATGTTGCGGGCGTCGAATTTCTTCAGCAGCCGCGCGCGGTGCTGTTCGACGGTGCGGTAAGATAGGTCCAGCTTGCGCCCGATTTCCTTGGAGGTCAGGCCCTGCCCTGTCAGCATCGCGACCTCTCGTTCGCGGGGGGTCAGCTGCACCACGGGCCGCGCCTCTGACAAGTCGGAAAACGACCAGACTCCGCGTGCGAACGGATCATCGGGCGTCAGCGACCGGCCCCGGCCCCGGCACCAGAAGAGCTCGCCGCTCAGGCGCTGCATGATCCGTTCATCATCATAGGTGCCGCTTTCACGCATCGCCGCAAGGCCACGTTCGCCGATCCTCTGGTAGTCCTCGACCGATGGATAAAGCCGCGCCATGTCCATGCCTTCGAACCCCTCCACCGGGCCGGCGAAGATCTCGGCAAAACGCAGATTGGCGGCCCGGATCACCCGGTTTTCCAGCAGGACAAGGCCAAGCGGCGCATGGGTGAAGGCAAGGGCGTGCGGGTCCATACCCGTAAGCTTAGCGCGATTGGGCAGCTTTGGGGATACCCCGTGATGCCCCCCGTAATTCTACGGAATTGCCCGGTGCCACGCGCGGGCGCATCCTGCCGCCAGCATCAAAGGAGGAACCGGAAATGGTTCATATCGTCGGTTGGGGTCACACGAAATTCGGCAAGCTGGAAGGGCAGGGGGTTGAGGATCTTGTCGTGGAAGCAGGGCGAGAGGCGCTGGCCCATGCGGGCATTGCACCGGGTGAGGTGGACGGCATCTGGATGGGCCATTTCAACGGCGGCATGGTGCCCGATGGCTTCCCCGCCTCGATGGCCCTGTCGATTGACCCCGCCATGCGCTTCACCCCCGCGACCCGGCTGGAAAACGCCTGCGCCTCTGGTTCTGCCGCCGTTTTCGCCGCGCGCAATGCGATCCTTGCAGGTGAAGCGAAAATCGCGCTTGTGCTTGGGGTTGAGAAGATGACCCACCTGCCCACCCGCGATGTGGCCGCCGCGCTCGGCCACGCCGCCTACCAAAAGGAAGAGGCGGGCCTGTCCTTCCCCGCCGTCTTCGCGGGCTTCGCGCGGGCCTATTTCGACAAGCACGGCGACAAAACCGAGGCACTTGCGATGATCGCCGCCAAGAACCACGCCAACGCGATGTCGAACCCGCTGGCGCAGTTGCACAAGGAGCTGCCGGTGGAATTCTGCGCGACGGAAAGCGAGCGGAACCCGATGATCGCCGCGCCCTTGAAGATGTCGGATTGTTCGCTGGTCTCTGACGGGGCGGCGGCCATCGTGCTGGTGGCCGACGATGTGGCCAAGACCATGCCCCGCGCCGTGCGCCTGCGGGCAGCCGAACAGGTGAACGACTTCCTGCCCATGTCGTGCCGCGACCTGACGGCGTTCGAAGGCCCGCGAGAGGCGTTTCGCCGGGCGTTTCTGGCCGGTGGCGTGACGCTCGACGATCTGCATGTGGCCGAGGTGCATGACTGCTTCACCATCGCCGAGCTGATGATTTACGAGGCCATGGGGTTGGCTGCCCCCGGTCAGGGCGAGACCCTGCTGCGCGACGGCGCGGTCATGCGGAACGGGCGGTTGCCGGTGAACCTATCGGGCGGGCTGAAGGCCAAGGGGCACCCGGTGGGGGCCACCGGCGTCTCCATGCATGTGCTCGTGTCGCGGCAGGTGACCGGCACCGCAGAAGAGATGCAGCAAGACGGCGCGTCTTTGGGTATGGTGTTCAATATGGGCGGCTCTGGCGTCGCCAATTACTGCACCATTCTGGAGGCCGAGCGCGCCTGATGAACATATCCTTCTGGCTTCACCGTATGGCTCAGGTCAGCCCCGACCGGCCTGCGATGTATCTTGGAAATGATCTTGTAGAAGACTATGCCAGCTTCCATGCGAAGGCCGCTGCCGTGGCGGGCTGGCTTTCCGCCAAGGGCATCGGCCCCGGCGACCGAGTGGCGCTGTTCATGAAGAACGTGCCCGACTACCTGATCGTGCAATATGGCGCGTGGTATGCGGGTGCTGCGGTGGTGCCGATCAATGCCAAGCTGCACGGGCGAGAGGCCGCGTGGATCATCGGCGATTCCGGCACCAGGCTGAGTTTCGCCTCGCCCGGAATGGCCGAAGATTTGCGCGATGCAGAGGCGACCGGTGAGATCGTCGATATAAGCACCGGGATGGATGCCATCTACGCCACCGACCCGATCCCCCCGCAGGACCGCAGCCCGGAGGATCTGGCGTGGCTCTTCTACACCTCCGGCACCACCGGGCGGCCCAAAGGCGTGATGATCACCCACCGGATGCTGATCACCATGGCGCTCTGCTATGAGGTCGATGCCGATGCGGTCAACGCCGATGACGCCGCGCTTTACGCCGCGCCCCTGTCCCACGGGGCGGGGATCTACAACCTGATGCATGTCCGCGCCGGTGCGCGCCATGTCTTCCCGCCCTCGGGCGGCTTTGACGAGGCCGAGATCTTCGCGCTGGCCAAGCATCACACCCGCATACACATGTTCGCCGCCCCCACCATGGTCAAACGCATGACCGAGATCGCGAAAGCGACCGGCGAAAGCGGAGAAGGGTTGCGGACGGTCGTCTATGCGGGCGGGCCGATGTATGTCGCCGACATCATCGAGGCGGTGGACCATTTCGGGCCGGTCTTCGCGCAGGTCTATGGGCAAGGCGAATGCCCGATGGGGATCACCGCGCTTTCTCGTCATGACGTGACCGACCGCAGCCACCCCCGCTGGCGCGAAAGGCTCGCCTCGGTCGGGCGTGCGCAATCGGCGGTCGAGGTGCGGATTGGCGACGCCGAGGGCAACCCGCTGCCGTCTGGAGAGCATGGGGAGATCATGGTCAAGGGCGACACCGTCATGCCCGGCTATTGGCAGAACCCCGAGGCGACGGCGAAAACGCTGGTGAATGGCTGGCTGATGACCGGCGATATGGGGTTCATGGACGCAGATGGCTACGTCACCATGCAGGACCGGTCCAAGGACATGATCATCTCGGGCGGCTCCAACATCTACCCGCGTGAGGTCGAAGAAGTGCTGCTGATGCACGACGCCGTGTCAGAGGCTTCGGTCGTCGGCAAACCGCATCCCGAATGGGGCGAGGAGGTGGTGGCCTTCTATGTCGGACAGGCACGGCCGGAGGAGCTGGATCAGCTCTGTCTCGACAATATCGCCCGGTTCAAACGGCCCAAGCACTACCGCCGGGTCAAGGCGCTGCCCAAGAACAATTATGGCAAGGTACTTAAGACCGAGCTGCGCAAACTGCTGGAGCATGACAGATGACGGATCTTTCGGGAAAAACGGCGCTGGTCACCGGATCGGTGCAGGGGATCGGTTTTGCGATTGCCGAGGCATTGGCCGGGGCAGGCGCGCGGATCGCCCTGCATGGGATCGCCGATGATGCGCAGATTGACAAGGCAAGCGCCGCCCTGTTGGCCGCTGGCGCAAGTGAGGTCCGCTTCTTCCCCGGCGACCTTATGCAGCCAGAAGAGATTGATGCGCTGATGGCGGCGGTGGCCGATTGGGGCGGGGTGGATATCCTCGTGAACAACGCCGGTATCCAGCACCCCGCGCCGATCAGCGACATGCCGCGCGCCAGCTGGAATGCGATCATCGCCGTGAACCTGTCGGCCGCCTTCCATACCATGCAGCACGCCCTTCCGGTCATGGCGGATCGGGGCTTTGGCCGGGTGGTCAATATCGCGTCGGTTCAGGGTCTGATCGGCTCGGTCCACAAGGCGCCCTACGTGGCGGCCAAGCATGGCATCATCGGCCTGTCGAAAGTGGCGGCGCTGGAATATGCGACGGCGGGCAGCAAGACCTCGGGCGGCGTCACGGTGAACTGCATCTGCCCCGGCTGGACCGAAACCGCGCTGATCGTGCCGCAGATCGAGGCCCGCGCCCAGATCATCGGCGGCGACCGCGACGCAGCCATCGCCGACCTGCTGGCCGAGAAACAACCCACCCGCCGCACCTCTGACCCATCCGAGATCGGGCGGCTGGCGCTGTGGCTGTGCGATCCCATGGCCCATAACGTCACGGGCACGGCGATCCCCGTCGATGGCGGCTGGACGGCGCAGTAGGGCGCTAGCGGGCGTTCTTGAATTGTACAGAATTATGTGCATATACCTGTACATGATCAAGGAGGCCTGCCGATGGACGTCATGACCTATACCGATGCCCGCGCGTCCCTGAAGGACGTGATGGACCGCGTCATTCATGACCGGAGCGAGGTTGTCGTGACCCGCAAGAACCGCGAGGCGGTCGTGATGATCTCGCTAGAGGAATACAACGCGATTCAGGAAACGCTGCACCTTCTGCAAAGCCCGAAAAACGCGCGCCGCCTGCGCAGGTCGATTGATCAGCTCTCTGCCGGGAACGGAACCGAGCGTGAGCTGGATCTTTGAAGATCGTCTTCTCGGACGAGGCCTGGGAAGACTACCTCTGGTGGCAGTCCGGCAGTACTGCGAAGGGACTTGAACGGGTCAACGAGTTGATCAAGGCCACCCGAAGGCAACCCTTCAAGGGGATAGGCAAGCCCGAGCCCTTGAAAGGCGATCTCCGGGGCTGGTGGTCGCGCCGGATCACCGATGAACATCGCTTCGTCTACAATGTCAGTGGCAAGGGTGTCGGGCAGCAGCTGAATATCGCACAGCTACGCTATCACTACTGACTGCTTGGCCGCGGTTGCGGCGGGCAGGTCACAGACCCGGCATTCTGCGAGGGCCGCTCTTGCCGGGTGGCGGGGGCATGGCTACATGGGCCTTTATGAAACGTTTCATTCCCTTCATGTCATCCGACCCCCTTGTCGCCGTCATCCGGCTGACCGGGCCCATTGCCAGCGGCAGCCGGGCCGGGGTTCTGAACGACATGGCCATGGCCCCCGCCATCGAGAAGGCGTTCGCCAAGGGCAAGCCAAAGGCCGTGGCGCTGGTGATCAACTCGCCCGGCGGCTCGCCCGCGCAATCCTCGCTGATTGCCGCCCGTATCCGGCGGCTGGCCGAGGAAAAGGAGGTGCCCGTCCATGCCTTCGTCGAGGATGTGGCGGCCTCGGGCGGCTATTGGCTGGCCTGTGCGGCGGATCATATCTGGCTCGACGACAGCTCTATCGCGGGCTCGATCGGGGTGATCTCGGCCAGTTTCGGCCTGCATGAGTTTATCACCCGCCACGGCATCGAACGGCGCGTCCACACCGCCGGTAAGGACAAGTCCATGCTGGACCCGTTCCGCCCTGAGAGGGACGAGGACATCGCCCGGCTGAAAGGGCTTCAGGCGCAGATTCACGAGAGCTTCATCGCCCATGTGAAGACGCGCCGGGGTGACCGGCTGGCAGAGGATGCCGATATCTTCACCGGTGAATTCTGGGTGGGCCAGCGCGCCGTCGATCTGGGGCTGGCCGATGGCATTGCCCATCTGGTGCCCAAGATGAAAGAGCTTTACGGCGACAAGACCCGCTTTGCTGTCCACGGCCCCAAGCGCGGCCTGTTTCAGCGCTTCGGTGCCAGCCTGACGGCCGAGGCCCTGGGCCAGGTCGAGGATCGCGCCAACTGGGCGCGGTACGGGCTGTAGCATGCTGGTCAAGATCGCAACCTTCTTCCTCGTTGGCATGGCGGTTCTGGCCATGTTCGGGCGTCTGCGCTGGCCGGGTGGCGCGCGGCGTGTGACGCGGCGCAAGCGGGGCAGCCTGCCCCGCCCCCGCACCTGCCCCACCTGCGGGCAGATCAACGTGACGGGCGGGGCCTGCCGCAATTGCAACGAGGGGCGCGACTAAGTGCTGATCACCGAATTCCTTCTGGCGGGGCTTGGCCTCGTGATCCTTCTGCTGGCAGGGGATACGCTGGTCAGGGGCGCGGTGAACCTGAGCCTGCGTCTCGGCATCCCGGCACTTATCGTCAGTCTGACCATCGTGGCCTTTGGCACCTCGGCACCCGAGCTTCTGATCTCGATCAGCGCCATCCTGGACGGGGTGCCGGGGCTGGCGCTTGGCAATGTGGTGGGGTCGAACACCGCCAATATCCTGCTGGTTCTGGGCATTCCTGCGCTGATGTCAGGGCTGGATACCAGTCAATGCGACACCCGCCGCAACTTCGTGATCATGATGGTTGCGACCCTGGCTTTCATCGGGCTGGCCTTCGCCGGTCCGTTCACATGGTGGCACGGGCTGATCCTTTTGGCGGGTCTGGCGCTGATGCTGGGGGAAGCCGCCTGGACAGCGCGGTCGCACAAGCGCGACAGCGCCGCTGCCGCCGCATTGGAAGAGCTGGAGGATGTGGAAGGCGCCGACCCCGACATGCCCTGGTGGCAGATCGTCGTCTTCCTTTTGCTCGGGCTTGTGGGCCTGCCGCTAGGTGCCGATCTGCTGGTGGATAGCTCGGTGGTGATCGCGCGCAGTTTCGGCGTCAGCGAAACCGCCATTGGGTTGACCCTCGTGGCCGTTGGCACCTCGCTGCCGGAACTGGCCACAACCGTCATGGCGGCCCTGCGCCGTCATGCCGAAGTGGCGCTTGGCAATGTGATCGGGTCGAACATCTTCAACCTTCTGGGGATCATCGGCGTCGCGTCCTTGGTCGGGCCGATCCCGGTCGACGCGGAGATCCTGACCTTCGATCTGTGGATCATGCTGGCCGCCTCGTTGCTGCTGATCCCGTTCGTGTATTTCCGTTGGGTGTTTGGCCGCGTCGTGGGGGTGGTTTTCACCGCGCTGTACCTCATCTATGTGATCAGTGTCCTGAGCTGAACGGAGGGCAAGGATGACCGCACTCGTGACAGGTGGGGCAAAGCGGCTTGGCCGGGCCATGGCGTTGGCGCTGGCAGAGGCGGGCCATGACGTGGCCATCCACTATGCCGGATCAGCGAATGAAGCCGAGGCCACGGCAGAGGACATCCGCGCCCTTGGCCGCCGGGCCGTGACGCTTCAGGCCGATCTGCTGGACGAGGACCAGACTCAGGCCCTGCTGCCCCGCGCGGTTGAGGCCCTCGCTCAGCCGGTGACGGTGCTGGTCAACAACGCGTCCGTATTCGAGTACGACAACATCCAGTCGATGACCCGGTCCAGCTGGGACAGGCACATCGAATCCAACCTGCGCGCGCCTGTCGTTCTGACGCAGGCGCTGGCCGCCCAGATGCCCCCGGCGGAGCCGGACGAAAACGGTGAACCGCAGGCGCGGGGGCTGGTGGTCAACATGGTTGATCAGCGGGTGCAGAAACTGACGCCCGAGTTCATGAGCTACACCATCGCCAAGATGGGGCTTTGGGCCTTCACCCGGACCGCCGCGCAGGCGCTGGCCCCGCATGTGCGCGTCAACGCCATCGGGCCGGGGCCGACCATGCAGGGCACGCGCCAGTCCGACAGCCATTTCGCACGGCAGCGCAAGGCCACCGTTCTGGGCCGCGGATCGGATGCCGATGGTATTGTTCAGGCGCTGAATTATTTCCTGACCGCGCGGGCGGTTACAGGGCAGCTGATCTGCGTCGACGGGGGCCAGCACCTGGCCTGGCAGACCCCCGATATCCTTGGCGTCGAATAGGCCCGAACTGGCCTTTTTCGACAGGTCGCTCGCAGTTTTCCACCGTTAACGCTACGGTAACAGGGGCGTGACCCTTTTATGACATGCTTCCTTAACATGCCTGTGGAAAGAAAAATTCCATTTGTTTTCAGGGCATTAAAAGAGTGCCTAAAAATTAGGCAATTCGATGAACCCTGCCGAATACAAGGAAAAATCACCGATCCCAACATTTTATCCCTAAGGTTATCCACAGAAACCGTGGACAAGGTTTTCCTTGAACATGCCCCCGGATCGTTGCAGCCGACAATGGAATCGATTCAACTGGATCACGATGTCTGAAACGCCCTCTGAAATGCCGCTGACCGGCCATGAATTGATCGCCTCTTACCTGAAGCTAATCGACGGCTCTCCGGGTGTGTATCGCATGCTCGATGCACAGGCGCGGGTGCTCTACGTCGGCAAGGCGCGGAACCTGAAAAAGCGTGTGGCGAATTACGCCAAGCCCACGGGCCACAGCGCGCGGATCGCCCGGATGATCCGCGAAACCACCGAGATGATGTTCCTGACCACGCGCACGGAAACCGAGGCGCTGCTGCTGGAACAGAACCTGATCAAGCAGTTGAAACCGCGCTACAACGTGCTGCTGCGCGACGACAAGAGCTTCCCCAACATCCTCGTCAGCCGGTCGCACGCATTTCCGCAGATCAAGAAGCATCGCGGTGCGAAAAAGGAGAAGGGCAATTACTACGGTCCCTTCGCCAGCGCCGACGCGGTGAACCGGACTCTGAACCAGTTGCAAAAGGTGTTTTTGCTGCGCAACTGTTCCGACGCGACCTTCGACAGCCGCACGCGGCCCTGTCTTCTGTACCAGATCAAGCGATGCAGCGGGCCCTGTGTCGGCCTGATCTCGGCGGAAGATTACGCGCAGTCGGTGAAGGACGCGGAGCGGTTCCTGTCGGGCAATGGCGGCCGTATCCAGGAGGCGCTGGCGCGTGACATGCAGGCGGCGTCCGACGCGATGGAGTTCGAGCGCGCCGCGGCCCTGCGGGACCGCATCCGCGCGCTGACGACCGTGCAGGGCGTGCAGGGCATCAACCCGCGCGGCGTGGCCGAGGCTGATGTGGTCGCGCTGCATATGGAGGGCGGGCAAGCCTGCGTTCAGGTCTTCTTCATCCGCGCCAACCAGAACTGGGGCAACCGCGATTTCTACCCGCGCACCGGGTCCGGCGCGGAAGAGGCCGAGGTGCTGGAGGCCTTCCTGGGACAGTTCTACGACGAGAAGGAGCTGCCGAGGCAGATCCTGCTGTCGCACCCCATCGAAAACGCCGACCTGATGGCCCAGGCATTGACGGAAAAACGCGGCCGCAAGGTGGAATTGCTGGTGCCGCTGAGGGGAGAAAAGGCCGAACTGGTGTCCTTCGCCGCGCGGAACGCCCGCGAAAGCCTCGCCCGCAAGATGAGCGAAGCCGCCACCCAGGGCAGGTTGCTGGATGGGCTGGCGGAGGCGTTCGGGCTGGCAAACCCGCCCGAGCGGATCGAGGTCTACGACAATTCCCACATTCAGGGCACCAACGCCGTCGGCGGCATGATCGTGGCGGGGCGCGAGGGGTTCCTGAAAAGCCAGTACCGCAAGTTCAACATCAAGGGCGACAGCCTGACACCGGGCGACGATTTCGGCATGATGAAAGAGGTGCTGAACCGCCGCTTCAAGCGCCTGCTGAAAGAAGACCCGGACCGCGAAAGCGACGCCTGGCCCGACCTGCTGCTGATCGACGGCGGCGCGGGGCAGGTCAGCGCGGTGGCGGAGATCCTTGCCGATCTGGGCATTGATGACGTGCCCTTCATCGGCGTCGCCAAGGGGATCGACCGCGATGCGGGCAAGGAGGAGTTCTATCGCCCCGGCAAAACTGCCTTTGCCCTGAAACGCAATGATCCGGTGCTCTATTTCGTCCAGCGCCTGCGCGACGAGGCGCACCGCTTCGCCATCGGCACGCACCGCGCCAAGCGCGCCAAGGCCATCGGGGCGACACCGCTTGATGACGTGCCCGGCGTCGGCGCCACCCGCAAACGCGCCTTGCTGGCCCATTTCGGCAGCGCCAAGGCGGTCAGCCGCGCCGACCTCGCCGATCTGAAGGCCGTCGACGGCATCTCGGACGCGCTGGCCGAAACGATCTATGATTTCTTCCATGAAAAAGGCTGACCCCATGCGCGCAAAATCGCGCGGGGCGTTGCCGCCGGGGCTGGTCCCGCCCCCGCAACCGCGCTAATGCTTGGCCATGCGATGGACCTTGCCAAATATCCTGACAGTCGCGCGGCTTGCCGCCGCCCCCGGCGTTGCGATCATCTTCCTGATCCTGCCGCGCCCCTATGCCGATTGGGTCGCCCTGATCCTCTTCGTCACGGCGGCCCTGACCGATTGGCTCGACGGCTATCTGGCGCGTCTTTGGAAACAGCACAGCCGGTTCGGCGCCATGCTCGACCCGATTGCCGACAAGGCGATGGTGATCATCGCCCTGGCCACGCTGATGGGGCTCTTCGGTTTCCAGCCGCTGCTGATCCTGCCCGTCGCCGCGATCCTGTTCCGAGAGGTCTTCGTCTCGGGCCTGCGCGAATTCCTCGGCAACAAGGCGGGCACGCTCAGCGTGACGAAACTGGCCAAGTGGAAAACCACCGTGCAGATGGTCGCCATCGCGGTGCTGTTTTCCTACGGGATTTTCGAGCATCATTTCGGCATGAACGTGATCGGCATGTCGCCCGAGATCGTCGCCCAGATCTTTGCAGGAGAGGTCGAGGATGAGTTCCACCTAGTGGCCCTCAGCAAATGGGCCAACCGGGCCTATTATGGCGGCATCGTCCTGCTGTGGCTTGCGGCGACACTGACGGTTGTGACAGGGGTGGACTACCTCGCCAAGGCCATGCCGCATCTGAGGGAGGAGCCGCATGATTGAGCTGCGCTATTTCGCCTGGCTGCGCGAACGCGTGGGCACAGGGCATGAGCAGGTGGAAACGCAAGCCGCCACGGTGGCCGAGCTGATCGAGGAACTTAAGGCGCGGGACGAGGGCTATGCCTTTGCGTTCTCCGACCTCAAGGCCATCCGCGCGGCGGTGGATCAGGATCTGGTCGATCTGGACGCGCCGATTGCGGGCGCGAAGGAAGTCGCCTTCTTTCCGCCGATGACCGGGGGCTGAGATGCCCGAGATCATCGTTCAGTCCGATCCCTTCGACATGGGCGAGATGCTCAACCGCTTTGCCGCGCGGCAGGCGAATGCGGGCGCGGTGGTCAGCTTTTCCGGTATCGTGCGCGATGTGGCCACCGGCGATCTCGACGCGATGGAGATCGAGCACTACCCGGGCATGACCGAAAAGGCGCTGGCGAAGATCGCCGGGGAGGCGATGACCCGCTGGCAACTGGCTGATGCCTTCATCCTGCACCGCCATGGGCGTATGGGGCAGGGCGAGACGATCATGATGGTCGCCACCGCCTCGCGCCACCGGGCCGATGCCTTCGCGGCGGCGGAATTCCTGATGGATTACCTGAAATCCCGCGCGCCGTTCTGGAAGAAGGAAATCACGGGCGAGGGCGCGGCATGGGTCGCGGCCCGCGACGAGGATGAAGACGCCCTCGCGCGCTGGCAGCAGCAATAGGCTCATCATCTGACCGATATACGTCGAAAGGACTGCGGCGCCGCAGAGATGCGGGGCAGAATGGGCGTGGAACCGGCCTGCCTTGGCCCTTTCGGGGCTGTCTTCGGCAATGGCCCGAAAATCCCCTCGTGATCCGGAACCGGCGTCACCCGGCAAGCGCTTGACCGGCAGGACAACACAAATCCCCTAAGAATTCGTGAACTCTCCCCTTCTTCTTTGCAAAAATACTCCCGCCGGAGGCATCCAAACCCCTCCACAAGCACGACCCGATGACAGAGATATAACCAGCAGCCACATGTCCGTGGCAACACGGCCCGACGAGGGCCCCAAAGGGGCCTGAGAAGGGCCGTTCCCGGGTCGACGACGCAGTCGGCGAAACCGCCTACCCCTGGTTCTGCTGTTCCACGTGGATGCGCAGCTCTTCAGCTTCCTGACGCGCCTCGCGCAGGCCCTCCATGGCCGCCCGCAGCTCGGCCTCGGTCTGGGTGATCTGGTTGGTCAGCTCCGCCTCGCGGTGCTGCAGATAGGAAATCGCCTGGTCGCGGGTCTCTTCCGCGTCATGCAGCGCCTTGGCCATCTCCTCCAGCTCGTTCATGTCGACGCCCGAGACCCGCGTCAGCCGGTGCACCAGCCAGTTCGCGAACCAGCCAAGCGCGAAGGCCACGAAGAGGATGATCGCGATCACCACGATGAATTCGGTG
The DNA here is from genome assembly GCF_030732985.1 of Nioella sp. MMSF_3534. Classification (GTDB taxonomy): domain Bacteria; phylum Pseudomonadota; class Alphaproteobacteria; order Rhodobacterales; family Rhodobacteraceae; genus Nioella. The sequence continues at coordinate 32,089 of NZ_JASHJX010000027.1, forward strand.
CGGTTCATTCGGTGTCCTCCTCGGCCTCTGCGGGCACTAGGTTATCGGGGCGCATCACGGGCCGGGGGGCATCGGCCAGCAGCTGTGCGCGGGCCTCGGCGGCCTCGCGTGCCTCGCGTTCCGCCACGTCGCTGGCCAGCAGGAATTCGATCCGCCGGTTGGTCTCGCGCCCGTCTTCGCTGTCATTGTCGGCAATGGGCCGCGTCTCGCCATAGCCCTGCGCGGTCAGGTTGGCGGTCAGTACCCGGCGTGCCAGCAACCCGTTCAGCACCGCATCGGCGCGGCCCTGGCTCAGCCGCAGGTTCATCTCCTCGCGGCCCTGGCTGTCGGTATGGCCGCCGATCTCCATATCCACATGGGAACAGTCGGGCAGGATCTCGGCCAGGTCATCAAGGATACGGCCGGTTTCCTCGTTGATCTCGACCGATCCGGGATCGAAAGTGATCTTGCGCTGGTTGAGGATCGTGTTGATCCGGTCGAGGCATTGTTGCGGCGTCAAAAGCCCGGTCTGCGGGTCGAGGCTGGCCACATAGGTCACGTCGATCTCGAACCCCTCGGCAGCCCCCAGAAGCTCGCTCATCAACTGGCTCAGGTCAGAGGTGGTGCTTTCGCTGCCGGAATTGCCCCGGATGCGCACGGTGTCGGGCTCCACCACGACGGCCCCGTTATGCAGCTGTGCCATCGCCTCCAGCCCGGCCATCACCCGCAGGGTCCAACCGCCCGGCAGGTCTTCGTCAATTCGGGTTGCCACATAGGTGTTCTGGCGGCCGAAAAGCGCGGTGGCATAGGCTTGCACGGCCTCGGTGATCCGCTCATCGGGCAGGCGCCCACGCAGTTGCACATAGCCCTCGGGGCTGCGGGTGGCCGTAAAGGTCGGCAGGCCGTCTTCGGCCTCTTCCTCGGGGGGCGGGTCGGGCAGGACGGCGTGGAGCGAAAAGACCTCCGGCAGGGCGGCGTCAAGTTCGCCGATCACCTCGTCGAAAAGATCCGACGGCGTGCCCTGCGCCACGATCAGCGTGATATCGGCATCCGAGAAGGTCACGGTCGCATCCTCGAACCGGCTGACGGCGGCAATCGCCATTTCGACGGCGGTGGCCCAGTTGGGCGACGGCACGCCAAGGCCGATGCGGCAGCTTTCCTGCCCGGTCAGCCCGGCATTGCGCGCGGCGGTCAGGATGCGGTTAAGGCTGTCTTCGGTGCCGGCGGAACAGGCTTCGAACCGGCCACCGCCAGCGGATTGGACATAGCGCAAGGTAAACGGCGTGATCACCGGGCGAGGAGCCGAGATATCCAGCACCAGCCGGACCGAAGAGGGGCGGTTTTCCTCAAGGAACTGTTGCCACTGGTCACGCTGCTGGCGGCTGTCGGCCACGGCCTCGACCACCACCTGCCCGTCATAGACGGATACCTTGGCGCGCGGCAGTTCCGCCAGGGCCAGCAGGCCGAAACGCAGGGCAGGGGGCCATCCGGCGGGCACCGGGAAAGCGGCGGTTTCGACCATGTTGGCCACGTGCAGGCCATCGGCCAGTTCGTTGATCCCCGTGGTCAGATTGTCATCGCCATCGGCGGTCGGCACCAGCCCGATCAGCGACACCCCGTCATCGTTGCGCAGCATCTCCAGCGAAAAGCGCGGCGGTTCGATCCCTTCGGGGTCCAGCACGTCCATGTTGTCGATGATGCGGTCGGTGTCCACGATCTCGGCGGCGCGGCGCAGAGCATGGAAGCGCGCGGCTTCATCCGGGGCGGTCCCAGCCATCAGCACGCGCAGCCCGTCGGCCCCGATTTCGACCCAGTCGAGCCCGTCTTCGCGCATGGCGAAATTGACCGCCTGCACCGATTGTTGCTCGATCTGACGCGCCCCGAACACGGCCATGAACAGGCTGAGCACGGCGGCAAGCGCGAAGGCCCCCAAAGCGGCGAAATGAAAGGCTAAACGCATGCGTCCCGTGACTGCCCCAAGATCAATTGCATCTGCTTTAACGGCTAGGCCCTAGAGGTTCAATGAAACGAGCGCTGCGGCGGCAAAAAACAGCGCAGGAATAAGACCCGCGTCGCGATTGGCACGAAAGAGGTGCATGCACACATCCGGGTCGTCGATATCCAGCCGCCCCATCTGCCAGACCATGTGCCAGCCAAAGCCCCATGCCCCGACAAGCGCCAGCACCAGCGACAGGATACCCGCCGAAGGCGTCAGAGCGCCGATGATGGCCACCGCCATAAGCGCCACCGACAGCACCAGAAAGCCGCGCAGGATGGGTTTTGTGTTGTCCCCGAAGAGCCGCGCGGTGGATTTCACGCCGATCAGTGCGTCGTCTTCCTTGTCCTGATGGGCATAGATTGTGTCGTAGAAGATCGTCCACGCCATGCCCGCGAGGTACAGGACGACGGGAGGCCAGGAAAGACTGCCTGTATGGGCCACCCATGCCAGCAACGCCCCCCAGTTGAAGGCAATGCCCAGAAACACCTGCGGCCACCAGGTGAAGCGTTTGGCGAAGGGGTAGATGACCACCGGCAGCAGCGCGATGATGCCCATCAGGATCGCCGCATTGTTGAAACTCAGCAGGATCGCAAAGGCCACCAAAGCCTGTATGGCGAGCCACGCGAAGGCCTGCTTCACACTGACCTGCCCGGACGGGATGGGCCGCGACCTTGTGCGCGCCACGGCGGCGTCGAAATCGCGGTCGGTGATGTCGTTCCACGTGCAGCCCGCGCCGCGCATCAGGAACGCGCCCATGCCGCAGCCAAGCGCGATCCACAGGTCTTCCCATCTGGGTGTTGTGGCGGCAGCGGCCAGCCCCACGCCCCACCAGCAGGGCAGAAGCAGCAGCCATGTGCCGATCGGCCGGTCGGCCCGCGACAGGCGCAGATAGGGCCGGGACCACGCGGGCGCCAGCCGGTCCACCCAATTGCCGCGCACGGCGTCATGCACCTGTCCCTCTGGCGTTTCGTTCAAGCCGGTCATAAGGTCCGTCCCATGTCGTCGCGTGCAAAGATACGGCTCTTCGTAGAGCATCCGCTTGGGCAAGGGCAAACGGTTCCCTTGTCGCGGGAACAGGCGCATTACCTGTTTGGGGTGATGCGGCTTGGTGTCGGGGCCGAGGTGGCGCTGTTTGATGGCCATAACGGGGAGTGGACCGCGGAGGTCGTAGAGGCCGGAAAGCGCGGCGGCGTGCTGGACTGCCGCGAACAGGCCGCGCCGCAGATGTCGCCGCCGGACCTTTGGCTGCTCTTCGCGCCGATCAAGAAGGCGCGCACCGATTTCATCGTGGAAAAGGCCGCCGAGATGGGCGCTGCGCGGATCCTGCCCGTGCAGACGGACTTCACCAATTCGGAACGGATCCGCCAAGACAGGTTGCAGGCCCACGCGGTGGAGGCGGCCGAGCAATGCGGTGGCACCTACGTGCCACCGGTGGAGGAGTTGCAGAAGCTTGACCGCCTTTTGGGGGACTGGCCCGACGACCGGCAGCTCATATTCTGCGACGAAAGCCTCGTGGGCGCGCGGGCGGCGCTTGAGGCTGCGCCCGAGGGAGACAAATGGGCGATCCTGATCGGCCCCGAGGGCGGGTTTTCCGACGCCGAGCGCGCACGGCTGACCGCCCACCCGGCCACGACCGCCATCAGCCTCGGCCCGCGCATCCTGCGCGCCGATACCGCCGCCGTCGCGGCGCTGGCGCTGTTCCAGAGCACGCGGGGCGACTGGTGAGCGGTTTCTTCCGACCCGAGGCGATGGCCACCCTGCGCCGCTGGCGCGAGGCGCTGATTGGGCTGGCGGTGCTGGCCGTGGGGGGCTTCGTGGCACTGGCGGCGCTCACTGTCATCATTCTGGGCGTGGGCATTGCCTTTTCCGCCATCGGGCTTTTCCTGCTGTGGGGCGGCATTCAGCGCGGGCGGTTCCGGCAGGCGGCCATCGGGCCGGGCATCGTGACGCTGGATGAAGGGCGCGTGACCTATATGGGGCCTTTGGATGGTGGCGTGATCGACATCGAGGATATGACCGTCCTGATGCTGGACGGTCGCAGCCGCCCGCCGGTCTGGGTCCTGCGCCAGAACCATGCGGCACCGGTTCACATTCCGGTGAATGCCACCGGGGCGGACCGACTGTTTGACGCGTTCCTGCGGCTGCCGGGTATCCATACCGGGCAAATGGTGTGGAAACTGAACCGCGCCGGCAATGATCTGCTGCTGATCTGGGAACGCGAAGACGGGCTCGGCTGGCCTCAGGCGCTGAATTGACACCGCCTGCATTTGCACCCATCAAGGGCCCCTGAAAGCGACAGTGCAGGAGCAGCCCCCATGTCCATCCCCCAATCCGGCGGCGGCCCGATCGAACGGCACGAACAACTGGCGGAATATCTCGCCGATGGCTGCAAGCCGAAGGAAGACTGGCGCATCGGCACCGAGCACGAGAAGTTCGGCTACTGCAAGGACACGCTGAAGCCGTTGCCCTATGCAGGGGACCGGTCGATCCTCGCCGTGCTGGAGGGGTTGCGCGACGGCCATGGCTGGGACCCGCTGATCGAGGGCGGCAACCTGATTGGCCTGACCAAGGATGGTGCCAATATCAGCTTGGAACCGGGCGGGCAGCTTGAACTGTCGGGCGCGCCGCTGGAAACCATCCACCAGACCTGTGACGAGGTGAACGACCACCTGCGCGACGTGAAGGATATCGCCGACAGGATCGGCGTGGGTTTCATCGGTCTGGGCGCGGCCCCGATCTGGTCGCATGAAGACATGCCGCTGATGCCCAAGGGGCGCTACAAGCTGATGGACGGCTATATGCAAAAGGTCGGCACCATGGGCACCACCATGATGCGCCGGACCTGCACCGTTCAGGTGAACCTCGATTTCGGATCCGAGGCCGACATGGTGCAGAAACTGCGCGTGGCGCTGGCGCTGCAACCGGTGGCCACGGCCCTGTTCGCCAATTCGCCCTTCCTGGACGGTAAGGTAAATGGCCACAAATCCTGGCGCAGCCGGGTCTGGCGCGATCTGGATGCCGACCGCACCGGGATGCTGCCTTTCGTGTTCGAGGAGGGCTTCGGGTTTGAACGGTGGGTGGAATATGCGCTCGATGTGCCGATGTATTTCGTCTACCGCGACGGGCAGTATATCAACGCGCTCGGCCAGTCCTTCCGCGACTTCCTGAAAGGCAAGCTGCCCGCGCTGCCGGGCGAGACGCCGACGCTGTCCGATTGGGCCGACCACCTGACCACGGTCTTCCCCGAGGCGCGGATCAAGAAATTCATCGAGATGCGCGGGGCCGATGGCGGCCCGTGGCGCAGGCTCTGCGCGTTGCCGGCCTTCTGGGTGGGGCTGCTCTATGACCAGTCGGCGCTGGATGCGGCCTGGGATCTGGTCAAGGGCTGGGACGCGGAAACGCGCGAGGCGCTGCGGGTGGCGGCGTCGATCGACGGTCTGCAAGCCGAGGTTGCGGGCATCCGCATGCATGACCTCGCCCGCGAGGCGGTGGCGATTTCCGAGGCGGGGCTGAAGGCCCGCGCCCGCCCCGGCGCAGGCGGATTGGTGCCCGATGAGACCCATTTCCTGAATGCGCTGAAAGAAAGCATCGAAAGCGGTCAGGTGCCTGCCGACGAATTGCTGGCGCATTATAATGGCGATTGGAACGGCGACCTGACCCGGATCTATTCCGAGTTCAGCTACTGACGCTCAGACCCCGCGCGCAGCCTTGTTGCGCTGGATTTCCGGCAGCACACGCGACTGGTAGTAGGCCTTGAAATCGGCCTGCTGCTGCGCGCGCATCGCGGCCTTGATCTCTGGGTCCAACTCTCCCATCAGGGCGGGGTGATCGTTCAGGCGGCGGCGGGGGCCGAGCGGATCGGGGCCATAGGTGTTGCGCCCGTTGCTGCCCGGCAGGCAGAGCAGCACCAGCATCCAGATACCGCCGATCAGCGGCACGAACATGATGAAATACCACCAGCCGCTGCGGTCGGTGTCATGCAGGCGCCGGACCATGGCCGAGAGGCTGGGCATGAAGAACAGCAGGAAATGCGCTGCGGTGAAGATCCAGAAATTGTTCATGAACCCGGCGGGCAGGGTGCCGCTGTGTTTCATGTCCTCCAGGATCTGCGGATTGGCGAAGAGGTAGCTCATGAACCAGATCGTGCCACCGATGCCCAGAAGGGCCTGAAACAGGGCAAACCACCAGTATTCCGACCGCGTGGCGCGGCCCGAGAAGGTGAAGCTTTTCTTGTAGCAGGTCTTGATGGCGCCGAAAAATCCCATGCGGTCCTCTGGATCACGAATACTCATTCGTGCCCATTGGGCCACGCGACTATGGCCGGAGTGGGGCAGTCCCGGGTCCGCTCTGCGGCTTTGGCGGACCGGATCGACCTTGGATGTCCCGAAAAAGGCTTCGGGGAAGTTTTTATTGAACCGATTTCGGGTTTCGGCTCTCTTACAGTCACTGTTTACAATCAAGGAGCTCTGGAAATGCGCGATTTTTTTATTGGTGCGTTGGATAAACTGATCACCGTCATCGTTGTGCTGATGATCATCGGCGTGGTCGGTGGCGCCCTGTTCACCATGTTCAGCCCGATGGGCGGTTTCCTGCAGGGTCTCGGACTGTTGATCTTCGGCGGGCTTTACGTGGTCCTGATGGGCGGCATGATGTACCTGTTCCTCGGCATTTACCACAACACCAAGCGGACGGCCGACATTCTCGAAAGCCGTGGCTAAGGCACACTGACGCTGCGCCCGCCATAAGGCGCAGCGTCTATCCTGAGGTCCAGCACGAAACCGATCACCTTCGCCTCGGGCATTTCGCAGGGCCGCAGCAACGCGCCGGAACGGGTGCGATAGAGGTTCAGGCTGATGTAGTCCGTGCCGCCCAGTTCCTCGGCCACCAGTTTCTGACTGGCTCCCCCTGAAAACCCAGATTTCACAACGACATAGCGGCGGCCATGGGACGTGCCCGTAAAGGTGCCGAAGGGCAGCGTGTCGAAAGCGTTGAGAAACGCCTGCAAGGTCAACCCTTGCGACCGATCCGGGGTTCCTCGCCTGCGATCAGGCGTTTGATATTGGCGTCATGGCGCATGAAGATCAGCGCCGCCAGAAGCGCGGTGGCCAATCCGGCGGACGGCATGCCAAGAACGCTGACCCAGACCGGCGACAGAGCGGCGGCAACCAGAGCAGACAGCGAGGAAATGCGGAAGACGCCCGCGACAAGCGCCCATGTCAGGCAGGCCGCGATCCCGGCGGGCCAGAACAACGCCAGCAGGGTGCCGAGGAAGGTCGCCACGCCCTTGCCGCCCTTGAAGCCCAGAAAGATCGGGAAGCAATGGCCCAGGAAGGCCGCAAAGCCCGCGATCTGCGCGGCATCCTCTGCCAGCGCGTAGCGCGCGATCAGCACCGCGATGCCGCCCTTGCCTGCATCCAGCAGCAGGGTCAGCGCGGCGGCGGGCTTGTTGCCCGTGCGCAGCACATTGGTGGCCCCGATATTGCCCGACCCGATCTGGCGGATATCGCCCAACCCGAAGAGCCGCGCCATCACCAGCCCGAAGGGCACCGAGCCGAGCAGATAGGCCAGCCCGGCGGTGAAAGCCAAGAGGGCGGCAGAGGTCTCGAACACAGGCAGCATCAGGCGGTCCTTTCAAAGACGGGTGCGCCCGCGACGAGCGTCATCAGCACCTTGCCCTCCATCCGCATCCCGTCAAAGGGGGTATTTTTCGACTTCGACCGCAGCGTGAAGCGGTCCAGCAGGAAGGGCGCGTGCGCGTCGAACAGCACGAGGTCGGCGGGGGCCTCAACGGCCAGCGTTCCGGTTTCCAGCCCAAGCCTGCGCGCAGGGTTCAGCGCCATGGCGCGGAACAGCTGCGGCAGGCTCAACTGCCCGGCGTGATAAAGCCGCATGGCGGCGGGCAGCAGGGTTTCCAGCGCCACCGCGCCCGAAGCCGCGACCTCGAAGGGCAGGCGCTTCGATTCCTCGTCCTGCGGGGTGTGCATGGAACTGATGATGTCGATCGTGCCATCAGCGACGGCCTCGACCATGGCCAGCCGGTCATCCTCGGCCCTAAGCGGCGGCTTGACCTTGAAGAAGGTGCGGTAATCGCCCACGTCGAACTCGTTCAGCGTCAGGTGGTGGATCGAGACACCGGCGGTCACGTCCAGCCCGCCCGCCTTGGCGCGCGTCAGCGCAGGAAGGGCGGCGGCGGTGGTGATCTGGTCGGCGTGATAGCGGGCGCGGGTCATCTCGACCAGCGCAAGATCGCGTTCCAGCCCGATGCGTTCCGCCATCGGCGACACGGCAGGCAGACCGCGCAGCGAGGCGAACTTGCCCGAGGTCACGGCAGCGCCCGAGGACAGCCCCGGTTCCTGCGGGTGCATGATGAGAAGCGCCCCGAGCGAGCGCGCATAGGTCATGGCGCGGGTCAGCACCTTGGTATCGGTCACCACGTGATCGCAATCGGTAAAGGCCGCCGCACCGGCATCGAGCAGGAAGCCGATCTCCGTCATCTCGCGGCCTGCGCGGGCCTTGGTCAGGGCGGCCATGGGCAGCATGCGGACCGGGCTGACCTGTTCGCCCCGGCGACGCACGAATTCCAGCGCCTCGGGCGTGTCGATGGGGGGCGTGGTGTCGGGACGGGTGACCATGGTCGTGACACCACCCGCCGCCGCCGCCGCGCCTGCCGTGCGGATGCTTTCCTTGTGCCGCTCGCCCGGTTCGCAGGTCTTCACCCCGATATCGACGATGCCGGGCGCAAGGCATTTGCCGCCCGCGTCGATCACCCGCGCCTCAACCACAGGGGCCGCGCCGGTGCCGCGATCCGCGATGCGCCCGTCACGGACCAGCAGCCATCCGGGGGCGTCGGTCTGCGCCTCGGGGTCGATCAGGCGGGCATTGGTGAACAGGATGGCGGTCATGGGCGCCCCTCTAACTTGGCCTTCGCCTCCAACAGGCGTTGGTGGATGGTGTCCGCGTCGGGGATCAGGACGAACCCCGTGGACCTGCGCGTGGTGCGCGACCCGAGCTTGCCGCCCCGGTTATGGCGCACCCGTGTGTGCTGCTTCACCTCGTGATGGAACAGCACCGATCCGGGCGGGCCGGGGTCGAAGTCGATCCGAAGCATACGCTCCAGCGGATAGCGCGTGGTGGTGCCGCGCTCCTCGATATAGGCGGCGCGGTCTGTCAGGGCATAGTGCGTGGCCCGCCTGCGCAGGGCGCTTGTGACCGGAGACACCAGCGCGTTCCAGAGACCGATCGCGACAAAGCCCAACCCGATGAACGGAAAGAGAGAGATGGGAAAGGGAATTTGCGGATCGGTCAGCATGTCCCGCAGGTTGAGAAACCAGAACGCCCCGAACGCGACCACCAGCCAGCCGAGGATCGACGGGGCGGCCCAGAAATGGCGCGGCACGATCTGCCCGGCGGGTTGCCCCTGCCACAGAACGGTTTCCCCCGGTTCCACGCGCGGTCCGGTCATTCCGCCGCCTCCCGCAACTCGCGCCGGGCCCGGCGCATCAGGCTGTAGACATGCTGCGAGTCGTCGATCTGATGAAAGCCCAGGAACCGGATGCGGGTGCCGTTGCGGCCGCTGACCGGCATGGCCCCGTGCTTCATGTGAAAGATGACCGAGCCGGGGGTGCCGTCTTCCCAGACGATCCGGTCCATATCCTCAATCGGCCAGCTTTCCAGCGTTTTCCTGCCAAACGCGTTGCGGGCGATGAACGCGGTCTGATTGGTCAGCGTGTACCATGTGCGCCCGCGCAGCCAGGCATCCAGCAGCAGCCGCCCCCCCAGCATCCAAAGGCCGACAGCCAGGAACGGCAGGCCGAATAGCGGGAAGAAGCTGAACGGGAACGGCACGCTGGTGTTCGCGGTCATGGCATAGGCCATGCCGATCCAGAACAGCGAGAAGCCGGTAAAGAAGACGCCCATCAGGGTCAGAGGGTTGATCAGCCCGCGCCAGTTGATGGCCGTGTGCGGCTGGCCCTGCCAGAGGATCGCCTCATCCGGCGCAAGAATGCCTTGCCAGCTGTCCGACGGGGCGCTCATGCGGCGTTGCCCGCGCGGGCCATGGCGGCCTCGATCTTTGCCACCACGGCGGGACGGTCGGCGATGTATTTCATCAGGTGCTTGTCGCCGGTGCGGGTGATGATCTGCACCGCGCTGCCAAGGCTGCGCAGCTTGTCGATCTCGGCCAGCCGGACATGGCGGTTGTCGGGGCCGGAAAGGTCGGTTTCGGTCAGCACCCATTCGGCATTGGCCTCATCCGAAGCAAGGTAGAAGGCGCGCACTGCAACCGCCGCCAGCCCGCCGATAGCGCCTGTCCAGACATGCGGATTGCCCATGACCCACAGGACGCCCATGCCAAGCGCCATGGCCACCGCCGCGATCCAGGCATGTTCGCGCCAGTAGGTCGCGCGGTCGGCGCGGAAGGTGATGGCGTCAGACATGGGCGGCCTCGCGCTCGGCCTTCAGGTTCTGGGCCAGCAGCTCCATCGCCGCCATGCGCACCGCGACGCCCATTTCCACCTGCTCCTGGATGACGGAGCGGTTGATGTCATCGGCGATGGTGCCGTCGATTTCGACGCCGCGATTCATGGGTCCTGGATGCATGACGATGGCGTCGGGCTTGGCGTGGGACAGCTTTTCCGCATCAAGGCCATAGCGGTGGTAATATTCGCGCTCGGAGGGGATGAAACCGCCGTCCATGCGTTCCTTCTGAAGCCGCAGCATCATCACCACGTCGGCACCCGCCAGCCCTTCTCGCATGTCCTCGTAGACCTCGACGCCCCAGTCGGCGGCGCCCGAGGGGATCAGCGTCGGCGGGCCGACCAGCTTCACGCGGTTTTCCATCTTGCCGAGCAGAAGGATATTGGACCGCGCCACGCGGGAATGGGCGATGTCGCCGCAGATGGCGATGTTGAGGCGGTGAAGCCGCCCCTTGGCGCGGCGGATCGTCAGCGCATCGAGAAGCGCCTGCGTGGGGTGTTCATGGCGTCCGTCGCCCGCATTCAGGACCGCGCAATTTACCTTTTCCGCCAGCAGGTTGACCGCCCCGGAATGCGGGTGGCGCACGACCAGAAGATCGGGATGCATGGCATTGAGTGTCAGCGCCGTGTCGATGAGCGTTTCGCCCTTTTTGACCGAGCTTGTCTGCATCGACATGTTCATCACGTCGGCCCCGAGCCGCATGCCGGCCAGTTCGAAACTGGCCTGGGTGCGGGTGGAGTTCTCGAAGAACATGTTGATCTGGGTGAGCCCGGTCAGCGCGGTGCCGTGCTTGGCGCTGCCGCGGCCCATCTCGGCATAGCGGTCGGCATGGTCCAGCAAAGCGGTGATGTCTGTGGGGTGCAGGGGCTCGATGCCCAGAAGGTGGCGCTTGGCGAAGGTCATGGCGGCCCGTCCTGTAAGGTCGCTTCGCGGTATAGGCAGCGGGCGGGCGCGGGGCAAGAGCGGGGTTCGGCGTGGTGCGAAAACGGGGGGGTGCCCCCCGTGCACCGGGCGTACACCCCCCGTACACCCCCTGTGCATATGAAATGCGGTTTCGCCGCCTGCCGGCGTCGACCCGCGAGCGGCCCTTCTCAACCCCCGGCTTGCGCCGGAGGCCTCGGCGGTCCGCGTTTCCACGGACATGTTGAGAGGGCGGCGCGCCGGGTCATTGGTCGCGGTCGTGGCGGCGGCGGGACGCCTCCGGCGGAGGTATTTTTGCCAAGATGAAAGGCCTACGATCGGGGCAAGGGCTTTTGCATCATGATCTTGAGGCCGGTTGCCTCGGTGGCCGTCCAGCCGAGATGGCGGTAGAGGCTGATCGTCTCGGTGAGGTCGCGATGCGTGCCGAAAGAGCAAGTCGGCTGGCATGGCGGGTTACCTTTCCGCATCCCTTGGACGCTGCCGCCCATTTACCTTGCCCGCAAGCGCGCCTAGCTTGGGCACATGGAGTCGCAGCTGGAGTATCATACGGCGCTGGCCTGGCTGGAATGGCAGGTGGAGCTTGGCGCGGATGAGGCCATCGGGGAAAGCCCGGTGGACCGGTTTGCCGTGCCCGAGCCTTCGCCCGCTGCCAAGGCCCCGGCCGCTGCGCCGGTGGTCAAGGCCGAGGAGGCCGATCCGGTGGTCGAGGCGCGGCTGGCCGCCAAACGGGCCGACAGCCTGGAGGCCCTGCGCGCCGAGATGGAGGGCTTTCCCCATTGCGATCTGAGGATGGGCGCGCGCAGTTTCGTCTTTTCCGATGGCAACCCGGCGGCGCGGCTGATGATCGTGGGCGAAGCGCCGGGGCGGGACGAGGATATCCAGGGCAAACCCTTCGTTGGTCGGGCGGGGCAATTGCTGGACCGGATGTTCGATGCGATCGGCATGGGGCGGGATCATCCGGATGCCGATCAGGCGCTCTATATCACCAATATCCTGCCATGGCGGCCGCCGCAGAACCGCGACCCGAGCCCGGTTGAAATGGCGATGATGCTGCCCTTCGTGACCCGCCATATCGAGCTGGCAGCGCCCGAGATCGTGGTGCTGATGGGCAATATCTCTTGCGACGGGCTGCTGGGACGGCGGGGAATCACCCGGCTGCGCGGGCAATGGCAGGAGGTGCAGGGCCGCCCCGCCCTGCCCATGTTCCACCCGGCTTACCTGCTGCGGCAACCTGCCAAGAAGCGCGAGTCTTGGGCGGATCTGCTGGCGTTGAAGGCGAGGTTGGCGCGGTGAAGATCCTGGCGTTTTCAGACCTGCATTTGGCCCGCAGTCGCGCCGCCGATCTGGTGGCGGCAAGTGCGGAGGCCGATCTGGTGATCGGGGCCGGGGATTTCTGCAATATGCGTCAGGGGCTGGGCGAGGCGATGGCGCTGCTGACTGGGCTGCAGGCGCCGATGGTGGCGGTGCCGGGCAATGCCGAAAGCGCGGATGAGCTGCGCGCGGCGGTAGGGCCGGGCGTGACCGTGCTGCATGGCGAGGGGTGCGAGATTGGCGGGCTGACACTCTTCGGGCTTGGTTACGGCGTGCCGGTGACGCCCTTCGGGTCCTGGTCCTGCGATCTGAGCGAGGCCTTCGCGGCGGAGTTGCTGGCAGGTTGCGAGACGGCGGATATCCTGATCACCCATTCGCCGCCCAAGGGTGTGGTGGACCGCACATCGGCGGGGCAGTCGGTGGGATCGACCGCGATCCGCGCGGCGATAGAGCGCATCGCGCCCCGGCTGGCACTTTGCGGGCATATCCATGACAGTTGGGGGCAGGAAGGCCGGATCGGTGCGACGCGTGTCGTGAACCTCGGCCCGCGTGTGAACTGGTTTGAGGTCGATCCATGAGCCGTATCGACGAGAGCAAGGACTTCATCCCGGTGCGCATCGCGGTGCTGGCGGTGTCGGATACGCGCAGCCTGGCCGAGGATAAATCCGGCGATGTGCTGGAGGGGCGCATACGCGACGCGGGGCATATTCTGGCAGACCGCAAAATCCTGCGCGATGAACGGGCCGAGATCGCGGATCAGCTGCGCGCCTGGTGTGCGGACCCGGAGATTGACGTGATCCTCACCACCGGTGGCACCGGGCTGACCGGGCGCGATGTGACGGTGGAGGCGCATCGGGATGTCTATGAGAAAGAGATCGAGGCCTTTGCCACGGTCTTTACCATGGTGTCTTTCCAGAAGATCGGGACCAGTGCGGTGCAGAGCCGGGCGACCGGGGGCGTTGCCAATGGAACTTACCTGTTCGCACTGCCGGGGTCTTCGGGGGCCTGCAAGGATGCCTGGGACGAAATCCTGCGCTGGCAGCTCGATTACCGGCACCGGCCCTGCAACTTCGTCGAGATTTTTCCGCGCCTGGACGAGCACAAGCGACGGAAATGATCTGCTTGCCCGTGTCAGCTTGTGCTTGGCGGTTTTGCGCCGCCGCTCTATCTAGCTAGACAGGACGTCCAAAAGGCCACGGCCCATGCGCTTTTTCCGCCGCTCCCTTGCGGGGCTTTTTCTGATTTCGCTCACGCTCGGGCTGCTGGTCTGGGCGGGGTCCACGATTTATGCGTCCCTGCAAGCGCGCTGGGCCGAAGAAGGCCGCCCTGCCATTGCCCGCGAGCGGGTTTTTTCGGCGGAAGTCGTGACGCTGACCTTGCAGGACGCAACGCCGGTTTTGACTGCCTTTGGCGAGATCAACAGCCGCCGCACGCTGGAATTGCGGGCCCCGGCGGCGGGGACGGTTCTGGAACTGGCCGACGGGTTTGAAAACGGCGGCGAAGTGGCCGAGGGTGCGCTGTTGCTGCGCATCGACCCGGCGGAGGCGCAATCGGCGCTGGATGTGACCGCCACCGACCTGCGAGAAGCCGAGAACACGCTGGCCGAGGCGGAGGCCGCCGTGGAACTGGCGCGCGAAGATGTGGAGGCCGCCCGCACGCAGGCGGAACTGCGGGACCGGGCGCTGATCCGGCAACAAGACCTGCTGGAACGCGGCGTGGGGTCGGCGGCAACGGTGGAAACGGCGGAACTGGCGGCGGCGAGCGCCCATCAGGCGGTTCTGTCGCGCCGTCAGGCCTTGGCGCAGGCCGAGGCGCAGCTGGATCAGGCGGGCACCGCGCTGGAGCGTCGCAGGATTGCGCTGGCCGAGGCCGAGCGGGTGCTGGCGGAAACCGAGCTGCGGGCGGAATTTGCGGGCGTGCTGGCCGATGTGACCGTGGTTCAGGGACGGCTGGTCAACCGCAACGAACAGGTGGCCACTCTGATCGACGCGCAGGCGCTGGAGGTGTCGTTCCGCGTCTCGACCGCGCAATATGCCCGGCTGTTGGACGAGGACGGGCGACTGCCTCGCGCCGACGTCACCGTGGTGCTGGATGTGCTGGGCATAGATGTGACAGCCCCCGCCCGCCTGACCCGCGAAAGCGGTGCGGTGGAGGAGGGGCAGTCGGGCCGGTTGCTGTTTGCCGAATTGCTGGAAACCCGCGGCTTCCGGGCCGGGGATTTCGTGACCGTGCGTTTGCAGGAACCCGAACTGCAACAGGTCGCCATCCTTCCCGCCACCGCGCTGGATGCCGAGGGGCGGTTGCTGGTTCTGGGTGAGGAAGATCGCCTTGAAGAGGTGCAGGTCACCCTGCTGCGCCGTCAGGGCGACAATGTCATCATCCGGGCCCCGCCGCATCTGGAAGGGGTTGAGGTGGTCAGTGCCCGCTCGCCCTCGCTTGGGGCCGGTATCCGGGTAAACCCGCTGCGACCTGCTCAGGACGGGGCGGAGGCCCCGGCGGAACCCGATACCATCGCGCTCGACCCTGAACGCCGCGCGCGTTTGATCGCCTTTGTCGAGGGCAACGGCTTCATCCCCGCAGATGTCAAGGAACGGATGCTGCGCCAGTTGCGAGAGGACGAGGTGCCGCTGCGCATGGTCAACCGTCTCGAAAGCCGGATGGACGGATGAGACGGCTGCCGGATAGCGCCGGAGGCATCCTCTCCTACTTCACGCGCCACGCGACGGCTGCGAACCTTCTGCTGGTGGTTCTGATCGTCGTCGGGCTGGCGGTGTTCCCGCGCATGCGGGCGCAGTTCTTCCCCGATGTTGTGGTCGATAATGTCAGCGTCTCCGTCACCTGGGACGGGGCCGGGGCCGAGGATGTGGACCAGGCCATCGTCGCGGTGCTGGAACCGGTGTTGCTGGCGGTCGAGGGCGTCACGGAAAGCAGCGCCACCAGCCGCGAGGGGCGGGCGAGCATAAGGCTGGAATTCGAACCCAGTTGGGACATGGGCCGTGCCGCCGATGACGTGCAGGTCGCGGTCGATAGCGTGTCCACGCTGCCCGAAGACGCCGAGGACCCGGTGGTCCGGCGCGGGGTCTGGCGCGACCGGGTCACGGATGTGGTGATCTCCGGCCCCGTGGGCGTCGACCAGCTGGGGCGGTTTGCCGATGAATTCGTCGCGCGGCTGTTTGATCAGGGCGTGACGCGCACGACGATCCGGGGCGTGGCCGCGCCCGAGATCGTGGTCGAGGTGCCCTCTGCCGAGCTGATCCGAAACGATATCTCCATGGCCGAGATTGCCGCCGCCATCGAGGCAGAGGTCGACACTTCGCCCGCTGGTGACGTGACCGGGGCGAATGCCCGTGTTCGGACCGGGGTGGCGCGGCGCTCGGCGGTCGATATCGCGGGGATCGTGCTGCGCTATAACGCGGACGGGTCGGCCCTGACCATCGGTGATGTTGCGACCGTAACCGAAGAAGGCATCGACCGGGAACGCGCCTATTTCGTGGGCGAGAACCCGGCGATTTCGGTGCGCGTGGACCGGTCCGACCGGGGCGATGCCATCGGCATCCAGCGCACGGTGGAAGAGGTCGCCGCCGAGATGGAATTGACCTTGCCGGAAGGTGTTGCCATCGAGCTGATCCGCACCCGCGCCGAGGCCATTACCGGGCGCCTGAATATCCTGATGGATAACGGGCTGATGGGGCTTGGGCTGGTGGTTTTGCTGCTGTTCCTGTTCCTCAACGCGCGCACCGCCTTCTGGGTGGCGGCAGGGATTCCCGTGGCGATGCTGTCGGCGATCACGCTGATGTATATCGCCGGGCTGACGATCAACATGATCTCGCTTTTCGCACTGATCATCACGCTTGGCATCGTGGTGGATGACGCCATTGTCGTGGGGGAACACGCCGATTTCCGCGTGCGGCGGTTGGGGGAAACCCCGGTTCAGGCGGCAGAAAACGCCGCCCGCCGCATGGCCGCGCCGGTGTTTTCCGCGACCGTCACGACGGTGCTGGCCTTTGCCGGGCTGGTCGCCATCGGCGGGCGGTTCGGCGAGTTGATCGCCGATATCCCCTTCACCGTGATCGCGGTGCTGATGGCAAGCCTTGTGGAATGCTTCCTGATCCTGCCCAATCACATGGCCCATGCGCTGGCCCATTCGGACAAGCAGCATTGGTATGACTGGCCAAGCCGGGTGGTGAACCGGGGGTTCGGCTGGTTCCGCGATACACTGTTCCGCCCGTTGATGCGGCTGGTGATCTGGGCGCGCTACCCGGTGCTGGCGGGGGTGATCCTGATCCTGGCCAGTCAGGTTGCGGTTTTCATCCGGGGCGATGTGACATGGCGGTTCTTCAACGCGCCGGAACAATCCTCGGTCTCTGGCAATTTCGCCATGCTGGAGGGCGCCAGCCGCGATGACAGCCTTGAGATGATGCGCGAGATGCAGCGCGCCACGGCTGCCGTCGCGGCCCGGTATGAGGAGGAATACGGGCTGAGCCCCCTGACCTTCGTTCTGGCCGAGATCGGTGGCACCACCGGGCGCGGCCTGGCCGTCGCTGACAATAAGGATGCCGATCTGCTGGGCTCCATCGCCATCGAGCTGATCGACGCCGACCTGCGGCCCTATTCCAGCTTTCAGTTCGTGGCCGACCTACAGGACGAGGTGCGCCAGCATCCGCTGGCCGAGGCCGTCAGTTTCCGTGGCTGGCGCGGCGGGCCGGGGGGCGATGCGCTGGATATCCAGCTATTCGGGGCCGAGGCGGAGGTGCTGAAATCCGCCGCCATGGCGATCCAGACCGCGCTGGCCGCCTACCCGGAAGTGTCGGGCCTGGAGGATACGCTGGCCTATGACCGCGAGGAGCTGATCCTGGAACTGACCCCGCAGGGGCAGGCGCTGGGCTTCGATATCGGCTCGCTCGGTCGGGTGCTGCGCGCCCGTCTGAACGGGGTGGAGGCCGCGACCTTCCCCTCGGGCGTGCGTACCGCGTCGATCCGGGTGGAGCTGCCGCAGGATGAGCTGACCGCCGATTTCCTCGACCGGACCCTGCTGCGCACGGCGACGGGGGAATATGTTCCGCTGGCCGATCTGGTGTCCGTCACCTCGCGGATCGGCTTTTCCACCATCGAACGGGAAAACGGGCTGCGGCTGGTCTCGGTCACCGGCGATCTGTCAGAGGACGACCCGGCCCGCGCCGAACAGGTGATGGAAGAGCTGCGAGAGGTGATCCTGCCGCAGATCGAGGCCGATTACGGCGTCGGATACCGGCTGGCCGGGCTGGCAGAGCAGGAAAACGATTTCCTGAATGACGCGATGCTGGGCTTTGGTCTGTGCCTTGTGGGGATCTACCTGGTGCTGGCCTGGATTTTCGCCAGCTGGACGCGGCCGATCGTGGTGATGGCGATCATCCCCTTCGGGCTGGTGGGCACGATCTATGGCCATGCCGCATGGGACGTGCCTTTGAGCATGTTCACCGTGGTGGGGCTGATCGGGATGACCGGGATCATCATCAACGATTCCATCGTGCTGATCACGACGGTGGACGACTACGCCCGCGACCGGGGGCTGGTGCCTGCGATTGTCGATGCGGTGGCAGACCGGTTGCGTCCGGTGCTGCTGACCACGCTGACCACGGTTCTGGGGCTGGCGCCGCTGCTTTATGAACGCTCTGCCGATGCGCAATTCCTGAAACCCACGGTGATCACGCTGGTCTATGGGCTTGGCTTTGGCCTGTTCATCGTGCTGCTGGTGGTGCCGTCCATTCTGGCCATGCAACAGGACGTGGCACGGCAGATGCAGGCGCTGCGCCGGGGGCTAAGAACGGCGGCGCGCGCGCCGGCTCTGGCGGCGGCGGTGGGGCTGGCTGTTGTCGCGGTTGCGGCGCTCTTCGCGGCAACGCTTGGCGCTCAGATCGTCACGGGCGCGATGTGGGCGCCGCTGGCGTCACAGGTTCCGCTGGAGGGTGCACGCGGGGCGTTCCTGGGCTTCCTCGGCGGCACGGCGGCAATCTGCTTTGGGTTTTGGATCTTGGGCCTCTTCCTGGTTGGGGTCATGTCGCTGAGACGCGCAATCCAGTCTTCCTGACCACGCGATTGTGTCGCGAGACCTCCTGCGAGAATCTTCCAAAAGATGCCTTCTGTGGATCCTCGGGGGTTGGCACGCAGGCCGATTGTAATTTCCATTCCGTGTAGCAGGCTGAAGTCGACCCCTCAGTAATCTGGAATGTGAATAGTTGACAAAGATCAACGAATAGACCTTCGGATCCTTTTACACTACCCTTGTCTTCAAGGTTTGAGGTTCTGGAGAACCGTGGCGATCTGCAAGGGGGGGTATGAGCGATGGCACAAGACTATGAGGTGGCGTCATTCGCACCGGTCCATCCGGCGTTGGGCTTTTTGTCCGTTCAGAATGTTTCGACGATCATAGGAAGCTCCGATACCGATGACGGTACGTGGGATCTGGGCGACAGGTTTCTCGAGAGCTCTACCAATCGCCTTTTTGACGGTTTCTACGAAGACGCGTCTGGCAATCTGTTCCTTGTTTTTGTCAACAGCTCTGGCGACATCACGGAACTCGTGTCGCCAAACTCAACAGGAGCCTATCCGACCCACGTTGATGATATCCCGGCCTATACCCGGTCTCAGCTTGCGCTGTGCTTTTTGGCAGGGACGCGGATCACCGTGCCGGACGGTGAGCGACGGGTGGAGACCCTTAGCATAGGGGACAGGTTGTCTACGCAGGATGGCCAGACCGCAAAGGTCAAATGGATCGGTCGCCAGACCGTCTCCACCCGCTTCGGCCCTGCAGAGCGCCTGATGCCGGTGCGCTTTGCCGCCGGGTCTCTGGGCGCGGACCTGCCACATACCGACCTGACCGTGACTGCCGATCACGGAATGCTGGTGGACGGGGTGATCTGTCATGCGGGGGCGCTGGTGAACGGAACCACGATCACCCGCGTGCCGCTGGCCGTGATGGGCGAGAGCTACACCGTCTACCACATCGAGACCGAGGAACATGAGATCATCCTCGCCAATGGTGCCCTCGCCGAGACGTTTATCGACAATGTCAGCCGCCGGGTCTTCGACAACTATGCAGAGTTCGAGTCGCTTTATGGCGAGGTGCCGGAGATGGAGGAACTGCCCTACCCCCGTGCGATGTCCGCGCGGCAGGTGCCGGGGAGGGTCACCGTTCGTCTTGGCCGCTCCCGCAGTGCTTATTGCTGATCGCCACGCACGACCGTCATGGATGAAAGGTCTGGCCCAGATTCAATTTGGTGTTGTCCTGTTGTCATCGGACACCTAGGGTCGCCGATACTACTCATGCGCAATGGTTTTTCAGCCTCATGCGCCGTCGATAGCCATATTAGGAGAAGCCAATGCCCGTTTCCGTTGGAGATATCTATTTCACGTCGCTGATCACCGATCCCGATGGGTCGAACGCGGACTCCTTTTCCTTTGTGACGACGACGAATATCGCGGCGGGCGAAACCATCACCTTCCACCAGCCAGAGGCTCTCGGGGATGGGTTTTTCACCTACACGGTGGGGGTTGGCGGCCTGTCGGCCCTGGATCAGGTGGTGATCATTCTGCCCAACAATAGCTCGGCAACGGTTCAATCCGATCCCTCCGGAGGCTCAATCTCCGGCTTCACAGGCACCATTTCGATCACCTCATCTGACAACCTTATTGCCGGTTCGGGCGGGCAGGTGATCGCCGCGATCAGCAATGGCGGTTTGTGGAACCAGACTTTAACGAACCTATCGGTCACCACGGATACTCTGACGGTGACCGGCCTGTCGGACAGCGCATTGAACACTTTCATCGCAAACAATCCGACACTCGCCAGCCCCGCGGTCGAGGATCTCGATAATTTTACGAATGTCCGAGACAACATGATGTTCACTGGCGGTGACATCACCCTACACGGGGACGATCACAATTACTGGACCGGAACAAACGACCCAGTCAGCCATACCAACCCCGATGTGAATGGCACGACCTACGCCACTCAGGCTGCCAATGTGACGTGCTTTCTTGCCGGAAGCCTGATCTCCACAATTGACGGGGAGAAGCCGGTTGAATCGCTCTCCATCGGCGATCTCATCGTTTCTCAGAATGGCAGTTGCACGCCCGTCAAATGGATCGGACGTCAGACCGTGTCCACCCGCTTCGGCCCCGCCGAAAGGCTGATGCCTGTCCGCTTTGCTGCCGGGTCTCTGGGCGAGGGCCTGCCGCATACGGACCTGACGGTCACCGCCGATCACGGGATGCTTGTTGGCGGCGTCATCTGCCACGCGGGCGCGCTGGTGAACGGTACCACGATCACGCGGGTGCCGCTGGCCGAGATGGGCGAGAGCTACACCGTCTACCATATCGAGACGGAAGAGCACGAAATCATCCTCGCCAATGGTGCCCCCGCCGAGACGTTTATCGACAATGTCAGCCGCCGGGTCTTCGACAACTATGCCGAGTTCGAGGCGCTCTACGGCGATGTGCCCGAGATGGAAGAGCTGCCTTACCCCCGTGCGATGTCCGCGCGGCAGGTGCCGGGGTGGGTGATACGGGCAATCGCGGGTGCAAAGGTCGCCTAAAACGGATATTTCACTTTTAATTCAATGCGTTGCTTCGCCCTGCCCGCGGGATTGCAGTCCAGTGGATCGCAGGCTTGACGCCGCATTTGGCTTGGGTGCAGTGTCACGGGATTGAGCTTGCAGACAGATTACGGGGGAACCAGTTATGCCAACGTCATTCACTTTCGGATCTTTTGCCTACTGCAATGCCAGGGGGCGGACAGACGGCGGCGATGAAGGCACGTTCCAGGTTGTCGCCACGATCGATGACGGCGTGGTTTCGGTCGGGGACGAGGTGTCGCTTTCCGGGTTGCCGTCGCACATTCTGTTGGAATTCTTCGACGCCGCCGGTGTCTCCGGGCCTCTCTACTATCTCGGGACCGGCGTTTTCGATGGCAGCACGGGCTATGTATTCGGCACCGCTGCGACCGTGGGCGACAGCGACGGCCTGTTCACCACATACGATTCTTCTACGGCAGGAAGCCCCGATGCGGGGTCTGATGTGGAGTTCTTCAAGGACAATCCAGGCAGCCAGACCCTTGGGACGTCACCGGCCTGTTTCCTTGCCGGGGCGATGATTGCAACGCCCGCGGGCGAGGTCGCGGTCGAGACCCTTGAGATGGGCGACCAAATTCTGACCACCGAGGGTCATGCGGTCTTGGTCAAATGGATCGGCCGCCAGACCGTCTCCACCCGCTTCGGCCCTGCTGAGCGGCTGATGCCGGTGCGGTTTGCGGCTGGCTCGCTCGGCGATGGCCTGCCGCATTCTGACCTGACCGTCACTGCCGACCACGGGATGCTGGTGGATGGGGTCATTTGCCACGCCGGGGCTTTGGTCAACGGAACCACGATCACCCGCGTTCCTCTGGCCGAGATGGGGGAGACTTACACGGTTTACCATATCGAGACCGAGGAGCATGAGATCATCCTCGCCAATGGCGCACCTGCGGAGACCTTCATTGACAATGTCTCCCGACGCGCCTTCGACAACTATTCAGAGTTCGAGGCGCTCTACAGCGATGTGCCCGAGATGGAAGAACTGCCTTACCCCCGTGCGATGTCTGCGCGGCAGGTGCCGGCGCGGATTCGGCGCATCTCGTCCGCACAAAGAGTCGCGTGACATACCGCCTGAATGATTTGCCATTCAACTATTGACAGGCGATTTCAGAGGGTTAGGGTTCGGCCCGTGGGGGACGGTTATTTTTGACCGCTTCGTTGGCTTGGTATCAGCGTTTTTGTTGAGGCCTTTTTGATCCAGCGGCCCGGTGTGACGGGCATCGGCCGGAGATCGCGTGGCTTGAAGCGCCCCCGCGCAAATGTTGATAGAAAACCGAGGGCGACATGGCGACATTCATCGGCGGATTCGACGGGATTGTTCGTCTCTACGGCACCTCGGATGACGGCACCGCGCTGTCCTGGACATCCACTCAGTCTCAGACCGGTGCCGGTAATACTATTACCGATACCAATGACGATGGCGACCTCGATATCGGGCTCGACCATGTCGCAAACCAGCTCTACACCTTCTCTGGTTACTATTACACGGATCAGAACGGGACACAGCATCCGATCTTTGAACGGGCTTACAACATCCCGTCCATTGCGCCGCACATCATCGTCTACAGCACGTCCGAGGTTGACCTGGCCGCCGAGTTCCCTAGCTCGGGCGCGATTACGGACAGTACGGACAACCTCCCGTTTGGTACGACAGGGTATCACGACTACACACATCTCATGAGATTGGACGGCGTGACTGATGACGGAACGACACTGTCTTGGACAACCAAGTTGCCGCCTTTCTACCAGCCCCATACCGTGGTGGATCAGAACAATGACGGCAATCTCGATATCGGGATCGACACCGTCGATGGCACCGACTGGGTGTTCAGCGGCTACTACTACACGCATTCGGACGGCAGCGAGCATCCGATCTTCTATTCTGCCGCCAATGGCTCTTACTACATCCCCTACAACCGGGCTGAAACCGAACTGGGGGATGACGTGCCGAGTTCCGGTTCGACCACGAATTTCTCAAACAATTTCGAGCCCAATGGCGCGCCGCTCTGCTTTGCCGAAGGCAGCCTGATCGCAACGCCAGCAGGCGAGGTCGCGGTGGAGCGCCTGTGCATCGGGGATACGGTCCTGACTGCCGAGGGCCGTGCGGTGCTCGTCAAGTGGATCGGTCGCCAGACGGTGATGACCCGGTTCGGCCCCGCAGAACGGCTGATGCCGGTGCGGTTTGCGGCGGGGTCTCTTGGTGCGGGCCTGCCGCATGCTGACCTGACCGTCACCGCCGACCACGGGATGTTGGTGGACGGTGTGATCTGTCATGCCGGGGCGCTGGTGAATGGGACGTCCATCACGCGGGTGCCGCTCGCCGAGATGGGGGAGACCTACACCGTCTATCATGTGGAAACCGAGGAACATGAGATCATCCTCGCAAATGGTGCGCCTGCGGAAACGTTTATCGACAATGTCTCCCGCCGCGTCTTCGACAACTTCGCCGAGTTCGAGGCGCTTTATGGGGACGTGCCGGAGATGGAAGAACTGCCTTACCCCCGCGCGATGTCTGCGCGGCAGGTGTCGGCATCAATCGTCGGGAAGCTGAGCAGGAGGGCGGCCGCTTAGGCTCAGGACCCATTGATTTCCGTCTGGCGGCATGATTCACGGCTCGAAAAAACGAGCGGTAACATGTCTGATCT
>NZ_JASHJX010000028.1 GCF_030732985.1 Nioella sp. MMSF_3534
CCGGGCCGCGCAAAACGCTCTTGCAAATCCGCTGCACTTATCGGTGCCATGAAGACACGGGGGGGGTTGTCTTCGCGGGCCAATGCCGGTTTCTGGGCTCAGTGGCAACAGGTGGGTCCCAATATGCAGACGCGGCAGGATGTGGCGGAGATGATCCGCGTGTTCGGGCGGATCGGGCTTCTGTCTTTCGGCGGACCGGCTGCACAGATCGCGCTGATGCATCGCGAGTTGGTCGAGCGGCGGGACTGGCTGAGCGAGCGGCAATTCCTGGGGGCCCTGTCCTTCACCATGCTGTTGCCCGGGCCAGAGGCGATGCAACTGGCGACTTATGCGGGCTGGCGGCGGGATGGCACGCGGGGCGGGCTGATCGCGGGCGGGTTGTTCGTGGCGCCGGGGGCACTGGTGGTGATGCTGCTGGCGGCGCTCTATGTCAGTTTCGGGCAGATGCCACTGGTCGCGGCGCTGTTCCTCGGCATCAAGGCCACCGTGATCATCGTCGTCATCGAGGCGCTGTTGCGGGTCAGCCGCAAGGCCCTGAAGGGGCGGTTGGCCTATGGGTTGGCGGCGCTGGCGTTTCTCGGGCTCTTCGCCTTCGGCTTGCCATTTCCGCTGGTCATCGCGGTCGCGGCGCTGCTCGGGGCATTGTGGATGGGCCGCAAGGCAGAAGACGCGGAAGCGCCGCCCGTTTCCCTGATGCGCAGTCTGCGGACCGTCCTGATCTGGGGCGCGCTCTGGCTGGGGCCGCTGGCCCTGCTGTGGGGAATCGCGCCGGACAGCGTGCTGACCGAGGTGGGGCTTTTCTTTTCCAAGCTGGCCGTCGTCACCTTCGGCGGGGCCTATGCGGTGCTGGCCTATATGGTGCAGCAGGTGGTGGGCGATTTCGGCTGGCTGACCACCGGGCAGATGATGGATGCGCTCGGGTTGGCGGAAACCACGCCGGGGCCCCTGATTCTCGTGACGGAGTTCGTCGGGTTCCTGGCCGGGGCCGGGCAGGGGGGGCTGGGGCTCGGCCTGCTGGCGGCCTGCGTGACGCTGTGGGTCACCTTCATGCCCTGCTTCCTGTGGATCTTTGCCTTCGCGCCTTATGTGGAGTGGATCACCGCGCAGCCGCGTCTCAACGGGGCGCTGTCGGGGATCACGGCCGCCGTGGTCGGGGTGATTCTGAATCTGTCGATCTGGTTCGCGCTGCATGTCTTTTTCACGGATGTCACGCCAACGGCGCTTGGCCCCGCCACGCTCTGGTTGCCAGAACTGTCGACAATCGACCCCGGCGCGATTCTGTTGGCGGGGCTGGCGGCTTGGCTTCTGATGCAGCGCAAATGGGACCTTCTGGCGGTTCTTGGCACCATGGCAGCGGCCGGAGCGGTCTGGAGCCTCGGAATTCTGCCCCTTTTCGGTTGACACCACATCGCGCAAGGGTAAAAGACGCGCTCAACCAGAGATACGAGCGCTTGGGATCGTCTGCCCCCCGCGCGCCCCGCTTTGCAGGAGTTTGACATGGCGAAGCCGACCACAATCAAGATCCGCCTGAATTCCACGGCGGGCACCGGCCACTTCTATGTGACCAAGAAGAATGCACGCACCATGACCGAGAAAATGACCGTACGGAAGTATGACCCGGTCGTGCGCAAGCACGTGGAATACAAGGAAGGCAAGATCAAGTGATCTGACCCTTTCCAGGTAAGTCTTTGAACCGGGCCGCGCTGAAACCAGTCGCGGCCCGGTTTCTATTTGGGGAAGGACCATGGCTGGAAACATGCGCATCCGCAAAACGCATGCGGCTGATCTGGAGCCGCTGAACCGGCTGTTCATGGACAGCTACCCGGTGTTGCTGGCGGCCGACTACGCGCCGGATCTGTTGGCCCGCGCCCTACCGTTGATCGCCCGCGCCAATCCGGGCCTTCTGGTCTCAGGCAGCTATTACCTTGCAGAGCCCGAGGATGGTGGCGCCCCCCTTGCGGCAGGCGGCTGGACGGTAGAAAGCCCGCATCAGGCGGAACCGACTGGCACGGGCCAAATCCGTCACGTGGTGACACATCCGCAGGCCACGCGGCAGGGGCTGGCGGCGGCGATCATGCGCCGATCTTTCGAGGAAGCGCGAGCCGCCGGGCTGACGCAACTGGTGGCCCTGTCAACGCTGACCGCCGTGCGCTTCTACGCGGCCATGGGCTTTGCGGTGGAGCGGGAGGAGATCATCGCCATGGCCCCTGATGTCAACTTCCCGGCGGTGCGGATGATCCGGGCGCTCTAGGGGCTGTCATCAGAAGATGAGGGGTCAGGGCTTTGGCCCAGAGGGCATAGGCCTGGGGCGCGGGGTGGAATCCGTCCTCGGCCATCAGATCGGGCTGCATCGGCATGCTGAAGGGCAGGTAGAGATGCCCCGCGCGCTCCGCCTGCGCGTGCAGCTGGCGTTCCAGCCGCGCCGCCCGTTGCCCCAGAATCCAGCGCAGGGGATCGGGTAGCAGCGGGAATTGCGCAAGCGGCGGGATGCCGGTGATGATCAGGTTGGGGGTGTTGAGCCGCGCCGCGACCTCCTGCGCGATCTGCGCCCGGTCGGCAAGGATGCGCGTCAGCGGAGCGAAGCTGGTCACGTCATTGACCCCCAGAACCAGCAGGACGATGTCGAAGTGCTGCCGGGGCAGGGTCTCCAGCCGGGTCAGCGTGCTGCGGCTGGTGGCGCCGGTCCTCGCCTCCAACTGCCAGGTCAGGCGGCGATGTGGGGCGAGGGCAGCGGCAAGCTGACCACTCAGCGCCTCCCCTTGATGCGCGGCCCCCACCCCTGCGGCAGAGCTGTCGCCAAGGATCAGCAGGCGCAAATCAGGCCCTCGACCGAGCTCACCGCGTCGTGGGCCGGGCGGTTCCGGCAGGCGCAGCGCACGGGCGCGCAGCCGCAGGGCCTGGGCGATCAGGAGAGGCGACAGAAGCGGGGCAAGCAGGCGATCCATGACGGCAGGATAGGGGCAGGGCGGCACAAGGGAACCGGCGACATGGCGTCAGGGGGCAAAGAAAAAGGCCGGGGATGATCCCCGGCCTCAATTCGTTTCGTCAGTAAAGGTGTTATTCCTGCGAGCCCATGAACATCAGCAGGAACTGGAACATGTTCAGGAAGCTGATGTAGAGGCTGAGCGCGCCGTCGATGGCGGCTTTTTCCAGCCATTCCTGATCGCCATGCATGGCGTGGGCCACGTAGGTGTTCTTGATGTCCTGCGTGTAGAACGCGGTCAGACCCGCGAAGATCAGCACACCGATGGCCGAAATGGCGAACATCATCGCAGGCGATTGCAGGAAGATGTTCACGATCATCGCGATCAGCAGCCCGATCACACCCATCATCAGGAAGGTGCCCATGCCCGACAGGTTGCGCTTCGTCGTGTAGCCATAGAGGCTGAGCGAGGCGAAGGCGATTGCGGTCACGAGGAAGGTCTGCACGATCGAGTAATCGGTGTAGACGAGGAAGATCGAGCTCATCGACACGCCGATCGCAGCGGCGAAGACGAAGAAGCCGAACGACACCGCGGCAGCCGAACCACGGCTCATGAGCGCGCCCCAACCGAAGAACAGGAAGGCCAGCGGGCCGAACATCACAACCCATTTCAGCGGGCTGAGATAGATAGCCTCACCCACGCCAGAGAGGTATTCGCCTTCACGCAGCATGTAGGTTGCGCCAACGGGATCGGTGGTCACGGCAAGGCCTGCGATGGCCCAAGCAGCAAGCGCTGTAATGAGCATGCCGATGGACATGGTCGCGTAGACCTTGTTCATGTGGGCGCGCAGGCCCGCGTCGATCTGGGCGGCGCTGACGCCACCTGCGCCGGCGCGGATCGTGTCGAATTGTGCCATCTGGTCCTCCGAAGAAAGGCATATGAGTGGTGGCGGAAACGCAAAACGCCCCGCCTTACCTGACAATATCGGTAAGACAGGGCGCTATTTCAAGCTCCGCCGGACAGGGAGAACAGTCTTTTTACGGCGTGTGGCTTGGAAGGTGCGGGATCAGACCAGCCAGCTTTGCGGCACGTCCCATGCGGGGCGGTTGATTTCGCGGGTAACGTCGGCCTGGCTCAGGCCAAGATCGCGGCGGGCATTGGCATCCAGACGTTCCAGCGCGCGGCGCTGGCGCCATGCGGCCACGGCGGCACGGAAAAAGGCGATCCCGCCAGACCGGCGGGGGGCGGAGATCGAAGAGCGTGCGATTGCATAGGCCATGGGATGTTCCAGTTCGTGATTGTCGGCGTTTGTCATATTTCGATGGTTGATACATAGGGCGGGTTTGTGCATTATGAAAATGAATGTTTTTGAAAGTTATAATCACAAGGCTTGATGAAATGCGCAATCTCGACATGACCGCCCTGCGCGCCTTCGTCACTGTGGCCGATGCGGGGGGCGTGACCAAGGCCAGCGGGCTGCTGAACCTGACGCAATCGGCGGTGTCGATGCAGCTCAAGCGATTGGAGGAAAGCATCGGCGTGTCCCTTCTGGACAGGTCGGCCCGCAAGATGGCGCTGACCAATTCCGGCGAACAGATGCTCAGCTATGCACGCCGGATGCTCGCCCTCAATGACGAGGTGCTGGCGCGGCTCACGTCTCAGGATTTCGAGGGCGAGCTGTTTCTCGGGGTGCCCCACGACATCGTCTACCCCGCCATTCCGCAGGTGCTGCACCGGTTCAACGCGGCCTTCCCGAGGATGAAGGTACAGCTTGTCAGCTCCTACACCTCGCGGCTGCGCCGGATGCTGGAACGCGGCGAGGTGCATCTTGCCCTGACCACGGAAGGCGCGCTCGACAGCGGCGGCGAGACCTTGCAGGAACGCCCGCTGGTCTGGGTGGGGGCGATCAAGGGCAATGAATGGCGGCAGCGTCCCCTGCGGCTGGCCTTCGAGCAACTCTGCATCTTCCGCAAACCGGTGCAGGAGGCACTGGATAACGCGGGGATCAGCTGGGAAATGGCGGTGGAAAGCGACAATTCCCGCACGGTAGAGGCCTCGATCAGTGCCGATCTGGCAGTGCATGCCTGTGTCGAGGGGGCCGAGCCGCCCTATGTGGAACGCATCCATCACCACGGTGCCTTGCCTGATCTGCCGTCGATCAAGATCAACATGTACGGTGCGGAACTGGCCAAGGAGGAACCCGTGCAGGCGCTGGCCGAGATGGTGCGGCAGGCCTATCGGGCGATGTGAGCCCTAGCGCGGCGCGGGTCCGAGCGTCTCTCGGTCGCACAGGTAGGTGTCCAGCCGGGTGCTGGCCATCGGGCCATCACCGTTGAGCTGTTGCACCAATAGCCGCGCTGCCATGCGCCCCATATCGCGATGCGGGACGTGGACGGTGGTCAGGGGCGGATCGACCAGTTGCGCAAGTTCGATATCGTCGAACCCGGTGATCGACACGTCGCCCGGCACCGACAACCCCATCTGACGCGCCGCGCGCAACGCGCCCACGGCCAGCACGTCATTGCCGCACATCACGGCTGTTGGCGGATCTGGGCTGTCCATCACCTGCCGAAAGGCGGCAGCGCCGTTCTCGATGGAATAGGGGGTCTCGTGCAGCGCCATCGCGTCGGCGGGCAGAGCATGCGCCGCCATCGCCTCGCGGATGCCCTGCACCCGTTCGCTGGCCCGGTCATTGGAATCGCAGGGGGCCGAGATGACGCCGATCCGCCGGTGGCCCTTGGCGATCACCAGTTCCGCCATCTCGCGCATGGCGGCGCGGTTGTCGAAACCGATGGAGGGTTGCGGCTTGTCGGGGTCATAGACCCAGGCCACCAGCACCGGCACCGAGCGCGCCTCCAGAAAATCCAGCGTCCCCTGGCTGCGATGGTGACCGATCAGCAAAAGCGCGTCGGCCCCCCGTGCGCACAGGGTGCGGATCTGTTCCCGTTCCACATCCTCACTGTAGGAAGAACTGGCGACCAGCAGGGTCATGCCGTGCAGCCCAAGCTCTTCCTGAAAGGCCTGAAGCCCGCGCGCGAAGATCGCGTTTTCCATCGTCGGGATGATCGCGCCGATGGTATTGGTGCGTTTCGCCGCCAGGGCCCGTGCCCCGAAATTGGGCGCGTATCCCAACTGGTCCACCGCCGACATCACCCTGTCGCGCGTGCTTTTCACCACCCGGTCGGGCGTGTTCAGGCAGCGCGAGACCGTCGCCGTCGACACACCTGCCAGACGGGCAACATCTTCCAGCGTGGGAACGGGGCGCGGGGCCTGGGGGGCCTTGGCGGTCATATCTCGGTCAGTGCCTTTGGTCTCGTTATGTCGGCTGTCTTTACCCGCTACGTTACGGTGCCGCGAGGGTAAAGCACAAGTGTAAGCGCTTGCACGATGTCGTGTAAGCGCTTACACTGATCTCGAATCGGCACTTTTGCCGAGTTCGGGAGGAACCATGGTCTTCGCAATTTCAGCAGTCTTGTTTCTGATCTTCCTTGCCAATGTCGTGCTTGGCGCTTTCGCCAATGCCGCGTTCATGGGCGATGTGGCTGAAATGATCGTCCTCTTCCTGACATCCATCACGTTCGTGTCCGGCATTCTGAAGGCAGAGGCCCGGCGCAACGCTGACGAATAAGACCGCGAAACTAAGGGAGGAAGCGGAATGGACTTCAAAGACAAGCAGGAGCTGAAATCGGCCGAACGGCGGAATTTCCTCAAGCTGGCAGGGACCGGTGGCTTTACCGCTGCAATGGTTGCCGGGGCAGGGGGCGTTCTGTGGTCCGATCAGGCCGTCGCACAAACCGCGCAGGAGGAGCGCGAGCGTGAGGATGCCGCCGATCACATCATGACGCTGGCCACCGCTTACGTGCTTGGCGCGTCGCGCAGCTATCCGATCATGCAGCTGGACCTGAAGGAAAACATCCAGAACATGACCAACGGCAAAGTCTATGTGCGCCTTGCCCCCGGCGGCCAACTCGGCGCGGGCGGTGCTCTGGTTCAGGCGGTGCAGGGCGGCACCATCCAGTGTGCGCAGCACTCGCTGTCCAACTTCGCCCCCTTCGCCAGCGTGGTGGACCTGATCAACCTGCCGTATTTCTGCGGCTCCAACCAGCGGTTCACCAACCTCACCAGCTCCGAGGCGTGGAAGGCCGAAGTGGACCCGCGCATCGCGCAGGCAGGCTTCAAATCGCTGTTCTACATCGTGATCGACCCGCGTGTTGTCGCGGTCCGTCGTGGCGGCGATGCCATCATCACCCCGGCCGATATGGAAGGCGTCAAGTTCCGCGTTCCGGGGTCCGCCATGCTGCAGCAGTATTACCGCATGGTCGGCGCCAACCCGACCCCGGTGGCATGGGGCGAAACCCCGTCGGCGATCCGTCAGGGTGTGGCCGATGCGCTCGACCCGTCGGTCGGCGCGCTGCATGTCTTCGGCTTCGGTGAAATCCTCAGCCACGTGACCTTCACCCAGGCGGTGCCGGACAGTCAGGTCTATTCTATCAACCTCGAATGGTTCAACTCACTGCCTGCCGACGTGCAGGAAGGCATTGAGTTCGCAGGGGAAATCACCCAGGCCCAGAACCTCGCCAAGGTTCCGGCGGCGCGTTCCTACGCCATGGCGCAGCTGATTGCCAACGGTGTGGAATTCCACTCGCTCAGCGACGACCAGCTTGCCGAATGGCAAGAGGTCGGTGGCTACCAGCGCAGCGAATGGGACGAGTTCAAGATGGAACTCGCCGGATCCATGGAAACCTTCGCACGCCTCGAAGAGGCCGCAGGCACCATGGGCCGCTACTACGTGCACGACGCGTAAGACCAACACAACCCGGATCGGCGCGCAGGTGGTGCGCCGGTCCTTATCCCAACTCCCACAGCGTGTGACGAGATGGAGCCGGCAAGCCGGGTGGAGGGGCCATGTCCAGACTGTATGAAGCCATAGACAGGAACGCGGAGCGCTGGCTCCTGCTTGTTTTCTACGTGATGCTGGTGGTTACCATGGCCATCGAGGTGCTGCGGCGGGAAATCCTGTCCTATTCCTCGATCTGGGGCGAAGAAATCGTCCGCTATTCCTTCATCTATCTCGCCTGGATCGGCGCCGCCGCCGCCGTGCGCGAGAGGGGCCATATCCGTATCGACGTGATCATGAATTATGTCGGGCCACGGGTGAAGGCGCTGCTCTACATCTTCGGCGACATCGTCATGTTCTGCGTTTCCGTGATCGCGCTCTACTGGTCGTGGGAGGCGGTGCACGTGTCCTGGGTCTTCGGCTCGGTCACGCATGGTCTGCGCATCGGCTACTACTTCTTCCTTTTCGCCGTGCCCTTCGGGTTTGCCCTCGTCATCTTCCGGCTGGTGCAATCCTTCCTTCGTGACATCTCTGACCTTCGTAACGGCCGGCCCGTTTACGAAGGCGACAAACTCTTCGATTAAGGGAGGATCTGCACCATGATGTGGCAAGCCCTGCAGGAAACCTCCCTTCAGCTTGGATGGGATTTCTACGGCCCCGTACTTATCTTCGTCGTTCTGGTCGCCCTGGCGGTGCCCGTTTGGGCCTCGATCGGTGTATCGACGATCCTCATGCTGGTCTGGTCCGGCGCGCTGCCGCTCAGCCTTTTGGGTGAAAAGCTCTTCAGCGGCATTGACGCCTTCGCGCTGACCGCCGTGCCCCTGTTCATCCTGACCGGTGACGTGCTGGTGCGCACCGGGTTGTCCCGAAAATTCCTCGACGTGGCCGAGGCGCTGACCTGTTGGGCGAAGGGCGGCTTTGGTTCTGCCACGGTTCTAGTCTGCGGCATGTTCGCGGCGATCTCGGGTTCCGACGCCGCCGGGGCCGCCGCCGTGGGCCGGATGACCATCGACCGTCTGGTCGAGAGCGGCTACCCGCGCCCCTATGCCTGTGCGCTTGTCGCGGCGGGGGCCTGTACCGGCATCCTCATTCCGCCCTCGATCGCCTATATCATCATCGGCCTTGTCCTGGGTATAGCGGTCTCGACCCTGTTCCTTGCTGCCCTCATTCCCGGCATCCTGATCCTGCTGTCGATCCTTGCGACCAACGTTGTCATGAACCGCCTCAACGCCTGGGAAGGCGGCGGCATCATGACCCCTGCGGAATGGCGTGCGAACCTGTGGCGGACGATCAAATCCGGCTGGTACGCCTTCCTCGTGCCCGGCATCATCTTCTACGGCATCTTCTCGGGTCGCCTGACCCCGACCGAGGCGGGCGCTGTCGCCGTGGTCGTGACCATCGTCATGGGCTTCATCCTTGGCACGCTGAAACTGTCGGACTTCCCGGCCATGCTGGTCAGCTCCGCCAAGGTCAATGGGGTGATCCTGCCCATCATCGCGTTTTCCATCCCGCTGGCCGAGGCGCTCGCCATCATCGGCGTGCCGCAGGGCTTCGTGGGGGCGCTGACCTCGCTTTCCGACAACGAGTACGTGCTCATTGGCATGATGGTGCTGATCCTGATCGCGGCGGGCTGCGTCATGGAAACCACGCCCAACATCGTGATCCTCGCGCCGATCCTGAAGCCGCTCGCTGACAATATCGGCATGAACGAGGTTCAGTTCTGCATCATGATGATCACCGCGCTCGGTGTGGGCTTCATCACCCCGCCGCTCGGGCTCAACCTCTTCGTGGTGTCAGGGATTACCGGCGAGTCGATCCTCAGGATCGCGCACCGGGCCATCCCCTTCGTCTTCTTCATGCTGATCGTGACACTGCTGATCGCTTATGTCCCCGCGATCTCCACCACTCTTCTTCCCGAACTATACAGGTAACCGAAATGCCGAGAGAGTATCTCAAGAAAGCTACCCTGACCTCGAAAAGCGACGCCTCCGAGACGCACAAGATCGTGCAGGGCATCCTTGACGACATCGAGCAGGGCGGGGACGCCAAGGCACTGGAATATGCCGCGAAGTTCGACAAATACGAGGGCAGCATCATCCTGTCGCCCGAGGAAATCGAGGCTGCCTGCGCACTGGTGCCCGAAAAGCTCAAGGCCGATATCCGCTTTGCCCATGACAACGTGAAGCGTTTTGCCGAGCGTCAGAAGGAAACCGTCGCCAATGTGGAATACGAGGTGGTGCCGGGGCTGATCGCGGGGCAGAAGGCCATCCCCGTGGACGCAGCGGGCTGCTACGTGCCCGGCGGGCGTTACAGCCACGTCGCCAGCGCCATCATGACCGTGACCACCGCCAAGGTCGCGGGCTGCCGTCACATCACCGCCTGTTCGCCTCCGCATCCCGGCGTGGGCGTGGCACCCGCGATCATCTATGCAGCCCATATCTGCGGCGCTGACAAGATCATGGCCATGGGCGGCGTGCAGGGCGTGGCGGCGATGACCTTCGGCCTCTTCGGTCTGCCCAAGGCCAACATCCTCGTCGGTCCCGGCAACCAGTTCGTGGCAGAGGCCAAGCGCATCCTCTTCGGTCGCGTCGGGATCGACATGATCGCAGGGCCAACCGACAGCTTGATCCTGGCCGACAGCACCGCCGATCCGATGGTGGTGGCGACCGATCTCGTGGGGCAGGCGGAGCATGGCTATAACTCGCCCGTCTGGCTGGTGACGGATGACCGCGCGCTGGCCGAGGAGGTCATGCGTCTGGTGCCCGAGTTGATCAACGATCTGCCCGAGGTCAACCGCGATAACGCCACCGCCGCCTGGCGCGACTATGCCGAGGTGATCCTCTGCGCGGATCGTGAGGAAATGGCGACCTGTTCCGACGATTACGCGCCGGAACACCTGACGGTGCAGGCCGAAGACCTCGATTGGTGGCTCGACCGGCTGACCTGCTACGGCTCGCTCTTCCTTGGGGAAGAAACCACCGTGGCCTTTGGCGACAAGGCGTCGGGGACGAACCACGTTCTGCCCACCTCGGGCGCGGCCAGCTATACCGGCGGGCTCAGCGTGCACAAATACATGAAGATCGTGACATGGCAGCGCGCCACGCGCGAAGGCGCCAAGCCCGTGGCCGAGGCCACTGCGCGCATCGCCCGGCTGGAGGGGATGGAGGGCCATGCCCGCACCGCCGATATCCGGTTGCACAAATATTTCCCCGACGAGGTCTTCGACCTCAGCGCCGAGGCCTGACATGGACAACCCATCCGGCCTCTTCGACCTGACGGGCCGCGTGGCCTGCGTCACCGGGGCCAGTTCCGGCCTCGGGCGTCGGGCCGCGTCGGTTCTGGCGGCGGCGGGCGCTTGCGTCGTGGGCGTTGCCCGCCGGGCCGAGGCGCTGGCCGACTGGCAGGCGGAAACCGGCGAGCGGGCCGCCGTGGTGGCCTGCGACCTTGCCGACCGCGTAGCGCGCGAGGGACTGGCCGAGCGTCTCTCCGCCCCTTTTGGTGCGCCCGATATCCTCGTGACGGCGGCGGGGATCAACACCCGTCAGCCCGCTGACGAGGTCACGGAAGCAGGCTGGGACGTCACGCTGGAGCTGAACCTCTCGGTGCCCTTCTTCCTTGCGCAGATGCTGGCGCCGGGGATGAAGGAAAAAGGCTGGGGCCGGATCGTCAACTTCGCTTCGCTGCAATCCACTCGGGCGTTTCCGGGCGGCATCGCCTACGGCGCCAGCAAGGGCGGCATCGCGCAGCTGACGCGTGCCATGGCCGAGGCCTGGTCGCCCCACGGCATCACGGCAAACGCCATCGGGCCGGGGTTCTTCCCGACCGAGCTGACGGGGGCCGTGTTCAGCGACCCGGACCGCGCCGCCCGCAACGCGGCGCAAACCTGCATCGGCCGCAACGGGGCACTCAGCGACATCGACGGGCCGCTTCTGTTCCTGGCCTCGAACGCCTCGTCCTACGTGACCGGGCAAATCCTGATGGTGGACGGGGGGTTCACGGCCAAATGAAAGCACTTGTCTATACCGGGCCCGAGGCCCTGATGGTCACCGACTGCCCCGATCCGGTTGCGGGCGCGGGCGAGGTCATGATCCGCGTCGACAGTGTCGGCATCTGCGGGTCCGACATGCATGCCTTTCTGGGCCATGACGAACGCCGCCCCGCGCCGCTGATCCTGGGCCACGAGGCAGCAGGCGTGATCATGGGCGGCGCGCGCGATGGTGAACGGGTGACGATCAATCCGCTTGTCACCTGCGGCAGCTGCAAGCCCTGCACCACGGGGCGCGAGAACCTCTGCACCAGCCGCCAAATCATCTCCATGCCGCCGCGAGAAGGCGCGTTTGCGCAGCTTGTAGCGATGCCCGAAGGCAACCTTGTGACCGTGCCCGACCACGTGACGCTGGAACAGGCCTCGCTGGCCGAACCCATTGCCTGCGGCTGGCATACGGTGCGTCTGGCGCTCGACGTGCTGCGTGATGAGCCGCGCGAGGGCCTCACGGCCCTTGTCATTGGTGGCGGTCCCATCGGCGTCGGTGCCGCGCTCAGTCTGAATGCACAGGGTGTTCCGCAGGTGCAGGTGATCGAACCCAACCCGATCCGGGCCGAATACCTGAAGACACGCGGCTTCGACGTGATCGCGCCCGACGATCTGGCCGCCGGTCACATGGTCGATCTGGTGATCGACGGGGTGGGCTACCCCGCCACCCGCGCCACCGCCTCGGCCCATACCCGCCCCGGCGGCGTGATCGGCCATATCGGGCTTGGGGCCTCCGAAGGCGGGCTCGATATCCGGCGGATGACCCTGCAGGAGATCACCTTCATCGGCACCTACACCTACACCGCACAGGATTTCCGCGACACCTGCGCGGCCATGTTCTCCGGCGCGCTCGGTCCCCTCGACTGGACCGAAACGCGCCACCTGGCAGAAGGCCAGCAGGCCTTTGCCGACATCCGGGGCGGACAGGTTCCTGCCCCGAAAATCATTCTCAAACCCTGACACGAGGAAAGAAGACCAATGTCAAACATCCCGCATCTTCTGGTGCATGATCACGAAGACAATGTCGGCGTGGTCGTGGTCGAGGGGCTCACCGCAGGCACCGAGATGTTCTGCTGCGTGACCCATGACAACTCCACCTTCACGCTGACCGCCGGGGCGGATGTGCCGATCGGGCACAAGATCGCGCTCAAGGACCTCAAGGAAGGCGACACCGCCATCAAGTACGGCGAGGACATCGGCAAGATCATCGCCGACATCCCCAAGGGCGCGCATGTGCACACCCACAACTGTAAAACCAAGCGCTGGTAAGGAGCCAAGGACATGGCATCGAAATATTCCAACATCACCTTCATGGGATACCGGCGCGAAAACGGCCGCGTGGGTGTGCGTAATCACGTGATCATCCTGCCTGTGGATGACATCTCGAACGCGGCCTGTGAGGCCGTGGCCAACAACGTCAAGGGCACGATGGCGCTGCCCCACGCCTATGGCCGCCTCCAGTTCGGTGAAGACCTCGAAACCCATTTCCGCACCATGATCGGTACCGGGTCCAACCCCAATGTGCATTCGGTCGTGGTGATCGGGATCGAGCCGGAATGGACCCGCCGCATTGCCGACGGCATCCGCACCACCGGCAAGGAAGTGGCCGAGTTCTCGATCGAACAGAAGGGCGATTTCGAAACCATCCGCGCCGCCAGTTGGGCCGCCAAGGACTTCGTCCACAAGGCCACCGAGGTGCAACGCGAAGAGTGCTCGATCTCGGAACTGTGGGTTTCCACCAAATGCGGCGAATCCGACACCACCACCGGTCTCGGCTCCTGCCCGACGGTCGGCAACATGTATGACAAGCTGCTGCCCGAAGGGATCACCGGCTTCTTCGGGGAGACCTCGGAAATCACCGGGGCGGAGCATATCTGCCAGAAGCGCGCGATCAACGAGGAAGTGGGCGAGCGCTGGTACAAGATGTGGAAGGCCTATCAGGACGAGGTGATCTTCGCCCACCAGACCGATGACCTTTCCGACAGCCAGCCCACCAAGGGCAACATCCTGGGCGGCCTGACGACCATCGAGGAAAAGGCGCTTGGCAATCTCGAAAAGATCGGTCGCACGTCGCAATATATCGACATCCTCGACCCGGCCGAGCAGCCCTCGTCGGGCAACGGGCTCTACTTCATGGACAGCTCCTCGGCCGCGGCCGAATGCGTGACTCTGATGGCCGCCGGTGGCGCCGTGATCCACACCTTCCCCACCGGGCAGGGCAATGTGGTCGGCAACCCGATCGTTCCGGTGATCAAGATCACCGCGAACCCGCGCACCGTGCGCACCATGGGTGAGCATATCGACGTGGACGTGTCGGGCATCCTGCGCCGCGACCAGACCATCGACGAGGCGGGCGACGCCCTGATCGAGATGATCCGGCGCACCGCCAATGGCCGCAACACGGCGGCGGAGGCGCTCGGGCACCGGGAATTCTCGATGACCAAGCTTTATCGCAGCGCGTAAGCGCCCCGACCGGGCGGCGGATTTCCCTGCCGCCCGGCACCAGATCACGGACCCCGAGCCATGACCCAGACCACCCGTATCGGCATGGCCGATGCGACCGACCTTCTGTTTCGCGCCTTCCGCGCCACGGGCCTGACCGGCGACGCCGCCCGGTCGGTGGCCGTGGCGCTCGTGCAGGCCGAGGCGGAGGGGCAGGTGGGCCACGGGTTTTCCCGGTTGGCCGACTACATGGCGCAGGCCCGATCTGGAAAGGTCAATGCCGGGGCTGTTCCCCGCGTCCAAACGCTTTCGCCCACGCAACTGGCCGTCGATGCCGATCACGGCTTCGCCTTCCCCGCGCTCGATCTGGGCATCGCAGAGGGGCTGAGGGTGGCTGGCGAGCTTGGTTTGGCCTCGGTGGCCATCACCCGATCCCACCACGCAGGCGCATTGTCCGTGCAGGTGGACCGGATCGCGCGGGCGGGCTTCATTGGCCTCATGATGGCCAATACCCCCAAGGCGATTGCGCCATGGGGCGGGTCCGCGCCGGTCTATGGCACCAACCCGATTGCCTTCGCGGTCCCCCGAGAAAATGCCGATCCGCTGGTCATCGACCTGTCGCTGTCGCAAGTGGCGCGCGGCAAGCTCATGCATGCCCGCAAGACGGGCCAGCCGATCCCGGAAGGCTGGGCATTGGATGCCGAGGGCCAGCCAACGACGGACCCGGAGGCGGCGCTGCAAGGCTCCATGATGCCCATTGGCGGGGCCAAGGGCACGGCGCTGGCGCTGATGGTCGAGATCCTGTCCACGGTCCTGACAAGTGCTGCTTTCAGCGCCGAGGCCGGGTCCTTCTTCACCGCCGACGGTCCACCCCCCGGCGTCGGGCAATTCCTGCTGATCCTGCGGCCAGACAGCCCTGCACATGATTTCGCCGCGCGGCTGGAAACGCTTCTGTCGCTTGTAACGGGTGAAGACGGCACACGCCTGCCCGGAGAGAGGCGGCTAAAGCAGCTGCGGGCGGCCCAACTGGACGGGCTGACCGTGCCGGTCCACTATCTTGCCATTGCCCACGAACTGGCCGATCGCCCGGCGGCCCAGGCCTAGGAAAGGGAGAAACCCCATGTACAAGAAGATTATCGTCTCACTGGCACTCGATCAGGGCTTTGCCCCCACAGCGCTGGAACTTGCCCGCAAGCTGAAGGATGACGGAGGCGAGATTATCGCGCTCCATGTGTTCGAACCGCTGCACGGATCAGTGAGGGCCTATGTGCCCGATGAGGTTGTTCGGCAGGCGCTGGACAAGGTGCGCGCCGGTCTGGCCGAACGCATCGGCGACGCGGATGACGTGACGCCGATAATCATCAAGGGTCACTCGGGCCGCGACGTGACGGATTACGCCGCGAAAGAGGGCGCGGACCTGATCATCGTCGGTTCGCACAAGCCCGGCATTGGCGACTACCTGCTCGGCTCCACCTCTGCCCGGATCGTGCGCCACGCGCCTTGCGCCGTGCATGTGCTGCGCTGATCAGGGCGTGACGACGACCTTGCCCGTGGATTTGCGGGACTTGAGCAGCGCCAGGGCGTCGGCAGCCTGATCCAACGGATAGACAGCGCCGATATGGGGCTTGAGACCACCGGCCTCGTACATGGCGAACAGTTGCGCGAGGCTGCGGGTCAGCACCTCGGGTGCGAATGTCAGGTAGCCGCCCCAGTAAAGCCCGATCACGTCGAGATTCTTCACCAGCAGGATATTGGCGGGGATCTGGGGCACCTCGCCGCTGGCAAATCCGACGGGAATGAGCCGCCCGCCGGGATTGGTCGCGCGCAGCGCCGCCTTGAACTGATCGCCGCCCACGGCGTCATAGACCACATCCGCGCCGCCAAGCGCCTTCACCTCGGCCCGGATATCCTGCGTTTCGCTGTCAATCAGATGCGTGGCCCCGGCGGATCTGGCCACCTCCAGCTTGGCCGCCCCGCGCGCGCAGGCGATGACCTCCGCCCCCATCCGCGCGCCAATCTCCACCGCCGTCAGCCCGACGCCGCCAGCCGCGCCAAGCACCAGCAATCGTTCGCCCTTTTGAAGCCGCGCCCGGTGCCCAAGCGCCAGGTGCGAGGTGCCATAGGCCACGAGGAACCCCGCCGCCGCCTCGAAGGACATCACATCGGGGATGGGGGTCATCCGGTCGACCGGAAAGCACCCCGCCTCGGCCAGCCCGCCCTGGCCCGCAAAGACCGCCACCCGCGTGCCGGGGGCGGGGCCGTCCGTGTCGGGGCCAAGTGCCTCGACCGTGCCCGCGATTTCCATGCCCATGGTGAAGGGCAGCTCCGGCGTGTCCTGATAGCTTCCCTTCAGCATCAGCAGATCCGCGAAATTGAGCCCGCAGGCCGCGATCCGCACCAGGGCTTCACCCTGTCTCGGGGTGGGGGTGTCGATATCCTCCACGGCGGGGGCGGTGTCGAAACGGCTCAGTCGAAAGGCGCGCATTGCGGATCCTCCTGCGGGACATTCAACGCAAGCTAGCGCCCCTGCGCCGCGATGCAACCGGGACAATGCGTCCTAATGCATTTCACCGCGAAGGATTTTATTGTGCGTGACAAGTACATCGGGCGACGTGACATCCGACCGTGCAACCCTATCTAGATCCAGTAGCCTGCCAGAGTGCAGGACCCGCCAGCCGCTGCGACAGGAGACAGCCATGAAACACCCGGTAGATATCCATGTTGGCAAACGTGTGCGCCACCGCCGCTGGATGGTGGGGATGACACAGCAGCAACTGGCCGAGCGGGTCGGCATCAAGTTCCAGCAGATCCAGAAATACGAGACTGGCATGAACCGTGTCAGCGCGTCCCGCATGTGGGAAATCGCCGCCGCGCTGGAGGTGCCTGTCAGCTTCTTCTTCGAGGGGCTCGAAGGTGGCGTGGATGCGGGCACAGCGCTGCCCGGCGACGTGCTGGCCGACAAGGAAGCGCAGGAACTGGTGCGCTCTTACTACGCGATACCGGAAAACCAGCGCCGCCAGCTGTTCGAACTGGCCCGCGTGCTGTCGGGCGCCGCTGCCTGAGCCTTGGCTTGACGGGGCGCGCGCCCCGTGCCACCCGAGGCGGGAGCTTTCCGCAAGACAGGCCCGCCCATGTTGACCCGTTCCACGATGTCCCCCGCGCTTGCCGCCGAGCTGCTGGCCACGGCCCACGCCATGGCCGACGCCGCCCGCAGCGCCACCCTGCCGCATTTTCGCGCCGCGGGGCTATCGGCAGAGAACAAGCTGAACGATGGCTTTGACCCCGTCACCATTGCCGACCGCGATGCCGAGACTGCCATGCGCGCGGTGCTGGCGGAACGTCGGCCCGAGGATGCGATCCTTGGCGAAGAACACGGGGTGACGGAGGGGCAAAGCGGCCTGACCTGGGTGCTCGACCCGATCGACGGCACGCGCGGTTTCATCTCCGGCACGCCCACCTGGGGCGTTCTGATCGGCTTGCAGGACAGGGACGGGCCGATCTATGGCCTCATCGACCAGCCCTATATCGGTGAACGGTTCGAGGGTGGCCTTGGGCGGGCCATGCTGACCGGCCCCCACGGAACCGAGCCGCTCGGGGCGCGACCCTCCGGGTCGCTGGCGCAGGCGACCCTGTTCACCACCTTCCCCGAGGTCGGGACCGAGGCCGAGCGGCTGGCTTTCGAACGGGTCCGCGACCGGGTGCGGCTCACCCGCTATGGCATGGATTGCTATGCCTATGCGCTGCTGGCGGCGGGGCAGG
The DNA here is from genome assembly GCF_030732985.1 of Nioella sp. MMSF_3534. GTDB lineage: Bacteria > Pseudomonadota > Alphaproteobacteria > Rhodobacterales > Rhodobacteraceae > Nioella. The sequence goes on from NZ_JASHJX010000028.1 coordinate 17,996, forward strand.
TGGATCTGGTGATCGAGGCGGGACTGAACGCCTATGATATTTCCGCGCCCATTGCAGTGATCGAGGCGGCGGGCGGCATTGTCACCGATTGGCAAGGCGGCCCTGTGCATGAGGGCGGGCAGGTTCTGGCGGCCTCCAGCGCTGCATTGCATGGCGCGGCCCTGAAACTGCTTCTGCCTGTCTGAGACTTGAAGCGCGGCAAGGGGCTGGCCTATTCTGGCTTCGCGCGGTGTCCCGAGTCCTTTGCCCGTCTTCTGTCGGCCCGCCCTGATCCTCTTACCGAAACGGGCTTCGGAACCTTGAGGGCTGACATGACAGATATCATCATCAAAAACGCGTCCCATATCCTGACCATGGATGACGCAGGCACCGAACTTGAGGGCGCGGATATTCGCATTCGGGGCGGCGTCATTGCCGAGATCGGCCATGGGCTGGAGGGTGGAGAGATCCACAATGCCGAGCACTGCCTCGTCACCCCCGGCCTCGTGAATACCCATCATCACCTGTATCAAAGCCTGACCCGCGCCGTGCCCGCCGCGCAGGATGCGCTGCTCTTTGGCTGGTTGAAGACGCTCTACCCGATCTGGTCGCGTTTTGGCCCGGAAGAGATGTTCGTCTCTGCCCAGACCGGGCTGGCGGAACTGGCGCTGTCGGGATGCACTCTGACCTCTGACCACCTCTATCTCTATCCCAATGGCGCGCGGCTGGATGACACCATCGCGGCTGCCGCCGAGATCGGCATGCGGTTTCACCCGACCCGAGGGGCGATGAGCATCGGGGAAAGCGATGGCGGTCTGCCGCCCGACAGCCTGGTGGAACGCGAAAGCGCCATTCTGGAGGATTGTATCCGTGTCGTCGACGCCTTCCACGATCCGGCCGAAGGCTCCATGTGCCGGGTCGGGATCGCGCCCTGTTCTCCTTTCTCTGTCAGTTGCGAGCTGATGCGGGATGCGGCGCTGCTGGCCCGCGACAAGGGGGTGATGCTGCACACCCATCTGGCTGAAAATGATGAAGATATTGCTTACAGCCTGGAGAAATTCGGCTGCCGACCCGGTCAGTACGCCGAGGATCTGGGCTGGACAGGGGAGGATGTCTGGCATGCCCATTGCGTGAAGCTCGACGGGCAAGAGATTGATCTGTTTGCGAAAACGGGAACCGGCGTGGCCCATTGCCCCTGTTCGAACTGTCGGCTCGGGTCGGGCATCGCACCGCTGCGCAGGATGCGTGACGCCGGTGTGAAAGTGGGGCTCGGCGTCGATGGCTCTGCCTCGAACGATTCGGGAAATCTGGTGGCCGAGGCGCGTCAGGCGATGCTGCTGCAGCGGGTCTCGCAGGGGGCCGATGCGATGAGCGCGCGCGAGGCGCTGCGCATCGCCACGCGGGGCGGGGCCGAGGTGCTGGGGCGCCCGGATTGCGGCCAGATCGCTGTCGGCAAACGCGCCGATATCGCGATCTGGGACATGACCGGTGTGGAGGCCGCGGGCAGTTGGGACATGGCGGCGATTCTGCTGGCGGGTCCGATGAAAACCCGAGATCTTTTCGTGGAAGGTCGCAAAATCGTCTCAATGGGAACACTTTTGAGCGTGGATTTACCTGTTCTTATGGAAAAGCAACGCAAGCTTGCCTTGGCCCTTGCGATGTGAGTCTCTGATAGCCGTGGGGGCGGAACAGGATAGCGACCATGCGTTTACAGATTGTGTCCCTTCTGGCGGCGGCCCTGATGACGGCGGGCTGCATGGGCGGTACGACCGCGCCCTCGGCCACGCGGGCGGTGCCGGTCAGTGCGCCACTCGGCTCCCACGGGGGCGTTGTGACGATGATGAATCAGCAGCGCGGAACGGCAGGGCTTGCCCCGGTTACGCGCTCTCGGCAGTTGGATCGGGTCGCCATGATGCATGCGCAGGACCAGGTGCAAGGCGGCTTCTTCGGCCATCGCGGCTCGAACGGGTCCAATGTGCACGCGCGCATGGCGTCGGCTGGCTACGATGCCTGCCTGTCCGCCGAAAACATCGCCATGGGCCAGACCAGCGAAGCGGCTGTCATGGGCGACTGGATGGCGTCCTCCGGCCACCGCGCCAATATCCTGCACCCGCGTGCGGAGCAGTTCGGTTTCGCCCGGGCGGGCGATCATTGGGTGATGGTGCTGGCGCGGCCCTGCTAGGCCACGGCCGAATCTTTAAAAACGGGCCGCTCAGACCTTGCGGCCCGCGACCCGAACCTCTGCAATCGCGCGGTCATCGCCCATCATGATGGTGGGGAAGAGCGCCTCCCAGATCGTGTCTGCGCGCGCGGATCGCTGCGAGATGGCGGGGGTCGAGGCGAGGTCGAGCACCACCAGATCAGCCTCCATCCCGACGGCCACACGACCGACCTTATCGTCAATCCGGAGCGCACGGGCAGAGCCTTCGGTGGCCAGCCAGATCAGTTCAGCCGGATGCAGGGCGCGGCCCCGAAGCTGGCCGATCTCATAGGCGGCGGCCATGGTACGCAGCATCGAGAAGCTCGACCCGCCCCCGGTATCTGTCGCCAGCCCGACCCGGATCGGACCACCCGCGAGGCCCATATCAAAGAGCCCCGAGCCTATGAACGTGTTCGAGGTCGGGCAATGGATCAGCGCCGCGCCAACCTCTCGCAGCCGGTCGATCTCCCGCTCTTCCAGATGGATCGCGTGGCCATAAAGCCCGCCCGCGCCAAGCAAGCCATGCGCCTCGTAGGTATCGAGGTAATCGCGCGCCTCGGGGTAGAGCCCCTTGACCCATTCGATCTCGTCGGTCTGTTCGCTCAGATGGGTCTGCATCAGGCAATCGGGGTGTTCCGCCCATAGCGCGCCAAGGGCGGACAGCTGATCGGGCGTCGATGTGGGTGAAAAGCGGGGCGTGATGACATAGCCCAACCGGTCCACCCCGTGCCATTTTTCCAGCAGGGCCTTGCTGTCGTCATAGGCCGCCTGCGCCGAATCACGCAGACCCTCGGGCGCGTTGCGATCCATGCAGGTCTTGCCTGCCAGCGCCCGAAGGCCGCGCCGCTGCGCCGCCTCAAAATAGGCGTCCACGCTTTCGGGATGGATGGTGCAGTAGCTGGCGACCGTGGTGGTGCCGTTCGACAGGGTCAGGTCGAAATAGCGCGCCGCGATCTCCGCCGCATAGGCGGGATCGGCAAAGCGCATTTCCTCGGGGAAGGTATAGGTGTTCAGCCAGTCGATCAGCCGCTTGCCCCAGGAGGCGATCATCGCCGTCTGCGGGTAATGGGCATGGGCATCGACGAAACCGGGCAGGATCAGCCCCTGACCGTGATCCACGACATCCGCGCCGGGATGCGCGGCACGCAGGTCGTCGGCCTGACCCAGATCGGCGATCTTGCCATCCCGGATCAGAACCGCGCCGCGGCTGTCATGGCGGGCGGCGTCCACCCCGGCCACGAAAGGATCGGCGTCAAACCGCAGAAGCTGCCCAAGAAGGAGTGTGTCTGTCATAATCTGTCCTTTTCCCGGCCCGGTCCCTGTCATATCCAAGGGCGCAGGGGTATGTTATCCGAAAAAGCGTTAAAGACTTTCAAGGCGGGGGCGAATGGCGAAGGACGAAATCCAGAAATCGGACCTGCCGGAGGACGCCTATGCGTTGGATGCCTCCCTCTATGACGATGTTCTGGATGCGATAGAGGCCCAGGACCCGGACCGGATCGCCGCGCTCTTTGAGCCGCTGCACCCTGCCGACATCGCCGACCTTCTGGAACAGATGTCCCATTCGGAACGGGAAGCGCTGCTTCTGTTCTGGAGCGAGGGGATCGACGGCGAGGTTCTGTCGGAGCTTGACGAAGGCATCCGAGAGGATGTGATCGACCTGCTGCCAGCGCCGCTTCTGGCCGAGGCCGTGCGGGACATGGAAAGCGACGACGTCGTCGACCTGCTGGAAGACCTTGAAGACGCGGACCAGCAGGCGGCGATTCTGGGTGCGCTGGACGATGCCGACCGGGCCGCGGTCGAAGAGGCGCTGACCTACCCGGAATATTCCGCAGGCCGCCTGATGCAGCGCGAGGTCGTGCGGGTGCCGGAATTCTGGACCGTGGGCGAAGCCATCGACTTTCTGCGCGCCGAAACGACCGAGCTGCCGGAACAGTTCTATCACCTGATCCTTGTCGATCCGCGCATGAAACCCGTGGGCAACGTGACCCTCGGGCGGCTTTTGTCGACACAACGCAAGGTGGCGCTGCGCGACATTGTCGAGGACACCTTCGTGCTGATCCCGGTCAGCCAGCCAGAGGCCGATGTGGCCTATGCGTTCAACCAGTATCACCTGATTTCCGCGCCCGTGGTTGACGATGACGGACGGCTTGTCGGGGTCATCACCATTGATGATGCCATGATCGTGTTGGAAGACGAGGCCGAGGAGGACATCCTGCGACTGGCCGGTGTCGGTGAGGGCAGCCTGTCGGACAGGGTGCTGGATACCACGCGTCAGCGCTTTCCCTGGCTGTTCGTCAACCTGATCACGGCGATCTTTGCCTCGCTGGTCATTGCGCAGTTCGAGGATACGATCGCGCAATTCGTGGCGCTGGCGGTGCTGATGCCCATCGTGGCCTCGATGGGGGGCAATGCGGGCACGCAGAGCCTGACGGTTGCGGTGCGCGCCATCGCAACACGCGACCTGACCGGGTCGAACCTGATGCGCGTTGTGATGAGAGAGGCCGGGGTGGGCCTGATCAACGGGGTGATCTTCGCCGTGGTCATGGGGGCTGTTGGGCTGTTCTGGTTCGGATCGGCGGCGCTTGGCGGGGTTATCGCGGTCGCCATGGTGATCAACCTGGTGATCGCGGGGTTGGCGGGCATCCTGATCCCGGTGGCGCTGGACAAGCTGGATATCGACCCGGCCCTGGCCTCTGGCGCTTTCGTGACGACCGTGACCGATGTGGTTGGCTTCTTCGCGTTTCTGGGGCTGGCGGCGGTGGTGCTTCTGTAAGCCGTTGGCGGATCAGCCCGCAGGCACCTGCAACGTGATGGTGCGGCCACGCTTCACATATTGCAAAGAGCTTTCGCCGATGGCGGCGACCTGACCGCCATCCAGCCGGTCGCCGACTTCCACGGTCACGAAACGACCAGAGGGCAGGCGCACCAGCGCCCGGCGCGACCCGGATGCGCCGCTGACGCCGATAAGGTTGAGATTGCGCAGGTTGATGCTGCCATCCTCTGCCGCCGCGCGGGTGACCGAGGCGGAACTGGGGATGTCGGGCTCGATCGTGTCCGAGGTGCTGGCGGCCACCGGCGGCGCGGGGCCGCTATTGCCCGCCGCGCGCGCCTGTTCGACCAGCGTGTCGATATTGGCGGGCCGCTGATTGGGCAGGAAGGACACGGCCACCGCAAGCTCGCTGGCCGAAGCCAGATCGCCCGGAGAGGCGTCCGCTGCCGCTTCTTCGGCCGCTGCGGCGGCCTCTTCCTGAAGCGACAGGGGACGGCTCTCTGGCCGGATGGCGGCCAGCTCGTCGAAGGTGATGCCGCCAAGAACCGCACGTTCACGCTGTTCCTGTAGGTCATCGGGGCGGGCTTCGGGGCGGAACGCCTCCAGCAGGGCGGTATCGACCGCACCGGGCGGGATGGTGTCCGCGTCCTCTGGGTCGGGCTCGGTGGCGTCCTCCAGCGCGGCCACCGATTCCGCGGCGGCGGCGGCCAGAACTTCCGGCGCATCACGGGGGCGCGGCACGGCGCTGACAGGGGGGCTGCCAGCATAGACGAGAATGCCATAGGGGGTCATGGCCCCGTCTGGCGTCGGCTCGACCATGGTTTCGGGGTCGAGTGCCAGAAGCGGCCCGGACAGGCCGGAATCGGCGGGGGCCGTGGGCATGTCGCGCGAGGGCCGGAAATCGGGCACCGGCAGTGCATAGGCGTCATGGGCGGCCACCGCCGGATCCAGACCGGCGAAGATCAGTTCTTCCAGCACGGGTTCAGGATCGGGCAGGGTGATGACCGGAGGGCGCTGCCAGATGCCGGTGCGGGCATAGAAATTGGCGTTCTCCTCTTCCGAGGGCAGCACGGTTTCGGGGTCGATCACCGGAGAGGCGACGGGCGCCGGGCCAAGATCGAGATCTTCGGCATCGATATCGGGCAGCAGTTCCGGCGCTACGGGGGCCACCACCGGCGGGTTTGGCGCGTCCTCTGGCGCCAGGCTTGCCATGACCTCGGGCGCATCCTCGGCAGAGGGCGAGGGCGTCGCCAGCAGCGGTGTATCCAGGACCTCGGGTTCAGTTTCGGCGATGATGATTTCATCTTCGCTGCCCATGCCCATCCAGCGGCCAAGCGCGGTTTCAGGCAGGTAAAACGCCGCCCAGATCCCCACCAGCCCCAGCACCGCCAGCAGGATCAGCGTCAGGATCAGACCGGTCTTGACCGAGGGCCCGTTGCGGCCTGTGGCCACCGAGCCACGCGCCAGCAGACCGCCCATGATCGGGGCATCCGCATCGGCGATCTTCGGGGCATTCCGATTGCGTTTGGGCGGCGAGAAGCGACGGCGCGGCGTGTCTTCGGGCGGCGGCGGCGCAATCGTGTCGGTCGCAGCCATGGTTTGTGCGGTGGCGGCGGGCTCCGGTTTCTTCTTTCGGCCAAACTTGCCCAGACCCTTGCGGGGTTTCGGATCTGCTGCGGGGGGCGCCAGATCAGTCGTCTTGTCCGGCTTGGTCTGCGGCGTCGGCGCTTCTGCCGCCCCATCCGCCGCATCCGCCCCGTCCGTCGCGGGCGCAAGCGGTGCAGCATCTTCCGCCTCGCCCTTGCCAAGCGCGCGGAGCCGATTGCCAATGGACGAACGTCCGCCGGACAGACGCCCGGTCAGGCCCGAGGCCGCATCCCGCGCCTTTCCCGTGCCTTCGGTCAACTGGCGCCCGATCCCGGCCATCCGGTCCTTCAGCGAGGTCTTGTCGCCGCGCAGGCTCGGCGGCGGTCCGGCAAAGGGATTATGGCCGGGGGCGGGCGCGTCATCGGGGGTGCGGGAGGCAATCTGCGACTTCAGTCGTGCCAGAGGCGGCAACTGCGGCTCCGGTCCTGCACGAGGGGGGCGCGCCGGGGCCTGTTTCGCATCGTCCGCAGCGCCGGGCGTCGCGGCCTCCGTCTGTTTGCCAGCCTTGCGCGCAGCCCGGCCGAACACCGGTTCCGTCTTTCCTTCGGCTTCGTCCCTGCGCTCACGCGGCAGGGCGGGTTCCTTGGCGGTAGCCGCATCGGCAGCCGTCTCCGCACCGGGGCCAAAGCGCGACTTGCGGGTCCGAACCAGACTGCCCGCCGCCTCCGGCTCGGCATGTTTGCGCCGCGATCCGAACCCGGCTGGCATCTGCAACGCTTCCGCCGTCGGGGATGGGTCCAGGTCCGGGGCCGGGCCGCTGTCGGAGGTCTCATCATCTCCGGGTGGGGCGTGGTCGGGCGCGGTTTCTTCTTCCGCGGCGGCGTCGCTTTCCAGTTCCAGCGGCGTGGGCTGCGCCGGTTCAGCAAGAGACCCGGAAACATCGGGTGTCTCGGGCTGTTCCGGTCCGGCCGCTTGCCGGTCTTCATTCGGATGATCAGGGGGGGCTGCACCCTCGGGAGGCTCTTCACCGGGCTCCGGGATAGCGGGCGCGGCGTCCGGGTCGGGCGCAACAGGGGCTGCCGCTGCGTCGGCCTCACCGCTCTCATCGTTCTGGGGGGCTGCCGTGGCCGGAGCGTCCGACCCCGCGTCCGGCGAAATCTCCGTATCGGCGGGCTCTTCCGACGCGTCCGCAGCCTTGCGGGGGTTGTGCCAGGTATCATGACCGAACTCGATATCGGCGATATCGGCGGTCCAGTCGATCGAACGGTCGAAATGCGCCACGCCGCGATAGCGGTTGTCCAGCGGCCGCGCGCCGAAGCCCGCAGGCGCGAATCCGTGACCGGTCGCGAATTCACGGGCCTCTTCCAGCGTTTCCTTGGCGACGACGGCCAGCTTGACGCGGCCATCCTCCAGCGGGAACCAGTCGAAAACGAGATCGTCGACAGGGTAGGGCGTCAGCCCGTCAAGCCCGGCGCGGATCTGATCCAGCCGGTCCTCCTCATCCGGGCCGGGGGCGGTCAGCGAGGTATAGAGGATCTGATCATCGGGCAGGATCAGAAGCGTTTCGAAATCCTTGCCTGCCCGCTGCTCTGCCAGTTTGCGCAGGACCAGAAGGGACGCCCCCAGATCGGGTACATCCAAAGCGGTATCGCCCAGAACGGCCCAGTGGCCCCCGGGCTGACGATGCGCCAGGGCAATGCCCTCGGGCGAAAGGAACAGCGCGAAATTTGGTGCCATTCAGGTCCTCTGAAGATCGGGGCCGCAATGTTTACCGGGCCCCCTGCCTAACCCTCGCTCTGTATCGCAGAACGTGCGCAAGCAAAACCCGATGCCCGCGCGCCATGGGCGGGTGGGCGGAATTCATCCTAAGCTGTTCACGCATAAGATCAAAGGAAAGTTAACAGATAGGCTCACCTGCCCCGAAAATCCGGACATTCCGCCCTTCTGGGCAGGCCAAACCCACCCGTTACCCCGGTTTCCGAAATGTAAAGGGCGCACCGTTAACCTTAACGCGCGCGCCCTCTCTTTCATCTTGGCAAAAATACCTCGGGGGAGTCGCCGCAAGGCGACGGGGGCAGAGCCCCCTCCACCCTCTCCGCTCAGGCCGTCGCCCTGGCCAGCGCCTGATCCAGATCGGCGATCAGATCCTCGGCATTCTCGATCCCGATCGACACGCGCACCACATTGGGCGCGGCCCCCGCCGCCTCCTGCTGCTCCGGCGTCAGCTGCCGGTGCGTGGTCGAGGCCGAATGGATGATCAGCGACCTTGTATCGCCCAGATTGGCGACATGGCTGAAGATCTCCAGGCTATCGACCAGCTTCACGCAGGCCTCGTAGCCGCCCTTCACCGCGAAGGTGAACAGGGCACCCGCCCCCTTGGGGCAGACCGCCGGAATGCGCGCCGAATAGGGCGAAGAGTCCAGACCCGCATAGGTCACGTAGTCGACGCGCGGATCGTTCTCCAGCCAGGTGGCGACGGTCATCGCGTTCTCCACGTGACGTTCCATGCGCAGCGACAGCGTCTCGATTCCCATCAGCGTGTAATGCGCCGCTTGCGGGTTCATGGTCATGCCCAGATCGCGCAGACCGATGGCGATGGAATGGAAGGTGAAGGCCAGCGGCCCGAAGGTCTCGTGGAATTTCAGCCCGTGATAGGCGGGCTCGGGCTGCGACAGCGACGGGAACTTGTCGGAGGCGGACCAGTCGAACTGGCCCGAGTCGACGATGCAGCCACCGGTGACAGTGCCGTTGCCGGTCAGGTATTTGGTGGTCGAATGCACGACCAAAGTCGCCCCGAGCGAGATCGGGTTGCACAGGTAGGGCGTGGCCGAGGTGTTGTCGATGATGAGCGGCACACCGGCCGCATCGGCGATATCGGCAATAGCGCGGATATCGGTGATGTAGCCGCCCGGGTTGGCGATGGATTCACCGAAGACCGCGCGGGTATTGTCGTCAATGGCATCGCGCACCGCGTCCAGATCGTCGAAATCGACAAACTTTGCGGACCAGCCGAAGCGCTTGATGGTCTGGCTGAACTGGGTGACCGTGCCGCCATAGAGCCGGGTCGAGGCCACCACGTTGCAACCGGGTTGCATCAGCGGGAAGAGCGCCATGATCTGCGCCGCGTGACCCGAGGAACAGCACACCGCGCCAACACCGCCCTCCAGCGTCGCGATACGTTCCTGCAGAACGGCGACGGTGGGGTTCGTCAGGCGAGAATAGATGTAGCCCACTTCCTGCAGGTTGAAGAGCGCGGCGGCATGTTCCGCATCGCGGAAGACATAGGCCGTGGTCTGGTAGATCGGCGTCTGCCGCGCACCGGTGGCCGGATCGGGCCGGGCGCCTGCGTGGATCTGAAGCGTATCGAAGCCGTAGCTGGGGCCGTCTGACATGGTGAAACCTCCCAAAAAGCAGAAATCCCGCAATCATTAGGCGAAGGGGGATGGGCGAACAACCACTCCGATGAGTGAAGAACAAATGTCATGAACGCGCGGGGCATCCGAGATCGGGCGTCCTCGATCAACGCGATAAACGGGACGTCGTTCCCAGGCTTGAGGTCCGCGCGGTCCAAGGGCTTTCGAAAGCCCTTCAAAAAAGGCGTTTCGAAACGCCTTTCCCCGCCCTATTCTTCGGGCAGTTGCAACTCATACCCCGCCTCGGCGAGGGCCGGAATCACCTGGTTGCGCAGGCTGCGTTGGACGATGGGGCCGCGGAAATGCAGGACGACCACGCCTTCGTTATTGATGAAGAATGTCTCGGGCATCGCCACCACGCCCCAATCGCGGCCATTGCGGGCCTCGGGGTCGGCGCCGATGCGGTCATAAGGGTTGCCGAGGTCTTCAAGGAAGGACAGTGCCAGCGACGGCTGATCGCGGTAATTGATGCCAAAGAGCGGATTGCCCGCCTCGGCCAGCGCGGTCAGCGTCGGGTGTTCGGCCCGGCAGGGGGGGCACCAGCTGGCCCAGAAATTCAGGATGATCAACCCATTGCCGCGAAGGTCGTCATCCGACAGCTCCTCGAACTGGGCCAGTGGGCCAAGGTCGAGCGGCGGGGCCGGGTTGCCCTCGCGGGTCGAGGGCAGCGAGTCGGTATCCACCCCCTGCGCCTGATCGTCCTGATTGTTCATCAGCTGCGTGGCGGCCACCCCGAAAAAGCCGAGGGTCAGGACCAGCGGCAGCACCATAAGCCAGTTGAATTTCATGCGGAGCTATCCCTGCGGTTTTCGGCCTCGCGCAGCTGGCGCAGGACCTTGCGGGCCTTCCAGACCGAGGCCGCGATCAGCAGCGCCAGCAGCACCAGCGTCCCGGCATAGGCGGAGAGAACCTCGGTGGCGTAGCGACCCAGATCAGGCATCAGGCGATCCTTTCGCGCTGAATGAGCGCGCGCAGGCGGCGGGCGCGGATTTCGGTTCTGGTGCGGAAGAGCACCAGTGCCACGAACAGGAACACGAAGCCGATGATGCAGGTCCAGAGCGGATAGGCAAAGACATCGGCCACGTTCTCTTCGGCGTCCATCGACAGCGACGCGCCCTGATGAAGCCCCTGGTTCCAGAACAGAAGCGCATAGCGGGAGATCACGGCAAAGACCGTGCCGACAAGGCACAGCACGCTGGTCAGGTCGGCGGCCGCATCGGGGTTCTCCACCGCTTCCCACAGGGCCATGTAGCCCAGGTAGAACAGGAAGAGGATCAGGAACGCCGTCAGGCGCGGGTCCCATTCCCACCAGGTGCCCCACATCGGCTGGCCCCAGATCGCCCCGGTGATCAACCCGATAAGGGTGAAGACCATGCCCACGGGCGCTGCGGCCTTGGCGGCCAGGGCGCTGACATGGTGGCGGCGAATGAGCCAGATGAGCGAGGTCACCAGCATCATGAACCACGCGCTCGACCCCATGATCGCAGCGGGCACATGGATATAGATGATCTTGACGGTCGATCCCTGGCGGAAATCGTCGGGGGTGAAGAAGAAGCCCCAGATCAGGCCACCCACGACCAGAATGGCCGCAATGACAGACACCCAAGGCAGAAGCGCGCCCGAGGTGGCCATGAATTTGCGAGGATTTGCATATTCCCAGATCGACATGGGGCGGAACTTACGGTGCGATTGTTGCGCTAACAATGGGTTCGGTTGCCGCGCCCCTAGCGCAGATTGACGCGGAGGGCGGCAGCGGCGGCAAAAGGCATGGCGGCGGCGGTCAAAAAGGTGATTCCAGCCAGCAAGGCAAGGGGTGTCAGCGCATCCATGCCTTCGGCCCCCCGGCGGGCGGCTTCGGCCCCGAACAGAAGGGTGGGAACGTAAAGCGGCAATACAAGAAGGGATAGAAGAAGTCCGCCGCGTTTCAGACCCACGGTCAGGGCCGCGCCAAACGTGCCGATGGCTGACAGGGCCGGGGTGCCGAGCGCCAATGATGCGATGAGCCAGGGGAACCCTTCGGGGGGAAGGTTCAGCAGGATCGCCAGCACCGGCGCGGCGGCGACCAGAGGCAGGCCGGTGGTGATCCAGTGGGCCAGCGCCTTGATGCCCGCAACGGCCTCCAGCGGCAGGGGCGAGGTGGCAAGGAGTTCCAGAGAGCCGTCTTCCCAATCCAGCGCGAAGATCCGGTCGAGCGACAGCAGGCAGGCCAGCAAAGCCCCGATCCAGAGGATGCCCGGCGCGATGCGGGTGATCATGCCGGTTTCGGGGCCGATGCCGAAGGGCATCAGGACGGTGACAATGAGGAAGAAGGCGAGGCCAAGCCCGAACCCGCCGCCTGCGCGGATCGCAAGCCGAAGATCTCGTATAAGAAGTCCGATCACAGCGCGCCCTCCGACAGGAAGGGGTCGGCTTCATCCGCTTGCACCGGCCGGTTGCGCCGGGTGAAGGGGCTGATGTCGAGGCTGCGAGCGGTTGGAAGGCCAAGGTCGATATGGGTGGCAATGACGGCGCTGCCGCCGTTTGACAGATGCGCCTCGACCGCGCGGGCGAAGCGGGCGACATTTTCGACATCCAGCGACACTGTGGGCTCATCGAGGCACCAGACGGGCCGCCCGGTGACCAGCAACCGCGCCAGCGACAGACGGCGTTTTTGCCCCGCAGAGAGGTTCCCCGCGCGGCGGTCCAGCAGGTCACCCAGATCAAAGGCCTCTACCGCTGCGTCAATGCCGGTGGCACCGAACACCCCGGCCCAGAAACGCAGGTTCTCCGCCACCGACAATTGCGCCTTCAGCCCGTCGGCATGGCCTGCATAGGCGATCCCGTCATCGGGCGCGTCGATGCGGCCTTCCAAGGGCGGGGTCAGCCCGGCCAGGGTGCGCAACAGCGTCGTCTTGCCAGCGCCGTTTGGGCCGCGCAGGATCAGCGCCTCGCCGGGTGCGACGGCAAAGCCGACACCGGTCAGCACCTGTATGCCGCCACGGGCGCAGGACAGGGAATGGACGCTCAGACTCATGCCCTCAGCCCTAGCCGAAACCGGCCCGGTGGGGAAGCGCCGCGGCGGGTCCATATCGGCGCATGGGGCAGGGGGCGGGAAAAAAGCGCGCATTTAGGTATGCAACGGCATACAAAATCGCCGCACCCCCCTTGAACGACTCCTGTTATGCTGGCATAGCCCGCGCAGCACGTACCCACATCGTCTGGAACGAGGGAGGCTCTCCATGCCCATCACTGTCGGTCAGGACACCGCAAAGACCCGTAAAACGCTTACGGTCGGCGATCAGTCCATTGCCTATTACTCCATCCCCGCCGCCGAGGCTGCCGGGCTTGGCACATTCTCCAAACTGCCCGCTGCGCTGAAAGTGGTGCTGGAAAACATGCTCCGCTATGAGGATGGCAAGACCGTCTCGGTGGACGACATCAAAGCCTTCTCCGATTGGGCCGACAATGGCGGCAAGGGCGACCGGGAACTGGCCTATCGCCCCGCCCGCGTTCTGATGCAGGACTTCACCGGCGTTCCCGCCGTGGTCGATCTGGCCGCGATGCGCGACGGCATCAAGGCGCTTGGCGGTGACCCGCAGAAGATCAACCCGCTGGCCCCCGTCGATCTGGTCATCGACCACTCGGTCATGATCGACTATTTCGGCAATCCGCGCGCCTTCCAGATGAACGTGGACCGCGAGTATGAGCGGAACATGGAGCGGTATACCTTCCTCAAATGGGGTCAGAACGCGTTCAACAACTTCCGCGTGGTGCCGCCGGGCACCGGCATTTGCCACCAGGTGAACCTGGAATACCTGGCCCAGACCGTTTGGACCGATGTGGACCAGAACGGCGAAACCGTTGCCTATCCCGACACGCTGGTCGGCACCGACAGCCACACCACCATGGTCAACGGCGCGGCCGTCCTGGGCTGGGGCGTTGGCGGCATTGAGGCCGAGGCCGCGATGCTGGGACAGCCGATTTCCATGCTGATCCCCGAAGTGATCGGGTTCGAGCTGACTGGCGAGATGGTCGAAGGCACCACCGGTACCGACCTGGTGCTGAAAGTCGTCGAGATGCTGCGCGCCAAGGGCGTGGTTGGAAAGTTCGTCGAATTCTACGGCGCGGGTCTCGATCACCTGCCGCTTGCGGACCGGGCCACCATCGCCAACATGGCCCCGGAATACGGCGCCACTTGTGGCTTCTTCCCGATCGACGACGAAACGCTGCGTTACCTGCGCACCACCGGCCGTGACGAGGACCGGATCGCGCTGGTCGAGGCCTATGCCAAGGAAAACGGCTTCTGGCGCGGCGCGGATTATGCGCCGGTCTACACCGACACGCTGCATCTCGACATGGGCTCCATCGTGCCCGCTATCTCCGGCCCCAAGCGCCCGCAGGACTATGTGGCCCTGACCGAGGCGAAAGCCGCCTTCGCCAAGGAAATGGCCGAGACCTTCAAGCGCCCCATGGGCAAAGAGGTTGCCGTCGAGGGCGAAGATTACACGATGGAATCGGGCAAGGTCGTGATCGCCTCGATCACCTCCTGTACCAACACCTCGAACCCCTATGTGATGATCGGCGCGGGCCTTGTGGCGCGCAAGGCGGCGGCCCTTGGCCTTGACCGCAAGCCCTGGGTGAAGACCTCTCTCGCTCCCGGCTCGCAGGTCGTGTCCGCCTATCTGGAGGCCGCTGGCCTGCAGGAAGACCTGGACAAGGTCGGCTTCAACCTCGTGGGCTATGGCTGCACCACCTGTATCGGCAACTCCGGCCCGATCCAGCCGGAACTGTCCAAGGCGATTGCCGAGGGCGATCTGGTGGCGACCTCTGTCCTGTCCGGCAACCGCAACTTCGAGGGCCGCATCAGCCCCGATGTGCGCGCCAACTACCTGGCCTCTCCGCCGTTGGTTGTGGCCTACGCTTTGGCCGGGACCATGGATATCAACCTGGCGACCGACCCGATTGCCCAGACCCCCGAGGGCAAGGATGTCTACCTGAAAGACATCTGGCCGACCGCCAAGGAGGTCGCCGATCTGGTCGCTCAGACCGTCACCCGCGAGGCGTTCCAGGAGAAATATGCCGACGTCTTCAAGGGCGATGAAAAGTGGCAGGGCGTGGAAGTGACCGAGGCCGAGACCTATGACTGGCCCGCCTCCTCGACCTACATCCAGAACCCGCCCTATTTCCAGGGCATGTCCAAGGAACCCGGCACCATCTCGAATATCGAGGGCGCCAAGGTGCTGGCGCTTCTGGGTGACATGATCACCACCGACCACATCAGCCCGGCAGGATCGTTCAAGGACACCACGCCGGCTGGTCAGTACCTGATCGAGCGTCAGGTTCCGGTGCGCGAGTTCAACTCCTACGGCTCGCGTCGCGGCAACCACGAGGTCATGATGCGCGGCACCTTCGCCAATATCCGCATCAAGAACGAGATGCTGGATGGGGTCGAGGGCGGCTACACCAAGGGCCCCGATGGTCAGCAGACCTCGATCTTCGACGCGTCCATGGCCTATCAGGAGGCAGGCACGCCGCTGGTGGTCTTCGGGGGCGAGCAGTACGGCGCGGGGTCGTCCCGTGACTGGGCCGCCAAAGGCACCGCTCTGCTCGGCGTCAAGGCCGTGATCGCCGAAAGCTTCGAGCGTATCCACCGCTCGAACCTGGTGGGCATGGGGGTAATCCCCTTCGAGTTCACCGGCGGCGACACCCGCAAATCGCTCGGCCTGACCGGTGAGGAAACGGTGGCGATCTCGGGTCTGGACACCATCCAGCCGCTGCAGGAAGTGCCCTGCACGATCACCATGGCGGACGGTACGGTGAAGAACATCCTGCTGAAATGCCGGATCGATACCGCGATCGAGATCGAATACATCGAACATGGCGGCGTCCTGCACTATGTGCTGCGCAACCTCGCGAAGTCGTAAGGACCGCTCGTAGGGTGGGCAGTCTGCCCACCTTGCCTTTCAACATCCCGAAACCCCGGCCATCGCGCCGGGGTTTTGCCGATTTTGGGCCTGATGGCTGGATGGTGGGCAAACTGTCTACCCGACACTTGCTTGACCTTCCAGCAGTCAGGTTAGCTATAACAAGACGTGCTCGTTAACAATTGAATCAGTCTCGACAACTCAGGCTGGGGGAACTGGCACCTATGGCTTCGATCGGCAACTTGTACTTTCACGGAACTTTTCACGAGTCGGTGGGCACATTTACACCGATCCCACTGCCCGGCCCCTACACGTTGGACGATGGAAACGGCGCAGGTGACACGGTCTTTACATCTGGTGAAGACGTCAATCAGCCATTCACCGATGGCTCGGCAACCGATGGGTTTTACGGGACCTATGAGAAGGATGGGGTGGTCTATATTGTCTGCCGGCAGGGGCCTTACTACGATCTCTACTCAACGACGGATCCGGCGGTTGCAACTCTAGCGGCTGGCACTGCAATCCCGACTTTCAATACTGCGGATTTCACGACGTGTTTTCTGGGCGGCACGTGCATATCAACGCCTGATGGCTCCACACCCGTCGAAAACCTCCAGATCGGCGATTGCGTCGTCACCCATGGAGGCCGCGCAGTGCCGGTCAAGTGGATTGGTCGTCAGACCGTCGTAGCCGCATTTCGACCTGCGGAACGGCTGATGCCTGTGCGCTTTGCCGCCGGATCTCTTGGCGATGGCCTGCCGCAGTCTGACCTCACGGTGACCGCCGACCACGGCATGATGGTGGATGGGGTCATCTGCCATGCGGGTGCCTTGGTGAACGGGACGACGATCATCCGCGTTCCGCTCTCTGAGATGGGCGAGACCTACACAGTCTATCACATCGAGACCGAAGAGCACGAAATCATCCTCGCCAATGGCGCCCCTGCGGAGACCTTCATCGACAACGTCTCGCGTCGGGCCTTCGACAACTTCGCAGAGTTCGAAGCGCTCTATGGCGATGTGCCCGAGATGGAGGAGCTTCCATACCCCCGCGCGATGTCCGCGCGGCAGGTGCCTGTTGCGATCAAGGTGAGGCTGGACGGAAAAGCCGTGGCCTGACGCTTGGGCGGGATCGTTTGCCCGACGTTTGCATCGCCATAAGCGCGACGTTTCAGGGCGAGGTGATCGGGACGGCGGACGCCCACGAATTTGCGCGCGATGTCGGCGTGGCGGGTGCCGGTTGCGGACCGTGGACGCGGGCTTTCGGCGTTGCTGCAAGGCAAGATCGGCGACCGGGCAAGGCCGGATTGGCGGAAGGCGCACCGGCGACGGATTGCGCTGCGAACTGCTTGTGAATCGCGGTCCGGAGCGGGGCCCTGCGACTTGGAACGCACCCGGAGTGGCTTCAGGATGTCGATGTCGGAATGGTGTGCGCTTCGCGGTTGGCACAAAAGCCCATGTGCCGTAGGGTCGCGTTCAGATGGCGAATGCGCGTCCGCGTTTTGATAGCGAGGGCCAGAGATTTAAGGACTTCTTTGAAGAACATGAACGCGGCCCTTATTTCAGCGATCTGTTCGGCCACGGTGATCGCCGCCGCAACCCTTGGAGGAGGATCCGCCATGGCACAGACCACATCGGGTGACGTGCTGTCCCTCACCTGCGAGACAGCTTCCGGGGCTCCGTCTTCTCATATCGACGCGCTTTGTGCGGAACTGACACGACAGCTGCAAGAGCAGGATCCACCGTGGGAGGTCAGGCTGTCGGAGGATCCGGCCCAAAACGGCGCGGACGCGGCGGCCAGCATGACGCTTACGCTTCTTTCCGCAGGAAAGCACGACCTGCGCGCGCAGCTCTCTTGGCGGCGCGGCGATCTTGGCGGGACCAGCCCGGACTACACCTTTTCCGTCGTCGATGCGCCGCTTGGGGCCGCGCCCTATGACAGGTTCATCGGCACCCTTCTGAACAGCGCGGGCTGGCCTGATGCAGATTGACGGACCGGCCAGCAAGACCCTTCTTTTTCCTGGAAGCAACGCTGCTTCACGATCATTTAATCTCTCCCGGAGAAACGCGCCATGTGTCTGATATGCTCGACATTTCAACCCTTTAAGGAGACCTGTGACTATGAGGATCTGGCAGCGATATCGGTAGATGATGCCGCACTGCTGGAGGATTCAGGTGACGCGGTCGCCTCGATCTCGACAAGCTATTCCATGTCGGTCGGAGACACCTTTGCAGGCACCCTGGATTCCCTGGGAGACCGGGATTGGATCGAACTGAACGTGGTTGCCGGTGAAAGCTATGACATCAATCTGACAGGCGTTGGCGGCAGCGCCGTCGGCGACACCTATATGCGCCTTTATGATTCAAGCGGCAATTACCTTGGCTTCGATGATGATGGCGGGGTGGGGCTGGCGTCCCATGCCTGGTTCACCGCTGACACGACCGGTACGATCTACATCTCGGCCGGGTCATGGAATGATACCGAGACGGGTGATTACCAGATATCGGTCACCGCGGCGGGCGACAGAACGACCTTCACGAACGATCAGATCGCCGATCAGCTGACCGACGGCTACTGGACAAGCCTGACCAATGAAACCACCGCGCGCGAGTTCAACGTTTCCGTTGGCGATACGCTGGATGTGCATATTGGCGGACTGACCGCAGAAGGTCAGCAGCTGGCATCCTGGGCGTTCGAAGCATGGACGGCCGTGTCGGGCCTGAACTTCAACCTGGTCACGACGGGCGTCGCGGATGCGTCGCATGAAATCGTCATGGATGACAACGCGTCGGGTGCCTATAACTCCTCGACCCATAGCGGCGGGTTCATCACCCAGTCGACCGTGAATGTCTCCACCGACTGGTTGGCGACCTATGGCACCACGATCGACAGCTATTCCTTCCAGACCTACATGCACGAGATCGGCCACGCTCTCGGGCTGGGGCATGCGGGCAACTACAATGGCTCCGCAGCCTGGAACATAGATAACTAATACCTGAACGACAGCTGGGAAGCGACGATCATGTCGTATTTCAGCCAGAACGAAAATCCGACGGTCAGCTCGGACATCGCACTCGCATCGACGCTGATGATGGCCGATATCCTTGCCATTCAGAATCTGTACGGAACGGGCGTCACAAACAATGCCGGCGACACGGTCTACGGGTTCAATTCGAACGTTTCTGGCTATCTTGGCGATCTCTTCGGCCAGATAACCGGGGAAGATGCTGCCGACCCGTCGATCTATGCTGGCAACTATGTGATGTACACGATGTACGACACCGGCGGCGAAGACACGCTTGATATGAGCGGGTCCAGCCTGGACCAGCGGGTCAACATGAATGACGAGACCTATTCGGACCTGTCCGGGCGGATTGGCAACTTCTCCATCGCGCGCGGCACCGGGCTTGAGAACTACATCGGCAGTTCCGGGGCCGACGATGTCACCGGCAACGAGCTTGCCAATGAAATCTCGGGCAATGACGGCAATGACTCCTTGTCCGGCGGGGCAGGTGCCGACACGCTTGATGGCGGCGACGGCAATGACACCCTGACAGGCGGCGCGGATGCGGATCTGTTTGCCGGCACCGGTTTCGGCACGGGCGACACGGACAGGATCACGGATTTCAACGGCGCCGAGGATGTGATCGACCTGTCCAGCTTCTTTGCCGACATCTCGGATGTTGTCGCTGCGGCCACCGATGTTTCGGGTGATCTGCATATCGACCTCGGGGGAGGTGCGACGCTGATCCTCGAAAACACGTCGGTCGGCGATCTGACCTTCACCAATACCAACACCTTGTGCTTCTGCGCGGGAACGCTGATTGCAACCCCGGAAGGGGACCGCCTGGTTGAAGAGCTTTCGATCGGTGACCGCGTGTTGAACGCCCAAGGCCGGGCCATTGCGGTCAAATGGATCGGGTATCAGACCGTCTCTACCCGGTTCGGCCCGGCGGAACGACTGATGCCGGTGCGCTTTGCGGCGGGATCGCTTGGGGCTGGCCTGCCTTATGAGCCGCTGACCGTCACTGCCGACCATGGGATGCTGGTGGATGGCGTCATTTGCCACGCAGGCGCGCTGGTGAATGGAACGACGATCACGCAGGTGCCTCTGGCCGAGATGGGGGCGAGCTACACCGTCTACCACGTTGAGACCGAGGAACACGAGATCATCCTCGCCAACGGTGCCCCCGCCGAGACCTTTATCGACAATGTCAGTCGCCGCGTCTTCGACAATTATGCGGAGTTCGAAGCACTCTATGGCGACGTGCCCGAGATGGAAGAACTGCCATACCCCCGCGCCATGTCCGCACGGCAGGTGCCTGTGCTGATCCGCAACCGCTTGAAGGCAGTCGAGGCGGCCTGATCAGCCGGACCGTTCATGCCCTGCGGCCTTTTCGGGGGGGGGCGCAGCCCCTTCGCGTCTCGGTGCCCTACCTCTAAGGGGCAAGTCTCGATCATTTCCTAGAAGGGCCGGTCATGTCGAGCCAAAAAGGCTCGCCAGAAACCCCGCTATCGGATAGCTATCAAGGACTGACCCGTTTTAGGAACTCAAGATATGGCCGACACCGATATTCAGATCACTGAAATTCACTATGACAGCAGCCCTGTTCATCCTTATTCTGACGTTGTCCTTGAATGGGTCGAACTTCGAAATGATGGCGCGACCGCAGTCAGCCTGGATGGTTGGACAATTACCGATGCGGGTGGCGGCGTAACGAGCTTCAATGCCGGGTTCACCTTGCAGGCGGGGCAGTACGGGATCGTCTACAACTCACAACGCATTTCCGAGTCTGACTTTCTGTCGATCTACGGCCCACTTCCGCCAAATACCGTGCTCATTACTCGGAGTGGGCTATCTTCGGACTGGGCCGCGATGAGCAACTCCGGCGATCAGATCATCCTGAGAAACGACAGCGGCACAGTCATCGAGGATCTCACTTATCCTGACATTGCCGCCGATGGGCAAACGGTGTCCGTTGGAGGCACGGATGAGGCCGAGACCTTTACGCTGCAGAACGACCCAACCCCCGGGGCCCAAGTCTGCTTTGCTGCCAAAACCTTGATCGAGACAAGCGACGGGCCTGTCATGGTCGAAGACATGCAAATCGGTACAAACCTTGCGACCGCAGAAGGCGGGATCGTCCCGGTCAAATGGATTGGTCGCCAAACCGTCTCCACCCGCTTCGGCCCCGCCGAACGCCTGATGCCGGTGCGCTTTGCTGCCGGGTCTTTGGGCGACAGCCTTCCGACAACCGATCTGACGGTCACCGCCGATCACGGGATGCTGGTGGATGGCGTCATTTGCCATGCGGGTGCACTTGTGAATGGGACGACGATCACGCGGGTGCCCTTGGAGGAGATGGGAGAGACCTACACCGTCTATCACGTCGAGACCGAGGCGCATGAGATCATCCTCGCCAACGGTGCCCCTGCCGAGACCTTTATCGACAATGTCAGTCGCCGCGTGTTCGATAACTATGCCGAGTTCGAGGCGCTTTACGGCGATGTGCCCGAGATGGAAGAGCTGCCCTATCCCCGCGCGATGTCCGCGCGGCAGGTGCCTGTTGAGATCAAGGTGAGGCTGGACGGAAAAGCCGCAGCCTGATCCCTCCCGGTCGAGCTATCAGGATCGAAGTCATAGAAAATAGCGGCGTCATGCACTAGGTGCTGCCCACTCTGCGCTTGCCGCCCTATCCCATGTTTTCCTCGCATTGGTGCATCAGCCAATAGCCCTGTCACGCTCAAGTGCAGGTTTGTTGGCATATCGAAGAGGGTGACCGCATGACTGGCCCAATCTCGCCTGTGACTCGTGTCAGGCACCGGCTTTGACGGGGTCTTCCTGATCGTCGTTGCTGCGTATGCAGGCTTGTCATGCCCGACAGTGTTGTTAGAATTGCATAAAGAATTTTAGTCTTTCGTATCTTCGGCGCTCTGGCGCCGAGCCATAGCCATATGGGGGTAATATGCCAACTTTACACACCGCACCCGGATAGGTCCGGCTTTTGAATGTGACCTTTACGGGCGGATCTGGAAACCCTGGGTCCACGCTCAATTGGAACCTGATAAACGAATCCAACACCGACACTCAAGTCAGCGACAACAATGACGACGGAAACCTCGATGAGGGAAGCGACACTTGGGTCGTGACCGGCGATCCGAATATTTACACTTTTACTGGCTATACCATCACGTCCGGCGGCACGGAGTATGGCGTATTCTCGAACGGAACGCTTTATTATGTTCCGATCAATGAGGACGGTGTCGGCCAGTCGACCATTGGCACTTCTGGAACGTCGAACGTGTTTCAATCCGAAGCCGCCGCCTATCTGTGTTATGGCCCTGGCACCCTTATATCAGCACCTCTCGGAGACGTGTCTGTCGAGACTCTGCAAATCGGCGATCTTGTGCAAACGGTTGACGGCAAGCACGTCTCGGTCAAATGGATCGGCCGCCAGACCGTCTCGACCCGCTTCCGCCCCGCAGACCGGATGGGGCTGGTGCGCTTTGCTGCCGGGTCTTTGGGCGAGGGGCTGCCGCATACGGACCTGACCGTCACCGCCGATCACGGGATGCTTGTGGATGGCGTCATCTGCCACGCGGGCGCCTTGGTGAACGGGACAACGATCACGCGCGTTCCGTTGTCCGAGATGGGGGACACCTTCACCGTCTACCATATCGAGACCGAAGAACACGAGATCATCCTCGCCAATGGCACCCCTGCCGAGACCTTCATCGACAACGTCTCGCGCCGCGTGTTCGACAACTACGCCGAGTTCGAGGCGCTCTACGGCGATGTGCCCGAGATGGAGGAGCTTCCATACCCCCGCGCGATGTCGGCGCGGCAGGTGCCGGAGCGGCTCAAGCTAAAGCTGGACGGACAACGCGCAGCGTAATCCCCGCCTTTTCGGCTGGCACAAGACCGGGAATGGCGGCACAGTGGCCGCCATGACCGATCATTCCTTCCGCTTCACCCATGCCCTGTGCCGCCGCCCCGCGCGGTCCTGCACGCAAGGCTTGCGCGCCGTTGACATGGGTGCGCCCGACCCGGACCTCTTCGACGCCGAACACGCCGCCTATATGGATGCCCTGCGCCATGCGGGCGCGATGGTGACGGTGCTGGAACCGCTGGAGGACTTCCCCGACAGCTGCTTCATCGAGGACCCGGCCCTGTGTCTGAAGGGCACCGCCATCGTGCTGCGCCCCGGCGCGCCCACCCGGCTTGGCGAGGCGCAGGCACTGAAACCCGTGTTGGAGGGGATGTTCCCCGAGGTGCGTGACCTGCCCGGCACAGGCTTTGTCGATGGGGGCGATATCCTGTGTTCCGACACGGAGGTCATGGTGGGCCTGTCGGCGCGGACCGATCTGGCAGGGGTAGAGGCGCTGCGCCCGCTGGTCGAGGATCTGGGCTACCGCCTGCGGATCGTGGAAACCCCCGCCGATATCCTGCATTTCAAGACCGAAAGCAGTCTTCTGGATGCGGAAACCATCCTGGCCACACCCAAGCTGGCAGCAACCGGCTGTTTCGACGGCTACCGGGTGATCGAGACGGCGCCGCTTGAGCATGCGGCGGCCAATGCGATCCGCTTCAACGATCATGTCTTCGTCAGCGCCGGCCACCCGCGCACCGTGGAGCGGTTGGACAAGGCGGGCTACACCGTGGCGGAACTGCCGATGACGCAGGCGGCGTTGCTGGATGGCGGTCTGTCCTGCCTGTCGCTGCGGTTCTCGCTGGCCGGCGGGCTGACATGAGCGGCTTCGGGTGCCATGACCATCGGCCCACAGGGCAGGGGCAGTAAAGGGGCTCAGATGTTCAAGGGCTTCCCCGATTGGCCGCCGATCTGGTTTGCGGGCTTTTGCGCGGCGGCGTGGCTTCTGGCGCGGGAAGTGCCGCTTGTCGTGGCCTTCGGCCCGCTGTTCTGGGGGCTTGGACTGCTGCTGATCGCAGGCGGGCTGGTTCTGATCGGCTGGTCGGCCATCTGGTTCTGGCGCAAGAAAACCCCGATCGAGCCGCATCATACGCCCAAGGCGCTGATCGTGGAGGGGCCATACCGCTGGTCGCGCAATCCGATCTACCTCGCCATGGTGGCGATGCTGACGGGCTATGTGCTGTGGCTGGGGGTGCTGAGCCCGATCCTGCTGCCGGGGCTGTTCGTGTCGGTCCTGACCCTGCGGTTCATCATCCCGGAGGAGGACGCGCTGGTCGACAGCTTCGGGCTGGAGGCGCGACGCTATCTTCAACAAACCCGGCGTTGGCTGTAACGCGAACTCGCAAAGGCTTGATTGGCGTCCCCGGACCAGGTTCACTACCTATCAGGGGACATAAGGGAACACTCACGACTATCATGCGGAAACTCATCGCCTCACTTGCCCTCGGTCTGCTTTCGCTGACTGCCCCCGCGGCCCGTGCCGACAGCCCGGTCGTGGTGGAGCTGTTCACCTCGCAAGGCTGCTCGGCCTGCCCGCCTGCCGATGCGTTGCTGACACAGCTGGCCGGGCGGGAGGACGTGATCGCATTGGCGCTGCATGTGGACTACTGGGACTATATCGGATGGGCCGATACCTTTGCCTCCGGTCAGTTCACCCGCCGCCAGCACGCCTATGCCCGCCATGCCGGGCAGCGCATGGTATATACGCCGCAGATGATCGTGGGGGGCGTGGAACGGGTGGTGGGCTACGAGCCGATGGATGTGGCGGAACTGATCGCCCAATACAGGGTTGTGGATTATCCGGTGGAGGTCAGCCTGTCGCGTGTCGAGGGGGGGATCGTGCTGCGCGCCGTGGCCTCCATGGCGCTGGAGGAACCCGGCATGATCGTTCAGATCGTGCGCTACATGCCCAGTGAAATGGTGGAGATCCGGCGCGGAGAGAATGCGGGCCGCACCGTGGAATACAGCAATATCGTCACCGAATGGATGCGGGTCGGAGACTGGTCGGGGGCCGAGCCTTACGAGCTTCAGCTGGTCGACGACTCGGCCCTGCCCATTGCTGCGATCGTGCAGATGGCGGGGCCGGGCCAGATCCTTGGCGCCGCGCGGCTGGACTGAGCGGCTTGGAGACCTCGCCGCCGTCAGGCGAGGAATACGCCCATCACCACCGACATCAGGCCAAGCGCCGAGATCAGCAGAGCCCCCATATTGAGAAACACGATCCGCTGCAGCCGGGCGCGGGTTTCCACATCGGGCAGGTCCGCCCGGCGCACCCGGATGGCCGAGGCGATGCAATAGGCGATGATGATGAGCCCCACAGACGTGAGCGCCGCGCCGAGCCAAACAAGCCATTCCATGTGCAGATCCCTTCGTTCCGTCCCTGATAGTCGCCTAGCCGAGCCCGTCGCGCTTCGCAAGTCTTGCGGGGGGCGGGCAGGGGGGCTAGACCGGGGCTCTGGTGAGATCCGGCAATGAGAGGCAGGCCCGATGGATGACGTGAATTCCCCCCCCGACAGCTACCGTGTGACCGCAGATGAGCTGCGCCAGTTCATCGAACGGGTGGAGCGGCTGGAAATGGAAAAGAAGGACATCGCCGACCAGATCAAGGAGGTGATGGCCGAGGCCAAGGGGCGCGGCTATGACACCAAGGTCATGCGCAAGGTGATCGCGCTGCGCAAACGCGAGCCCGACGATATCGCCGAGGAAGAGGCGGTGATGGAGATGTACAAGGAAGCGCTTGGCATGCGGTGATGTCGCCGCCTTTGGCGTCGATCCGGGGGCGCCCCTCGTCAGGCGCCTCTGGCGCCCTCCTCGGGCCGCGTTGCCACGGCTGTGTGGCACGCTTCGAGAGCCGATCAGCCCCTTGCGCCTTTTGCAGTGGCGGGATGCCTCCGGCGGGAGTATTTTGGCCAAGAAGAAGGGATCAGGGCGTGATCAGGGTGACGCCGGGGATATGGGCGACCGCGTCCATGTCTTCTTCGTAGGAGGCGGTCATGTCGTCGAGCATCTCGGCGGACCATCCGGGGGTGTCCAGGTCTTCCTCCAGCGCGTCGTCGAGCGCGTATTTGTCAAGGAAGGCGGCTACCACCCGTCGGCGCAGCATCTCGTTTTCCGGCGGGTTTTCAGACAGGTAGCGTTGCATCCGCCGGAAGCCGGCAGGGTCCATCAGATCCTCGATCAGGTCATCCACACCATCGAGCGGGGCCAGCGGGTCGCAGCCCGCCAGTTCGCGCATCACCTCGCCCCAGATCAGCGGCGTGTCTTCGTTGCACCAGGCTGATACCGGGCAATCGGGCACCGCCACGCGCATGCGCGCCAGCATTTCGGACCAGGCCAGGGCGTGCGGCTGCATGTCTTCGGTGAATTCCTCGAACTGGCGGAAACGCGAGGTCTTGAAAAGCGCCGGGATCAGCGTTGCGGGATCGCGCATTCCAAGCATGAATTCCACCTGTGCCGTGGGAAAGAGGTTTCGCAAGCTGCGCGAGACCCGGTCGATCATCGGCCAGATCTGCGCGCCGATCACCACCAGCCGGTTGATCGAAACCATGCGCGGATCGGAAAAGATGATGCGCTCCGTGCCGTCGGGAATCTTGGCCGAGGTCAGGATATTGCGCTGCAACTCTTCCGGGGCGGGGGCGCCGTCAAGCGCGCGCAGCGTGTCCTTCAGGACATCTCGGTAAAGCGCCGGTGTAGGCACCGCGATGCCCTGTTTTGCCAGCGGCTCCCGGTTCTTCAGGAGGGACCGGATCAGCCTGTCGTCATCGGTGCACGGGGCCCCCATGTGAAACACGACCTGCATGATACCTGCCCCCTCGCAGTCAACCAAACCCGCCTGACCCTAACCGGGGCCGGGGCCGAGGCAAAGCCCCAAGATATTAACGGACCGGGTAGCCCTGCCAGAACTTGATGGGACGCAGCGCGAAGGTGGTGTGCATGGAGGACACATCCGGCAGCGCCGCCAGGCAATCGCGGTGGATACGGTCGTAGTCGTCCATGTCGCGGGCGACCACGCGCAGGGTGTAGTCGGCCTGCCCGCTGGTCAGGTGGCATTCGAGGATATCGGGCGCGGCGCGGACCGCGGCCTCGAACCCGTCCAGCACACTCCGCTCCTGGCTGCGCAGGGTGATCTCGACAAAGACCAGAAGATTGAAACCCATCTTGCGGCGGCTGAGCCGGGCAGAGTAGCCCGCGATGATGCCAGAGGCCTCCAGTGACTTGATGCGCCGATGGCAGGCAGAGGCGGAGAGGCCGAGCTCATTGGCGAGATCGGCGACCGGGCGGCTCGAATCGCGTTGAAGCGCATGCAGGATACGGGTGTCGATGCTGTCCATTTTTTCCCGGTTTTTGGCGGTTTTGCGCAAGATTGCTGCGCTGATATCGTCAAATTTCGGGAAGAAATCAAGAAAATTGCACTCAATCGCGCGTATTCTGACGCAAAGGAAATGCCGCGATGGAGGAGGTCGTCATGATCGTCGGGTGTCCCAAGGAAATCAAGAATCACGAATACCGGGTCGGTCTGACGCCGGAAAGCGCGGGCGAACTGGTGGCCCATGGCCACAGCGTCCTGATCGAGACCAATGCCGGATCCGGCATCGGCGCGATGGATGAGGATTACGTGGCTGCCGGTGCCACCATCATCGACACCGCCGAAGAAATCTTCGCCAAGGCCGACATGATCGTGAAGGTCAAGGAACCGCAGGCCATTGAACGCGCCATGCTGCGCGAGGGCCAGATCCTCTACACCTACCTTCATCTCGCCCCCGATCCGGAGCAGACCAAGGACCTCGTCGCCTCGGGTGCGACCTGCATCGCCTATGAAACCGTGACCGGTGCGGGTGGCGGCCTGCCGCTGTTGAAGCCGATGAGCCAGGTGGCGGGGCGGATGTCGATCCAGGCGGGTGCAACGGCGCTGGAAAAATCCCATGGCGGTCGTGGTGTTCTGCTTGGCGGCGTGCCGGGCGTGGTGCCCGCGAAAGTGGCCGTCATCGGTGGCGGCGTCGTGGGCTTCAACGCGGCGCAGATGGCCGTGGGTCTGGGCGCGGATGTGACCATTCTCGACCGCAGCCCCGATGTGCTGGAGCGCCTGTCGATGCATTTTGAATCCTCGGCCAAGACCCGGTTTTCGAACCTCGCCAACCTCGCCGAATGCGTGGCCGAGGCGGATCTGGTCATCGGGGCGGTTCTGGTGCCTGGCGCTGCCGCGCCCAAGCTGGTGACCCGCGCTATGCTGTCCACCATGAAGCCCGGCGCGGTGATGGTGGATGTGGCCATCGACCAGGGCGGCTGTTTCGAGACCTCGAAGGCCACCACCCATGCCGATCCGATCTACACCGTGGACGGGATCGTTCATTACTGCGTGGCCAACATGCCCGGTGGCGTGGCACGCACCTCGACCTATGCGCTGAACAACGTGACCCTGCCGCATGCGCTGCGCATTGCCGATCTCGGCTGGAAAGAGGCGCTGGCCCGCGATCCGCATCTGGCGAACGGGCTCAACGTCTGGAATCACCAGGTGACATATGAGGCCGTGGCCCGTGACCTCGGTTACGACTACACGGCTGCTGCTGCTGCGCTGGCGGCCTGATCCAAGCGATCCTCCCCCGCCCGGTCTTGTTGGCCGGAGGGAGTGCACCCCGGACGGTTTACCCTTCCCGTCCGGGGTGCATTTTCATGCGTGTCCGCAGTGCTTGGAAAGACGGTGTTTTCATTCATCTTTAGGAGTTCTGCTCGCCCTTCATTCAGGAAAGCAATTCTAAAGGCGGAGCTGGTTCGTTAATAATTGTTAATGTAAAATAGTCTCTTGGCAGGTAACCAATTAACGCATAACAATCTATTGTAGTTGTTTTTGTAACGAGTGGGGCTTGAGATGGCTGCTGAGTCTTTTGCGTTTTCCTATGTTGTTTCATCGGGGTCAGTCGGGGGAACCTTGACGCTTGTAAGCCCCCTCGTAAATACCGCTGACATTTCCGAACAGGACACCAACCCAAACGACGGAACCGTTGCCGTTGGGGATGATGTGTTCTGGGACGGGGGCACCTACAAGGTTCTTGGGATTACTTCCGATGGCGATCCGATCATTCAGCCCGGAGGCGGCGGTATTATCCGCGTGCTGTCAAATAATGGCGCGCTCTCGTCGGTCGGAAGCTCGGTCAGTGCCTATGCTTTGTGCTTTCTGGCAGGAACAGAGATTTCCACCCCTTTCGGTCGCCGCGCGGTGGAAGCCTTGGAAATTGGAGATCGAATCCTGACAACATCGGGCGGAACGGTGCCTGTCAAATGGATCGGCCGCCAGACCGTCTCCACCCGCTTCGGCCCCGCCGAACGTCTGATGCCGGTGCACTTTGCCGCCGGGTCTCTGGGCGATGGCCTGCCGCAGACCGACCTGACGGTCACCGCCGATCACGGGATGCTGGTGGATGGCGTCATCTGCCACGCGGGTGCGCTTGTGAACGGGACCACCATCCGCCGAGTGCCGCTGGCCGAGATGGGCGACAGCTACACGGTCTACCACGTGGAAACCGAAGCACATGAAATCATCCTCGCCAATGGCGCGCCCGCCGAGACCTTCATCGACAATGTGTCCCGCCGCGCCTTTGACAATTTCGCGGAGTTCGAGGCCCTCTATGGCGACGTGCCCGAGATGGAGGAACTGCCCTTCCCCCGCGCGATGTCGGCGCGCCAGGTGCCTGCACGAGTCAGGGCGAAACTGGTGGGAAGGGCCGTCGCCTGACCTTCCGAGCCGTTGCGCACATTTGGATCCTGCTAGGCAGCGTCTCCGCCCAGTGGCGACGGTTGCTGCGAAGGACGATGCGGATGGTCGGTTTCTCAGATATTGGCGAGGTTTGAGGCGACGTGTACTCGAGCAGGTAGAGGCCACAGTGTTTCGTAGACCCGCTATTGGACTTGTGCTATCGGTCCTGATCACGGGTTGATACCGTACATCATATTTCATCCAGTCCGGGGGGCAGTTTTTTGGCCGATTTTGACTTCGACAGTGTTCAGGAATACCAAGTTTCCAACGGGAATATCATCGGGAGCAATTACAGCCAGACCGAGACGCTTTTCGACGATGGAACCGTCGATTCCGAGTTCACGAATGGTGAGCAAGTTCTCTGGGGGACGAACGATTTCAACGATACCTTCTTCGGGACGACTGTCCACGAAGGGGTGACGCTGGCGATTACCTTTGATGGGGTTCACTACTATGTACTGGTGCCAGCCGGTGAAACGATCTCGTCCTGGCCGGCCAACTTCAGCAGCTTCACAGTCGATCAAACCGCTTTTACACCCTGTTTTTTGGGCGGAGTGGAAATAGACACGCCTAGTGGCACGGTCCGAGTGGAAGAGTTGGCGATCGGAGACAAGATCAGGTCCTGGAAGGGATCCTCGGTTACGGTAAAATGGGTGGGCCACAAGACCGTTTCGACCCGCTTCGCACGGGCCGAACGTCTGATGCCGGTGCGTTTTGCCGCCGGGTCTTTGGGCGATGGCCTGCCGCAGTCGGACCTGACCGTCACCGCCGATCATGGGATGCTGGTGGATGGCGTCATCTGCCACGCGGGTGCACTTGTGAACGGGACCACCATCCGCCGAGTGCCTCTGGCCGAGATGGGCGACAGCTACACGGTCTACCACGTGGAAACCGAAGCACATGAAATCATCCTCGCCAATGGCGCGCCCGCCGAGACCTTCATCGACAATGTGTCCCGCCGCGCCTTTGACAATTTCGCGGAGTTCGAGGCCCTCTATGGCGATGTGCCCGAGATGGACGAACTGCCTTACCCCCGTGCGATGAGTGCCCGGCAGGTTCCACAAGGTATCTTCATGCGCCTGTCGCAGCGGGAGGTCGCCTGAAAGCGATCTCGGCCTGCCTCGGCAACGCAGATTGACCGGCCGTTTAAGCGCGTGATACCGCTGTTGGAATTGGTTTTCTGGTAACTCTGCCTGCGGGGGATGTTTGGTGCTGGAGATTGTCAACACAGGCACCACCGATCTGGTGCATCTGACCGCTGTTCAGGTCAAATGGTCCGGCGTTCACATCGGTGGCGGCATCTATTTCAGCGCCAATCACTTCCCTTCGGCAGGCGGGTCCCACACGGCAACGCCGCAGCAAGGCCTGCCCGGCGCGGCCGAAAGCCACGCAACGACGGAATATGATTTCACCCTGCCGT
Organism: Nioella sp. MMSF_3534; assembly: GCF_030732985.1. Taxonomy (GTDB): domain Bacteria; phylum Pseudomonadota; class Alphaproteobacteria; order Rhodobacterales; family Rhodobacteraceae; genus Nioella. Next base: position 48,951 of record NZ_JASHJX010000028.1, read on the forward strand.
CAGGGGGGTCCCCCTGGACGGCCTACCGGGAAGATCTTGACGGTAACGGCACGCCGGAAACGATCCTCGCCGGGTTCGACATCAGCCTGCAGGTGGGGGATGCGTTGGTCTCCACGGGGGCATTCTACGACGGTCCCGCCGCGCCGATGCTGATCGCCAACGATCCAAACGACCTGTCCGGCAATGTGGTGATCACCGGGTATCCCGAGGAAGACAACTCGCTGAACAACACCGCGGGCGTCCTGCACCAGACCACCGGCACCCTCGCCGCCGGTGACTATTCCGAGCAGAACGTCGGCGGGGACATCGGCGGCTACTACACCGTGGAGGGGGCCGAACCCGTTGGCGGCATGAGCGGCGGAGGCACCTTCCTGAGCTTCGATCCGAGCGGGGCAGGCGCGTCTCAGTCCTACCTGATCGGGGTCGTGGTGCGGGGGGGCGAACACACCACGCCCGGCGGGGTGGTGACCGGCACCTACGCGGAGTCTTCCAGCCTGTCGCCCCATTACGCCGAGCTCGCCGCCGCGATCGAGTCCCTGTCCGGGGCGGATGCGCGGACCGCCGATGACTTTGCCCGTATGGTGCTGATGTCCGCACAGTCAGCCGGGTCGTCTCTGACAACCGTCAATGGCCAGTTCTTCCACGAAGACATCTTCGGCGGTGTGAACAACGACACGCTTCTGGGCAATGGCGGCAATGACAGCATCTTCGGGCGGGAGGGGGCGGATACGGTCAATGGCGGCGATGGCGACGACACGTTGTCGGGTGGGACCGGCGCCGACCTCTTCCGTGGGTTTGGCGGTGGGGCAACCGACCGGATCACGGATTTCAATGCCGGTGACGGGGACATCGTCGATCTGTCATCTCTCTTCAGCAATTTTTCAGAATTGCTTGCGGCCGCCGCTGAGCAGGGTGACGGATCATTGCTGATCACTTTGCCCGCCGGGGCTGGCGGCGGATTCCTGGTGATGGAAGGCACCAGCCTGTCGGACCTGACCACCTCGAACACCAACCTCGTTTGCTTTTGCGCAGGGACATGGATTGCAACGCCGGACGGCCCGCGCGCGGTCGAGGAGCTTGGGCTCGGCGACCGGGTTCAGACCGTTGAAGGGCGCTCCGTTCCGGTCAAATGGATTGGTCGCCAGACGGTCATGACCCGCTTCGGACCTGCCGAGCGTCTGATGCCGGTGCGGTTTGCCGCCGGGTCACTTGGGGGCGGGTTGCCTTTCGCAGATCTGAATGTCACCGCTGATCACGGGATGCTGGTCGATGGGGTGATCTGCCACGCGGGGGCTTTGGTGAACGGGACGACCATTTGCCGGGTGCCTCTGGCCGAAATGGGCGAAAGCTACACGGTCTATCACATCGAGACCGAGGAACATGAGATCATCCTCGCCAACGGCGCGCCCGCCGAAACCTTCATCGACAACGTGAGCCGCCGGGTGTTCGACAACTTCGCCGAATTCGAGGCGCTCTACGGCGACGTGCCCGAGATGGAAGAGCTGCCTTACCCCCGCGCGATGAGTGCAAGGCAGGTTCCGGCCGCGATCCGGATGCGGCTGTCTGGAAAGGCCGTGGCTTGATCAGAGGGGTGGGCAGAACTGCCCACCCTACGCGCGGTGTCGCAATGCCGCCCCCCGCCCGCGACACCCATCCGCAGGGTTTCACGCTGGACCTTGCCCCGCAGATGCGGCATTAGTCCCTCAACGCGTATCTTGCCGGAGGCACAGCCATGCTCTCTTTCCTCAACCGTCTGGTGACCTGGTGGAACGGGTCGACCATCGGCACCCAGATCTACACCAAACGCAATGGCCAGAAAGTGGGTGAGGACGATCAGGGCAACACCTATTACCAGACACGCGACGGCAAGCGCCGGTGGGTCATGTTCAACGGTGAAGCGGAGGCAAGCCGCGTCAGCCCCGATTGGCATGGCTGGCTGCATCACACCTATGACGAGTCGCCCGCCGACCGTCCGCTGGCCCACAAGGCCTGGGAAAAGCCGCACCAGCCCAACCTGACCGGCACCATGGCCGCCTATGCGCCCTCGGGTTCTCTGCGTCAGGCCCAACCTGCCGAGCGCCGCGATTACGAGGCCTGGAGCCCCGAATAAGCCTGAGGGTCGGGAGGCATCCGATGTCCGAGAATGCGACAGAAGTTCTGGTTGGCGGGGTCGTTCTGGCCGCAGCCATCGGCTTTTTCGTCTATGCCGGGCAAGTCACCGGTTTTGAAAGCGGCGGCGACAGCTATCCGCTCAGCGCCTCGTTCCGCTCTGCCGACGGGATCGGCGTGGGTACCGATGTGCGCCTTGCCGGTGTGCGCGTCGGGTCCGTCACCGGGCTCGACCTGAACCCCGAAACCTTCCGCGCCGATGTGGATTTCACCGTGGCGGGTGGCATCGAAATCCCCGACGACACTCAGGCTGTCATCGCCTCCGAGGGGCTGCTTGGTGGCAATTTCCTGGAACTGGTGCCGGGTGGATCGGCCTTCAACCTCGCCCCCGGAGACGAGGTTTACGAGACCCAGAGCGCCGTCAGCCTGACCACGCTGATCCTGCGCGCCGTGGGCGGCGGCGACGAATGATCCTGCGCGCCCTTGCCCTTGCCCTGTTCTTGCCCGCAACGGCCTTTGCACAGGAAGGCGTTGAACTGACAATCGAGCCCAATCCGAATGTGGATGCGGGCCCGCCGGTGGTGACCGCCCCCGGTGCGCTGCTGCGCGGGCTGGATAAATCCGTGGGCCGCGCGACGGATATCGAACTGGCCACCGGTCAGACCGTGGTGTTCGGCCGGATCGCCGTGCGCTTGCTGGAATGCCGCTATCCCGAAGGCGCGCCGGGGTCAGAGGCCTACGCGCATGTGCAGATCACCGACCTTGAAGGGCAGGGGCTGTTTGACGGCTGGATGATCGCCACTTCGCCCGCCCTGTCAGCGCTGGAACACCCGCGCTATGATGTCTGGGTTCTGCGGTGCAACACAGCCTCGGGCGAGACCCAGGACGGCTGAGCCTTGAAATTCGCGTCCCAGTGCAGCGCGCGTTCCAGCCGCTTGCGATAGTCGCTGCGCGGGATTTCCACCGCCCCGAGCGAGATCAGGTGGTCGGTCACGAATTGCGTGTCGAACAGCTGGAACCCGCCATAGCGCAGCCGGTAGACCAGATAGGCCAGGGCGATCTTGGAGGCGTCCCTGCGGCGCGAAAACATGCTTTCCCCGAAAAACGCCGCGCCAAGGGCCACGCCATAGACGCCGCCCACCAGGTCCGGGCCGTCCCAGACCTCCAGCGAATGGGCAAAGCCCGCCAGGTGCAACTGCTCATAGAGATCGAAGATACGCGGGTTGATCCAGGTTTCCGCCCGGTCCGCGCAGCCCGCGACCGTGCCCGTGAAATCGCTGTCCACCTTGATCTGATAGGGCTCTCGCCGGATCGTTCGCGCCAGCGAGCGGGAAATGCGAAACCCGTTCAGCGGAATGATCCCGCGCATCTGCGGATCGACCCAGAACACATCCGGGTCATCGCGTGATTCCGACATCGGGAAGATCCCCGCCGAATAGGCGCGCAGAAGCAGATCGGGCGTAAGCGCCGGGCGCTGCGGGGTCAGAAGGTCATGGGCCATCGAGGTCGAATTCCGGTGCCGGGTCAGATGTTCAGACTAGCGCAGATTGCCGTAAAAATGCCAGAATTGCCTTGCGGACATTGTGTTTCCAAATCGGCCATGCCTTTGGCGTTATTGGCACTTGTGATTTCTGAACGAGGGATTGAAGTGGGATGAGACGGCGGCATTTTCTGCAAGGCACGGGCGCGGCCGCCCTTCTGACGGGCCTGCCGGGGGGCATCATGGCGGACGAGACATTGCTGAACGTCCCGGCGGAAGAGGCGCCCCATCAGCGGACCTTCATGCAATGGCCGAACAGCCGCGCTGTCTATGACGATGCGGAGTTCCTGCGCATGACGCAAGCCACCATTGCCGAGATCGCCAACACGATTGCCGCGTTCGAGCCGGTCACGATGCTGGCCGCAGAGGAGCATCACGCGCGGATCGGGCGGATGGTCTCGGGCGAGGTGGAGCTGTGGGATATCCCGACCGAGGATCTGTGGTGCCGCGATGCGGGGCCGCTTTTTGCGCGCCGCCCCGACGGGTCGCTTGTCGTCAGCCACCTGCAATTCAATGGCTGGGGCAACAAGCAGGTCGATACCCATGACAGCCAGATCGCCACCCGCGTGGCCGAGCGGCTCGGCCTGCCGGTGGTCCCGTCGGGTCTGGTGGGCGAGGCGGGCGGTGTGGATCATGACGGGCATGGACTGCTGATCGGTCATGAAAGCAGTTGGGTCATCGACAACCGCAATCCCGGCCTGTCCCGCGCCGAGATCGAGGCGCGATTGCTGGCGGCTTATGGGGCCACACGGATGATCTGGGCGCCGGGTCTGCGCGGGCAGGACATCACCGATTACCATATCGACAGCCTCGCGCGCTTTACCGGGCCGAACCGGGTGCTGATCAACCTGCCCGATGAGCCCGATGAGGCCGACCCGTTCCACATGGCCGCGCTGGACACCTATGACGCGCTGATCGCGGGCGGGGTAGAGGTCGAGGTAATCCCGGAGCCCTGGGACCGCCGCGTCGACAGTGAGGATTTCGTGGCCTCCTATGCAAATTTCTACACCTGCAACGGCGCGGTGATCGCGGCGGAGTTCGGTGACGCAGAGGCCGACGAAATCGCACGCGAAGCGCTGGCGCGCCATTATCCGGGCCGGGAGGTCATCATGGTAAATGTCGATCCATTGGGCGAGCTTGGCGGTGGCATTCACTGCGCCACGCAGCAGATGCCCGCATGATGGGCTGGTTTCGGAATAACACCGCCCAGATCGAGGCGGGGGCGGCGGTGGTGACGGCCCTTGTCGCGGTGGCGGCGCTTGTGGGGGTCAAACTGCAACTCGATGCAGCGGACGAGATCCAACGCGCGCAATCCGCCCGCGACGCCTACCGTGCGCATTTGGCCCTTGCGGTGGCGCATCCCGCCCTTGCCGATCCGGTGGATGCCTGCGCGCTGATAGGGTCGCGCAATGGGGCGTCCTATGCGGCCTTTGTCGATCACCTGCTCTATTCCGCCGAACAGATGCTGACCGTGGACCCGAGCTGGGAAAGCACCTTCGCCGAGGAACTGGAACCGCACCGCGCCTATATGTGCTCCTCCGTCGTCTCGATCAGCTATGATGCGGCGATGGAGCCGTTCATCACCCGTTTCCTTGCCGAAGGTTGTGACGAGGTGCCGGTCTGTGAATAGAAAAAGCCGCCCGTTTCGGGGCGGCCTTTCACATCAGGAACCCAAGGCTCACCCCTGCAAGTTGGTTTCCAGCCACTTCTCCAGCCAGTGGATGTTGTAATCCCCGGTCAGGACGGCCTCTTCCTCCAACAGCGCGTGGAAGAGCGGGATGGTGGTGTCGATCCCGTCGATGATCAACTCGCCCAATGCCCGTTTCAGGCGTGACAGCGCCTCGGGCCGGTCACGACCGTGGACGATGAGCTTGCCGATCAGGCTGTCGTAATAGGGTGGGATCGAATAGCCGGTATAAAGCGCCGAATCCATCCGAACGCCAAGCCCGCCGGGCGCGTGGAACTGGGTGATCTTGCCGGGGCAGGGGGTGAAGTTCGGCAGCTTCTCGGCGTTGATCCGCACCTCGATGGAATGGCCCTCGACCTGCAGATCCTCCTGCGTGAAGGACATGGGCAGGCCTTCGGCCACGCGGATCTGTTCGCGCACGAGGTCGACGCCGAAAATGCCCTCGGTCACCGGGTGTTCCACCTGCAGGCGGGTGTTCATCTCGATGAAATAGAACTCACCGTTCTCATAGAGGAACTCGATCGTGCCCGCGCCCTCATAGCCGATGGCGGCGATGGCATCGGCGCAGGTCTTGCCGATCCGCGCGCGGGTTTCGGCGTCGATGGCAGGGCCGGGGGCCTCTTCGAACACTTTCTGGTGGCGGCGTTGCAGGGAACAGTCGCGTTCGCCCAGATGGACCGCGCCACCCTTGCCGTCGCCGAACACCTGCACCTCGATATGGCGGGGCGCACCGAGGTATTTCTCGATATAGACCTCGTCATTCCCGAACGCGGCCTTGCCCTCGGAGCGGGCGGTGCGGAAGGCGTTGTCGAGTTCTGCAGCCGATTTCGCCAGCTTCATACCGCGACCGCCGCCGCCGGCGGTGGCCTTGATGATGACGGGATAGCCGATCTCCTCGGCCACCTTGCGGGCGGTGTCGAGGTCCGGCACGCCACCGTCGGACCCGGGCACGCAAGGGACGCCCAGTTTCTTCATCGTGTCCTTGGCGGTGATCTTGTCGCCCATGATGCTGATATGCTCAGCAGAGGGACCGATGAACTTGATGCCATGATCTTCCACGATCTGCACGAAGTTCTGGTTTTCCGACAGGAAGCCATAGCCGGGGTGGATCGCCTCCGCCCCGGTGATTTCACAGGCGGAGATGACCGAGGCCACGTTCAGATAGCTCTGCGCGCCCGAGGGCGGGCCGATGCAGATCGCCTCATCCGCCATGCGCACATGCATCGCGTCGCTGTCGGCGGTGGAATGCACGGCCACGGTCTGGATGCCCATCTCGCGCGCGGCGCGGATCACGCGGAGCGCAATCTCGCCGCGGTTGGCAATGAGAATCTTGGAAAACATGCGCGTCCCCATCAGGCGATGATCATCAGGGGCGTGCCGAATTCGACCGGGTCGCCGTCACCCACCAGGATGCGCGTGACCTTGCCGGCACGGGGGGACGGGATCTGGTTCATGGTCTTCATCGCCTCGACGATCATCAGGGTCTGACCCTCGGCCACCGTGTCGCCAACGCTGACAAAGGCGGGGCTGCCGGGTTCGGCCTGAAGGTAGGCGGTGCCGACCATCGGCGAGGTGACCGCGCCGGGGTCTTGCGCCGG
>NZ_JASHJX010000029.1 GCF_030732985.1 Nioella sp. MMSF_3534
CGCCCCCACCCGCAGGAGACTCTCCTGCTCCCGTGCCCGGGTAGCTCAGGGGTAGAGCAGTGGATTGAAAATCCTCGTGTCGGTGGTTCGATTCCGCCCCCGGGCACCATTTGTCCAAAATACAGACGGACTTCCGCCCCTAAAGGCTTGATTTCATTAGATGCAGTGTGATCCCGCGTTCAGCTGGAATCGGCCAGTCTGGACAAATTCTGGACAAGGGATTCCCGTCTCATGTGGGGTACGCATCTCAAACAGAAAGGTCGCTGGTGGCACTATTATCGTGCGGTGCCTCGAGAATTTCATGACGTCGAACGCAAGCGCCTGATCAGCTTTACCCTAAAGACCGGCGATTTTGTTGAAGCTCGCCGCCGTGCGGCAGAAATTTCTGCTCAGATGGAGCAAGACTGGCGAGAGGCCAAAGCGCGAGGTGTTTCACTTTGCGCACAGGATGCGGCGGAACGGTATCGGGCGGCGTGCCAGGTTCAGCGAAACGCTGGGTTTGAGCCACGGACCGCAATGGACTTGTCGGATGCAGAATTGCTCGACCGCCTTCGGGTCCTGATCAACGGCCATGAGACGGCACCGGAACAAAAAGCCGTGCTGGGTCTGGTCGAGGAACCAGAGTTTTCCCTGGGGGATGCCTTTGACCGGTTCTGGGATTACATCAAGGATGAATGGACGCTACTCAGCCGCGATCAACAGCGCGTGAAACGCAACATCTACCTCAAGGCAATCCGCAATTTCGAGGAGGCCATCGGCCCACTCTCCTTTCACAAGGTGGAGCGCGGGCATGCGGTTCGCTTCCGCAGTTGGTGGGTGGATCGGGTGCAGGCCAAAGGCCTTAAGCCGTACACAGCCAATCGGGAAATCAACTCCCTGCGCCGGATGTATTCGGTGAACTTTGATATTGTTGGATTGTCCAAAACCAACCCCTTCAGCGGAGTCCGATTGAAGGAAGTTGCAGAGGTGTCACGGATCCCTTTCGAAACCGAACAAATCCAGACAATCCTGAGACCCATTGCAATGCCCAAGCTGGATGACAGTTTCAAATTGCTGATCCGCTTGCTGGTGAATACTGGCATGCGACCGGTTGAGGCGATCGGATTGGAGTTGGGCGACGTGATCCTTGATCACGACGTGCCGCATGTACATGTGCGCAAGAACTCTGTCCGGGGCCTTAAGACCGATCACTCGGAACGGCTCCTGCCGCTTTTGGGCGTGTCTATGCAGGCCGCAGAAGAACTGATTGCGGCCAGTGGCTGGGGCAAGCGGTTGGGCAAGAACATGTACGCGACCAGCGTGATCAACCGGAACCTGCGTGACAGTGGCATCGTGACGGACAAGCGCCAGAGCCTCTATTCTCTGCGGCACTGGTTTCAGGACCAACTGACCAAACGCGATGTCGTTGATCGGGCGCAGGCGCAACTGATGGGTCACAAGTTCCAGCGCCCAAAATACGGCTATGGCAAGGATCTGGCCGAATTGCGCGACATCATTGCCCCCTTCGCGATTGAAGCGCCTTAAGCCGATTTCGAGAGACACCCAGGCCACTTCGCTCGGCCTGAATACTCACCAGTCGAGCATGCAGGCGCAAAAGCATGGCTTCCTCGCTCGGGTCGCAGCTGCCCATAAGGTCAGCCAGCAATTGCTCCATCGCCGCGAATTCCGTCTGTGTGATTGGTCGCATGCATTGGGTCTAACGCAGCCCCAAGAACGCCAGCAGAGACGGAGTTCCGCTTTGGTCTACTCTCTTTGCAGGCGAGCGAGATGCCAATTTCGGAATTGTTCCAACAAGTCCGGGCTCATTCCTCGCTTGCGGCGTTCCTCCACCAGATCATCCAGCTGGGCTTCGGTCATGATGGTAATATCGGACCGGGCTTCGAAACTGTAGGCTTGGGTGAACATGACAGCCCGACGATACCCTTGCTTTTGTCAAAAGCGAAATCGGTCTGAGCCTGTTTCTTCATGTAATCTTCATGTATCATGGGCCTGTCTCCAGTGCTGGAGCGGCAAAACAGCGCCTTTGCTCCGGACTTAAAATATCAAAATACTTTCGCTTTTGACAAAAGCGAAACTCTGACCCCCTCTCCAAATGAGCACCCCTCTCCGGCCACAAAAAAAGGCATGGAATGCGGGCGTGATCGTGGGCCAGAAGCGGGCGTTTACGTTGGACGAGATTGCCGTCATCGAAGCCCGTTTGTTGACCGAAGAGAACCGGCACGATCTGGCGTTGCTCAGTTTTGGCCTGGATACCATGTTCCGTGCCAGCGACCTGCTGACCACGCAGGTGTGGCAGGTCAAGTATCCGAGTGGCCCCATCCGGTCATTGATTGCTCGAAGGCAGCAGAAGACACGGCACATCGTCAATCCGGTGCTGACGCCTGCGACAAGGCAGTATTTGCTGGCTTGGATCGAAGCGAGTGGCAAGAAACCCCAAGATTATCTGTTCACGCGCAGCAAACCGACCGGCGCAATGCCGATCAGCCGCCCGCATTATGCCGAAATCATCAAGACTTGGGCGGTCTGGCTGGGTCACGAACCTGCCGAGTTTTCGAGCCATTCCATCCGTCGCAGCAAACCCGCTCACATGTATTGGCAGGGCGAGGACATCGCCCTGATCTCGCGCCTTCTGGGTCACAAATCGATCGCCAACACCATCGAGTATCTGGGCATCACGCAACACAAAGCGGAGGCAGCTGCGCTTCGACATTCGATGATGGGCGGAAGGCAGAACATCACCAATCGTTAATCGGGCAATTGCGTCAAGCTGGCAAGAACGAAGCGGCCCGCTTGGGAATCCGACTGGTTAAAACTCGTCGGCGTCAAACTATTTTCTGTCAAGAAAATTTGACGAAATCGCTGTTTTCGTTAGATAATAAGATCGTTTCCTCACTACTCTCTATGGCAAAATTTGGAACTCTGGCTGCCGGAGCACTTGCTCTTACCGTCGCGGCGGGTGCGGCCGAACAGGCAGACGCTCAAGCGAGTGAGCTGGCGCTACCTCACCCCGATGGTGAAATCGTGATCGACGTGACGCGCGTGGCTTTGGACACACAAATGCAGATTCTGGAACAGCTGCAGGCCTGTTTGCAGGAGGGCTTTGAATTTGCGGATGCCGATGGCAACCAGCAAATTGAAGGCGATGAACAGTTTGACTGGGATGATGAGCGTGGTTTTTGCGCGGAGAGCGCACGAAGCGATTTCCGACAAGCTGCCTTGCGCGAAGAAATCCAGATGGCGAATGCCGAGCAATCGGAGTTGCGTGATGAACAAGCGGCACTGATTGCGAGAAGAAACGAAGCCAATGCAGCCATTAGCGCTTTGACAGAGGGTGCAATGGCAGAAATCCAAGAGGAAGGGTTGTAGGTCGATTTGGATGTTTGGGTAAGTTATGTTAAAATATAATGACTTAGCCTTTCTTTATGAACGAAATAGTACCCGGCTCCGGAGATGTTGCTCCCGGTGGTGCAGAGCGACGCCGCCCCCACGATGAGGTTATCGCGGAGGGCGAAGCGGCAGCGGTGGCTTTGCATGAGATGGAAGTGAGCAACGCTTTGGCCGAAGACCCTGAGCACCGTTGTGCCGATATCAAAATCTGGGTTGAGGCCGAGTGTGATTACTTTGGGATTGAGCCGAAGAATGATCCCGTCGCGGATCAGATCACCCAAATTTTGTATGACCACGAAAACAGACAGCACGAGCGTGGTCGTGACGCGTACGATGTCACCGATGAAGACCGGCGGCGGCTGGATCGGGTAATTGAGCGTGGCATAGCGGCAGCGGCGGATGAACGCGACGAGGTAGCTCTGGAGTTGGCGGCCGAAACTGAAGTGGCAGAGACTGCCGCCGAGGTTAGCGCAACAGAGGCTGAAGCCAGTGCCACCGAAGAAGCGGAGACAAATGAAGAGAGCTACCGTGCGTTGCTAGGGTCAGTTGAGTACCGCAACGCCTCAAACGCCGAAAAGATCGCAATGATGTCGAACCACCCCGACGTGCCAGAGAGCGAACGAGCGAAGTGGCAATCATTCGGTCGGATCTTGTCCATCGCAGCAGCAGCGCCAGAAGACCACGCCGTCATTGCAACGCGTTTGAACCAGCTTGATTTGAGCCAGGGCGCGCCGGACCCCGTAGGCTTCGCTCGGGCGTTCATTTTCGACAGTCCAAACAGCCAGCTGTCATCGGGTATTTCTGAGGCCACGCAGGCGGCGATTGCCGAAACGCTCGGCATCGAGCGTCCTGCACTCGATGTGACCACCGGCAGCGACATGACCGATGTGTTTGAAAACGGTGTCGGCACGCGCACCGTTGTTGATCCGGAAACCGGCGAAACCCGCGAAGAGCCGATATTTCTGCAACCGGGCGAATTCGAAGAAATTCGTGATGGGCAATCCATAGGACTGACCCCGACCGGCGACCGTGCCATGCGCTTTGAGGAAGAGGCTGGGGATTTCACCATCCGGTTACCCGACAATGCCACGGCGGAGGACATGGCACTCTACGGCCTGACTGGCCAGATGATGAGTCGGCTGCACGCGGTGAATATGGGTGAGATCTTCTTCCCTGGACGCTCTCAATTGGAACGCGGCGGTGGAACGTTGGACATCCGCATGCCGGGCGACTTCCACCGCGCCCAACGGTTGAGCCAGATCTTCTTTGGTGGTTTGGCCGGGCATGATGGCGAATTGCTGGATCAATCCGACCTGAACCGCATCCCCTACCTGATGCAGTTCCAGAACGAACGCGGTGACGCCGTGATCGGCGATGTCGATCCGGAGCGCATGATGGCAGACTATCGGCAGCAAGGCCTGGTCGACGCCTCAAATCAACTCGACTGGGATCGTTTCGCGGAAATGGTCGAAGCTAACCGCATGAACCTGTGGACGGAGGAGAACTTCAGCCATACGGCACAGGCAGCTTAGGGCATTCCGATTTGCCTGTTTCGCGCCTCAAGGCATAATAGGCACAACTAACCCTGCATATCATCCAAGATCCGAACCAACCGCATCTGTACCATGGCAAAGATGGGCTTGTTTACATCGGCTTTGGTGAAAGCAAGTGCCTGATGAAACTGGATCTGATCCTGCCAGAGGCTTTGAGAGGCATGCCTTATGACGAGGTAAAACCCTCGCAAAAAATCGGCCAGTACTTCGAACTGGCGAATTTGGTGTTGATCTCTTCGGAGGCCATGATTGCGCATATCAAAGCGACTGACATGACGGGGGCGAGTGAGGCAAACTCGGCCAAGGTCCGACTGCCCTTTGCCGATCTTGATTACCTCCGTTTGCGGGACGAACAGGGACGCTTACTCCCCAAGCAAACAGAAGCGGTGTTTTCGATTGTTCAGGCCTATTGGGAGGGGCGTCAGAACCTCGGCCTGGGGCCCGGTCTGGTCGCGAGTCTATGGCGGCGCGGCATGAGCACCCCAGATATTATCCGGTCGATTTCAGCCTCAACTGGTCCAGATGGGAGGCTGATCAAACCCTCGGGTCGCGGGCGTGACATCATGCAAGTCGTGATAGAGGCCTATCTGGAGATGAAAAGCCTGCCGAATGACGCAGAATTGTCCGTGTCTGAGGCGGGCCAACTGGTGGAACGTTGGCTAACAGCAACGCGAAGCACACCCCTGGACGCAGCAGAAAGCGGCAACTCCGTCCTTCACTGGTCCGATTACCGCCGCCTTGGACTGGTCAATGAGGCGGGCCATGCCAATCTTGCGCAGGTGCGGCTCATCACCAAGAAGGTCTTCTCTATCAATGGCCAGATATCTTTCAGAGCCCTGTCCGCCTGGATCGACAAATACCACCCACCGCAACCTCAACCAGCTAAGCCAAATGGCCAAGCAGTCCGTGCGTTGCTGAAAAAGAAACGCAAACAAGGGCGGGTGAATCGCAAGCGTGGGCGGCGCTAGAGGGTAGGAAGATTGAGATAGTACCGCGTGTAGCGCCGTTCGCCGGTTTTTTGCAGCGCGCCTTTCTCGACGAGATCGGTCAGATCGCGTGTAGCTGTCGTGGCGATTGCACCAGTGATCTGGCGGTAGTTTGCGGCACTCAAGCCACCCTCAAACCTGTCGGGCTCTGCGCGGAACAATCGCAGGAGCACCTTTTCCTGCCGTTCGTTGAGCTGTCCGCGAAGCCGGTCGAACATCTTCACCTTGTCGATCAGGCGCGTGAGCTTGTTTTCGCTGTAGGTCAGCGCTTGCAGCACGGTTTCGCCAAACCACACCAGCCACGGCGTGATCTCCAGAGACCTATTTGCAGCCTCAAGGGCGTCATAATATCCGCGCTGATTGCGGGCGATCATTTGAGAAAGTGCAATCAGGCTGGGCTGGCCGAGGCTTTGCGCCAATGCCTTTTCTGACAGCGCGCGTCCGATCCGGCCATTGCCGTCCTCGAATGGATGGACGCAGACGAAATAGAAATGAGCGATCCCTGCGCGGGTCAACGCCGGTAGATCGCGACTGGCGTTGAGCCAGCCGATGAAGGCGGCCATTTCCGCCTCCATTGCTGCTGGGGGCGGCGCTTCATAGTGAACCTTTGGCGCGTAATCCGCCCCCGAAACTACCTGCATCGGTTCCGCATGTTGTCGCCAACCGCCAATGACATCCACATCGCGCCGACCGTTCAACACCATGCGGTGCCAGTCAAACAAAGTCGCCTCTGTCAGCGGCACATCGAACTCCCGATAGAGCGCGACCATCATTTCGGCAATTCCTGCCTCACGCGGCCCCGATCGGCGGCGATCCGTCTTCAAACCAAATTGGCGACGCACCGAAGACTGCACCGCGTCCCGATCCAGCAACTCCCCTTCGATGGCAGAGGTTTCCATGGCCTCTTCACTGAGCCAATCGATCCGAGGTCATCGCGGTCCTTTTCATCCAGATGTGCTGACGCCCCCACTAACCGCCCGGATCCAGTCAGAAACCGTTTTTCCAGGGACGTCAAATCTTGCTCATCCCAGGTAAACTGGGGCCAGTCCGGAAGTTGCCAAAGCCAGGGTGTGTTTTGCGTCATGAGCCATAGGATGCGTTTCTATAGCTCATAATTTAGCCAATTCATGGCGTATAGCAAGTCGATCTATAGCTCATTGCCGGTGTTCGCGTGTCATCCATCTCATTCTGAGGTTCGGAAAACCGCACGTTTCGGACACTGCCCGGCGCGCTCGAAAGTCAAGGATTTGCCCCTCGTGCCTCGGGTTCCTCCTTCGACTTTCTCACTGAAACGCCGTGCAAAGGCCGACGTGCTCAGTATTTCCTAACCCTAACTATCATGAGCTTTGCAAATCATTGTCCGGCATTTGACTTTCCGTATTCTTGGGAAGACGCGTTTTCCAAATTTGGCTTCGACGATGGCGATCACTGTTTCACAGAGGTTGTTGTTCATGCCTTGGAGGCATTTGGTGCCGAGGTTGAGACAGAACAGTGGGTGATGCACAACGAAATCATCACTTCGATCAAAATCGACGGGCGTGAACAGATCCCCGAAGACGTTAGAGAGTTTCAGATCGGATATGATGATCCGCGTGACTATCTGCCGTGTGAGCTGATTTCCTATCTCGACAAGCGCTTTTGAAGCAGACGGGTCAATCCCGCTGAAACCGTCTGTGGGCGTCCATCGCAAGTTTGACGTCCACAGATGGCAACGCGGTAACCTGGGCTGGTTGGCCTGAAGCGCGAAGGCGCTCAAGGGCGCCTTCCAAGCGGGTAAGTGTCGTCCATGGATCATTTTGGTCCAGATGGTGACGAAGAAGGCAAACCGCCCGCCCCGCATCATCAATGTCTTCCAGCACCTTTTCTGTGTCTTCGTCTGGCCGGTTTCCGCAGAGTGCGGCGATTTCTTCTTCAGCACGATAGAGTGCGCCTTCGAGATCGGCCAGAATCTGCCATTCACGGGGCCGCACCGAGGTGTCCGGCACGGCGTTGAATTTGGCGACTGCCTCCTGGATTTCCCCTGCAAAAACTTCGACATCACCGCGACCACGCTCATAGCTTGGGCGGGTAATGGTCAGCATCACGCGCGACACACAGTTTTCACGCAGTGCCTCGATCCGGTAGTGGAAGTCCCGGTCACCATGCGCTTCGGCGTCTTTGGTCAGATAGGTCGAGCCGCCGCGATCTTTCAGAACGGCGATGATGGCTGCCGCAAAGTCTGCCGCTTCAAATCGCGGAGGATCCCAAGCCAGCCGCCTTGCCATGGCGACATGACGGACAAGGCCGAAAGGACCGTCAGGATAGCCGTCATGGTGTTGATAGATGTCGAAGCTGTCTTTCTCGTCAGCAACGGTGATGGTGGCGCGGGTGGACATGTTACTTGGGGTTAAGAGCTTTCTTCGAAGGCTTGGATGAAGGCGGCAGCGACCTGCGGGACGATGGCATTACCGTAGGCGCGCAATCGTCCCACGCGGCTGGGAAACCCATCAGCCAACGGGCAAAGCCCGGGTTCAGCCGGTCGCCATTTATGGTCCTGGCACCAGATCCAGTCCGGGGCATCCCACGGGGCGCGACCAGCCAGACTTGTCGGCCGAGCAGGCCGTTTGTGGTAACGTTGCTTTTGCGCCCGTCTTTGTGATCGCGGGCGGTTGGTGTTGCCCAGCCGACGAGAACGATCTGATCCTGCAACCCGATCTGGCGACCGATCTTCTTCCGCTCCTGAAACTGCCTGAACGTCTTGCAGCCTGTTCGAGATCCGTGCGCCATCGGCGTTCTCCAGCCCGAGCAATTCGGCACCGAACCAGAGCCGTTGCCGGATATGCGGGGCGCCAAGGCCCGCAGCGCAGATATCTGCCGCCCCGACGGTGTAACCCGCCGCTTCCAGGTCAGCCGATACAAGATCGAACCAGTCAAGCGCAGGTTTTGATGCAACCTGTTCTCCAAAGACTGTTGCCGGCATGCAGGCTTGGACGAGCCTGAACCAGACGGGCCAGAGGTGGCGGTCGTCATCGAAGCCACGCTGCTGACCAGAGCTTGAGAAAGGCTGGCAGGGGCAGGATCCGGTCCAGACGGGTCGGTCATCGGGCCATCCGGACTGGCGGAGCGCGAGGGACCAGCCGCCGATGCCTGCGAAGAAGTGGAGTTGTGTGAAACCATCAAGGTCTTGGGGTGAAATGTCTCGGATATCGCGTGTGTCGACCACGCCCGGCGCGATGTGCCCGGCCTTGATCAGCCGTCGCAGCCAGTCTGCCGCGAACGGGTCGATCTCGTTGTACCAGGCTGTCATAGGAAAGCGGGTGAAAAGAAAAACTACCACCAGCAGGAATAGAAGACCTGTCGGCGTGTTTGCAGGATGGTGTGTGCCCAGGCGCAGAACTCGAGGTCTTTTTCCCGGTAGTCGGCGGCGTTTTCGTCCTGCCATTGATGGCCGAAAAAGAATCCGCCGGGACTTTGGGGCAGTTCACCCCGCTCGACCATGTCCTGCAAAGTGGCAATATCTTCGGCCTGAAGTTCCAGTTCGCCGCAGTTCAGTTGATCCCGCGACTGGCCGGTCCGGGCTTCATAAAGCCGTTCCATGAACTCCTGCAGCTTGGCGTGTTTGCGCCAGACGAACTTTGGCTCGACTTCACATGGTTTCTGTTCCGGCAGCCGGGTGTAGGCGTATTGGTCAAGGCCCATGGGTTTGATGAGTAAAAGGCAGGTTAGTATTCTGACATCAGTAATACGGTCATCACGCGGGTGGTCACTTCCGGGTCGGTGGGATCCGGGGAGCCGTATTCCAGATTGCGATCATAAGCGTCGATGGCGAACATCATCCGCTCACCATCGATCTCGAAGAAGCCCTTCTCATGCGTACCCCAGGGATCGTTTTCCGGTGTGAAATCGTCATAGTTCCGCACGGCAGCAAAGACACGCGCTTGCACGTCAAAGCTCAATGCGGCGACCCCTTGGGTCATCAGCATCTGTCCGCCGAACCCGGTCTGTCGCAGCCGGTCGTTCAACTCGCGAATGATACGCTGTTGATCCAGTTCTGCGGATGCTTCGGTCTGTCGCTCCGGAGTCTCTGACATGGGATGAGGTTAGCTTCAGGGTAAGCCTAGCTCGGCTTGGAATACGCGTCGAGTATTGCACAACCCTCGAGTCCGCGAAGCCCGGAATGCGCACCTCGAGTTCGGCTGCCCGTTGCTCCCGCTTGTTTGGGCCGGAACAAGAACCGACCAAGCCTGCCACGCCCTGGGTTCAGTCAACAGTTTGCCGCGCCTTTGTGGTCGAATTTCTGACGGAAAAGTCTGCAACTTTTCCTGAAATTCTCCGCGCGTTTGCCTGTTTTGACAGCCCCCTTTCCGGGGCGTGGCGCGTGGTTGGTGTCTTTATCCTTTAACCCAAACTGACATGACCAATACAACTGACCAACTTCGCGAGACCTGCCGTGCATTCGTCCACGACTTGGAGGCGCCGAGCAAGACTTCTCAGCGCGATATGATCGACAACGCCCTAGATCTGGAGTTCACGATCAACAGCCGAGGTGATTTTTTGGGCGCCCGCATTCTGGTTGCCTTCGGCGGGCCCAATATCTGGATCGATACACGCTTTGACCGAGTCGAAGGGTTCTGGGGTGACGACCGCGTAGACCAATCGTATCACGATGAAAACAACGTGCATGAATACTGCGAGGACCTTTTGAACTGCGTCAGATAATGCGAACGCTTATCGTTCTTCCCGGGCGTGCCAGATACGTACGATCACAACCTGATCGGCGTATTCACGGTAGCGGATAACATAGCTGCCCGCGCCGAAGGACACGGAAAGTTCCCGAAATGCCCGATCCGGTTGCCATGGTCGGCCCTTTTGCGGAAAATCGAGCAGGGTTTCGGCGGCGGTCACCAAGGTCATCATCGCCCGTGCCGCAGCCTCCTCTGAGTGGGGCGCAATGAATTCATATAGCCGACGCAGATCGTCCTGCGCCTCCGGCAACCAAACGAGATCAACCATCAGCTCTGACTATGATCAGACTTCGCTGCCAGACCCGCCGCCCAAGCTTTCACATCGTCATGGGTAACGGTTTCTCCGGTCAACTCAAACCGTTCCCAACGCGCCTGCATCAGATCGCGCTCGGCCTCCAGCGCCTCCTCCGTCGCCAGATACTTCTCTACTGCCTCCTTCATCAGATAATGCGGCGAGCGATCCCGGCGCTGGCCAAGCGCCTTGAGACGGTTCTGGGTGTCTTCGTTTAAACGCAGCGCAACAGTCGGGTTTGGCATCGGGGTCATTTTCCAGTTGGGTAGATGTTGTACAAAGTATAACATATGATCTCCATAACACGCAAATCAGATCGCGATCACTTTCGTCTCAGGAGCAGCGCCGGCCCAAAGAGCGCGCCCAACTCAAGGCTGATCGCGAGAAAAAGCGGCAACCAGATCTGGCGGCCGTTGCCGAACAAACCGAGTTCCTCGAATGTGGTCACCATCCGCGCCAAAAGTTCCGAATTCCCATGCTCCGCTTCGGTCAAGGCCACGATCTGATTCAGAACCTCCTGCGCCTCAGAAACGGTGCGCTGAAATTCTGCTTCCAATTCCTGTGCGATCGGACCACATCCCCCTCGTGCGCATTCCTGCCGCCAGGCAGCTTCGTTCTGGGCTGCACGTTGAAGCAGGTTCTCATGTTGAACCCGAAGCGCTTCCCGAGTGGCCGCGCGGGTCTCGGCATCGGTGTTGAACTCCGCGCCCAGAAGAAACGAGGCAGACAAAATGGACGTGGTTGAGAGAACCGAAACCGGAGACAGAACCAGAGCGATGGCCAGTGCAAAACCACCCAACGCCCTGTGACCAGTGCCGCTCAGCCAAAACCCCATCAGGACAAAGCCCGGTCGCATCATGTCAAGCGCCGTCACACCCATGGTGAACAGAATCTGGAATTGCGCAGCTTCGCGCCCCAACTCCCAGGCAAAGCTGGCGTTCAACCCAACCAGCGCCGTCAGAAGGATCAGGCAGGCAATCGCGCTGAAACTCAATCGACCAAGCTCAGCCCACCAATCGGTTCTGCTGGGTTTCAGAACCGCAACCGGCGCTGGATCAGTAGAAAGCAAAGGCAGAGTTCTGTGCGGAAGGCGCATCTGGCCGAGCGTGCTCAGTGACCAAGCCCCGGAAGGGGCATCATACTCAATGATCCCCTGCCGCTTCAGGAATTGCATCGCCCCTCGCACCAGATCGCCATCGTTGGCCTCGTTCAAACCGGCATCCAGCAATGCTTGCGCGAATTCGGTTTTTGAAAAGCCCGAGGTCGGCAGCTTCTCTAACGCCGCGATGAACAAGGCTTCGTTCAACGTGACGCCTTTGATTATGGTCGAAAGAGATTGTGACATGCCGTCACCTCCTGTCACAGCCAGCCGCGATCACGCAGCCATTGCAGTTGTCTCAAAGAAAAGTCCGCGAGGTCCTGAACCTCAGTCGGGATGAAGACATCGCCTTTGGGACCGCGCGCCATGGCGGTGTTCCAGTCGAAAATCTCGATCTCCAGTCCGAGCGCCGATAGCTTTTCTGCGGCTTTGGCCGCACCTTGTTGCCCGGCTTCGTCGCGGTCATAGGCAATGCGGATCCGGTCTGCGCCCAACTCCCTAGCCATTGCTGCGAGTTTCAAAGCTTGAGCCTTGGACAAGGCCGCGCCGAATGATCCCACGACATTGCGAAACCCGGCTTCCACAGCCTTGGCAACGTCAAACGGCCCCTCCGTCAGCAGGATTGCACCGGTTGATCTCACCTGTTCTGCTGCATCCTCGTGCAATAGCAGGATCTCCTGTGCGTGTAGCTCAGCCGACTTATGAAAGCCTTGATAGAAAAGGTATTTGGGATCGGTTTCATCGCTGATCGCACGGCCAAGATGACTCAGGATCACACGATTAGGTTCGCCGCTGCTCTTTTTCGTCACCCGAGCGTCTGCAACCTGAAACACGATCCGCCCCTTCAGCGGCGATCGTCCCTGCGGCAGATACCCGATGCCGAGAAACGCGCAGGTTTCCTCCGATATTCCCCGCGCCTCAATCGCCGGATGGTACTCGCACAGCTTGAGCAGATCCTGCCGGATTGGATCATTCACGGGAGGTTCGGCGTCGTTTCCACCTGTCACAGCGCTTGTGACGCCCCGGCGCACGCTGTCACGGGTATATGTGACAGGCTTTCCAAGTTCGATCGAAGCATGTGCCCAGCCGCTTTCCAGGATCTGGCGGCCAGCCTCGTAACAATTCCCGCCTTCCAGACGCTGTACCAATTCAATCGGGCCACCGCCTTCGCCAATCGAAAAGTCGTACCAGACCCCGCCAGCCGCCATATGGAAACTCGGCGTCTTCTCCTCATGAAACGGTGAGTACGCCCACCAGTCATTCGGCTTGCTCTTCTGCTCAGCTTTTTTCAGCCCAAGACCGGTGAAGAGCGCCTGCCAGTTGATGGAGGCCCGGATCTCATCCAGGTTTTCCGGCCCGAGCCGCCCCCGCAAATGCCCAGCAGAAGTGGGCACCGGTTCTGCGGCTCGGGCATGCGGCCTTGAAACGATATCGGTTGTGCGTTTGTTCATGAGAGGAGACTTGGCACGGGCCCCTCTCCCCCATCAGGGGCGGAGTTCCGTCCAGATCACCTTCAAGCGTACATGGCCAGCGCGGTCTTCCAAGTCTTTCGCTGGATTGTGCAAAGCATGACATCGGTGCGTGCCCCGAAAATTGACGGGCAAAGCCCGAACCCGCGCGCTGTATCAGCATAGCAGAATTCCTTCCTCAAAGCGGAACGCGATGCTTATCTGGCAGAGCCACAGCGGCGGTGCATTTGCACCGCGCAAGTTTGCATGTCTGCACAAACAGCCCGGTCGCAGAGCGCACCGAGGCTGTTTGACGCGACATGCAACTTGCCAAGGGAGGGCCCTTGGAACCCCGGAATTGAGCGGCAAGAGCTGCAAGTGCAGCGAATGTTGGCTGGCACAAAAATGTTCAAGATGTTTGTTGAGTGCTGACACCTACCGCGCACTCATTGCGTGCCTCCGCAAGACCCAAAGCAAACCTATGTCGGCTCTTCGTTGCCGCGATTGCGTGAACCGATTCCGATGTTCGATTGCGTGGATGGTCTTCCTCCCCGACACCAAGTGATCTGCCCGGTCTTAATCCAGAAATGGCATCCACACTCGTTCTTTTGATGAATAGACGGATGTATTGTTGGCCGTGCCCAAAAGTCTTCCGAAACCTGCCAGCGTGGTCGCTGGTTGGGGTTGAGCGAAAGACTGATGATTTCACCGCAGCCACCGGGACACTTCATGCACGCCCACTTTTTGACATCGCCACTTTCGACGATGGTGAGCTTACTGGCTTCAAGCATCGACCGGTCTGGCAAGGTTGATGCGCGTGTTGTCAGAACATCAAAACGTAGGAGGTGCAGCCGTCGTAAAAGGCGCGAGATGATATTTTTCATTTCAGCTCACCATGTCCAGAAAGGGGTGCAAATCCCCACGACCAAGCGTAGCTGCTTGGTTGCAGCAGGGGCAGTGCGGCTGCGTTTCGACCAAGGGTCTACGCTCATCTCTGGCGTGAAAGCGCCGCATGCGGGTGGGGACCATACCAGCCTCTCCAGCAAGCCCAGTCACACCGTCCAACCACTCATTGACCGCCATTGCCGCCGCTTCAGTCGTGAAGGTTACCACGGCGGGAGAAGGATCGCCTTCGCCCAGAACGTACGCTTCTTCTTTCAACCTCTCGTAAGCGTCAGGGTCGTCGCGTCTTGTAGCTTCTTCGCGCGCGCGGCGGAGATCCACGTAACCGCCGCAAAGCAGGCAAGGATGCCCAGGCACAAGTGTCGAAACGCGGGCGAAGAGATCATATGCTGTGTCGGTGCGCCGCTGCATGGCAAGCCCCACATCGATAACGGGGATGCCGTAGAACCGCGCGAAGCGATTGAGAAACAACCGTCCGGCGTGGTCATCTGTGCAACAAAAGATCACATCGCACGCTTTCAGCGCGTCCCGGGTTTCAGGGTCTCCGGCCCAGGCATCCACACTCACCAGTGTCATACCGAGTCCGGATTCCTCTACGGTTCGCGTGTGAATAGCGATCTTCGGTAATTCGGAATCCACATCCGAGCGCCGCGCGCCATGAAGGCGGTTGAGATTTGTCTCGTCCACGATGTCCTTGTCGATTTGGATGGCCTCTTGAACCCCGAGCCGCAACAGCAGGGGCAAAACAGCACTTCCGGTCGCGCCGCCGCCAGCGATCCCACATCGGAACCCAGCAATTTGACGCGAGGCTTCCTTCCCGAAGAGCCGGACCTGGCGATCCAGAAAATCGGCCGGCGTTCCTTTCAGGCCCGAGATACGCATACGAGGTCCGACATGGAGGATCCGATCGATGTCATCTGTTTTGTCCGACTGCGTCCAAATCCGTGCAGCGAGATCGCCATTGCCGGCGATAACGACACTTATCAATCCTGGCGTCCCCTTCAGAAGTGCGGTGCGGGCCAGCTCGGATTCGTTGCGGTCGTCCTGCTCAGAGAACTTGGCCTGGCCTTTGGGGTGGGTATGAACCAGCGCAGGAACGAGACCCATCACCTTAGCCTTGTTCAGGAGGTGCATGAAGTCATCGGTCTGCCAAGTGACGTGCCGCGCTGACGCTGACACAAGCTCGTCACCGCCGATAGCATGGAAATGATGCGAAACCAGCCGACGCCGCGATTGACGTGTCCACGGATCGACTTCGATATCGGCAATGCCAAAGAGCATGTAGCCGGAGCGCTCCGACCCGGCCCCTGCCGCCAGCAGGGACCGAATCTGCGCCTCGTGCGGGTCCAACAGGATGAGATCCAATGCCTCCATCACGCCCGGGCCCCCGCCAACGCTGTTTGCACACGGGCGACCATAGTCTGAAGCCCGTCAACGCCCGGACGCCATGCATTATTGTGCCGAGACCACCGCTGCCATACGCGACCTCCGAAGCGGTGCTCAACAGTACAAGCCTTTGGCACTTGCCCGGTGCCTGCCAAAGTCAGCTTCGGTGCGACATAGAACATGTCAGGCGGGCAGTCCGGGTATCCCCTGGGAAGCAGGATCAGAACATCTGCCACCGTGTGGTTAAATTTGCCGACCGGCAGCGGCAGGTTTTTCAGGATGATCCCTGTGTTGCCACATTCCGTCACCACTTCAAACTCGTAGCCATGACCAGAAAGATAGATCTGATCTTTCGACGGAAGGGCATCCCCCTCCGTCGTGTGGTCGATCAGCGAAACGAACCGCTCAACCCCGGCATCGGCCAGGTTGATCACATCCGTATCCGCGATCCTCTTGTCGTGTTGCCCAGGGATTTCTTGCCAGAGGTTGTAGTTCGGCGGCAACTTGGCCAACTTGCGCAGCACGAAGCCGCTGATGCACGCCCGAGGCCATTCGAGATCGGCGTCGTCGATCTTGAACTTGAAGCTCCGATCGGAACGGGCGACGAGCACCTTTTCCACACCACGGCCACGAAGGTCAAAGCTTTCGTCGAGCCGGATGTCTTCGAAGTCGCCATTGGGTAGGATCGCGATGGCCGCATGCTCGTCGACGGGGCGACCACCTGCAGCCTCGATAAGCTGGCGCCCCAAGACCTTTGGATCGTCGAAGACGTGCTTTCTGAAGTTGAGGTCCTCATCGGCGATGAGGACAGGGAAGCGAGGAGTGTTTCCTTGCGATTTCATAGTTTTAGACCTTGTACATTTTGAGGTCACAGACACCATGTCTGCGCCTTCACAAGGACAATCGCGGCGTCAGGAAGAATCCGGTAAGCCTGATCCGATTTTTTTTCTGAGGGTGCCGGATGGTGGCGGATTACAGATGAAAAAGTAGGGGCATCGCGCACATCGGTCGTTGCGGTTGGGTGGAAATCGGCCCTCAATGATTGAGATCGCAGCGTCTGCGATCTTCTTTTTTCGGGTTTTGATTTTACCTTCGGACATACTCAGGCGATCCAGATCACCGCCTGTCAAGTACACGAATTCCGCCTCCCCGCGTCCTTCAGCTGCAATCTGAAACGCGGCAGCATCAAGAGCATCCAACGCCGTGCTTGTCTTGCGACCTGTGCGGATACGCCGGAACACCGTCGAGTGACCGGTCTCGATTTGCTCATGCGCAGTCACCAAGACCTCGGCGTCCCCGAAGCGAAGAGAGAGAGATTGCGGCACCCGCCGGTGCTCGCCCTGCCGGAGTTGTATAAAGAATTGCAGCAACTCATCGGAAATCTGCCGATACTCGGTGGCATAGCCGTGGTCAGTCGGGCCGTGCGCTGCCCAAGCGGCATCGATAATAGTACGCATCTCGGTCTCGCCGGGGGCGTAGTTTGGGCGAGTTGTCAACTCATCGACAACAGCCTGTACGGCGTTGTGCATGCGCATGGGTGCGGACTCCATGCGCCGTCCACCAACCTGCAGCACATGGGCGAAGAAGAATCGCCGCGGACATTTGTCGAAAGTCGCGAGTTGAGACGGCGACATGCGGGCAATTCCATCGACCTCCAATGTGAAGCGCTCAGCCTCGCCTGTGACATCTCTCACCGCGGAAATCGGGGCTTGATCGGACAAATAGCCCGAAATGTCGTCGAAAAACCTGGACCGGCTCTGCCGATGACCATTGGATTTTTTGTTGGGCGCGTACAGGAACAAACCGTCTTCCGCCCGGGATAGCGCTACGAAGAACAAACAACGCTGTTCCTCATCGTGGCCAGCATCTATTGCGTCGCATCCTCGAAACACCGGGCCCTCGATCATGCCGTCGGGTGGAGGAAGGCCACGGCTCTGTTTGGCCGAGCGTGGGATCGAGCCGCTTGTCAAAGACGGGAGATGAAGCACCTTGAACTCAAGCCCCTTGCTTCCGTGGATCGTCATCAGACGAACAGCGTCTATGCTCTGGGCAGCGGCAGGCAGATCGCGTAAATCCCGTTCGTCCGACAGGATCACCAGACGCCGGATATGTTCCAGGAGATCGCGGATAGGGTAGCCTGATTTTTCGGGAAGGGTTGAGCGCAGGAAGTTTTGGAATTGCCAGAGGGCAAGCGCAGGGTTGGCTTTCCCCTCACGCGCCTGTTTAGCGATGTCGGCGGCAAGGCGGGTGCGATCCAGATAGATTTTCGTGATCACCTGCCACGCGGTTGTCGTAGGCTCGATTCCCTCAAACGCATCAATAAGAGCTTTCGCTGAGGCCCGACCCCGCTCGCCCATCCCTAGTGCTGTTGCTAATATGGTGCGCCAGTCGAGCGGCAGAGGCTTCTTGCCGGCCCGAACTGCTTCGATGGCGATGGCGACGTCTTCGATAGACATCTGAAATGGCGACATCGAAGCAATGCATGTCAGCCCCATAGCCCTTGGATCGATCACGAGCGATAGGAGGGACAATGCTTCCTTGATCTCCGGCCGGTCGAACAAAGGGCCGAGGAACAGCACCGGGATCCCACGCGCCTCGAGGCCCGCAGCTATTTCTGCCAAACGTGCATTTCCCTTGCAGATCACGGCCTGGTCGCTAAAAGCGGTCGTATCATCGCAGGCAGCCATTATGCGTGCTGCGATTTCGTCAATCTCGTGATCTTTGGAGTCAACAGAAACGAAAGAGGGCGATACACCGCTTTTGCCCTTGAAGGCATTTGCCTGAAAACCCGTAGCCGCCATGCGCGTCGCCGCGAAAGCGCTGAACGTGTCGCAGATTTCCTGAGACGATCGGTAGTTCATACTGAGTTGCATCGACGTCCCACCCGGGAAGTCTTCGGCCTCGAACCGGTCGATATTGTATGAGGACGCGCCCCGAAAACGGTAGATCGATTGCTTGGCATCTCCAACGACCCAGAGGTTCTTGCCGTCCGGTTTGAGAGCGCGCAGAAGCCGAACGCTTGCGCGGTTCACGTCCTGATACTCGTCCACAAGGACGTGTTCATATCGCCCTCGCAACTCCTTTCGCACGGCCTCGTCGGATTCGACCAAGGCCGTTGGGCGGGCGACAAGATCGCCGAAATCGACCGCACCGCGCTCGGATTTCAATTGTTCATAGAGGTCGTAAACGGAGGCGATCTCGAGGCATTTCTCCGCAGCTATCTTGTCTTCTTCCGCCTCCGCCGCATCAGCCATCTGCTGCGCCAGCTCGCGGTAGCGATGTTGATCGACAACTTCGTCTTTCGCCCGGGAGATTGCCGAAAGGATGGATCGCAAATTGTCGGTTGGGTCCCAAAGATCGTTGAAATGCTTTAGCCTCAGGCGCGGGAATTCATCCTCAAGAAGCGCTATGGCTTCCGTGGCATCGATTAAGCGCGGGTCTGGAGACAATCCTGCCCGATCATGGAACCGGCGCAGAAGGTCGAGCCCAAAAGAGTGAAATGTTCCGATCCACGCAGACCCGGCTGCTTCCGGCCAGGCCAGCATGGCACGATCCGTCATTTCACCGGCCGCCTTGTTGGAGAAGGTGAGCAGCAAGATGCTCTCTGGATCGACGCTTCGGTCCTTCAATACCGACAGCCGGCCGACGAGCGTCTGAGTTTTTCCGGTGCCAGGCCCAGCTTTCAGGAGCAAGGCCTTGCCTTCATGTTCAGCCGCGCGTCGCTGTTCTTCGTTCAAGGGTTTGGGCGGCGAGGCCGCATCCTCATCCGGCTCAAACTGCGGAAGAAAGAGCGCATCAAAAAGCTGAACCGCCACCATCGGATAGGGGGCACCCAGCTTCTTGGTGATGTCACTAGCGCTCAAACCTTCGTCGATATGCCACGACCGGGCCAATGCGCGTGGAAACAGGAACTCGCGTGCAAAGAGGTCCATTTGGACCTCCTCGCGAGCGCGATTGCTATAGTCGACTACTCGATCAGCGCCGACAGATGACGGGTCTGCAGACCGCGCTGGATCGACCTCCATGGTTGGAGGTATGTCTACTTCACCACCAAATTCGTGGTGCCCGATTTCGTGCGCGACCAGGAAAGCGTCGAGAAATTTATTGCCCGTGTCCTCATGCAGGATGGTGGCAGATGCCCGTTGCAGAAGAGCTTTGCCGCCTTTGAGCTGCGGATGACCCGCTGGAAGTCTTCTCACCTCAAGATCGCGAACTCCGGCTTCAGCCAAAACGAATTCATAAGGCTGTGTGGGATCGCCGCCCTTGTTCACACGGTGATTATGAAGATCGGTCGCCCGTGCGCGTATCGCTTCAATCCGATCCATCGTCAGATAGCAGCGACTGCAACACGCGCTGCTCCTCCTCGGAAAGCCCGGCGCGACCAACGTAATCTTGGAAGTCGATCGGTGGCACGGCTCCTGGCTTTACATCTGATTTCATCGAAACGGCGTGCCCATCCCCTTGTTGCATGCCGCTGATGACATCCTGCATGTGTACGCCGAGCTTATTTGCCAGAGTTTTCAACAGGCTCGTTGGCATCGACGCGATATGGACAACTTCGGCGGTCAAGCCGGTGAAGAAGGCTCGAGGAAGACCGAGGTCACGGGCAAATTCCCTTACACCTGTTCCAAAAAGGGATTGTCGGACGTGTTGGACGCGTAGCGCTTCCGCGCTTACAGCCTTGGTTTCAAGTGGAAGACTTGCCTCAGCCGACGCCAAATCGCTCATCGACAGTTCGTTGAAGAGCGCGAGGAGGTCCTGGGTGAATTCCGGGAAACGCTGGAGGTATGCCTTGAGAATTGCAGGCGACATCTCCTCTTCCACGGTGAAGTCGTTGAGGACGTCTTCTCTATTGGCCATCACCAACCTCCAGTTCCAGCGCTTGCCGAATTTTTTTAAAAGCACGATCTCGTCGGTTGCGCACAGTCTTTTCAACGCAGCCCAAAAGTTCCGTCATCGAGGGTTCGCCATCTTTGTTCGTCTCAATAGGAATGTCTGCGAGTATCAAATCAATTACCTCTCGTTCGTCTGTCGGTAGAGCGTTAATCGCGTCACGCAGATGAATCCGGTAATCGAGATCCTCTTCAGCCGTGAGGCCGACTTTCTTGTATCGGTCGAGAGCGGCTTCGACGACAGCACGCACCTCGCCGGTGATTTCGTCCTCGATGTCCTCGCTCGCGTTTTCCCGTCGGCTTACTTTGCGGAGCTTCGTGATGTGCGCCGCGCGAACAGCCTTGTCGAAGACAACTTCATAGATATCGAGTTGTTCGTCATAGTCCTGCCGGTCGGTGAACATCAGCTCCGTGACATGATCGACAGTTGCGTCACGAATTTCAGAAAGACGCGCATCTTCATGGACTTTTTCACCCATGCGCCGGTTTGCCCTCGGACACGCCGCTTCGACTCGATCGCGCAGAATGTCGTAGAGCTGAATGAACCGACCATCCGAATTGTCCGACTTCGTCTGGCGTAGATAATAGACGAGCACTTCAGACGGGACATACTCGCTGTGACGTCGATCCCTTATCGATGCGCGGTTAAGCAATTCGTCGAAAGGCCATTGGACGCTCTTCTCGATGTACTGCATTGTTGGCGGTCGCCGCGTGTAGAGTTCGCCGCCAATTTTGCGTTTCTTAAGTGGCTGGACAACCATCAATCATTGCTCTTTTTTCGATATTCTTAAATAAGCCAATAAGTTCAATCGATGACGGCATCAGGGATAACAAATTCTACTATGACGACAGCCCAAGCGCAACGGAACTCCGCCCCTAAAAGACACGTGAATTCTGCACAAAATTTGCCGCCAATAGCTAACAGCGGTAAATTGGCAGCATATCATGACACTTCAATCAAGCGGGATCGGGCGGGTTCTGAGCCAGAACCTTCATTTGTCGTCAGACGAAACCCACGAGCGCGAAAAAGCAGAAGAGGCCGATCGTGCCTCCTATCGCCGAAATTACTGGCAAGGATACACCAAGAAAATCAAACGGATCTTCGGGACGGTTACTCCTGCAGAATACCAAGCGGTAAAGTCGAGAGCTGACGAAACCGAACGATCCGTCTGGGGACAGGTCTGGGCCGAGGCGCAGGCTTACAATAATGGGCGCAATCTGGCCTCTGGTGAGATCGCAGATCAACAACGCCTATTGATTGCTGAATTGCGCCGGATTGGGAACAACTTGAACCAACTTGCTCGTCTTGGGCACATCCAGAATAGAAAACACGGTAGCATCAAAGCAACTGACGATGCGATTACCGCTGACGCAATGCTACAACTGGCCAAGCTGGAAGAGGCAGTCACCAAGTTCGACGATGGGGTGGCGATCCGCGTCCAGCAGCAAGATTGATGATCATCAAATCCATGTCTCGCAAAGCGCCGACGTTTGGCCAACTGGTGGACTACATCGCGCGCGGTTCAAATGTGCAGACCGGCACCAAATCACCAGTTCGAACACTCGTTTTCTACGCGGCGAAAGATCGTGAATGAGCCCATTTTCCGGATGCTGCGCTCTGATCGATGTCGGCTATTTTAGGTTTAGTGTATATCTTCAAGCCCAGCTTACTTGGGCTCGTGCTCATTGGAGTATTTTTCTTTGATCAAGTCAGTGGTCGCCAAAGAAATCCGGTGTAGGTCGCGTGGATCTGGGCGGATGCAGTCGGGATGGACCGGCGCATAGCCTTGTCGTTCGGTTAATTCCTGCCCGTCTTTGAAGAATTTTCGGTCGTCGTGGGGGAATTGGAAATAGGGGTAGCCCTCGTCGGCCTCAAACCGTAGCAGTTTTCCAGGGTACCCGAACAGATTCTCGATGCCGTTGTCTTCGCACCATCCGCAGCCAAGCGAGGACCGGCTGTTGGTGCGTTCGCGTTCAAGGCAAATCTGACAGGGTTCCGTGAAATAGTCGTAGTCGAACTCTTCCGCTTTGCGCGCCCTGTTGGCCGCCACTTCGGCCCGGTCTTCTTGGACGGAATTGATCCGCGGGCGATACAAAAACCAGATGTCGCCACGGTGCGTGTCGTGGACCTTGACGTTCAATCGCCCCGCCAATTCGTGGGGCTGAAGACCCGCCCATTTGTGAAAATCTAGCAATTCGTCGTCTTTGCGCCAGTCGCGGCCTGTGCCGTCACACTTTCCGCACTCAAGGTTCACATTCGAATAGGTGCCGTCTTCGTTGCATCTCATACAATGGAGGAAATATGGCATTTTGCTCTCATATAATGTTGATAATATTGCCCTTTTTAAAGAGCTTATTGCACCTGAGACGGCCTGCATCGTCGACCAGCACACCGGCCTCAATCAGCCACTCGAAGAACTCTGGCGTAAGGTCTGAGTTCTCAAGATAGGCGTAAAGATCGGTTTTGCAGATGTAGAACTGTTCGATCTCATTGTCATAATCCAGCTGGTCGATGAAATCGTCCACCGCCCATCCTTTGAGAACCCGTATATCGACGACGCCGGAGGCCGCGAAAAGGACAGCAGCCAGAACACCGGATGTTGTCGATAAGCTTGGCCCTGCTTCGGCCAGTCCCATTGAGGCCAGCACGGCTGCCGCGATGTCGCGGATGGACGCCTTTTGTGTCTTTACCAGGATCTGAAGCTCGGCCCTATGGGTACTATCATTTGCGGCGGCATCGTGGAGCAAAGCCCCGAAAACTGACGAGGTTTCGAATTCCACAACCAGGGTTCTGGGGTCTTGGGTCATCGTTGAAAAACCTTCTCACCAGGGGGCAGATCAAGCCGTTGAAGGCTGCGGCTAATCCCCTGACTAGAATTACATTTTAAGGCATCATTCCAGTCTTCAGGCCCGTGATCAACACAATTCAAAAACCAGTCCTGAGCGGCCGCGTAAGGCGTAGCCTCTAACGTGCGCAGAGCGAAGTCGCCAAGCCTTGCGATATCTGCGGATGATGTGGTGCAGTCAAGTGTCGCAGCTAAGATCTTGCCAAATTTCTGGTCTCGCATCGCAGCCGAGCACAGCGCCAAAGGCACATTCAGTTCTGCTACGTCTCCCCATCCTGTGCCTTCAACGGCTTTGGCTACAGCATCGGACAGGGGTGTGTAGCGTACGCGGTTGGGGGTGCGGTTGCGCCCTAGGAGGATGTCATGGTTCACACAAGAGGCAACGGCCACGGCAGCTGCGGCCACGGCGGCTTCGGCGTGGATAAGGGCTTCAATGTGGCGCGCAGCTTTCTTGCTGTCCCAACGGGGCATGTCGTAGTCATCAAAAACATCCAGAATGAAATCAGAGTAATCCTCTTTGCTTGCACTAGGGTGTTCGGCCATGTGCAGATAGGTTTGCCGCAATTTGGGCCACAGTTTCGCCAGCTCTGTGATCTGTTTGAACCGGTTTTGGTCGCCAAAATCCGTGGCCCGCAAAACTGGGTCGATGGCCGCAACAAAGATATGATGATCGATCAGGTCAAGTGAATGCCCATTGTGGCTGGCAATAAAATCATGGGTTCGAGTGTAAACGACAGGCAGCTGTATGAAGGCCTGTTCGGGCAGAGCATTAGTCGACACCGCCTGAAAAGAAACGGCCATCGCCTCGGTCAGTGAGACCAGGGAAGCGGGTTTTTGATCGTGAAATTCGCGGAGCTGGAGGGCGTCATACCGATTTTGGATAATGGCGGATGACCAGATTTGGCGTCCTGCGTCTCCTGTACGCATACTAAAGGTCTCCAGACCTTCGCCTAAGCGAAAGCTGATCTCATCTGGGGCTGTGCGCACCGCATCATAGATTGCCTCGGCTCGGCGCCAAAGGTAATTTGTGAAGTTGCCAAAATATGGATACTGCAACGCCTGAAGGACATGACAGCATTCATGAGCCACTTGTTGGCGCACACGAAGAGAGGGGAGCGCGTTCAACCGAAAAGAGGCGGTGTTGTCGCCACTGAACCCATCGGGCAGCCGCATGGCAAACAACGAAAAGTCGAAATAAGCGTCTGGAAGATCCGGCGCGGCCATGTGCACCAAACGTTCGCGATCCAAGAATTTGATGTTTGGTGACGTCATTTGTCGTCTTGTCCTTCGGTGCCCTTCCCGCGCCCAAGTGCGAACATTGAGGATCTAATTCGATAAAGCGCCTTTTAGTTGCAACGCTGAAATTAACTTATGCCAACTCTTTTGGGTTGCCCACAGTTTAATAGATACCGACCTTAGCGCAGCCGCAGCGAAAGCTCACTTGGTCCCGCTATTTCCCCGTTCAAGATTGGCGCGAGGAAGGCCCGATCAGCGCTTGAACAAGCCCGGAACGGAGTTCCGCCCCTCGACCCTCTTTGCTGATTTCTACATGCTTGGGTGAATTATCGAGGAACGTTTTCAATGTCGGTCGATCACGAAGATGCATTCACACAAGGTCGGGAAGATGGTTTTACCTCTGGTCTGGCTGGCGAAGCGAAGGCACCTGAACCTGATCCGATTTTGGCTGCGCTCGACCTCGAATATGAGGGGCACTACCAGCAAGGAGCGGCTTTGGGATTTGTTCGCGGAAAGGAACGCCGGGAAATGGTGCGACGTCGGGCCGAGCAACAGATCAAAGATCGAGAGAAATAGAAACCATAACCTTTCCCGAGGCGGGGCAAGCCAAAGTGGCGCGGTTCGCTCTCGCCACGCCGGGATTTGTGGTAGGATGTCGTGACATGAAGCCCTTTATTCTACGGCAATGCGACATTGATGATCTTGGTCAGGCGATGGACCTGTACAATGACCGGGTCGAGCGTGGCAGGATGTACGCAAAGATCGCCTGTCGCCACGGTGAGCGCGGCCTCAGTCCTGAGGGGTTGATCCGGCTTGCGGACATGTTCGATGATGGCTCGATTGTTACCTGTGCGGCTTGGATGCACCAGATGAACATCCGACGGAAACGGACATTCCGAAGAGGATGACAGGACGGAACTCCGCCTCTCTCAGTTTTCGATGAACCCACTGCACAAGGATTGCTGGGGGCTTTCCCCCTAGTATCCTTGAGGTTGAAACATGGACAAATCCTGGACGGCTCACGGCAGTGATTTTGGGCATTGCTGCTCATGATCATCAAATCTATGTCGCGCAAGGCGCCAACGTTTGGCCAACTGGCGGACTACATCGCACGCGGTTCGAATGTACAGACCGGCACCGCCTTTGTGCGCAATCTTTATGCCAGCGGGCGGGATCGAGACGCTGTAGTTGGCCAATTTCTGGACAACTATCGGCACTTGCCAGTGCGCAAGGGCGGCAATGCGCTTTATCATGAAGTCGTTGTGCTGGAGCCTCAGCCGCACCTTTCGACAAGCGAAATCGAGGCCGCGTTGCACGACTTGGCCGAGCGCTATTGCGAGAAACGGGCGCCGCACCAATTGGCTTGGGGGCACGTCCATCATGACACTGACTTTCCACATATCCACTTGATGATTTCTGCCAATGCAGTGCGGTCAGAACGCCGGGTTCGGATGGAGAAAAGCTATTTTGCCAACGTTCAGCGTGATCTGGAGCGATGGCGATCAGAGCACCTGCCCGAAATTTCCGCGCGGGTGGTTTATGACAAGCCTGCTGACAAGGAGACACCCAAGCAACCGATCCAAGAAGGCGAACTTGTGCGCCGAACCGGGGAACCATCGCGAAAACAGCAGGTCTTCACCCGGCTGAAGCCTGTTTTTGAAAATGCACCGGACCGGGCAGCATTGTTTGAGAAGCTTCAGGAAACTGGGTTCGAGCTCTACCAACGCGGCCAGAACTGGGGTGTCATTGAGCACTGTTCTGGACGGCGATATCGATTACGGACCTTGGGGCTGATCGCATCCTTCGATAGGCTACCAGACAAGGAACGACCTACGCCTCCCAAAACAAATGACGATCCACGCGCGCACGAAATGCTCCGGCGGCGAATGGCACGGCGCGCCGATGACGTGATTGATCGTTTCGATCGCGACGAGCATTGACTTCAGCGACAGGCGGAACTCCGTCCCTCATCTGAGCGAAGCAAACCCGTTACCCCGAACCTTGCCTGCACAAACCGGTGCAGAGCTGGACGAATTTCCGGGAGAGCGAACAATGAAAGCGTTTAATCAAGGTTTTTTCAAATTCATCATCATCCTGTCGCTTTTGCCATTGGTCCCGGTGTTTCTTTTGTCGCTGGCCCCGGCAGGATTGCTGATGGTCGCGGTGATCACCTATTTCGCCTGGGCACCGTTTCGGCGCGGAGTGAACAGCGTATTTCGCGGCATAGGTCGCGGGATCTCAGCCCTGTTTGGCGGGGTTTTCAAGGCCGTCTGGTTGCTCATCACCGGCGTATTCAAAGGGCTTGGCTGGGGGCTAAAGGGTTTTGGTCTCTCGCTCGGGTGGCTTTGGGGGGCACGCACGCCGCAAACACGCTTCATGGGATGGTTCGAACGCTGGCGTCTGCTGCGATCATCTCATCAGGGCCCTTTGGTCGACGGGCGCTCTTCACGGCTATCGGAAGAAGCCGGATATGAAAGCTTGCTGGTGCAAGGCGGCATGGGGCGCGGGAAAAGCAGCGCCATCGTGTTACCCAATCTGTTGTCGCCCCCGGCAAGCCGCCCCAGCTTCGTGATTTCGGACACGTCTGGTGAGCTATACCAAGCCAGTTCGGGTTATTTGGCGTCACAAGGATACGTGATCCGCACTCTGAATCTGATGAACCCCGCGCAGTCGGAAACCTATAATCCGCTTGCCCGGGCAACAGAGCCGCAGGACCTGGCTGAATTGGCCAAAACACTTGTCAGATCCGCCAGCGGGCGCGCCGGTGGTCAGGCCGCCCACGATCCGTTCTGGGACCAATCGGCGGAAAAGCTGATACGGATCTTGGCTCAGTGCCTTCACAACCAACCCGACCCGTCTTTCCGTAATCTGGCAAACCTGCGCCATCTCGTGACCGGCTTTGACGCCCATGTCGCGCCAAAGGGCCAGCTGGGAAAGATCGATCAGTTCGTTTTGCAAGCTACCCAGGCCGATCAGAGCACGTTTCAAAGCTATCGTGCCTTTGTCCAAGGTAATCTCAAGACGTTGCAGTCGGTGCTGATGTCGGCGGATGTGGCCCTTGATGCGGTTGCCACGCCGGAAATGGCGGCGCTCACGGCTACCAACTCGCTGGATTTTGCTGAGCTGCGCCAACGTCCAACGGCACTTTACGTGATGGTCAATCAAACACAGATGAGCCTCTACGCCTTTCTGCTCAACCTGTTGTATGCAGATCTGTTTCGAACCTTGCTGCAGAACCCGCAAAACCCCGGCAACCCGGTTTGGCTGTTTCTCGACGAGTTCGGGCATTTGGCGGTCCCTGGCTTTGAGATCTTTGCGACCACCGCACGGAAATACAAAGTGGCCTATGCGCTGTTCCTGCAATCGCTCGGTCAGCTTGAAGGGCGCTATGGCGCTCAGGATGCCCGCACCATCATCGATGGCCTCGGCACCGAGCTATATTTGCCGGGCGCATCCCTGGAAACCGCCCGCAACCTTGAGGCCCGCCTTGGCCGTACCGCCAAGGCCCCGCTGATGGCCGCCACTGATATCATCCGCATGGAAGAAAACGAGGCGCTGATGCTTTATTCGAACCGGCTTCCCATCCTTCTGAAAACCAAACGCTTTTACCAGCGCGGGGACCTGCGACGGCGAGCACGTAAGACCCCTGCACCGCTGCCGCAAACCGGCGGGCAGACACCCAGATTGATCCAGCTCTGAGGAGACAGTTATGGACCGGAAGGAGATTTATGATTCAGGATTCACGGCAGGATATGCCGCCGGCAGCGAAGGCGAACTCAAATTGCTCGGCTCGCCGATTGAACTGATCCTGTTGCAACCTGCCATGATCCCGGTATGGCGTGCGGGCTATGAGGAAGGGTACGCCAAAGGCAAGTCTGACCGGCGGGCGCTAATCGCGTGGCGGGAAACGCAGCAAGCTGAGATTCAGGCCCGCGAAGAGGAAAAAAGCCATGAGCGCTGATCGCCGGGGCCAACGTGACGGCCGGCGCGATGCCGAACTCCACTGCGCAAACAATCTGCCTCGCAGACCAAACCCCAAGCTAGTTGCTTCGCTTCTGTCAGATCGCTACCGGCTAGCCTATATGACCACCTACAATCGGGTCTATGACTACCGGCAAAAACGTAATGAAAGAGCGATCGACCGGGAACTGGCACAGAACTCAAAATTGATCACAGGTGAACAAGTCCCACGCGATAAGATGTTCGAGCGCGGTTGGCGAGATGGATATGACGGCAAGGACACCCCACCCAAAGGGCTGTCCCACGATGAGGTCAAGACCTACGAGCGCGGTCATCGCAGTGGCAACCAGCACCGGGAATGGGATCTGGCAAGGCGACTGCGGCAACAGACCCGAGGGCGGTGATAACTTTGACATGATATGTCAGTATCTGATATTATCTGACCGCAACGCAGGACAATACCATGCCAAATGTTCATCTCACGAAACCGATGCAAGACTACGTCGAAGGCCAGATCCGTTCAGGCGCATATGCCAATCTTAGTGAAGTCGTGCGTGCTGGTGTGCGCCTTTTGATGGAAAAAGAAGGGGCGCGGCAGTTTTATACCCTGCGCGCCGATCTCGAAAAGGCCCGCCAAGATGTGGAAGCCGGAGACTTCGAAGAGTTCGACCCAGTGGCCTATGAGCCGAGTGCCTTTGCCAAATGACCGTTCGCCTTTCCCGGCGGGCACGCAAGGATCTGGATGACATCCGCAATTATACAATTGACCGATGGGGACGGGATCAATGGTTGAAATACTACCGCGATCTTGCATCAAGTTTTGAGCGTATCACAAACGATCCCTTGATCGGGCGTAGCCGGGAACTTTTCGGCGACAACATGCGGTCCCTCCCCTGCGGCAAGCATCTGATCTTTTTCGCCCCGATTGAGGCGTTGAATGGTGCACCGGTCATTTTGCGCATCGTACATCAAAGCCGATACCTGCCAGCGCTCAGTTACTATGACGACCTCGACAGTATTTAGACTCTTGGCAAGCATTCCGGCTGACGGGCAAGCTGATCCGCCTCGTATTGTTTGACGTCTGCCCTTTGTCCGGTAGCATGATCAAACATGAAAACCCCGAATGCCCGGCTGACAGCACTGACGTCAGGTGATCTTGCCCGCCTGCAGCGAGACGCTGATGAATTGGCGGATTTGCAGGCGTTCCTTAACTTGCTCCCAAGCGGGTTGCTGGTCGAACAGCTCTCGGACGAAGAATTGAACCGCCTTAGTGCCATCGCCGAAGCCCCAGAAGAAACTCTTTGCGGCCCGCAAATCCTGAGCTGGCACAATATGTCTCGCCGCCCGAAATTGATTCAAACCCGCTAACCATGGATGAGGATGCCCCGGCCACCTGCAGACCAACAGCGCCTTGGCGTGGCGCTTTTGCGTGTGTCGACGGAGAAGCAGTTCCAGGAAGGTGAATCGATCGAGGCACAGCGCCGCAAGGTCGAATTTGTTGCCAAGCGCCAGCACATCGACATCGTCAGTTTCTTTGTTGAACATTATTCGGGACGCAAAACTGACCGGCGAACATTGGACGATATGTTTGCGTTTTTGGAAGCCAACAAGGATGTCAGTTTTGTTCTCGTTGGCGATATTGATAGGCTGACCCGTGGCGGAACCGAGATCTATCTCGCCCTCAAACGCCGTCTCTATGAAATGGGCGTGGAATTGATCGACACGACGGGCATCATTCAACCCTCGCGCAACAGGCTGGAACATCTGGGCGTCGAGTATTCATGGGCCGTCGAAAGCCCCAGCCACTACGCCGAGATTTTCATGGCCGAAAAGGCCCGCGCCGAGGCATCGGATATCCTGACCCGTACCATTGGCGAGCAAATACAGCTGACCCGCCAAGGCTATCAGGTTCGCCCTCCCAACTATGGCTACCAGAACGTCAAGATCACCACCGAAGACGGCAAGAAGAAAACTATAATGGAGCCTCATCCCGAGCAGGCCAGCTTCATACGGCGGATTTTCCAGCTGCGGGCGGAAGGCAAGACCACCGACGAGCAGATTGCACAGCATGTGAATGCCATGGGTTACAAATCCCGTGTCCGGCGCGTGTTTGATCCCGTGACCCGCAAGGTCGTCGGTATGACTAAACAAACGAAGATGACTGCCAAACAGGTACAGCGGCTCGTGCGCAAGCCAATCTACTGCGGAATCCGGTTGGAGGCTTGGAACAATGGTGTACCGGTTGAGGCCCCTATTGAACCGCTAGTCTCGGTACATCTCTTCAACGCGGCCAATCGTGGCGAGGTGGTTGTTTCGAAGCAAAGCGATGGCTCGCCGAAAGTCAGCTACAATTCGGTCAAATACAAAAACCACAAGCACAATCCAGAGTTCCTGCTGCGCCATGTAGTTTTGTGCCCCGTTTGTGGAAAACCGTTTCTGGCCTCACGGTCCAAAAGTAAATCTGGTAAGTATCACGGCTATTACCATTGCAGCCGCGGCCACAAGCATCGGGGCTACGCCAAAGCAGAGTTCGAAGGGACCGTTGCCAACTATCTGGTAAGCCTCCAGGCAAAGCCCGGATTTCTGGGGCTATTTCGCGAGGTCGTGCGCGATGTCTGGATTCAGAAGAACCGCGCTCGGTTTGAGGCACAACGGACCGTCGAAGATCAGATCCAACTACTTCAAACCAAACAGGCTTCAGTGATCGACAAACTGGCGATCTGTTCCTCACCGATTGTGCTGAAACGGCTTGAGAATGAGGTCGAAGAAATCGAAGCTGCCATTGAAGAAGCTCGAAAGGCTGCACCAAATTCACAGATCAATGAGGCGGATATCGACCGTTTTTTCCAAATCGCCAAGATGCGGATGGAACACCCCGAACAAGCTATCCTGAATGCGGTGGCCAAGCCGGAAATCGAACGTGACTGGGGCTTCATCTTTGAAACGCCACCCAGCATCGAAGAAATCCAAAATGGAACACCCCAATTGACACTCCTCTACCGGTTTAACCGGGATTTTCCGATGGATGAAAGACAGATGGTAGCCCACACGTCCCTGCACTGGAACACCTTTGAGTGTTACTTGGCGGAGATAATCAGTCAGTTTCCGGGTCTGAATTTGGGAGATCGATAGGTTGCATGTTGCCGTGATCGAGATAGGTCTCGAACGACGCCTCCGCGATCCCATAAAGGCAATCCAACACCGCCTCCAGATCCTCTCCAGAGTAGTTCCTGCCTACCATTCCTAGCATTTTGCGGGCGGCCACCGCGCTGATCCTGCGCGACGACCGACCCCCACCAGCACCCGTTTCTGACTGATCCATGATCGATGAATATTTGTTTCGCACAGCTTACCAAAACTGGCAGTGTTTTGAGCTGACGAAGTCAATATCGGCCTCATGAAGTCTTCATTAAGACGCGCGAATTGGGAACCACGTGCCGGACTGGGTTTCCTGCGCCAAAACCGGACTCAGGTCCGCTTGGAGTTTGCCAAATCCATTATACAGACACCGAGGCGAAATGTTTGGCGTCATGCTGGCGATCTAGGAAGCGAACATGGGCTGGATGAACGATGGCTTCCTGCGTTTGGTATACTGCATCGCTGTCGCACCTGCTGTGGTATATTTTCTGGCGGTACTCGACCCCATGGCACTGTTGCTGATTATGGTCATTGTCTATGTTGTGGTTGAGCCCGTGAGAGTTGTCGTCAACTTCGTGGTTGTGTTGATCTTGCGTGGGATTGCAGGGCTTGTGTTTCGAAACCGGAATTAGGCCGCGTCATTCAAGTGCTATGGAAAGCTTGATGGGTTTAGAAAGGGGTAACAAGTGTGAGCATTGATCCAGAGTTGGTCAGGCTGGCGTTTCAAGCTGTCAAAGACCCACGGAAATGGGAAAATCTGCTTCGTCACCTGATTTCTGTAACGCCTGCAAAAGCTGCAATCATAACGCTGCGCGACAAGAAAACCTGTCAGATCGTCAATGATGATGCTCTCGAAGCCGAGTATCATTCTCCGTTGATCCAGGGCTTTGACTTCAAAGCTGTGGCTTTTTATATGACCGAATTGCGCACGATCGATCCCTGGGCGAAAGCCCAAATCCAGGCCTACCCCCATATCCCGACCGTCATGTCACGTATCGTGGATCCCAGAACTGCTTCTGATCGGCGGTTTTTCGAGTGGCTCGAACGAGCCGGTCTGCGTGATACGATTGCCTTTGAACTTGACCGGATGCCCGGCCATTGGACTGCAATCAACCTGTTCCTGCCGGAGATAGATACGCCCGCCACCGATCACCTGATGTCCTATTGCAAAGCGCATGCCGAAATTCTTCGTGAAGCATGGCAATCGAGCCAATACGTTATGCACTGTCAGCAATCCGGTCAGGCTGCGCTTGATCATCTCAGCCAACACAGCGTTCCTGCGTGCATTTTGTCGCCAGGCAGCGAGGTCGCTTTGACCAATGACGCCTTTCGGCGATTGAAAGACGAGGGCATCGCAAAAGTGTCTCAGCCATCTGGTCGGATCAGTCTGTGTCTGAACGCGAGTTTCAAGATTGAAGGGCATGACGATGATCTGACGGTACTGCGCCACGCGGCAACGGATAGTGACGTAACGGTGTCTGCCGTGCCCTTCGAGCCTGATCCTCTCTATTCGATGAAAAAGGAAAAGCACTGGCTTCTCCGCTTTGAAATCGGGACGGGGGCGGCGCGATCAGTGCAGTCTATAGGGTATCCTTTGGAGCGCTTGACGCCACAGGAGCGCAGGCTGTTTGAGGCCATTAGCCAGGGCGTGAGTGTGCAGGAAGGCGGCCAGATGCTCGGGATACAACGATCCCGCACCTACGAGGTCTGGTCCCGCGTAAAGGAAAAACTCGGCATCTCCAATGCACACGAGCTTCGGGGCCTGATGTCTGTCCTAGCGTAGATAAAACTGAGACACTTGCCGGGCGGAAACGCATTTCCGTCTCGCGTCACAAACAATGGCTGGCTTCATGGAAGAGTCCTCAACAAGAGGATGAACCCATGATCCAATACCAGATCTCACCTGGCGAGATTAAAACCTTCGCATCTCCGTTCCAACCGTTCCTGACCTTCAACGAGTTCGTCAACATCGTTCAATGGTACAGGGATTCTTCGTTTGCGCCTGACAACGTTCCCGGTTTTGAAAAAGATGTTGGACAGGCCTACAACGTCTGGACGCGCCGGGCCGTCAGTACTTATCACCGCCATATATTTCCTGACGAGTTGTCGGAAGATGTGACGATTGCCTTCGAAATCCCCCATCTCGAGCGTAATGCGTCGTTTCCGATCCGCGTGACGATTTTTGATACCCTTGGCGTCTATTTCGAGCACGAGCAGGAGGTTGTTGTGGAACGCTTGGTAGATGGGCGGTTTTTGCTTACCGGCTGGAGAAAAGTGCCCCAGGTCGCCAAATTTCTGCTGTCTCAACAAGGCTGATCAATCAGTGCAACAGAAGGGCTCCGACTGCGGTTCATTTGAACCCTGGTCGGAGACCGGGCGCGGCTGCCATTCGCAGCGAAAGAAAAAGTTGAAACGTCGGATGCGAAGCCGGACTTGAGTCCGTTGTTGCCGCAGAGGTCTCCCTGCCAAAAACGCCCTGACAGCGAGCTCCCATTTGGCCCGCTGAGTCAGAAACTGAGGGAGAATTCCATGAATGACATGATTGATTTTGACGCTTTCGACGCTGAAGATTTTGCAGACAATCCCGAGCCGCGCTGCCCATGTGTTCTGGTTCTCGATTGTTCATATTCGATGACGAGCAACGGCGCTATCGACGAACTGAATCGAGGGATTGAGACATTCAAGAGCGCGATCGAAGGCAATGACCTTGCTGCCAAGCGCGTTGAGGTTGCGATCGTGAGTTTTGGCGCCAATGTCGACATCAGCCAGGAATTCACTACCGTAGATGGTTTCTCTCCGAGCCCTTTGGTGGCCAACGGAGCAACCCCGATGGGTGCTGCGCTTGAGCAAGCGGTCGACTTGGTCGCACAGCGACGGCAGACCTATCGTAGCCATGCCATTAAGTCGTACAAGCCTTGGATTTTCCTTATCACCGATGGTGCCCCCACCGATGATGTTACGAGTGCAATCGCAAGGATCAGCGATGGCGAAGATAATCGCGCGTTCACTTTCTTTGCTGTCGGGGTGGATCAGGCCGACATGAATGTTCTGTCACGTATCTCGACAAAGCGGGCACCGCTCAAACTGCGCGGTATTGCATTTGAAGAGCTCTTCCAGTGGCTCTCGGACTCCCTGACGCAGGTCAGCAGCGATGATCCCGGAACGGATTCGGTTGCCCTACCTCAGGTTAGCTGGGCCGCGACCTGAAATGTCGTCGATATGGGCAATCGGCAGTGCCAGCGTGATTGGACAGTCGCATCTGGCAAGGGACAAACCTTGTCAGGATTCAGCGGCTGTCCGGACCATCGAGACTTCCAAAGGATCGGAGATCCTGTTGGCCGCCGTTTCAGATGGTGCGGGAAGCGCAAAATACAGCCAGCACGGATCAAAGCTGGTTTGTGAGACCTTCATGGCGCTGGCATCGCGGCAGCTCAGGGATGCCCCCAGCAGCGTCTGGAGCTCAGATTTTTTTGAAATGTGGTTCGAGGTCTGTAGCGCCGTCCTTCAAGACGAAGCCAAGAAACTGGCCACATCGGTTTCGCAGCTTGCAGCAACGGCATTATTAGCCGTTGTCGCGGACAGGCGCGCTATGTTCTTTCAGATTGGCGATGGTGCAATTGTTCTTGACTCTCAACAAGGTCGAGC
Organism: Nioella sp. MMSF_3534; assembly: GCF_030732985.1. Lineage (GTDB taxonomy): Bacteria > Pseudomonadota > Alphaproteobacteria > Rhodobacterales > Rhodobacteraceae > Nioella. The sequence goes on from NZ_JASHJX010000029.1 coordinate 35,496, forward strand.
ATCTTCGGAGAGACCGGTATGGGTCTTTTGGCCTGACAAGGGTGAAGAATACAGCAATGTGACGACCTTTGTGACTTCCAAGAACGCGATGGAGGTTGCTGAGGGGTGTATTTGCGAGTTGCAGGTGACGCAGCTGGCCATGTTCACAGATGGCATTGAACATGCGGCGTTGGTGGATCGTTCGCGTCGCGCGCATGCGCCTTTCTTTGAGAAGTGTTTTGACCATTTCAGAAAGTCTGAGCTCGAACGTGACCGCTGTCTGCGGCTGACCGAGATCCTGAACTCACCCAACCTTGCCAAGACCTCAGACGACGACAAGTCTCTCGTCCTGGCGGAGAGGCGTCAGCATGGGTGAATACCTCAACCTCAAGAATGCACCACTCAAGAAGGATTCTGCGGCAAAGGAAATGGCGGGCGGGGAAGGTGTGGTGTGGAAAGTCGCGGATAGGGGAAAAAACTATCCTTACGGAGTAGTCGCCAAGATCTATCATTCTCCACCATCCGAGAACCAGAAGGCCAAGCTCAAGACCATGTTGAAGCTGCCTGCGAGCCAGCGCGACAATCTCTTGCAGTTTTCGGCATGGCCAGTGGATGCGGTGTTTGAAGCGCGGACCAGATCGCTCGTTGGATATGTTATGCCGCTGGCCGGCGACCACAAAGACATCCACAAACTCTACAATGCCAAAGATCGCAGAACGCATTTTCCGCAGGCGGATTGGTCGTTTCTGGGCTGTACCGCAATGAATGTGGCCCGGGCATTCGCAGAAGTGCATCGGTTTGGTCACGTCGCTGGCGACATCAATCACAGCAATATTCTGATCAGTTCAGATGCCAAGGCGCTGCTGATCGATACAGACAGTTTTCAGGTGTCTGCAGGCGGAAAAACGTTCAGGTGCCGAGTTGGAGTGCCGGATTTCTTGCCGCCAGAGCTTTTTCACAAAGACCTGAAACAGATCACCAGGAGGGCCAATCACGACAATTTCTCGATAGCGGTGATGATATTCCTGCTTCTCTGCAATGGTCGTCATCCGTTCTCGGGCCAGGACAAGGGTGCAGGAAACCTCTCACTCCCAGAGGCTGTCGAGAGAAACCTCTATGCGTTTGGGACATCCGCATCCTTGAAAGGGGTCTTGCCCCCATCGAGGGACATGGCCATTCACCCAAGCGACTTACCTGATGAACTCGCGACGCTTTTTGAACGGGCTTTTGATCCCAAATCGAACAATGGTGGCAGACCCACAGCCGCAGAATGGGCCAATGCCATACAGCACAGTTTTCTGGGACGGCTCGAGGCATGTTCCGCAAGCGCTAGCCACCACTTTGTTAAGGGAAAAGCGTGCCCTTGGTGTCGCCTTGAAGCAAAGCGCAGCACTCCGGTGTTTGGGGCGTTGAACCCTGCACAGAAACTCCAGAGACCGAATTCGAGAAGCGCTTCCCAGACGGCTCCACGAAATCGGGTCAGAACAAGCCGCCGACAACCGCAGACCTATGTGGCTCCAAAGCCAAAGGCGAGAACCAGTAGGCGCCGAAACAACGCAGCCGTCTCCGCTTTCACGGACGCGCCCTGGTTCCGGTTTTCGGGAACAATTGGCCGGCTCAGCTACTTTTTTCGACAGGTCGCTGTGGTCGTGTGTGCGATCGCTATCCTTGTAATTGCCGATGAAGCAAATGAACCGGCCGTGTTGTTGGGATTGTTGGGCACAGCCTGGCTCAATCTCTCCTCAACCGCGCAAAGGCTTCGCAGCATCGAATGGCACCCGGCCCTCTGCCTTGGTGTCGCGATCCCTTATCTGAATATCTTGCTGATAGGCCTCCTGTGTCTTTTGCGAAGGAAAAGATGAAACCATGTCCGACCGACCAGAACATGAAGACCCCCCGGTGCATAATAGTCTGAAAGATTTGGCAAAGGCGCGTGGAGCTCGCTACACCTTGCTAAACTTTGGATCTGACCGACGTGGGAAGCCGACTGTGGAAAGCTCGCTCGGCCCTGTGACGCCCCCTCAAGCGACGTCTGGTTTTCGCGAGCCCAGGCTCGTATGGGCGGGAAAGGAAACGCTACAGTGTCAGGAAGAAAACATTCATGGGGCAAAGCGGTCCGTATCTAGAAGCGACGCGCCAAGTCCAGCATCTGTGAATCTATCCTTTCCATTCGGCGCGATTTTCCTGTGCATCGCTCTTCTTGTGCTCCATGCGTTTCCGGATGAGACGAGCGTGGCTCTAACGAGCGCCCTTGGACAAGCCGGGCAGGGCGAAGAGATGCGAACCTTGAGTGCGCCGAATATGACGATACCTCTCATCGTGTTTGGCTTCACGGCCGTGCTCGCCGCGGGATACTTCCTTGCCTGGGCTACGCGCGCTGTTAGAAAGCTCTTTCGTTTTGTGAGAGGTTGAAGTCGGTTTGAAAATGGGGATCAACCTATTGAAAATACGAACAAATTTGCAATCACCCCTATTCTATGTTAGAATGGTTTATCATCTTCTAACCAATCAAACGATGAAAAACCTTTATTCAAACCCTCCGGTTCCGTATCGCGTTGCCGTTTTTCGAAACGGCCCCGAAACAAGTTCTGAGCACCCCGATCCGCTAGATGCCGTTCGCGCCGGCGTAGTCGGAGACCTTGCTGATCTTCAGCAAGATGTTGAGCAGGAGGCAGAAAGGGGCAGCACTCTCTCCTCTGCTCTAAACGCTTGGGCGCAGGGGCCGATTGTTGGCCCAGTCCGTCTTTGGCGACGAATTCGTTCAAACGATCGAGACGACAACGAATAAATCGTAGCTCTGCACCGGTTTCCAGGGGTGGCGTTGTGCCTCAATCTCATGAACGGTACTCGGCAAGATCGAGCGTTGAACTGAATTCAATGTGGATGGGGCGGCTGGTTGAGAATTCCAACGGAAAAGGAAGCAAAGGCCGCCTTTTCGGCCCTGTCAAACGCTGATCCGGATCGAGCGGCCGGGTGCTGGATCATCCTCGGAAACTTTCTCTTAGAGTATGATCGGGCGCCTTGGTGTGAGTTCGGAGCAAAATACTGCTTCGAACGCGCCCTACACGATTTGGAAGAGGGTAAAGCACTGCCGCGTCAACTTGCTGATGCCCTGTTGGGTTTTGGCGCGGCTTTGACTGACGAAGGCAGCGGGTACAGAGACAAGGTGCTCTTCGAAGCGATTCGGCATCTCGATCGAGCAATCGCGATCTATCAAGAGTTGGAAGACAATGTTGCGATCCTCAATGCGCGCTTTTACCGTGGATATGCGCTTAGTGAAATTGTGGGGCCGGAACGATATTCTGCCGCACAAAGCGCTGTCGACGAGCTCAAAGAGGTTCGAGCTTCCTTCCGCGCCGGTGATGATCGTATTATTCGGGCGAATGTAGATAGCATTTTGGGCAGCGCCTATCTCGACCTCGTCGAGGGCGATCCATGGGAAAATCTCAGCTTGGCGGAGCAGGCTTTTCGGAGCGCCCTCCACGTGTTCAGTCGCGCACAGAATGATGAGGGGATGGCACAAGGCTATCTCAACCTTGCGGTTGTTTACAACATGCGCCAGATCCTTGGGGATGCAGCATGCACGCCAAAGGCGATAAAATACGCTCGGAGATCCCTCAAGCATTCAACGAAAACTCTCCCGCCGGAGGTGCTTTCGAGCACGTTGAGTAACCTTGCACGCGCTCTGGCGGATTCGGGTGGTCGCCAGCAAGCTTCAAACATACGCAAGGCCGAAACGCTGCTTTCTGAAGCAATCACCGCCAGTGACACGGCAGGTGTCGAGGGCGGTGATGTTTTGAGATTGGTACGCGCGGGGCTTATTATTGAGCTTTGCCAATATCATGGCGCCAACCGGATGGGCGATGCGATGGCAGACATCGTTGCCACCAAAGGGAAGTTCGATCCCCTTGAAACCACGCAATGGTGGTTGGAGTGGCACGAACTCGAGGCCCTATATCTCTCGATTTCGCGCGACTTCGCTGAGGTGATCAAAATCGCGGAACATGTGCTGGAGCAGACACGAGGCATCGTCGAACAAACATCAACCTTCGCGGAGCAATCTCATCAACTAGGATTTGTCAGCGTCATAGCTGATTTGGGCGTTCTGGCGTATCTGAAAGAAAAAGGTCCTGCTGCTGCGCTGGAATATGCGCGCAAAGCTTTTGGCCGACTGCTGGGATTCAACACCAAACCAAACGTACAGCCGGAAGGAACGGCTGAGCTGTATCTCCTTAACCCGGTTGTCGAAGGCTGCGCAGACGTCCTTCTGGCGGAAGGTGGATTTGTTGAGCGCTACACACTGGAAGGTGTGGGGAAATCCTTCTGGACGAAGGCAACCGACCGTCTAGAAGCTGGGTTTTTTGCTGGCATGGAAGAATTCCTTCAGCATGGTCGCCGTCGGCCAATGGCGATCGCTTTGGAAGAGTGGATCCTCAAAATTTCTGACGCTCTTGGCCCGGTATTGTCAAATTTGCGGGATCGAGACTTCGAAGAAGTCGTGATCTTCGCTTTTGGAGGCTGGTGCACAGTCCCGATTGCGGCGTTACAATTTCCCAGAGAGCATGGGGCTGCTAGGCAAGTGATTGACGATATGTCTGTCGCCTTTGGTCCTGATCAATATTTGCCACACCCGATAGACTTGGGTCATGCGCTTCATATCGTGGATTTTGATCTTTGTGAGGCGCGGCAGGAAGCCAGAACGCTGCAGGACCAGTTGCGCCAATACACAGCCTGTTCCACGCTGCGCAAAGTGCAGCAACATCTATCCGGTTCTTCAGCGTTCGACGTCATTCATTTCACCACGCATGGGTCGCACGATTTCGACTATCTCGAAGGTGCCGGAATCCGGTGTGCTGATGGCGAGGTTCTGACCGCCCGTTGGGTGTTTGAAAACGCTAAATTAAAGGGCGGACCACTGGTGTGTCTGGCGGCCTGTCAGACCGGCCTGCCGGATTTCTCCAATTTGCCACATGAGACCTTTGGTTTGCCCACTGCGTTCCTGGTTGCCGGAGCCAGCGCAGTGATCAGTACCCAATGGCCGGTTGATGATGTTGCCAGCAGACACCTGATGCACCGCCTCTATCAATACATCGGCCAGGGGCAGCCCGTATCCGCCGCCCTGCGCGCAGCTCAAATCTGGTTGCGCGACGCTGAGGCACGGGATCTGGATGCGATCAGCACTGGAAAGTCGAGATTTTCCAGGCAAGGGCAGGGGCACCTTAGCGGCGGCCGCCACCCATTTTCCCACCCCTATTTCTGGGCCGGTTTCCAACTTCATCGGGCGTAGCGAGTTGAAACCGCCGAATGCCAACTATCGGAGGTGAGGCCATCATCGACTGTTCCAGCACACAGCGGGTCAGTGAACGTAAATCCTCATCCGACAGGCAGAACGGATCAAATCCAGTTGGAAGCAACTCATCCAAAGCCTGTCCCAGACCAGAAATTGCGCAGAACCCATAGCACCCCTCCTCGGATCCCATTTCCAGCGGCTGGTTTCGCTCTTCGGAAACGCGCCAGGGGCCTTCTCGATCATCGGACCGCACCACATGTCGTAGAATTTGCGCGCGGGCAGGGCGCCCGTCTTCTGTTCGGCCCTCGCCTGCGCCAAAGAACTCAAACACAATCGGCTTTTCGCGGGCGATGGTTTCGTCCAGAAACAGGCGATACTCCATTTCCGTGGTGAAAACGTCTGTCGCATATACTGGAGGTTTCGGCTGAATCCCGCCATTTTGCTTGCTCCAGCGGGTTCCCGTGAAGTTCTCGATCTCGATCGTCAGACAAGGGTCTGCTGCCAGCGCTACGGCTTCGAGTGCAAGGATTGGATCGATGTCCACCCAATCCAGGTCGATTTGAGCACCGTTCAAACTCTTCAGTAGTTGAAACATCGTACCATTGAGAAGAAACTCATCGGAGACGTGCCCCATCGCATTGTCGCCGAACAGCCTCGCAAAGCATTGCCGCAGAAAATCAAGCTCTTCCCGGATCAGAGATTTGCAGTTGGGACCTTCTCTACAGGTATTGTCCAGCCTGCCGTAAGCCGTCGCGTCATTGATGGTCTGAATTTCCTTTGACACACCGCTGCGTTTGTCGATCTCGGTTTCCCGGAATGTCGTCGTCTCATACATGCGTCGGCAAACCGTATGGAGATTTGCCTTCTTTCCGAAGACCCCTAGAGCGATCAAGAAGTTGTACTTCTGGCGGAGCTGAATGCAGCAACCCAGATGCGGCCCGGTTTTGGTTTTGTCCTGAGAGATACGAGGCAGGATTTCGGGTGCAGATTTCATTGGGTCCTCCAGTCGTCTATATCAACCTCACGTCTATCAACTGAAGAGTGTTCCGTCCCCGGACGGAAGTCCGTTCGCAGCAGAGTGTTCGCTCAGTTGCTGGCCTTGCCCCCTGAACATGGTCCAAACTGACTACGAAATTTTGGGTCATATTCTCGTCACCCAAGTACTAGAATATCATCGCTCAGTGCGGCTAGATCCGTGTTCAGTACAGTCAGCGTATCCCCGTTTCCGAAGTCAAACACCACGTTTGAGCCACTCTGAGTAGCATGCGACAGGGCGTCCTGGGCATCGGTTAGCCCGAAGTTTCGGAAGATCAGAGTGTCCTCGTCATCCGCAAAATCCATGACTCGATCATGGTCCCACCCGCGATTGAAGTTGAAAGAGTCTGATCCCTCGCCCCCATACATCCAGTCATTGCCGTGCCGGGCATGGATTTGGTCACTACCATTCCCGCCCCAGATCACATTGTTTCCGGAGTCCCCGCGCAAATTGTCATTGCCGCCACCACCATAGAGATTTTCGATGCTGGTATAGGTATCCCCCGCTGCAACGCCCGTATTGTGCTGCGAATACTGCAGGTCCGCTACAAAGCCCGTGTCAGTCCCGTAGTATTGAGCACGATCAATTCCTGCTCCTCCATCCATGTGGTCGGCTCCTGCGCCTCCCCACATGATGTCATTTCCATCCCCACCCAAAAGGGTATCGTTCCCTCCTCGGCCATGGATATGATCATTTCCATCCCCACCCCAGATTGTGTTGCCTGTACTGTCACCGCGAAGGTTGTCGGCATGAGCGGAACCAAACAGGTTCTCTATACTCTCGAAGGTGTCTCCCGCTGCCTCGCCTGTGTTTAGCTGAGCATACTGAAGGTCTACCAGGACGGACGACGTCGCATTGCTATACTGAGCCCTGTCGACCCCTTCTCCGCCGATGAGGTGATCAGCACCTGTCCCACCGAACAGGATATCGTCCCCTTCACCGCCATCGAGCCGGTCAATTCCATCATTCCCATTGATCAGGTCATTGCCTTCTGCGCCGAATAGGTCATCGTTGCCACCTCGACCATAAATCTGGTCGTCTCCGTCGGCCCCCCAGATCACGTTGCTTCCATGGGTGCCGTAGATTCGGTCGTTATGATCAGATCCATAGGCGTTTTCGATATCAGTGAAGCTATCGCCAGCGGCTTCACCGGTGAAGTTTCCCGCCCACGAATTATCCAGAGAGAAATACACGCCCACCGTGGCATCGGCATAGCTCACTGCATCAACACCACTGCCGCCATTCAGAGTGTCCGCCCCTGAGCCACCATTCAACACATCATTTTCATCGCCACCGAGCAGCAGGTCGTTGCCGCTGCCACCCATCAGAATATCATTGCCATCGCCGCCACTCAGCGTATCGGCCCCACCTATCACAACGCCGTCCGCACCTGGTTCGCCGTCCCCGATCAGCACATCCTGACCGGCCCCGCCATCCATGCTGTCGGCGCCAGCACCGCCAACCAGGTAGTCGTTGCCAGCACCGGCCAGCACTGTATCATTGCCGTCACCACCAAACAGCTGATCATCACCAAGGTCGCCGTCAAGAAGGTCATTATCACCACCGCCGAGCAGCAAGTCTGAGCCAGCTCCGCCGTTCAACTGATCTGCGCCAGCGTCACCAGAAAGGCTGTCTCCGCCTTCACCACCGTTGAGGGTATCGCTTCCGTCCCCTCCATGGATCGCATCTGAGCCGCCATTTCCATTGAGGATGTCGAGGCCCTCTCCTCCTCTCAGGATATCCCCTCCGGCCCCGCCGTGTAGCTGATCATTGCCGTTGCCTCCCTCAAGCACATCTGATCCGTCCAAACCGAAGAGACTGTCATGTCCTTCGCCGCCGCGCAGCAGATCAGACCCGCTCCCTCCGTCAAGACGGTCGTTGCCACCTTCGCCAAGAAGAATGTCATTCCCATTCTCTCCGGCCAGCTGATCTGCCCCAAGCCCCGCCAGGATCACGTCATCGCCATCTCCTCCGGCCACGGTATCATTGCGCCCGACGCTCCCGTGAGGTTGGTTCAGATAGTACCAATGCCCGGTATTATCCGCCTGAATAGTGTCGTTTCCAGAGCCACCATCAATAGTATTCGCGGTGCCCGCATATCCGTAGATAACGGAATTGGGGTCGGTTTCGTCGAGATGAGTTGCCCAATAGAACGTGTCAGAGTTGTCCTCTTGAGCATTGACATGATTGAGAAGAACAACTGAACTCGCTGCGGCATTATTCTGCAACCAGGAGGCCCATTGGGTATCTGTTAGAGCTCCGTTCCGTGGGTCGTCTGTCCGCCCTTCGGTCCTGCCCCACCGAATGTAGTGCATCGTCGCAGCTGACAGGTCTGAGCCATAGGCGTTTCTCAAATCACTGTAGTTGCGAAGATACTGTTCAGCATCAAAATCACCGGTATTGCGCCCTTCGGTCCTGCCCCACCGAATGTAATGCTCAGTTGCTCGAACAAGATCCATCCCGTAAGCGTTATAGATATCGGGGTTGGCAGCCATATACTGCAACGCATTGAAGGTGACTTCGCGATTGGTTCCCTGGCCGTAGTTGTCCCAATGGATGCTCCCGTGCGTCCAGTTCGTCCCCATCGCATTAATGAGATCCCCGTAGGAAGCGATATAAGCGAGGCTGAACTCCTGGCTCGATTGCTGGTCCAGATGAGACCAGTAGGTCTCGCTACCCGTACCGCTGAACTCTACCCGCTCAATATCCTGTACCTGGATATGGGCATCAGCAGACCAGAAGATGTACTGCCCGACGCCATATTCAGTGGCAGTAATACCATCGCCACTGGTGACCTGGCGAACCTCCCGGACGTAGTCCCAGTTCCACTGATCTGCGCTGCCATTGAGCACCAGCGTATCAGTGCCTGTTCCCCCCTGAACGACGTTATTGCCCCCGTAAGTTGTCAGGACAAACCAGTCATTGCCGTCGCCGCCGCGATAGAAATCATCCCCCAGCCCGTCGTGAAACAGGTCGTTCCCAGCCCCGCCATGGGCATAGTCATCTCCTGAGCCGTCATAGACTGTATCATTCCCTTCACCCCCGAAGAGATCATCGTCTCCTGCCTGGCCTTCCAGCCAGTCATTTCCATCACCGCCGCGAACCTGATCATCTCCTGCCGCGCCACGGAGAATGTCATCCCCCGCACCGCCATCGAGATAGTCATCTCCTGTTCCGCCCCAAAAGACATCATTGCCGTCGCCACCAAGCAGCATGTCATCGCCAGTGCCGCCGTCCAGGGTGTCGCTGCCTTCTCCGCCAAGCAGCATGTCGTCCCCGACATCACCGCGTAGGTTGTCAGCACCGAGGCCCCCGATGACCATGTCATCTCCGGCCCGGGCATTGATGGTGTCGTTTCCATCATCTCCAGACAGGACATCATCGGTACGACTGGCATTCAGCAGGTCGTTGCCGCCCCCGCCATACATTGTGACTGACTGATCAGTGTAGTCGCCATGAAGAACATCATTGCCATCACCGCCATAGGCGGCCTCGAACTCACTGGCCACCAGGTCAAAGGTTATCCCCACAGACCCAGCATAAACCGCCGTGTCGTAGCCGGAGCCGCCCATCACGACGCTGTCGTGCTCATCGAAGAAGATCTGGTCATTGCCTCCATGACCATAGAGCGCATCCGCTCCCGCATCGCCGGACAGCAAATCCCCGACCTGCCCCCCCTGAAGGGTGTCTGCACCGTCACCACCGCTCAGCTGCACCAAGCGCGTGTGATTGCGCGCGTCCAGATGGTTGGCCCGGCCATCCCCTATTGCGCCGTCAAGCCAGTCCGACACCAGGTTGACCCAGCTGTTGCCCGCCCCGTCCAGAACGGCGTACTGATAGGATTGGCCATTCTCGAACTCGATCAAATAGCCCTTCGCAGTTTCAACCCTCCGCCAACCAGCACTGTTGTAGGCAAGCGATACGTCCCCGACGCCCCCTTCCACGACGGTTCCGTTCATGGTGAAGGAGGCCAGCCCGTGCAGAGTGTTGCCGAAGATCGAGATATCATCGCTCGTATCGGCATAGGCGGAGCCATCGTCATAGCCCAGACTGATCTCAGTGATCCCCCAATCCGCCAAAGTGCGCAATTCGCCCGCATCGGTCTCGCCGTCCTGGTCGAGGTCCTGCCAGACCCTGAGTTCTGACCAAACACTATCCTGTGCGTTCAGAAGTCCGTCGTTGTTGTTGTCGAAGGCCCGTCGCAATGCCTGCAGATCGGTGTCTCCTGCATTTCCCCATAGCGCAAAACCCAATTCTCGCGCTTGGTCGATGATCCCATCGCCTGCACCACGGGTGCCATTGGCGTTCAGGTCAATCACCAGAAATCCATCATCCGGCGCGACCCAGCTTCCCCGTTCGAGAAACCCGTCGCCATCAACGTCGAAGCTCACATCGCCATCAATCGCGATCTCAACGCCATCCCCGTCAAGGTCAAGAATAACAGGCTTGCCGCTTTGGGTCTCTCCTCCATACGAGGGGTTTGGAATGGGAATGGGAGAGCTTGGCAACGGACCGCCATTCACATTATTCGTGGATTGCTCCTGAAGCCATCCATCGTAATCATCACTTAGATCAAGAGTGTAGTCATAGGCAAATCCATCGCCAAAAGCATTGTCGCCAAACGCCCCGTCTCCCAATACACCCGTAAGCTCGTATCGAGCCTCAGCCACGGCGTTCATCGCATTCAAAAAGGACTGATGTGGCCGGACAATTGGACCGCCTCGCGTATTTATGATTTCAAGAAAAGCTCCGGTACTACTTAATTCGACGAGTCTTTCGGCAACAAGATCGAGTTCTGCAAGTGAAATCTCCTCACCCACGAGAGTATTTTCAATATCCCTTAGAACATCTTCAATTTGAGTCATTTCAGCGAATGTAGTGTAGTCGCTACGCAACAAATTAAATGGGAGTTCAATAATTGCAAGTGGAACCCCTCCTAAAAACTCTACAACATTTCTTGTAATACTAGTTGCTGCGCCCAATCTGTTGCCCAAGATACCTTGCACCTCATCCACGAAGCTTCTGATTTCTTGAATATTGGCCGATTCCTCAATATTTAACGTTGTCATAAGTCAGCTCCATATAACACTCACTAGCACTACAGCCACCCCAGAAAAGAGGAATCCAAACAAGCATTCCCAAGCTTTCTCATAGTTTGTGGTTGAGTGTGTGTTGATTTCTTTGAGTGGCAGTGCAAACAAATAGACGCATGTCATCACTGCAACTGAGAAGTGGCTCTCCATTGCCCAGGCAACTAGATTAGTCTCCGCTTCCCCCTGAGCCGAAAACAAATAGAAAAAAAACAATCCAACCCAGTAAGCGCGGCGTGATCCTGGGCTGCTGCGAGAAGAGCTAAATCTTCTAGACACAATGATTGAGAAAACAAGAAAAGACACTGTTAAGAGAAGAATAGAAACAACAAAATCCTCCATTGCCATCACATCCCCCGAGGAATGGGTCGAGGAGACGTGGGCGGCGCATAGTTGCCGTCTCCATTCGGGTCCGTGATTAACTGCCCATTTCCGTCATATGGCTGTGTGCCAGTGCCATTCGTATAGTCGTAGGCAAATCCATCGCCGATAATGTTGTCACCGGTATCACCATCGTACTCCGAGACCGGTATTAAACCCCCGCCATCGGCATCGATGAGATAGAGTTCATCTCCCAGGCGGTACACGCCACCATCAAGTGCAATCAATGCCTCATCATAGGTATAGGGTGTTACACGACCGCCATGAGCAGCATTTGTGGCAATCTCAAGAACGACCTGGTTAACAAAATCGATGCTTTCTTGCGTTGTCAAGCCGTAAGAGCGGGGATCAGAAAAGATGTTGTCCAAAGTCGATTGCGCAATGATCTCGTAGAAACCGCCAGCGAGACCATCCCAAGGCGAACTCATTCCTTGGGCAAGCTCAAGAGCTTCTAGTTGTTGCCTTAGATCGTCATATTCATTCTGTAGCGACGAATTGCTAGGGTCAGAATGCAACTCCTCAACGAGGTCGTTCATTCTGCTTGCAATAACTCTTGCGCCTACAACGACCTGAAGCGATGCAATATCTGATAGACCACGTGAACCACTGTATCCGGTTGTCTCCAGTCTTCCGGTAAGGTGATTGGTTTGAAGGGTTAGTGCGTCATCGAAGATTGCGGCAGCACTACCTGCGGGCGCTGAACTGGAGCCCTCGAAGTCCATGGAGACCGATCCATCGGAATTGAAACTCACCGAAAATGTCATTGCGCGGTGCTTTCCATACATGAGTGAAACATAACAGATTCCAAAACACGCTCCGGCGCGACATTATGGATATCCGAACGAACGAAGCAGTTGTATTCTTGGATGGTTTCAAGCTGAGCAGATGCCCCATATGCTCTTGCAAAGTCCAAAAGAGGTGCAATCGCGAAGCTTGCATCCACGCTTGGAATCTGAATGAACTGACGAACAATCCATCCACGATAAATGTCAAACCGTCTTTGATTTCCATCGCCTATGGACAAAAGCGCCGCAAGGAGGAGGCTAAATCTGGTCTCACTAGACACATCCTCCCAGCCCATTGATTCAATCAATAGATAGTATCTAGTATTCTGATAGTATCCTCCACCACCATCAAACGCTTGAATTACGTCTCTTGTCTCTTGGATGTCGGCGGAAGCTAATGGATGTGCGAGAACGAACTCTTCACCCCACACTCCCATTCCAAAAAGATATCCTTCCGGCCAGCACGGCGTCGGAAGTTCTTCTGCATCGACCCTATAGTCGAGTAGGTCTGCATTTTGCAAACAGCCTGGTGAATTTTCCTGCCAGGCATGGGCAAGGTTGCCATTGCACAGAGTGAAGAAAAGCGCAAATAGAGTGGCCATCAGGCCTCTCCCGGCTAGTGGCGTCTTCTTACCCCAAAGTCTTAACATAGTTTCCTCCGAGCATTTGAAACCCGGCTCGGCCTGCGAGCCTGTGGGTCGTGTGTAGATTGACCCCTGAAGTCACATGAAACAGGATCCTGTCGATCCCTCTGGCGCGAGACCAGGATTCCACTCCACTGAGCAACCCGAGAGACGCCCGACCTCCCCCGAGGGATTGACGTTCGTCCTTGCGAACATAGAATGCGCGAATCGTTGTCATCGAGGCATTGGTTGACAGAAAGTAATCGCCAACGGTGCAGTAGAGCACACCAACGATCCTGTCGCCCTTCTTCGCGATCAGGATCCCATGTGTCAAAGGATTATCCAACGCGTGTTTGATCGCGTTCTCGACCTTCGCTCCACTAAACCGATACTCAGAAAACAGACTTTCTTGATGCGCCACATGCGCCAGTGCCACCAGGTCATCGATTAACCGGCTGTCCGAGAAAACAAAAAAATCCAATCCGGATGGAGTAGCATCGATGTAGGAGCTAGCATCATACAATGTCTTGAGGGAACTCATTACGTGTCACATTCTGTGAATTGGGGTGGTTTTTCTTAAACAGCACCGGTTTGAGTTTGCTCGGCAGGGTAGCTGCGTGTGGGAGAATAGCTGCCACCACCTCCCCCGACGCCAGAGCTGCCGCCGCCACCACCAAAGCTGAACTTGCTGTTGAGGTCAATCAATTCCCCCTCTGCACAAAACGACATGTTCTGCCTCTTTCCCTTTACGGCTATCCTGCCGCTGTTGTGGTTTGCCGGGCTTCCCCGCCTGGCAGTTCATTCAGATGGAGGAATCTTGACCATTCCTTCATCCATATACGCGTTTACCTGGATGAGTTCTCATTCGGACAGTGATTTCTGAGGAAATCATAGCTGCGAGTCGCGCTTTCAGGAAGTGAATATTTAGAGACTGTCATATAGTTTGCGCTCTGTTGTTATGTGTCAGGCAATTGGGAAGCGGTCTTCGAATGTGATGTAGGACTGAGATCTGACATAATGTCATTCGCGGATCGAGCGCTTCCACATCGGTGGATATAGGATCTGGGCTTCGGTAACGGGGCAACCTCAGTCAAGCGATTTTGCGCAGTCAAATTGATCCACCAAGGCGGTTAGATCGGATCGAGTATGCCTGCCTCTGCTTTCTGGCGGCCTTCGGCTCAGGCCCTTCGGGTACATGCTTCGGTTCGTGGTCAACGCGACACCTTCTCCTCGTCCGACCAGAACCGCTTCTTGCTGCCCCTCTTCGCCCCCATAATGCGCCTCATAATGTCCACTATCGATGGTGGACATTATCAAGGCACTCTATCGACCGTCAGAGCACCCAGACCGGACGCTTACGTTGTTTCCCAACCTCAATAGCATCATACATGAGCGCGATGCTTTGTTCATCCGGCTTAATGGTTCCGCTTTCGGGATTCGACACGGCCGGCAACGGAAGCGGCAGTTCGTACGTCGCTCGGCGAACTCACCGAATTTACCAAAATGCCGGATGCTGTGTATCGAACATTGCTTCTTATTATGTGGTGTATCGGTGGTGAAAGATACGTAGCCTTGCGCAGGATACAGTGCTCGAGAGTTCCCCAAGTTTTTTGGTCTTTGCCCCTGAAGATGGTCCAAATTGAGTCCGAAATTTTTGGTTATATTCTCGTCACCCAAATACTAGAATATCATCGCTTAGTGCGGCCAGATCTGTGTTTAGGACAGTCAGCGTATCCCCGTTTCCGAAGTCAAACACCACGTTTGAGCCACTCTGAGTAGCATGCGACAGGGCGTCCTGGGCATCGGTTAGCCCGAAGTTTCGGAAGATCAGAGTGTCCTCGTCATCCGCAAAATCCATGACTCGATCATGGTCCCACCCGCGATTGAAGTTGAAAGAGTCTGATCCCTCGCCTCCATACATCCAGTCATTGCCGAGCCGGGCATGGATTTGGTCATTACCATTCCCGCCCCAGATCACGTTGTTTCCAGAGTCCCCGCGCAAATTGTCATTGCCGCCACCACCATAGAGATTTTCGATGCTGGTATAGGTGTCCCCCGCTGCAACGCCCGT
This sequence comes from Nioella sp. MMSF_3534, assembly GCF_030732985.1. Lineage (GTDB taxonomy): Bacteria > Pseudomonadota > Alphaproteobacteria > Rhodobacterales > Rhodobacteraceae > Nioella. The sequence continues at coordinate 50,751 of NZ_JASHJX010000029.1, forward strand.
ATTATGCTGCGAATACTGCAGGTCCGCTACAAAGCCCGTGTCAGACCCGTAGTATTGAGCACGGTCGGTTCCTGCTCCTCCATCCATGTGATCAGCTCCTGCGCCTCCCCACATTATATCATTTCCATCCCCCCCCAGAAGGGTATCGTTCCCTCCTCGGCCATGGATATGATCATTTCCATTCCCGCCCCAGATCACGTTGCCCGCAATGTCACCGCGAAGGTTGTCGGCATGAGCGGAACCAAACAGGTTCTCGATGCTCTCGAAGGTGTCTCCTGCTGCCTCGCCTGTGTTGAGCTGAGCATACTGAAGGTCTACCACGACAGACGATGTCGCATTGCTATACTGAGCCCTGTCGACCCCTTCTCCGCCGATGAGGTGATCAGCACCTGCCCCCCCGAACAGGATATCGTCCCCTGCACCGCCATCGAGCCGGTCAATTCCATCATTCCCATTGATCAAGTCATTGCCTTCTGCGCCGAATAGGTCGTCGTTGCCACCTCGACCATAGATCTGGTCGTCTCCGTCTGCCCCCCAGATCACGTTGCTTCCATGGCTGCCGTAGATGCGGTCGTTATGATCAGATCCATAGGCGTTTTCGATATCAGTGAAGCTATCGCCAGCGGCTTCGCCGGTGAAGTTCCCCGCACCCGAATTATCTAGAGAAAAATACACGCCCACCGTGGCATCGGCATAGCTCACTGCATCAACACCACTGCCGCCATTCAGAGTATCCGCCCCGGAGCCACCATTCAACACATCATTTTCATCGCCGCCGAGCAGCAGGTCGTTGCCGCTGCCACCCATCAGAATATCATTGCCATCGCCGCCGCTCAGCGTATCGGCCCCACCTATCACAACGCCGTCCGCACCTGGTTCGCCGTCCCCGATCAGCACATCCTGACCGGCCCCGCCATCCATGCTGTCGGCGCCAGCACCGCCAACCAGGTAGTCGTTGCCAGCACCGGCCAGCACTGTATCATTGCCGTCACCACCAAACAGCTGATCATCACCAAGGCCGCCGTCTAGAAGGTCATTGTCACCACCGCCGAGCAGCAGGTCTGAGCCAGCTCCGCCGTTCAGCTGATCTGCGCCAGCGTCACCAGAAAGGCTGTCTCCGCCTTCACCACCGTTGAGGGTATCGCTTCCGTCCCCTCCATGGAGCGCATCTGAGCCGCCATTTCCGTTGAGGATGTCGAGGCCCTCTCCTCCTCTCAGGATATCCCCTCCGGCCCCGCCGTGTAGCTGATCGTTGCCGCTGCCTCCCTCCAGAACATCTGACCCGTCCAAACCGAAGAGACTGTCATGTCCTTCGCCGCCGCGCAGCAAATCAGACCCGCTCCCGCCTTCAAGACGATCGTTGCCACCCTCGCCAAGAAGAACGTCATTCCCATTCTCTCCGGCCAGCTGATCCGCCCCGAGCCCCGCCAGGATCACGTCATCACCATCTCCTCCGGCTACGGTATCATTGCGCCCGACGCTCCCGTGAGGTTGGTTCAGATAGTACCAATGCCCGGTGTTATCTGCCTGAATCGTGTCGTTTCCAGAGCCACCATCAATAGTATTCGCGGTGCCCGCATATCCGTAGATAACGGAATTGGGGTCGGTTTCGTCGAGATGGGTTGCCCAGTAGAACGTGTCAGAGTTGTCCTCTTGAGCATTGACATGATTGAGAAGGACAACTGAACTCGCTGCGGCATTATTCTGCAACCAGGAGGCCCATTGGGCATCTGTCAGAGCTCCGTTCCGTGGGTCGTCTGTCCGCCCTTCGGTCCTGCCCCACCGAATGTAGTGCATCGTCGCAGCTGACAGGTCTGAGCCATAGGCGTTTCTCAAATCACTGTAGTTGCGAAGATACTGTTCAGCATCAAAATCACCGGTATTGCGCCCTTCGGTCCTGCCCCACCGAATGTAATGCTCAGTTGCTCGAACAAGATCCATTCCGTAAGCGTTATAGATATCGGGGTTGGCGGCCATATACTGCAACGCATTGAAGGTGACTTCGCGATTGGTTCCCTGGCCGTAGTTGTCCCAATGGATGCTCCCGTGCGTCCAGTTCGTCCCCATCGCATCAATGAGATCCCCGTAGGAAGCGATATAGGCGAGGCTGAACTCCTGGCTCGATTGCTGGTCCAGATGAGACCAGTAGGTCTCGCTACCCGTACCGCTGAACTCTACCCGCTCAATATCCTGTACCTGGATATAGGCATCAGCAGACCAGAAGATGTACTGCCCGACGCCATATTCAGTGGCAGTAATACCATCGCCACTGGTGACCTGGCGAACCTCCCGGACATAGTCCCAGTTCCACTGATCTGCGCTGCCATTGAGCACCAGCGTATCAGTGCCTGTTCCCCCCTGAACGACGTTATTGCCCCCGTAAGTTGTCAGGACAAACCAGTCATTGCCGTCGCCGCCGCGATAGAAATCATCCCCCAGCCCATCGTGAAACAGGTCGTTCCCAGCCCCGCCATGGGCATAGTCATCTCCTGAGCCGTCATAGACTGTATCATTCCCTTC
>NZ_JASHJX010000002.1 GCF_030732985.1 Nioella sp. MMSF_3534
CCCCGAGATCGCCTTCCCCCCAGATGGCGCTGTGCTGGCCAGCCAGCCGGGCCTGCCCCTGATGGCGCGGGTGGACAGGGGCAGGCCACCCTTCACCTGGCTCTGGAATGGCGCACCGGTTAGCACTGCGAACCGGGATCGTCAGATGACGCTTGACCTTGCCGGGCCCGGGTTCGGAGAGCTGACGGTTATTGATTCAATGGGCCGGGCTGCCCGCATCACGGTCGAAGTCGCGGCCCCCTGAGTTGTCGAACACCCGATGCCGGGGATTCGCTGGCCACGGGCATCCGCAAGCGTCGCACAGCATTCCCCGGAAGAACCAACGTGCTGAATGGCCGATAAGTTTCACGAGATCACACAGCCGTCACCAACAGTGACGCTCTGGGCTATCCCGCAGATGGAGATGTGCACATACGCACCAACCTCACGCAATTATCCCGCTTTCGTTGGGTGAAACACCAAACTCAAGCTCCTAAGTTGAGTGTCATCGGAGGCACAACGCCTTCAAACGCAAACGCACTGCAAACGACACTTGAAAGGAAAGACCCATGAAAACCATCGCACTCACCACCGCCCTTGTGACCGCCCTTGCCGCCCCCGCTGCATTCGCGTCCGACAACCTTGCCGCGTCACTGGGTGTTGAGCCCGGCACCTACTCCACGTCCGAACTGGTCCGCTTGAGCCAGGCCATGTCCGACAACGACCATGCGGAAGTGGCCTTCATTCTGAACGGCGGCGCAGGTCCGGTTGACGCATCGGTTGCATTCGACGCCCGTGTTCGTCAGGTCCAGGAAGATGATGATCACGCAATCGCAGCCTACCTCACCAATAGCGGCACCGAAGTGATTTCGACCCAGAGCTTTGGCCACAACGAAGTCGCGGCCCGCATTTTCGCCCAGCTGGCTGAAGAATCGCGCTTCGAAGACTGATGCCCATCACTCACGGGCCGGAACCGGCAGGGTGCCCCTCTCCCCATCCCGCCGGTTCCAACAAAAAACCCCCGATGCCGATGTGGCACCGGGGGTTTTTCATGTTCTGATCGTCGGCTCAGATGCGTTCGATGGCAATCGCGATGCCCTGACCGCCGCCGATGCACATGGTGATCAACGCCTTGCTGCCGCCGGTGCGTTCCAGCTCGTGCAGGGCCTTCACGGTGATGATCGCGCCGGTCGCGCCGACCGGGTGGCCCAGCGCAATCGCGCCGCCATTGGGGTTCACCTTGGCGGGGTCGAGCCCCAGACCCTTGTTCACCGCCAGCGCCTGCGCGGCGAAGGCCTCGTTCGATTCGATCACGTCGAAATCGGTGACCGACAGGCCGGTGCGCGCCAGCAGGTTCTGGACCGCAGGCACCGGGCCGATGCCCATCACCTCGGGGCGCACACCTGCATGGGCATAGCCGATGATCCGCGCGCGGGGTTTCAGGCCAGCGGCCTCTGCCGCATCTGCGCGGGCCAGAACCAGCGCGCCAGCACCGTCATTGATGCCCGACGCATTGCCCGCCGTGACCCGTCCGTCTTTCTTGAACACCGTCCGCAGCCCGGCCAGCGTTTCCATGGTGGACGCCTTGGGATGCTCGTCGGTGTCGAAGGGCACCATATCGCGCTTTACCTTCACCTCGACCGGGGCGATCTGATCTTTGAAATAGCCCGCCTCAATCGCCGCAATAGCCCGCTTCTGGCTTTCCACGGCAAAGGCATCCATCTGCTCGCGCGTGATGTCATGCTCTTCTGCCACGTTTTCCGCCGTCACGCCCATATGCCCGGTGCCGAACGGGCAGTTCAGCGCGCCGACCATCATGTCGGTGCCGCCCATATCGCCCATCTTCTGACCCCAACGAATGGCGGGCACGATATAGGGGCCACGGCTCATGCTTTCGGCACCACCGGCAAGGCCGAACTCCGCATCGCCAAGCATCAGGTTCTGCATCACTGACACGATGGCCTGCAAACCAGACCCGCACAGCCGGTTCACGTTCATCGCGGGGGTGGTGTCGGGAATGCCCGCCTGCATGGCGGCAACGCGGGACAGGTACATGTCGCGCGGTTCGGTGTTGATCACATGGCCAAAGGCCACATTGCCCACCTGCTTGCCGTCCACACCGGCACGCTCCAGCGCGGCCTTGGCGGCAACGGTGCCAAGCTCGATCGGGGGTGTCGCGGCCAAAGATCCGCCAAAGGTGCCGATGGCCGTCCGGGCACCGGACAGGATCACGATATCGGTCATTTATAGTCCTCCAAAGACTCCAACCCGCCAGCCGGCGGGCAATATGCCAAATTCCCCTGAACGCTGTTTACCCGCGTTGCGCAGGTTCCGCCATGAGCCGTTTCAGCGCGCTTTGAAAGCCTTCTGCATCGGGCGCGAGCGATTTCAACACCTCGGTCTGATATCTCTCGGCAATCGGTGTCAGCGCATTGATGATCCCCCTGCCGCTTTCCGTCAGCGCCAATACGACGAGACGCCTGTCAGCAGGTGAGGTCGTCTTGCTGATATAGCCCATCTCTTCCAGCCGCGACACGGCCCGGCTGACCTTCGACTTGTCCAGCGCCGCCTGAGCCGAAATCTCCCGGACCGAGACCGCCGTCTGCTGGCTCAGATGCGCCAGAACCCGCCACTCCGACCGGGACAGGCCGAACATCTCTTTGTAATGGCGCGCGAACTGGCCGCTGACCCGCTCGGCCACCACGGCCAGCTGGTAGGGCAGGAAATCATCCAGGACGAAAGGCGTGTTGGTGCTCATGTGTGAAGGATGGGGCGAAACAGGCCCAAACCGCAAGCCTGAACGAAAAAGCCCCGGCCAGAGACCGGGGCTTTGACGGGCTGACATGTCAGTTTCAGGCGGCGTCGAACTGCATCGGCGCGACCTGCTGGAACATGCCTGTGGCGCGCAGTTTCTCCAGCACGTCCGCCGGGGGTTGCGCGTCGAGATAGAGCAGCGCGATGGCATCCTTGCCCGCACCGGACCGGCCAAGGGTAAAGTTGGCGATGTTCACGCCGTTTTCGCCCATGGTCTGGCCGAGCGTGCCGATGATGCCGGGGATATCCTCGTTGGTGGTATACAGCATATGCTCCCCGATCTCGGCGTCGATATTGATGCCCTTGATCTGGATGAAGCGCGGTTTTCCATCCGAGAATACAGTGCCCGCGATGGACCGGGTGCGGTGCGGGGTCACGACCTCCAGCCGGATATAGCCTTCGAACGCACCGGACTTGTCCTGCGTGGTAGTGGAGATCTCGATGCCGCGTTCCCGCGCGATAACGGGGGCCGAAACCATGTTCACATCCGGGTTCACCGCCTTCATGATCCCCGCGATCACGCCGCAATTCAGCGCCTCAAGGTTCATCGTGCCCGCAACCCCGTTATAGGTGATGCGGATTTCCTCGATGGCCTCTTCGGTCAGCTGGCCCACGAAGCTGCCCAGATGCTGCGCCAGTTTCAGCCACGGGCCCATGACCTTGGCTTCCTCTGCCGTGACCGACGGCATGTTCAGCGCGTTCTGCACGGCACCGGTCAGCAGGTAGTCGGCCATCTGTTCGGCCACTTGCAGCGCCACGTTTTCCTGCGCTTCGGTCGTCGCCGCGCCAAGATGGGGCGTGCAGACCACGTTGGGCAGGTTGAACAGCGGGTTTTCGGTGGCCGGTTCCTCGGCGAACACGTCAAAACCCGCGCCCGCCACATGGCCGGATTTCAGCAGCTCCGCCAGAGCGGTTTCATCCACGAGGCCGCCCCGCGCGCAGTTGATGATCCGCACACCCTTCTTGGTCTTTGCGAGGTTCTCGGCAGACAGGATATTCCGGGTCTGGTCGGTCAGCGGCACGTGCAGCGTGATGAAGTCGGCGCGTTTCAGCAGCGTTTCCAGCTCCACCTTTTCCACGCCCATCGAATTCGCCTTCTCCTCCGACAGGAACGGATCGTAGGCGATGACTTTCATCTTCAGACCACGGGCCCGGTCGCAGACGATACCGCCGATATTGCCCGCGCCGATGACGCCGAGCGTCTTGCCGGTCAGCTCGACCCCCATGAACTTGGATTTCTCCCACTTGCCCGCATGGGTAGAGGCGCTGGCCTCGGGGATCTGGCGCGCAACCGCGAACATCATCGCAATCGCGTGCTCGGCGGTGGTGATCATGTTGCCGAACGGCGTGTTCATCACGATCACGCCCTTCTTGGACGCGGCGGGCTTGTCGATATTGTCGGTGCCGATCCCGGCGCGACCGATGACCTTGAGGTTGGTGGCGGCGGCAAGGATCTTCTCCGTCACCTTGGTAGCGGAACGGATGGCAAGGCCGTCATACTCACCGATCCTGGCAAGCAGCGCGTCCTTGTCCTTGCCGAGACCGGGTTCGAAATCGACCTCGATGCCACGATCGCGGAAGATCTGAACGGCGGTTTCGCTGAGTTTGTCGGAAACGAGAACTTTAGGGGCCATTTGGCTGTGTCCTTTGTCGGGGCGTACCGGTGGGCAAACTGCCCACCCTACGCACGGGGAAACGGGAAGGTGTAGGGTGGGCAGTTCTGCCCACCACCACGTCAGGCGGCTTCGGCCTGTGCGGCGATCTCGGCCTCAAAGGCCCATTCCAGCCAGGGCAGCATCGCCTCGATATCCGAGGTCTCCACTGTCGCCCCACACCAGATGCGCAGACCCGCAGGCGCGTCGCGGTATGCCCCGATATCGAGCGCGATATCCTCAGCCTCCAGCCGTTTGGCGACGGCCTTGGCGAAGGCTGCACCGTCTGCGATCCGGTCATCGGTGAACTTCAGGCACACGCTGGTGTTGGACCGTGTGGCGTCATCTTCTGCCAGGTTCGCAATCCAGTCATGCCGGTCGCAGAAGTCCCAGATCGCCTGCGCATTGGCGGTGGACCGGGCAATCAACCCTTCCAGCCCGCCGACCTCGCGCGCCCAGTCCAGCGCAAAAAGGTAGTCCTCGACGCAGAGCATCGAGGGCGTGTTGATCGTGGCGCCGGTAAAGATCCCGTCAATCAGCTTGCCGCCCTTGGTCAGGCGGAAGATTTTCGGCAGCGGCCAGGCCGGGGTGTAGCTTTCCAGCCGCTCGACGGCGCGGGGGGACAGGATCAGCATCCCGTGCGCGGCCTCACCGCCCATCACCTTCTGCCAGCTGAAGGTGGTCACATCCAGCTTGTCCCAGGGCAGGTCCATCGCAAAGGCGGCGCTGGTCGCGTCGCAGATCGTCAGGCCCGAGCGATCCGAGGGGATCACGTCGCCATTGGCCACGCGCACGCCAGATGTGGTGCCGTTCCACGTAAAGACAACGTCGGTGTCGTAGTCCACAGCGGCCATATCGACGATCTGGCCATAGTCGGCGGTCTTCACTTCGGCGTCGATCTTCAGTTGCTTGACCACATCCGTGACCCAGCCCGAGCCGAAGCTTTCCCAGGCCACCATGGTGGCCTTGCGTGCGCCAAGCAGCGACCACAGCGCCATTTCCACGGCGCCGGTGTCGGAGGCGGGCACGATGCCGATCTTGTAGTCTGCGGGGATGCCGAGGATCTCGCGCGTGCCTTCGATGGCGGCCTTCAGCTTGTCCTTGCCAATGGCGGCACGGTGGCTGCGGCCCAGGGGCGCGTCCTTTAAAGCATCAACGGTCCAGGTGGGGGGTTTGGCACAGGGGCCAGAGGAAAAACGCGGGTTCGCCGGCCGCGTTGCCGGGGTAGTCGTCACCATTGCTGGTATCCTTCCAGATATGCGCCCCTCGTTGGGGAGGGGTGTCCCACCGCCGGAATTACGGCCAGTCGCTGGAACGCACAAGTCGTAAAATTCGACAAAACAGTCGTTTCAGGAAAATTCTGCGCCGCCCGCGTTCACGATCGGAAACAAGAGAAAGACACAACCCTTTCGGGTAACATCTGGACATTCGGTCTTTTTTTCGTGTTAGGGTAGAAATCCGGCCTTCGAAAACCTCTGATCGGGCCGGACGACGGGAGGACCCAATGAAAAAACTGACACAAGCGGCCCTGGCCGCAACCGTTCTGATGGCCGCGCCCGCCGCTGCCCAGAACGAAGACCTTGTTGCCCGTGGAGAGTATCTCGTGACCGGACCCGCAGGCTGTGGCAACTGCCACTCACCGATGGGGCCAACCGGTTTCATCGAAGGACAGGAGCTTGGCGGCCGGCTGGTCGAGGCCAATGACATGTTCACCGCCATCGCCCCCAACATCACCCCGGCCGGACCCTCCGGCCAGTGGAGCGACGCGGAACTGGCCCGCGCAATCCGCGAAGGCATCCGCCCCGATGGGTCCGTCATCGGCCCGCCGATGCCCTTCACCTTCTACCGGGGTCTCAGCGATACGGATCTCGCCGCAATCGTGGCCTATCTGCGCACGGTTCCGGCCGTCGACAATGACCCCGGCCGCTCCGCCTATAACATCCCCCTGCCCCCCGCCTATGGCCCGCCGGTGGAAACCGTCGCCGACATCAATGCGGGCGTGACAGTGGAATACGGCGAATACCTTGCCGGGCCGATCGCGCATTGCATGGAATGCCATACCCCGATGGGACCAATGGGGCCGATGGTAGACACCGATCTCGGTCGTGGCGGGTTCGAATTCCACGGGCCCTGGGGCATCTCTGTCGCGTCCAACATCACCAGCCATGAGGACGGGCTGGCGGGCTACACGGATGACGAGATCGCCGCGATGATCACGCAAGGGGTTCGGCCCGATGGCTCGCCCATGTTCCCGCCGATGCCCTACGGGTTCTTTGCGAACATGACCGAGGATGACCTCGCCGCGATCATCCTCTACCTGCGCAGCCTGCCGCCGCTTCCTGACGCAGGCTGAGCCCCTTCAAATCCCAGCTCCCCCGTGGTTTATGCGTGCCAACCGCAGGCTACGGGGGACACACCCATGTTCATCGCCACGCTTCTGACCAACCCCGCAACCCCCAGGCTGGAGGGCGCGCTGGTCGAATCGCTCCGCAACGCCTGGGGCGGGGGCGATGCGCTTTGGCTCTCGCCCGATGTGGCTGCGGAATTTGCGATGCCCGCGATGCCCGCAAACCGGTGGAACGTGTGGGAGAGCCTGCAAGCCGAGGGTGTGGACCTTGTCGTTCAGCCCACGGAAGGCCGCCGCAAGAAGATGCTGCTCGCCGACATGGACAGCACCATGATCCAGCAGGAATGCATCGACGAACTGGCCGATGAGGCGGGCGTGGGCGAGCGTGTGAAAGACATCACCGCGCGTGCCATGAATGGTGAGCTGGATTTCGAAGGCGCGCTCATCGAACGGGTAGGTCTGCTGAAGGGCCTGCCCGAAACCGTCATCACCCGTGTGCTGGAAACGCGCATCACCCATATGCCCGGCGGCAAGGCGTTGCTGGCAACGATGAAGATCCACGGGGCCTATGCGGCGCTGGTCTCGGGTGGCTTCACCGCCTTTACCACGAAGGTCGCCGCCGATCTGGGCTTCGACGAGAACCGCGCCAACTCGCTGCTGGCCGAGGCGGGCCAGCTGACAGGGGAGGTGGCGCGCCCGATCCTCGGGCGCGATGCCAAGGTTCAGGCGCTGCACGACATCACCACTCGCATCGGCATCACCCCCGCCGACGTGATCGCCGTGGGTGACGGCGCGAATGACCTCGGCATGCTGGGGCTGGCGGGCACCGGCGTGGCGCTACATGCGAAGCCGTCGGTGCAGGCCGAATGCGAGATCCGCGTGAACCACGGCGACCTGACGGCGCTGCTCTATCTGCAGGGCTATGCAGACAGCGATTTCGCGTAATTGCTGCGCCTCATGGCGCTTTTCAACGGTTCACTTCCAGTGATCAACCTGTTGATCGGAGTGCCCTTGATGCTGGAAAGCGGAAGAGCGCGCCCATTCCCGCATTCTGCGAACGGATTGTAACCAATTGGTTAACAATAGTTAATAGACTCGACATGAAGCCAATTTTCACTACATTTCGCACAAGGCCTCATCCTGTCCAGAGGCAATAGAACGGCCAGTATTTGGAGCATCTAAATGTCGACAGTCACTCTTCAGGGTTTCGCCATCAATTCCACGACCTATGTCGGCTCGGCATCCCTGACACTCACGATTTCCGAGGGGGCCACGCTGTCTTATTCCGATGTCCCGGAGGGTGTCACGAATCTGTTCGGCATCACGGAAGTGGATGTCGTGAGCTCCTACGGGGCCTACACGAGCCAGTTTTCTCTCAATGGCGGCGTTCCTATTCCCGTGGCTGACGAAGACGAGACGTATATCTATCAGCTCAATCTCAGCACCGGGCCGGTAACTGTCCTGTCTCATTTCGATAGCAGCACGGATATCGACTATGTTTTCTTGCTGGCGGGCAGCGCACCAGCTCCCACCAACCAGGCGGAGTTCAACGCGCTTTTTGCGTCCATAAATCAGACCACACCGGCCCAAACCGCGCCAGCCCCATATGCGCCCGGCCAGGCGATCGACCCGACCGCCATTTCCGGGGCATCGGTGTCACAGAATGATTCCTTCGTCGGAACCTCGGATGACGAAGCCTTCGATGGCGGCAGCGGCGCGGACGATCTTGACGGAAACGGCGGCAATGACACGCTCAATGGCGGGTCCGGAAACGACACGCTCAATGGCGGTGCGGGCGAAGATACCTTCGGCTACTCGGGTGGCGCGGATGTGATCGAGGATTTCTCCGGCGATTTCCTGAAGATCGACTCGCCGGTCCTGAGCGGCAGTTTGGCCTCGGTGCTGTCAGCGGCCAGTGTGGTCAGCGGCAACCTTGTTCTGGATTTCGGAGGTGGCAACACGCTGACACTGAACGGTATCACGGATGTTTCTGCACTGGACGGGCGCATCGAGGTCGCAAACCAGCATGACCCCGAAAGCGACCTGACCGGCGACGGCACCTCCGACATTCTCTGGCGCAACGGCACGACGGGTCAGTACGGCATGTTCGACATGGCTGGCGGCACGCCCACCTGGAGCGTTCTGGGTGGCGAAAGCACCGCCTGGCAGATCGGCGGTCTGGGCGATTTCGACGGGGATGGCACCGACGATATCCTGTGGCGCAACGATACCTCCGGCGGCATCGGCTTCTCGGCCATGGGCACCGGCAGCCCGGTCTGGAACGCGCTCGGCACCGCCGGGGCGGAATGGCAGATCATGGGCGTCGGCGATTTCAACGGCGACGGTACCGACGATATCCTCTGGCAGAACAGCAACAATGGCGGCGTGGGCATGTTCGCCATGTCGGGCGGCACGGCGACCTGGCAGACGATCGGCGGTTCATCTGCGCCGTGGGAGATCGTGGCGACGGGTGACATTACCGGCGACGGGATCGACGACATCATCTGGCGGAACGCGACAACCGGCCAGGTGGGCCAGTTCGAGATGTCCGGCGCGGGCACGCCCACCTGGAGCGTGGTGGCCAATGTCTCGACCGACTGGCGACTGGTGGGGACCGGCGATCTGGACGGCGACGGGACGGATGACCTCTTGTGGCGGCATGAGAGCTCGGGCGCCGTGGGCTACTACGCCATGGGGTCCGGTTCGCCGGTCTGGCAGGGCCTGGGGCAAGCGAGCTTCGACTGGGATATCGTGGGCACCGGCGACTACAATGGCGACGGAACGGACGATATCCTGTGGCGGAACGTGAACACCGGCACGGTCGGCATGTATGATATGGATGGCGGGCCGAACTGGCAGACCATCGGCCAGGCCGCGCTGGCATGGGACGTCGAGGGGCAGTTCGTGGATGAGTTCGTGTTCTGAGTTATCCACCAGCAAAGACGTACTTTCCTGTCCCCTTGAGCCTTGTTGGCGGGACTAGATTTCTCTAGAAGGAAGCGGGAAACAAGAAAGCCGTTGCTCGCCTCATGGAAAATGCCATCGTCATTGCTGATCCCGGTGACGACTTCGCTCAAGTCTTCGATTTCGGGTATCCGCTTTTGCGGTGCGACATGCAGGGGCGTGTTACCGATTGGCATTCGGCATCCGAGGTGCCTCTCTCCGATCTTCAGCAGAACGCGCTCTGCATATTGGCGGCCTCGCCCGATGGCCTTCGGCAGGCGGAAACCTTTTGCGCCCGGTTCGTCACGGAACTGGGGGCGGAACCCTTGCTTCTGATCGACCTGAGCGACACGCATCCCGACCAGAGACAGGCCAAGGTGCTGAGCAAGATCGTCGATATATTGCTGCAGGAACGGCTCAGGGCCGCGCAACGCCAGGTCGAGCTGCTGCGCGACATGGCGCATCTCCGGGCAGATTTCGAAGAGTTGAGCAACGCGTTCGGATTGCTGGAAGGTTTTGTCCAGGAGGCAGAGCTCGATCACAGGCAGCTGCGCCGCGACCTTGCCCCGGCCTCGAACACGAAGCCGGTGAACTTGCCAGCGGGTGCGGTTCTGCATCAGCGCCTGCCAGGTGAAAGCAGCGGAATCTCTGATATCGGCTTGCATGTCGCGCGGGCCCCAGCCGGTTCGGGCGGCCAGCTCCTGATTGGGCTTCACGCACTGGAAAAAGCCGAGACACTTGCCGAATGGTCCATCGGTCAAGGCGATCTGAGCGCCGGCTGGTTGCGATTGCCGCTGGAAGTTGCGCTTGGACCTGACAATACCACGCTTCAACTGCGCCTCGAATGGACGGGCACCGCACCGCTGGAGCTTGATTGGTCACTGCGGCATCCGGACCAGCGCTATTGCCTTCAGCTCCGAGAAGGATCCGAAGCCAAGCCATCTGAGACTGAGGACCGGGTACTTGCCCTGCAATTGTGGACTTACATTCCCGGTTGCACCCCTCCCCATTCCAGCGATGGCGCGGGGGTCAAGGTACTGGCAGAAGCGGCTCTCAGGGCTGCCCGAAATCTCAACCCGGATAACACCGACACGAAGTATCTCGAAGAGCAGAATGTTCTGCAGGTCCATCCGGTTCAGGGTGATCTGGCAGCAGCATTGCTTTGCGATGCGGTTGGCTCAGGTGTGAATGAGGTCACGGCCAGCATTCACAGCCTGTCCGAACAAGGTGCTGATATCGAGTACGCGATTGCAGTTGCCCCAACCGCCGCACGCATTGATCCTGCCGGCAACAAGCGTGCCTTTATCCGGAGGCGCAGTGCGTTGGCGCCTTCCCTGAACAGTTTGCTGGACTCTCCCGGTGCGCAAAAATCCGAATGGTACCGGCTATCTGCTGGCCAGAAAGGCCATATCCATCTGCTCCTGCAAGAACCGGCAGGATCGGCGATGGATCTCTATCTGATCACCCGCATGGCAGACCAACAGCTGCCACCTAGCTGGGCTTGGGCGGCATTCTCATCTGTCACCCTGTGCCGCGACAGGTTCTAGCAGGATGCGCGACGTAGCAGAACCGGCTGCACCGAGGGTTGCGATCGTCATTCCGGTGTTCCGCCACTCCGGCCTGGTGACCGAGGCGCTGGAATCAGCTCTTGCGCAGGAAGCGCCCTTTCCGTTCCTTGTGGCACTGGTCAACGATGGGTGCCCCTATCCCGAAACGGAAGAGGTCGGGCTGGCCTATGCCCGAGCCTATCCGCATCGCGTGATTTATCTTCGCAAGCCGAATGGCGGGCTCGCCAGCGCGCGCAACCACGGAATTCGTACGGTTCTGGACCGGTATCCCTCGGTCGATGCGATCTATTTCCTCGACGCCGACAACCGGCTGAGACCGCAGGCGATGGCACGGGCCATGGCCACGCTTGACGCGGATCCGGACGCAGACTGGATATATCCCAGCATCGACATGTTCGGCCTTCCCAGCGCATGGGATTACAGCGGGCCCTATTCACTTCTTCAACACTCGACCATCAACATCTGCGAGGCGGGCAGCCTTGTCAGACGAAAGGTCTTCGAAGACGGGGTATTCTTCGATCAGAGCTTTCGGCTCGGGTGGGAGGATTGGGATTTCTTCCTGTCGGCGGCGCGCTCCGGGTTCCGGGGAAAGTACCTGGAGGACTTTGGCTTCCGTTACCGGAAGCGCCCCGAAAGCATGCTGATGGAGGCCGACCGCGAAGCGGCCCAGTTGCAGGGGGATATGGCGCAGAAGCACAAGCTGTTGTTTGCGCCGCGTGAACTGGTGCGCCTGGAAGCCGACGAGGCACCGCGATACGCCATCTACATGCCCGACCGGGCCGAGTTGCTGCATTGTGTCGATCCGGATGACGGATCTTTGCGCGTTGTGGATGTCGAAACTCATATCCGGCAGGTATGGCAAGCTCAGGTTCTTCCCGGTGCAAACTCGGCACCGCCTTTCACCGTGGTCATGCACAGTGCGGTTCTGGCCTGCCTCAGGTCGGCCGGTCTCTTGCACTGGGCCTTGTGGAAGCTGGAAAGCCAACTGGAATCCGCGCATGTTGCCGGACTTCATATTTCCCAGGGCACACCGGGACGCGTTGAGATAGCTGATATATCGGCTACCGAGGACAAGAGCCGAATTCGCCAAGCCGCGGTTGCTGCCATTTCCCCGAAATTGCTTACCGAGGTGCTGCGCGATACGGTTTCCGACTGGATCGACACAGTTCTCAGTGCCCATCCCAAGCCCAAGATTGCCCAGAGCGAGCTGTTTCTTCCCGCCTCCGTCGCAGACACGGACCGCCTGCACCGCGACGCGACCAGCAGCCTTGTCCAGCTGATCCACTCTTTGCGCGCATCTCCCTACCGTGCAGCGCTTGGGCAGGAGTGGCAGTGGCGCAGCAACGGCGCGACGATGCGCAATCTCGAATACAGGATTCCCCGAAAGCGGTTTTCGGGTCAGCCGGTATATCCGCGTGTCACGCGAGATACATCGCGCAACATGGGCTTCCTGCTGCCAATGGCGGAATTCGCGGGCGTCGAACGGGTCGCCTACAATATCGCCAAAGCGATGCGGGCACGCGGCTGGTCCACTCATGCCATGCTGCTTGATACCGGGTCGATCAAGATCCTGCCCGACTGGCAGGACGCATTCGATAGCGTGGGGTTCCTGTCCGACCCCGACTTCCGTCTTGGCGGGGACGGGCCGCAGAATTTCCTGGGCAGCCCGATATCAGACTGGGCGGTGTCGGGTAATCACGACAAAGTCCTCAGCATGCTTCACTGGCTCGACTGCGTGATCAACTTCCATGGTGGCGCGGTGGCCGGGACAATGGGACAGCTTCGGCGACTGGGTGTTCGCACCGTGAACTCTTTACATGTCCATGACCTGACCCGCTTTGGACGCCCCACCGGGAATACACATGTGGGTCTTGCTTATGAGCACGCCTTTGATCTGTTTGCCCCGTGCTCCGAAGCGATGGCCAGCTGGTTGCGCGGCATGGGCGTTCCGCGTCAGAAGATCGTGACCGTTCCGAATGCGCCAGGCTTTGACCTGCCAAGTTCCGTGCTGGTATCTGATGCCCTTGCCCGGCGTCGTGACCGCCCCGCCGACCAACCGCTCAGGGCGCTTTTCATCGGTCGGCTGGACCGTCAGAAAGGCGTCGACCGACTGGACGCATTGATCCGCGCCAGCAAGTCCCGTCGCTTGCCGGTGGATTGGCGTGTCATTGGCAGTTCGGTCATGGGGGACAGCAGAAGCCTGCCAGGTGGCAACCTTGCCATCTCGCCAGAAGCCCCGCTGTCCGATCCCGCGGATCTTGCCGCCGCCTATGACTGGGCGGATGTCGTTGTGATGCTGTCCCGCTACGAGGGATTGCCGCTGACGGTGCTGGAGGCCATGCGTTCTGGCGCGGTGGTGATCTCGACGGATGTCGGCGCCATCTCAGAGGTAGTGCAAGACGGCAAGTCCGGCATTCTGTTTCCCGACAGCGAAGATATTACCCCGGCGCTGGATACGCTTGAGCTTCTGTCCGGCGATCGCGCCCGTTTGCGCGCCATGTCGGCTTCCGGTTTTGAAGACATGCTTTCTCGTACATGGCAGACGGCGACACAGGCGCTCTCTGACGCGTTGGAACAGCCAGCACCGTCCGCGCCAACAGATCCCTTGAAGGATGATGGAAATGACGACACCTAGCACGAGCCAAGAGCCCCGTTCGGATCTGATTTACGACCTCGGCATGCATTGGGCTCTTGATACCGATTTCTATCTTCGCAAGGGCTTTTCGGTTGTTGCGCTGGAAGCGAACCCTGAAATGTGCAAGCGCGCGCAGGAGAAGTTTTCAACCGAAGTGGCCGATGGTCGCCTTGCGATCGTGAACCGCGCCTTCTGGGACACGGAGGATCACCAGATCGCTTTTCACGTCAATCCGGTCAAGGACGACTGGAGCAGCGTCAAGAAGGGATGGGCCGAAAAAGGCGGCCATGAATCAGAGGAAATACAGGTTCAGACCGTGACATTGGCGGGGCTTTTCGACCGCTATGGTGTTCCGCGCTACATCAAGTGTGACATGGAAGGCGTGGATGACCTGTTTACCCAACAGTTGGCAACCGACGCACGGCGCCCGGATTTCGTTTCCGTAGAGGCCATGTCGGCAGATACCATCTGCTTTCTGCGCGCGGCGGGCTATGACCGGTTCCAGATTGTAAACCAGGCGCTGCACAACATGGTCCGCCCGGTGGAACCCGCGCGAGAAGGGCAGTTTGCGGATGCAAAGTTCAACGGCCATATGAGCGGGCTATTCGGGAAGGAACTGCCGCCCGAGAAGTGGATCGATGCGGAAGAGTGCCTCGACCGGTTCCAGATGTTCCGGAAATTGCAGCTCAAGGATGGAATGCTTGCCCATGGCTGGATCGATTTCCACGCCACGACACAAGCCAGCCTGGAGAAAACAGCGTGACGCGTTCGACGGATTGTACCCGCTTCGTCATTCTCAGCGAGGCCCGGTCGGGAACCTCTCTGTTGACCGAAACGCTAAACAGCCACCCCGAGATCACGTGCCATGGCGAAGTGTTCCATCCGAACCCGGCGTGGCATTTCCGGGGCACCATGGCGGAGTGGAGCAATGACACATTGCTCAAACTGCGCGCGGAAAAGGCGGTGTTTCTCGACCGGGTGTTTGATCAGCCCGATGCGACAGCAGTCGGATTCAAGATGTGGCGCATTCAGGAGCCCGACGAATGCGCACGGCTGCTTGCCGATGGGTCAGTGTCGAAGATCATCCTCGAACGTCGCAACAAGCTGTCTCAGTATTCCTCAACTCTGTTGGCCCACCAGACAGGAATCTGGAACCTCAGCGCAGACTCAGGCGGCAAGAAGCTGGAATCCGCGCCGCTGGTCTTCGATGCCAGGGCTTTCCGAAAGTTCATCGCGTATCAAACCGAGACATTTGACTATTATCGCAGTCAGGCAACCGGTCCCACGCTGAACATTTCCTTTTCGAGCCTGGTGCAAGACGGGTTCGATGGTGTTCAGGATTTCCTTGGGGTTCAAAGACAGCCGCTTGATCCGCAGAAACGCCGCCTGCATGGCACCGACATTCTGGCGCGCTTCCAGCAATCGGATCACGCGGCAATCCGGGCGGAACTGAGCAGTCTCGGACAACCCGGGTGGGTCACCGAGTAGCGACCTTGATCGGGCACCGTTCAGAACACGAACTCATCCACGAACTGCCCCTCGACGTCCCATTCCAGCCCGGTCTGGCCGATGGTCTGCCAGGTGGGGCCGCCGCCATCCATGTCGTACATACCGACCGTGCCGGTGTTCACGTTCCGCCACAGGATGTCGTCCGTACCGTCGCCATTGTAATCGCCCGTGCCCACGATATCCCAGTCGAAGCTCGCTTGCCCCAGGCCCTGCCAGACTGGCGAACCGGAGCCCATGGCGTAGTAGCCCACGGCGCCCGAGCTCTCGTGCCGCCACAAGAGGTCATCCGTGCCGTCGCCGTCCAGATCGCCGGTCCCCACCAGCCGCCAGTCGTTGGAAGCATTGGCAACGATGCTCCACGTGGGCGTGCCCGCCGAGGATATCTCGAACTGGCCCACCTGACCGGTCGTGGAATTGCGCCAGATGATGTCGTCGATCCCGTCGCCGGTCGTGTCGCCGGTCGCCACGATCTCCCACGGGGCCGAGGAGCCGCCGATCGTCTGCCAGCTGGACGAGCCGCCGGACATGGCGAACATGCCAACACCGCCATTGCTGCTGTTCTGCCAGAGGATATCGTCGGTGCCGTCACCGTTGAAATCGCCGACGCCCACGATGCCCCACGCGGAACTGGCCTGCCCCAAGGCATTCCAGACCGGGCTTCCGCTACCCATAGCCGAGAAGCCGATGCCGCCGGAGCTGTCATTGCGCCAGAGAATATCGTCGGTGCCATCGCCGTCGAAATCGCCCACAAACGAGATCTGCCAGACCGGGGTCTCCTGACCCAGAACGCTCCACGTTGGCGTGCCGCCCGCCATGTCGAACATGCCGAGCTGCCCGGTCGTGCCATTGCGCCACAGGATGTCGGAGGTGCCATCGCCCGTGAGGTCTGACAAAGAGTTAGAGACCCCCGAAGGCCCGCCGCCGCCTGTGCCGGACAGCGTGTATTCATAGGCGATGTATTCCCGCTGGACCCATTCCTCGTAGGCCTCCAAGAAAGCCCCGTCGCTGCCCAACACATTCGGGTCAAAGGCGGAATACTGGGCGAAGAATTCCCGAACCAGTGCCTCTTCCTCGGCCGTCAGGTTTTCGTCCAACCCCCAGCTTGCATAGCCCACATAACCGGTAACGGTCAGATCTCCGGCGTAGCTGTTTAGCGCCGCTGTGACGAATTCGGCGGAGTGCAGGTGGTCGGAATGCTCGATATCCGCATAGTCAGTCGTGTGATCCTGAAGGTGTATGTGATCGGGCTGATGCTGATCGAGAAGCGCCGACAACAGGCCGACAAGGTCCGCGTGCGTGTAAGTCGCGCTTCCGTCCACCGCCGTGATCGTCGCGATGTCTCCGTCCCAAAGCTGTTCCAGGCTTTCGAAATTGTTGACCTCTGACCCTTCGCCCCGACTGAATCCATCGGGAAGGCGCAGGAAATAGAGCCGAATGTCGGGCTGGCTGGCAAGGTAGGAACTCGCGACCTCGAACTGGCTGTTGCCGACAGTCAGGGTAACGGTTTCGTCCACCCAATCATTCGCCCCGGCCATCTGCCCATAGGCCGCGCGTTCACCTGCTTCCCTTGCGCCCCAATACCCTGCGTCCTGCCCGGCATCACCCGCCGTCAGATAGACGACGCTGACCGGATCGGGCCCGTCGATCAGCCGATCTATGGTCGGGTTCATGAACAGCAGATCGTCATCCTGATGGGCGACGAAGATCATGTCTCCGACTCCAACGACCGGGTCGGCCGGGTCGGCGCCACCCGTGCCATCCTGTGGCGCGGACACCGTCAGATCCAGAACCACCCCATTCAGCCTCCCACCCCCGGCGGAGCCCATGGAACCGATCGTTGCTTCCTCTGCAAGAAAGCCGGTCGGGACGGTCCCCGCTGCGTCCACCAAGCGGACGGAGTCTCTCTCGATCCAGATCGTGCCATCTGCATCGGCCCCCACGGACCACATGGCCCACGCACCTTCTGAAATCGCGTCAGAAGCCGTGACACTGTAGATCTGTCCAGCCTCCACGATCTCGAAACGGATATCGTTGCTGTCCGCGACCCGGAACAATCGTATTGCCGATCCGCTATCGGCATTGCCGTAGGTGAACACCGTCTGATCCTCACCTGCCCGCAGATCGTCGAACCGAACAACGGCATCGACCTGGAAGGCTCCATTGATGTCCTCGGGGTTGTTGAGGCGACCGCCATCCACCACATCGCCTGCGTTGGTGATATCGACCCCGAGGATTGCCCCGATCAAGGGCGAATCGTCCGCCCAGTTGGATTGGCCCAACAGTTCATTCGGGCGCAGGCTGTCATCCGGCACAACCGCCTGTGTCTGCCCCAACCGAACACCGTCCCGGTCAAGCCACATCAGGCCGTCCCGATCTATTCCAACGGTCCAGGTGGCGGTTTCCCCCTCAAGGATCGCGCCCGGTGCGATCACTGAATAGGTGGTGCCGTCCTGATAGAGGGCGAACATGATGTCGCCGGTATTCTCGACCTGCGTCAGCAGGATGTTATTGCCACCCGCCCCGGACCCTATATCAATCAACCGTTGCCAATACCCGCCGGTCAGATCGTCAAAGCGGGCGACCACCTGCAACTCGAAGCTGCCGGAAATGTCTGCGACATCGCCGAGCGGAAAGGTCGGTTCAAGGGGCGGCATGGCAATTCCTCTTTCGGGCCGGAAGGCAACCATCGTGACGACCTGCGCCCCGGGCGACAGCCATGTCGCAGCAGAGCGCAGCCCCAAGAACAATTCCTCTTCCGCCCGGAACAATGCGGACGATGACAACAGAGCTACTCATGCGATGGTTAAGGCGGCGTTTTCATTGCCTCGAAAAAGGTTAACCGCTTCTTCTGAAAAATGTCGGCCAGATCGTCGAAGCAATGCGTTTCAAGGAAGGAAACAATCAATTTGCCTCATTCCGCACTGGTCGGACCGCCGATCAATGCGCGTCGTGCCCGCCAGACGAAAAAAGCCCGGCGCTCGGCCGGGCCAGTCCAACAGGGAGGTAGGTGTTGTTCACCTTCTGTCAACTATCGGTTGATTAAATCAATTAGTCAACATTTAGCGGTTATTTCACGCCAAAAGACGATATCCGCCGCTTTCTGTGACCAAAATGCGCGCATTCGAGGGGTCGGGCTCGATCTTCTGGCGCAAGCGGTAGATATGCGTTTCCAGCGTATGGGTGGTCACCCCGGCGTTGTAGCCCCAGACCTCGTGCAACAGCACATCACGCGCCACCACACCATCCTGGGCGCGATAAAGGTATTTGAGGATATTCGTTTCCTTCTCGGTCAACCGGATTTTCTTCATATCCTCCGTTTCCAGCATCTTCATGGCGGGCTTGAACGTGTAGGGCCCAAGCTGGAATACGGCATCTTCCGATTGTTCATGCTGGCGCAGTTGCGCGCGAATGCGGGCCAGAAGAACCGGAAACTTGAAGGGCTTCGTGACATAGTCATTCGCCCCCGCATCAAGGCCAAGGATGGTATCTGCATCGCTGTCATGGCCGGTCAGCATCAGAACCGGGCATTTCACCCCCTGCTTGCGCATCAGGCGGCACAGTTCGCGACCATCGGTGTCGGGCAGACCCACGTCCAGGATTACCAGATCGTATATCGCTTCCTTTGCCTTTTGCAGGCCTTCGGACCCATTGCCGGCCTCGAACACGTCGAAATCTTCGGTCATGATCAGCTGTTCGGCCAATGCCTCGCGCAGATCCTCGTCATCATCCACCAGCAGGATTTTCTTGAGATTGGCCATTCTTGGTGGCTCCCGTTGCTTGTTCTTCTCTGCACATGTCGTGCAATCACCCGTCTGACAAGTGCATCGAAAAACTTCTCACGCAGCCGTGTCAGACAGCGAGCAAATGTTTCAAAACGCTACAGGGCAGTCTACATGGGGAAGACACCCGTCGTTCAGGACCATGCGATGCCGCTTCTGCCCACCCCGTCCGAGCTTGCCGCCCGCGCCCGCGCCGACCTGCGCGTCGGCTTGCCTGTCGTTCTGGGGGACGGCGATGGCATTGCCCTGCTGGCGGCAGAAACACTGACCGATGCCCGGCTTTCGGCGATCCGGAGCTTTGGCGAGCTGGACCTCGCAATCACCGACCGGCGCGCGGAAACGCTGAAGGCGCGGGCCTATGATGGCGATCTGGCGCGCGTTGTGGTCCCCGTCGACGCGACTGCATCCTGGGTGCGGGCAATTGCCGATCCCGCCGACGATTTGCGTGTCCCGATGAAAGGCCCGCTGTTGACCCGGCGAGAGGGGGTGGCAGGGCTTCATCGCCTCGCCATTGCCCTGATCAAGTCCGCGCAGCTTCTGCCCGCGGCGATCATCGTGCCGATCGCCAATGCAAAGGCATTCGCCGCCGATCATCATCTGACCCGCCTGCATCCAGACGCCACCCATCAGGACCTGCTGCGCCCACACGCCCTCAACCCCGTTGCAGCCGCCCGCTTGCCGATCGAGGCAGCTGACGCCGGTCGCCTGCATATCTTCCGCCCCGACAATGGCGGGACCGAGCACTACGCAATCGAGATCGGCCGCCCCGACCGTGATGCCCCGGTACTGGCCCGGCTGCATTCCGCCTGCTTCACCGGCGATGTGCTCGGCTCGCTGAAATGCGACTGTGGCCCGCAACTGCGAACCGCTCTTGCAGAGATGGGAACAGCGGGGGCGGGCGTGCTGCTCTACCTCAATCAGGAAGGGCGCGGGATAGGGCTCGCCAACAAGATGCGCGCCTACTCCCTGCAGGATCAGGGCTTCGATACGGTCGAGGCAAACCACCGGCTCGGCTTCGAAGATGATGAACGCGACTTCCGCCTCGGTGCCGATATCCTGCGCCGCATGGGCTTTTCCGCCGTGCGGTTGATGACCAACAACCCCCGCAAGGTGGCGATGATGGAACACGAAGGAATAATGGTGGCCGAACGGGTTCCCCTGATCACCCCGACGAACCGACACAACGCCCACTACCTTGACGTGAAGGCGAAGAAATCAGGCCACCTGCTATGACTCCGCAGGATATGGTCCTGACCCCGATGGGGCTGCGCTTTCAGGGCCGCGTGATTCCCTGCTCCATCGGCAAGGGCGGCATACGGTCGGACAAGCGCGAAGGCGACGGCGCGACCCCGCGCGGCATCCACAGGATCGTGGGCTGCCTCTACCGGCCCGACCGCATGGCGCGTCCGGTAGGTTGGGCAAGGCCGATCGGGCCGGGCGACCTGTGGTCCGACGACCCGGCTTGCCCGGACTACAACCTGCAAGTCCACGCGCCCTACTCAGGCAGCCACGAACGGCTGTCGCGCGCCGACCGCCTGTACGATCTCATCCTGTTGACGGACTGGAACTGGCCTGTCGCAAAACCGGGGCGCGGTTCCGCCATCTTCCTGCATCGCTGGCGCAAGCCGGGCCACCCCACCGAAGGCTGCGTCGCCATGGCACCGGGCCACCTCCTCTGGCTCACCCGGAAGCTGACACAAGGCAGCCGCCTGATCGTGGACTAAGCCCTTTCATCTTGGCAAAAATACCTCCGCCGGAGGCATCCCGACCCCAAAGCCGCAACCGCCGGCGACACCGCAGACCGCCCGGGGCCGAATGTCCATGGCAATGCGACCCGAGGAGGGCTCCGGAGGAGCCTGACGAGGGTCGCCCCCCGGTCGACGCCGGCAGGCGGCGAAACCGCTCTCAGCCCGGCACCCGGTCCCCGAAAATCGCCGACCCCACCCGCACATAGGTCGCGCCAAGCGCAATCGCCGTCTCAAAATCCGCGCTCATGCCCATGGACAGCTCTGCCAGCCCGTTCCTCTCTGCGATCTTTGCAAGCAGGGCGAAGTGCAGCGCCGGTTCCTCGTCGACCGGCGGGATGCACATCAGGCCCTTTACCGGAAGGTCCAGCGCCCGCGCCTCCGCAATGAACGCATCCGCGTCGCCGGGCAGGACGCCCGCCTTCTGCGGCTCCGCGCCGGTGTTCACCTGGATCATCAGGTCCGGGCAATGTCCCAACTCCTGCGCCAGCCGGGCCAGTGTTGTGGCCAGCTTTGGCCGGTCAAGCGTGTGGATCGCGTCAAAGAGCTCCATCGCCTGGCGCGCCTTGTTGCTTTGCAATGGGCCGATCAGATGCAGGTCGACGCCCTCGAAACGGTCCCGGAACGCGGGCCATTTCCCGGCGGCTTCCTGCACTCGGTTTTCCCCGAACAACCGATGCCCCTCTTCCAGCACCGCCTCGACCCGATCCAGCGGTTGCACCTTGGACACGGCAATCAGGCGAACAGACCCGGGCGCGCGTCCTGCGGCGGCTTCTGCCCGTGTGATGGCCCCGGAGATTTCGGAAAGTGACATCTGTGACGGTCCTTCTGCACAAAAGAAAAGAGCGGGCGTAAAGCCCGCTCTTCCCTACCAAATAATCCGGTTGGATTAGAAGGACATTGCCAGGCCGAAGGACCAGGTGTCTGCGCCACCGTCGGTCGAGCCGTAGCCGAGGTGCAGGCCAGCGCCGCCACCCAGGTCGTAAGCTGCTGCGAGGCCGAAGCCCGATGCGCCGGAGTCGTACTCGCCGTAGTTGGCGTGCAGCGAGATGGCGTCCATCGAGTAGCCGATGCCGATGCCCATGTGCGAGTTGTCTGCACCGGCAACACCACCCACATCGGACCAGTCGCTGTACTGGATGCCTGCGGAGAAGCCGCCTGCGAAGGAAGCAACAACCGATGCACCGATGATGGTCTGGTCGTTTGCAGTGCCGAAGTCGGTCGACTGGTAGCCGAGGCCGAGGCTCAGATCCACACCACCTGCGGAGGTGGAGTAACGCAGACCCAGAGCCATGTTGCCGTTGGTGTCGCCCGCGTCAACAACGCCGTTGCCTGCGCCACCAACGGTGTCCTGCTCCATCGAGATCGCGAATGCGAAATCACCGAAGGAGTAGTCGTAACGCAGAACCTGGCCGTCGGAGGAACCGTCGCCGTAGGAGCCGAGGTAGCCGCCGTGTGCGGTTTCATCGTCAGCGATCGAGCCAGGGTTGCCGATGTTGCCGGCTTCGGTCAGGGCCCAGTCCAGAGCGCCGTCGGTGTCACCCATGGTGACGGTGCCGAAGTTGCCGGAAATGAACACTGCAACGCCGCCATCATCGGAGGTGTTATCCAGAGCTGCGTTAGCCGCGTCGGTGCAGGTGTGCACGGTACCCGCGACAGCAGTCTCAGTGACTGTGCAGGATCCAGTGTCCTGAGCTTCGTCCAAGTCTACGGATGCGCCGAAGGTCAGGCCGTTGTCGGTGGTGCCGGAGAGGCTGAAGGTGACGTCGATGTCCTGATGGAACTGGGTTTCCATCATGTCGCCGCCAACCAGACCCATTTCGGCGTAGCCGGAAACGGTAACGTCTGCAGATGCGACGCCCGCGGTGGCGACGAGTGCAGTCGTTGCGAAGAGAACCTTTTTCATGGTTTTTCCCTCGTTAGATAAAATCTCCCCAACCGGGGAATCCGCGTTGGGTATGCCTCTCTCTCAACTTTCAGCGGTCTGATTGCAAGAAAGCGCGTCGCGGATACGGCATCTTGCCCCGGTGATGGTGCAGACATGTCACAGTAGCCCAACGGGTCGCCTGCTTACGCGCCTTTTAAGACACTTGCCGCGCTATTGGCCCTGCGATACCAAGGGCCAAGCGGTTTAAAGGCTGTAAACCGGAATGGAACGGGACGGGAGCGTATCATGATCGGACGTTTGGGCAAAATCTTGGCGATATTGCTTGCGCTCTCGGCGCTGACGGCCTGCGGCGGTCGTTTCGGCGGGCTGGACAATGAGATGAGCGCTGAAACCCGCGCACAACTTATTGAAGGCGGTGCGCTTCCAGACCCTTCCCGCAACACGATCTGGGATCTGTTTTCCAACAATGACGATCCCAATGTCACGGTCGAGGTGAACCGCTACCTGTGGAATGCCTCGCTTGAGATTCTCGACTTCATGCCGATCGAGGCCGCTGATCCGTTCTCGGGCGTCATCGTCTTCGGCTACGGCACCCCGCCCGGTGGCGGCCGCGCTTATCGCGCGACGGTCTATGTGACCGACCCTGCGCTTGATGCCCGCAGCCTGCGCGTGGCCCTGCAATCGCGCGGTGGCCCGGTCAGCCGGGAAACGCAGCGCGCCGTGGAGGATGCGATTCTAACCCGCGCGCGTCAGATCCGTATCCGCGAAGGTGACCTCTAGATTCTGCCCCGCAAGGCTTCTAAACACACGCCGGGCCCAAGTGCCCGGCGTTTTCGTATGACAGACGACAAGGACAGCACATGGCCCGCTACGACCCCAGTGTGATCGAACCGAAATGGCAATCCGCCTGGGAAAAGTCCGGCACGTTCCTCGCCAAGCGCGATGAGACGAAGCCGAAATACTATGTGCTGGAGATGTTCCCCTACCCGTCGGGCCGCATCCATATCGGCCATGTGCGCAACTACACCATGGGCGACGTCATCGCGCGCTACAAGAAATCGACGGGCCATAACGTGCTGCATCCCATGGGGTTCGACGCGTTCGGGATGCCTGCGGAAAACGCCGCCATGGCCTCGGGCGGGCACCCCAAAACATGGACCTACGAGAATATCGACACGATGGTCGAGCAGATGAAGCCGCTTGGCTTCGGCATCGACTGGAGCCGGATGTTCGCCACCTGCGACCCGGAATACTACGGCCAGCAACAGGCGCTGTTCCTCGATTTCCTTGAAAAAGGGCTGGTCTACCGCAAGAACGCCATCGTGAACTGGGACCCGGTCGATATGACGGTTCTGGCAAATGAACAGGTCGAGGACGGGCGCGGCTGGCGGTCCGGCGCGCTGGTGGAGCGGCGCGAGCTGACCCAGTGGTTCTTCAAGATCTCCGACATGTCGGGGGAATTGCTGGACGCGCTGGATACGCTGGATGACTGGCCCGCCAAGGTGCGGCTGATGCAGGAAAACTGGATCGGCAAGTCGCGCGGTCTGCAATTCTCGTGGTCGCTGACCGAGCCTGCGCATGGGATCGACACGCTCGACGTCTATACAACCCGACCCGACACGCTGATGGGCGCGAGCTTCCTGGGCATCTCCCCCGACCACCCGCTGACCAAGGCGCTGGAGGCCGAGAACCCCGATCTCGCCGCCAAGGTGGCCGAGATGCGCAAGGGCGGTACCACGGAAGAAGCCATTGAAAAGGCGGAGAAACTGGGCGCGGATACCGGTCTGCGCGTGCGTCATCCGCTGAACCCCGACTGGGAGATTCCCGTTTGGGTCGCCAACTTCATCCTGATGGATTACGGCACCGGCGCGATCTTCGCCTGCCCGGCCCACGACCAGCGCGATCTCGACTTCTGCCGCAAGTATAACCTGCCGGTGATCGACACCTTCGTCGCTCTGGATGATCCCAAACCGGTGGAGACAGAGGCTTTCGTGCCCCCCAAAACCGAGAAGGTGAAGTGGATCGACCATTTCGCCGGGCTGGATGAGGCCACCGGGCAGGAGGCCATCGACGCCACCATTGACTGGATGGAGGCCAAGGGGCTCGGCACCGGCGTGACCAAGTTCCGTCTGCGCGATTGGGGTCTTTCCCGCCAGCGCTACTGGGGCTGCCCGATTCCCGTGGTGCATTGCGATGCCTGCGGCGTGGTGCCGGAAAAGAAGGAAAACCTGCCCATCGAACTGCCCGAGGATGTCAGCTTCGACATACCCGGCAACCCGCTGGACCGGCACCCAACCTGGCGCGACTGTGCCTGCCCGTCCTGCGGTGCGCCTGCCCGGCGTGAAACCGACACGATGGATACCTTCGTCGATTCGTCCTGGTATTTCGCCCGCTTCACCGCGCCGCGCGCCACGACGCCCACGGATATGGCCGAGGCCGAGTACTGGATGAATGTCGACCAGTATATCGGCGGCATCGAGCACGCGATTCTGCACCTGCTCTATTCCCGCTTCTTCGCCCGCGCGATGCATATCTGCGGCCACCTGCCGGAGAAGTCGAAGGAACCCTTCGATGCGCTCTTTACGCAAGGGATGGTGACGCATGCGATCTTCCAGACCCGCGACGCCAATGGCCGCCCCGTGTACCACTACCCTGAAGCGGTAGAGATGCGCGATGGCAAGGGGTTCCTCGAGGATGGCACCGAGGTGGAAATCATCCCCTCCGCCAAGATGTCGAAGTCGAAGAACAACGTCGTCGACCCGATGAACATCATCGCGTCCTACGGCGCCGACACCGCCCGCTGGTTCGTGCTGTCCGATTCCCCGCCCGAACGCGACGTGGAATGGACCGCCGCCGGGGCCGAGGCCGCGCACCGGCATCTGGGCCGGGTCTGGACCCTGTGCGACCGCATCGCCGCGATGGACGCCGATGCAAAGGGTGAAGGTGACGTAGACCTGCTGCGCGAGATGCACAAGGCCATCCGTGACGTGACGCTCGGCGTCGAAAGCTTCGGCTTCAACGCGGCGATTGCCCGGCTTTACGCCTTCACCAACACGCTGGCCAAATCAAAGGCAGGCGCGGCGGCGCAGAAGCAGGCGATCATGACACTGGCACAGCTGATGTCGCCCATGACCCCGCATCTTGCGGAAGACATCTGGGCCCATCAGGGTGGCGAGGGTCTTCTGGCCGAGGCCGCCTGGCCGGTAGCGGATGAGGCGATGTTGGTGGAAAACACCGTGACCCTGCCCATCCAGATCAACGGCAAGCGGCGGTCGGAAATCACCGTCGCCAAGGATCTGCCCAAGGAAGAGGTTGAAAAGATCGCGCTGGCAGACGACGCTGTGGTCAAGGCGCTGGCCGGTGGTCAGCCCAAGAAACTGATCGTCGTTCCGGGCCGTATCGTCAATGTCGTCATCTGATCGCCGCCATTTCCTGACCCTTCTGGCCGTGGCCCCGCTTGCGGGCTGCGGCTTTGCACCGGTCTATGCGCCGGGCGGGGCGGGTCAGGCCCTGCGCGGGCAGGTGCTGGTTGCCGCCCCGGACACGCGGCTCGGGTTTCAGCTGGTCGCGCGACTGGAGGAACGGCTTGGCCTGCCTCAGGCCGAGACCTACCGGCTCGACTACTTCATCGAGACTTCGGAAACCGATCTGGCCATCACCGGCACCAATGACATCACCCGTATCAATATCGCGGGCACTGTCCGGTTTACGCTGACCGAAACCGCGACGGATGCGCAGTTGCTGGCCGATTCGGTTTCGACCTTCACGGCCTATTCCACCACCTCGACCTCGGTCGCGACCACCGCTGCCCGCCGCGACGCGCAGGATCGGCTGATGATCGCGCTGGCCGATCAGGTCATGTCGCGGCTGCTGGCCTCTTCGCTTCGCTGGTCATGAAGCTTTCGGCCCGCGACGCCAGCGCCTATTTCGCCAATCCCGACCAATCCGCCGCGGGTCTTCTGATTTTCGGGGCCGATGCCATGCGCGTGGCGATCAAGCGGCAGGATGTGATTGCCAAGCTGCTTGGCCCCGGCGCGGAAGAAGAGATGCGCCTGAGCCGGATCTCCGCCAGCGAGTTGCGCAGCGAAAAGGCCCTGTTGCTAGATGCGGTGAAGGCGGTTGGCTTCTTTCCCGGTCCGCGTGTAGCCTTTGTTGAGGACGCCGCCGACGGGCTTGCCCCGGTGATTGCGGAAGCGCTGAAGGACTGGCAGCCGGGCGATGCCCAGATCATCGTCACCGCGCCGCGCGCCCTGCCCGCCAAATCCGCCCTGCGCAAGCTGTTCGAGGGCCACAAGCAAGCCTATTGCGTGGGCATTTACGACGACCCGCCAAGCCGCGCCGAGATCGAGGAGACGCTGGCAAAATCCGGCGTCACCCAACTTGACCGCGATGCGTCTGCACAGTTGACCGCACTGGCCACCCAACTGGACCCCGGCGATTTCCGCCAGACGGTTGAGAAACTGGCGCTCTACAAGATCGGTGACCCCACCCCGGTCAGCGTCGCCGATGTATCTGCCTGCGCCCCCGCCACGATCGAGGCCGGGATGGATGACATCATCACCGCCGCCGCCGAAGGCCAGGTCGCCCAGATCGGCGCGCTCATGCAGAAGCTGACCGGTCAGGGCGTTGCGACCGTGACCCTGACCATCATGGCCTTGCGCCATTTCCGAACGCTCCACGCCGCCGCGATCCACCCCGGCGGGGCGTCCGCCGGTGTCGGGGCATTGCGCCCCCCCGTTTTCGGCCCGCGCCGCGACAAGATGATCCGGCAGGCCGGAATGTGGGGATCGGACCGGCTGGAACAGGCCCTTCAGGCGCTGATCGAGCTCGACCTGACACTACGCTCCAGCCAGCACGCCCCGCAGGACGCGTTGCTGGAACGCGTGCTGATCCGGCTGGCCACTGTCGCCTCGCGGATGCGCTAGGGCAGTCGATCAGCGGCAGATCGGCAGCTCAAGGGGCGGTTGTTCCGGTAGCGTATCGCGCCATTCGTCGATGATCGGCCGCAGGGTTTCCCGCGTCCAGAACACAGGTGTCTCGATTTCCTCCAGGCAGGCCGCGTTCCAGTAGAGTCCCTCCTCTGAGAGGCTCCGCTGCCCAGTCACGGCCTCTGCCACCGCGTTGATATCGCCGGATTCCGGGTAGATGTAGAGCGTCGTCGGATCCCCCTCAACCAACGAAATGATGTCGCCAGCCACCTCTTCTGACCATGTCGTGCAACCATTGCTCCGCCCGCCATCATAGTTGATCAACTGGCCGAAGGGGACAAATCCCTCCGCATCCGCGAAGGGGCTTTCCGGGTCGCTGAAACGGCACTGCCACCGCAAAAACATCGCGACATGGCCACCGATTTCCCGTTCCCGCGCGTTGTCGGTTTCGCCCATGCCATCGAACAGCAGAAAGGACCGCTCGAACGGCACTCTGTCGTCGGAATCGCTGAAATACCCCTTGAATGAGGTCCGGGTCTCCGCCGTCACATAGGCCCCGCCCATGGTCAGGTTGGATCCTTCCGCATTGCTGAAATGCCGCGCGCATTCCCGTCCGTTGCGGAAATTGGCCTGCGGCAGATCCCGCCCGCTTCCATAGCCCGACGACACCGCGCGAAACGACTCCTCCTCCTCGCAGATAATGTAGAACCGCTGCCCCGGCGTTCCGCTGGACGACGTGCTGGGGCGGGTTGCATCCATTGCAAGGTAACAGGGGTTGGATATGCCCGCCTCGCGCACCTGCTCCTGGTACAGATCTCGCGCTCTTTGCAGTACCACCAGGGCGATCTGCCCTTCCCCCTGACCCACATGCTGCTGCAACCAGGGTGGAATATCCGTTGTTTGCGCCTGCAAGGGGTTTATCGCAGCCAAAGCAATCCCGACTGCGAACAATAGGTGCCTTGACCGGCGGTGCATCGGACGTCTCCTGTCTGAACAGCCTCGACATCAGCCTAGCACAATCAGATCGACAAGCGCACGGCCTCTGGACGCCCCCGCCCTCACGCGCCAGACTGCGCCGATGCAACAGGAGGCACAGCATGTACAAAGTGATCGGCAAGACCCAGACCCGCACCCTGCGCGTGCTATGGGTGCTGGAGGAACTTGGGCTCGCCTACGACCATGTGCAGGCCCCGCCGCGCGACCCCTCCGTCGTCGCCGTGAACCCGGCGGGCAAGGTTCCGGTCCTGATCGCCGATGGCGTCCCGATCACTGATTCGCTGGCGATCATGACCTATCTGGCCGACCGCCATGCGGCCCTGACCTTCGCACCCGGCACCATTGACCGCGCCCATCAGGACGCACTGACCCATTTCATCAACGAAGAGTTCGACCAGATCTTCTGGATGGCCGCCCGTCACAGCTTTGTCCTGCCCGAAGAACACCGCCTGCCTGCGATCAAGGACAGCCTCAAATGGGAATTCGAGCAAAGCCAGCACCGCCTGCTGCCCCGCATGTCCGAAACCGGCCCCTTCCTGATGGGTGAAACCATGACCATTGCCGACATCCTGCTGGCCCATTGCCTCAGATGGGCCGTGGGGGCAAAGTTTCCCATCATCGACGACCGCATCCATGCCTTCGGCGCGATGATGTTCGACCGCCCCGCCTACAAGAAAGCCGCTGCCGCCTGACGCGCGCCTGCCCCTTCTTCTTGGCCCAAATACTCCCGCCGGAGGCGTTCCTGCCGCGCCGCCGGAGGCGTTCCTGCCGCGCCGCCAGTGGATCGTGGAATGTCCGGACCGGTCGGCACCGCCTTCCGTGGCAACGCGGTTCGAGGAGGGCCCCGGAGGGGCTTGACGAGGACCGCCCCCCGCCGCGACCCGGCCCCGTCCGGGGCGCAATCAGCCGCGCCACGCCCCCGCGTGCCGCCCGGCCCATAGCCCGGTGGCAAGGCAGCCCGTCAGCAGATACCCCCCTGTCGGGGCCTCCCAGTCCAGCATCTCGCCGGCCACGAATGTGCCGGGCCGCGCCCGCAGCATCAGCCCGTCCGAGACCGCCGCCCGCATCACGCCGCCGCCCGTGGAAATCGCCTCATCCAGCGGTCTCGGCCCGGCCAGCGGCAGATTCAGCGCCTTCAGCTTTGCCGCAAGCGCCTCACCCTCCGACAGAGGTCGCGCGACCTCATTCACCAGGGCCATGCGCACACCCTCCAATCCCAAAAGCTTGCGCAGATAGTTGGACAGGCTCGCCTTCCCGCGCGGGCGGGCAAGACGCGCGGCCAGATCCTCATGTGTCTGATCCGGGAACAGGTCCAGCACCAGCCCTGCCCCTTCGCGCAGCTCGCGATAGAGCGCATAAATGCCACCGCCCTCGACCCCACGTTCGGACACCACGAACTCCGCCCTCACGTCCCGGTTTCCGGCGCTCAGCAAACAGCCTTTCACCGGGGCCCCGAACCAGCGCGCCATATGCGGTGACCAGGTCACCCGAAACCCCATATTCGCCGGAACGATCGGGGCCACCTCAACGCCGATCTCCTGCAACCACGGCACCCAGGCCGCATCCGACCCGAGCCGCGCCCAGGATCCGCCGCCAAGCGCCAGTACAGTCACCTCTGCCTGCACCAGCCGCTGCCCTTGCGGCGTGTCGAAGCGCAGCGCAGAACCCTCGAACCCGGTCCAGCGCCAGCGCAGCCGCATCTCTGCCCCGATCCGCCCAAGCCAGGCCCGCAGCAAGGGCGATGCCTTCATCACCTTTGGAAACACCCGACCGGATGATCCCGTGAACACCGGTTGCCCCAGCCCCTCGGACCAGGCCTTCACATCTGTTGGGCCGAACGCCTGCAACATCGGCGTCAGCCAGTCTTCAGCCGCGCCATAGGCCGCGAGGAATCGCGCGCATGGCTCGTCCTTTGTCAGGTTCAACCCCGATTTGCCTGCCATCAGCAGTTTGCGCCCGGCCGAGGGCTTTGCCTCGACAATCACCACAGTGCGCCCGGCACGCGTCATGGACTCGGCGGCCATCAGACCGGCTGGTCCTGCCCCAATCACAACCGCGTCCAGTTTTTCGGTTTGCATCCGCGCTTGCCTCGTCCCGGGTTTGCACCATCCTATGGCTCAGAACAGCGCAGGACCACACGCGAAATGGACGAAACGCCGATCTGCCCCCTCTGCGGGCGACCGATCCCGCCGCACGCGAAGCAGAGCCTTCATCACCTGATCCCACGCCTGCGCGGCGGCAAGGGCGGACCGACCGTTTTGCTGCACCAGATCTGTCACAACGAGATTCACGCGACCCTGTCGGAAACAGAGCTCGCACGCGATTTCAACACGATCGAAGCGCTTCAGGCGCAACCGAGGTTGAGCAAGTTCATCGCCTGGGTGCGAAAGCGCCCTGCCGATTTCCACTCGAAGTCCCCCGGTGCGCGACGGGGCTGGCAATCACGCTGATCCACCGGTTCTCGGCTGCTTCAGGGCTGGTTCAACGCATTCCCAGAACGTCGAGCATATCGAAGCGGCCGGGGCCTTTACCCTGACCCCAAAGCGCGGCCTTGAGCGCCCCACGCGCGAAGATGGCTCGGTCGGTGGCGACGTGGCGCAGGACGATGCGTTCGCCCTGACCGGCAAAGAGCACGTCATGTTCGCCGACAATATCGCCGCCACGAATGGCGGAGAAGCCGATATGCCCGCGCTGGCGGGCGCCGGTGATGCCGTCGCGGCCCGAATCCTTCGCGACATTGAGGTCGATGCCCCGGCCATCCGCCGCGGCCTGCCCCAGCATAAGCGCGGTGCCAGAGGGGGCATCGACCTTGTGGTGATGGTGGGCCTCGATCACCTCGATATCGAAATCTTCGTCCAGCGCGGCCGCCACCTGTTTGGTGATCTGCACCAGCAGGTTCACGCCAAGGCTCATATTGCCCGCCTGGATGATCGTGGCGTGGCGGCTGGCATGGGTCAGCGCCTGATCGTGGCTGTCATTCATGCCGGTGGTGCCAATCACGTGGACGCAGCGGGCCTGAGCGGTCAGTTGGGCGTGGGCGACGGTGGCGTCAGGCGAGGTGAAGTCGATCACCGCCTGCGCATTGACGATGGCGTCAATCGGATCGGCATGGACCATGACGCCGGTCGCGGCCCCGCCCATGCATTCGCCCAGGTCGCGGCCTGCCCAGTCATGGCCCGCGCGTTCCGTCACGGCGACCAGATGCGCGGCGTCGCTTTCGTTTACCAGTTTGATCAACATCTGCCCCATTCGGCCCGATGCCCCCATGACTGCGATTGCGGTGCTGCCCTGCATGATCCCGATCCTTTGGCAAAATCCTGCCCCTGCTCTAGCGCACCTAACCACCGCGTGAAAGCCGTTGCTTGCGGGGGGCGGGGTGATCCCATAAGTGGGGGGCAAAGGATGATGGCCATGGCAAAGAACAAGTTTCACGACGGACCCGGACCCTCGCAGCGGCAGTTGCGGGTGGGCGAACTGATCCGGCGCACCCTGTCGGATGTGCTGATGCAGGGGGATATCCACGACCCCGAGTTGAACGCGATGTCGATCACGGTGAGCGAGGTTCGCACCTCGCCCGATCTGAAGATTGCGACCGTCTATGTGTTGCCCCTTGGTGGTGGTCATCGGCAGGAGGCCATTCAGGCGTTGAAGCGCAACAAGGGTGAGCTGCGGCGGGTCATCACCAAGAAGATGAACCTGAAATATGCGCCCGACTTCCGGTTCCTGATCGACGAGACCTTCGACAAGATGGACGAGGCGCGTGCGCTGTTCCAACAGGAGAAAGTGCGGCAGGATCTGGACCACGCAGAGGGTGACGGCGAGGACTGAGATGCGTTGGCTGACCGTTTCGCTGATGATGCTGGCCGCTTCGGCGGTGCAGGCAACCGAATGCCGGCAGGACCAGTTCGACGGGGCTGCCTTCACGATTTGCGAAGTGGATCTGACCCGCGAGGACCTGCGCCTGTTCCTGCGTGACGAGGCCGGCAATATCCTTGGCAATTTCTCTCGTGTCGAACGCAACCTTGCCCCCGGCCAGCGGCTTGGCTTTGCCGTGAATGCTGGCATGTTCCATGACGATCGCAGGCCCGTGGGGCTGTATATCGAGGATGGCCAGCAGGAAATGCGGGTCGTCACATCGGATGGGCCGGGAAATTTCGGGCTGCTGCCCAATGGGGTGTTCTGCATTCAGGCGGGCCGTGCACGGGTGATCGAAAGCCGCGCCTATGCGGCGAACCCGCCCGACTGCCGCTATGCCACGCAATCGGGGCCGATGCTGGTCATTGACGGGGCGCTGCATCCGCGATTTCTGCCGGACAGCACATCTCTGAACATCCGCAACGGGGTAGGCGTCGACGCGACCGGCACCCGCGCGATCTTCGCGATTTCCGACAGGGCGGTGAATTTCGATCATTTCGGGCGGCTCTTCCGCGATCATCTGGGCACGCCCAATGCGCTTTACCTGGATGGGCGCGTCTCGCGGCTCTATGCGCCGGACTTGGGGCGTGACGATTTCGGGTTTCAACTGGGTCCCATTCTGGGGACGGTTGTTGACGAGTCGGGCAAGTCCCGCTAGCAGCATCGCCTTTCCGGGACGTTTGACACGAGAGGTGCGGGCCATGGGGCGCAGGCGCAAGGGACGCGATATTCACGGCTGGCTGGTGGTGGACAAGCCCGCGGGGCTGACCTCGACCGCTGTGGTCAACAAGGTCCGGTGGGCGTTCGATGCCAAGAAGGCAGGTCATGCGGGCACTTTGGACCCGGATGCCACGGGCGTGCTGGCGGTGGCCTTGGGCGAGGCGACCAAGACCGTGCCTTTCATCACCGATGCGATGAAGGCCTATGTCTTTACCGTCAGTTTCGGAGCTGCGACCAACACCGATGACGCCGAGGGCGAGGTCATCCAGACAAGTGATCTGCGGCCGACGGATGATCAGATCGTTGAGGCGCTAAAAGGGTTTGAGGGCGACATCATGCAGGTGCCGCCCAAGTTTTCCGCCGTGAAGATTGATGGCGAGCGCGCCTACAAACTGGCCCGCGATGACGAAGAGTTCGAGATCGCCGCGCGGCCTTTGTATGTGGAAAGCCTGACTCTGCTGTCGCGCCCCGATGCCGATCATGCCGAACTGGAAATGGTCTGCGGAAAGGGCGGCTATGTGCGGTCGATTGCGCGGGATCTTGGCGAAGCGCTCGGATGCCTTGGACATGTGCAGAAGCTGCGCCGCGTCTGGTCCGGGCCTTTCGATGTGGAGGACGCGGTTGCGTTCTCGATGGTCGAGGATATGGCCAAGGACCCGGCGCTTGATGCGCATCTTCTGCCGCTACAGGTGGGGCTCGATGATCTGCCTGAACTGCGCGCCAATGATCTGGGATATGCCCGGTTGAAGAACGGCAATCCGGGGCAGGTATTGGGCACCGCCGAGTATGGAGAGGAGGTCTGGGTGTCTTACAAGGGCACGCCGGTCGCCGTTGGCATCTATCGCGGGGGTGAGGTGCATCCCTCCCGCGTTTTCAACCTGTGATCACCCGAACCCATCAGAAGGGCGATGCGGCCAGCGTTGCGGTCTATTCCGACTGCGAACGGTATCGCTATTCTCTCAGCCGGGTCTGGAACGAGGCCGGGCCACGGGTTCTGTTCATCATGCTGAACCCCTCAAAAGCGACCGAGGTGCAGAACGACCCCACCGTTGAACGCTGCGAACGGCGGGCACGGGTGCTTGGCTTCGGCGGGTTCCGGGTGATGAACATCTTCGCCTGGCGGGAAACCGACCCGCGACTGCTGCGCGCCGCGCCCGAGCCGGTGGGGGCCGAGAATGATGCGCTTCTGCTGGAAGGGCTGGGGTGGGCCGATACGATCATCGCCGGTTGGGGCGTGCATGGTGAACATCTGAGCCGGGGGCCGGAGGTGGAGGCGCTCCTGCGCGGTGCGGGCGTCGCTCTGCATTGCCTGGGGCTGTCCAAGGCGGGGCATCCGCGCCATCCGCTCTATATCGCCTATGCCACGGAGCCGCAGGTCTGGCCTGCCCGTTGACCTCGCCCTTCGCGGCGCGCAGTCTGTCAGGCAGGAGGGCCGCGCCATGTCGGATATTCCAGGCTTCACGCAGAGCTTCATCGAGACGAACGGCATCCGCCTGTCCGTGCATCAGGGGGGTGAAGGGCCGCCGCTGATCTGCCTGCACGGCTTTCCGCAGAACCACATGTGTTGGGCCGGGATCGCGCCCGATCTGGCGCAGGATTTTCACGTGATCATCCCCGATCTGCGCGGCTATGGCGACAGCGACGCGCCTGCCGACGATGCCGATCACCACACCTATTCCAAGCGGGAAATGGCGAGGGATATCATCGGGATCATGGATTTCATGGGGCTGCCCAAAGCGCACATCCTTGGACATGACCGCGGCGCGCGGGTGACCTATCGGCTGGCGCTGGATCATCCCGACCGGGTGGATCGGTTGGGAATCATCGAGGTGGTGCCAACGGTGGATTTCTGGGAGGCGTGGGATGCGGAACTGGCGCTCAAGGCCTACCATTGGACCTTTCTGGCCCAACCCGCCCCTATCCCGGAACGGATGATCGGGGCCGATCCTCTGGCCTATTTCGACTGGACCCTGTCAAGCTGGACCCATTGCCGAAGCCTCGCACCCTTTGAAGGCGCTGCCCTTGACAGGTACCGGCAGCAGGCATTGGACCCGGCGCGTGTGCATGCGATGTGCGCGGATTACCGGGCGGGGGCAACGATAGACCGCGCTCTGGATGAGGCCGACCGTTTGGCCGGCCACAAGATCGCCGCGCCGTTGCTGTTCCTTTGGGCCAGCGCGGGCTTTCCGGCAAAGACGGGCGATCCGCAGGCCTTGTGGCAGGCTTGGTGTGAGCAGCCCGTGACCGGAAAAGAAATCCATGGAACCGGCCATTTCGCAATGGAAGAAGTGCCCGAGGCCATCCTGACGGCGGTCCGTCCGCATTTCCTCGCGAGGTAACCCCGATCAGGCAGATTCCGCCAGATCGTCGAGGCGGATATCGCGGATCAGAATGGCCGAGGGATCAAGCCCCTGCGCGCCGGTCACCTGCAGAACGATGGTGCCATCCACCATGATGCTGGCGCCGGTGCCATCGTCAAAATCAATGACCGACACATCGGGATCAGGCGAAGCCTCCAGGTCCACGCTGACCTGAATCTGGTCTTCGTCCGGGTTGAAATCCGTCACCACCGGGGCCTCGGATTCGATGTAGCTGCCTGATTCGAACAGATCCGCACCGCTACCGCCAATGCCGGTATCGCCCTCACCAAGGAAAAGGTGATCGTCGCCGTCCCCCCCGGCCAGCGTGTCGGAGCTATCCTCATCATACGGGCCGAAGCTGCTGTCACCGCTGGTGAAAGTGCCATCGAGCGTATCATTGCCGTCACCGCCGGACATGTTGTCGGATCCGAATCCGCCAAGCAGATAGTCATCGCCGGCGCCGCCCTGCATGTCGTCGTCACCCTCGGCACCGAACAGCAGGTCATGGCCGTCATCGCCGTAAAGGCTGTCGTCATCTTCCCCGCCATGCAGCAGGTCATGGCCGCTGCCACCCTGCAAAACATCCGCGCCCTGATCACCGTAAAGCTCATCGTTGCCGTCATCGCCCTGCACGGTGTCGTCACCTTCATTGCCGAAGGCGAGATCATTCTCCGTGCCGCCCGAAATCAGATCGTCGCCATCGCCACCGGTCAGGGCATCTGCGCCCTGCTGGCCGAACAGTTCATCCATGCCGGTGCGCCCGCGCAGGATATCGTCGCCGGTGCCGCCATTCAGCAGGTCATCCCCATCGAGGCCGGTGATCGTGTCATCACCCTCACCGCCATCAATCGTGTCATCGCCTTCCCCGCCGGTCAGCGAGTCATCGCCGTCTGATGGGTCCGTCATCTCCTGCTCCAGAACCACATCGTCAAGGCTGACATCGGTGGTGCCATCCAGTTGCAGGATCTGCACGCCATCAGAGAACACGGCCGTATTGCCGGCCTCTTCATCCGCTTCCAACGTGATTTCCGGCGGCGTGTCGCCATCGTAGCGCACAAGGATCGTATCCACACCGGTCAGGAAGTCGGTCAGGATCGGCACGTCTTCGGGAATGTCGTCGTCGGTCTGGAACGTATCCTCACCCTCGCCGCCAGTGGCAAGGTCGCCATCGCCCAGGATCAGCGTATCGGTCCCGTCACCGCCGTCCAGCGTGTCGGCCCCGTCCCCACCGTCAAGCGTGTCTTCGCCATCGTCACCGTAAAGGGAATCGTCGCCATCTTCGCCGTAGATTGCATCGTCGCCGACATCGCCGGACATCGCCTCGCTGGCAGCTGTACCGAAGATGACCTGCTGCTCCTGCGGGTCATCCTCAGGGGCTGCGAACAGGCCATCCAGCAGGTCGCCACCGGACCCGCCGCTTTCGCCGCTGTCCTCTTCGGAGCCGGAGCCGGGATTGCCCATGCCGTCGGTACCGAACAACAGGTCATGCAGATCGGAGGTATAGACGGAGGCGTCATAGCCGCCATCGGCGCGCCCATCGGCAGCCGAGTCCGAGCCATCGCTCGCGCCATCCTGTTCATCGCCGCCAGAAAACAGCCCCTCGAGCGCGAACCCGAGAAGCATCAGCAACATTACTCCACCCGCTGCAATCATTGTCGTTCCTTTGCCTCAACGCACGGCCCCGGGGGTTGAGCCTTTTCATATGCTTGACGATGATCCTGCGCCGGCCATTGGGTCATTTACCGACCACCACAAGGTTTTCCTGTGGAATAAATGTGGCGCTGTTTCCGAAGGGTGAATGAATCACCAGTCGAGGCGTAAATGTTCCGAGTCTTTGATGAAAAGCTCAATAAAATCCTATCCATATGGTTAATGACCGACCGCCCCAATCCCGGCAGAATTGCCTTATTTGGTTGGAGAAAATGGGGCTTTCCTTTGCCCGGATAATCCCCTATACGCCCGCAATCGCCCCGCTTGGGGTGACACTTCTCCATGGGCCTTGCTGGACGACATCCCGGCCTGCGCCATCCACTTTGAACCTGAAAAGGAGACCCCGATGTCGATTACTGCCGAAGAAAAGGCCCGTCTGATCAAGGAATTCGCAACCAAAGAAGGCGACACCGGTTCGCCCGAAGTTCAGGTCGCGATTCTCACCAGCCGCATCAACACGCTGACCGAGCACTTCAAGAGCCACAAGAAGGACAACCACTCCCGCCGTGGTCTTCTGATGATGGTTGCTCAGCGTCGTAAGCTTCTGGACTACACCAAGGCCAAGGACGAAGCTCGTTACCAGAGCCTGATCCAGCGTCTCGGCATCCGCCGCTGAACGCAGCCTGATCGAGAATACGAACGCCCGTCCGGTTCCATCCGGGCGGGTGTTTGCGTTTCAGGGGTGTCAGGCCAGGACGCGCCGCGCCATCAGGGCCGCATGGATCGGGCGGTTGGCGGCGATAACGCCGGGCAGCAACGGGCGCGGGTTGTTGAACGCAAGCGGCCGGTTGTCCCGGTCAGAGATCAGCCCCCCTGCCTCGGACACGATCAGCGCGCCGGCGGCAATGTCCCATTCCCAGCTATCGCGGAAGGTGATCATGCCGTCAAAGCGGCCCTGCCCGACAAGCGCCAGCCGGTAGGCCAGCGAGGGGCGGAAACTGCGATGCACCGCGGGCACGCCCCCCGGCCAGTGATCCGGCTTGAAATTCGGACGAGAGGCCAGAACCGTGGCGCTTGGTTCATCATGGGTGCCGGAGGCGGCGAGGGGTGCGCCGTTCAGCGCCGCCCCTTTCCCAAGTTCTGCCGTGAACATCCTGTCCAGCATCGGCAGGTAGACCACCGCCGCCGTCACCTGTCCCTGTCGGGTCACCGCCAGAGAATGGGCGAAGTTCTTTTGCCCGTCGATGAAGGACCGCGTGCCGTCGATGGGATCAACGATGAAGACGTGATCGCGGGACAACCTGTCCACCCCGTCCTCGGTTTCCTCCGACAGCCAGCCATAGCCGGGGCGCGCGGCGGTCAGGCTTTCCCGCAGCATGGCGTCGATTTCCAGATCGGCCTCTGTCACCGGCCCGTGGCCGCCGGGCTTGTCCCAGATCTGCGGATCACGGGTCCAGTGGCGTTCGGCGATCGTGCCGGCCTTCTGCGCCGCGTCGATCAGAAGCCTCAGATCAGGCCCCGGCAAGCGTCAGCCCCTCGACCAGAAGCGATGGCACCACGTGGCTCAGATGGGTGCGGGCGTCATTGGCGGGCACGATTCCGCGCAGCATGTCACGCAGGTTGCCCGCAACGGTGCATTCGTTGACCGGATAGGCCAGTTCGCCGTTTTCCACCCAGAACCCGGAGGCCCCACGGGAATAGTCGCCCGTGTTGGGGTTGATGGAACTGCCGATCATCGAGGTGATCAGCAGCCCGGTGCCCATGTCGCGCAGCAGATCTTCGCGGCTGGCTGTGCCTTGGGTCAGTGCCACGTTCGAGACCGAGGGCGAGGGCGGAGACGACGTGCCGCGTGCGGCGTTGCCCGTCGATTGCAGCCCCAGTTTGCGGGCAGTGGCAAGGTCCAGCGTCCACCCGGTCAGCACGCCTTTGTCGATGATCGCACGCTCTGCCGTGGGTAGCCCTTCCGCATCGAAGGGGCGCGATCCGCTGGCGCGCGGGCGCAGCGGTTGTTCGATCAGCGACAGCCCCTCGGGCAGCACCTGTTCCCCAAGCGCCTCGCGCAGCCAGGACGCGCCGCGGGCAATGGCGGAACCATTGGCGGCCTGCAACAGATGCCCGATCAGCGAGGATGACACCCGTTCGTCGAACAGCACCGGGAAAGCGCCTGTTGCGGGCTTGCGGGCGCCCTTGCGGGCGACGGCGCGTTCGGCGGCGATCCTGCCCACCTCTGCCGGGGACATCATATCGGCGCGGTGCATCCGCATGTCGCCGTAATAGTCCCGTTCCATTCCCAACCCCTCGCCGGTGATGGCAACACAGGACAGGCCGTGGTCGGTGCGGGTGTAGCCGCCGGAAAACCCGTTCGTCGCGGCGATGTGGCGGGTGCGGCGGCCATATCCGGCGCTGGTGGACTGAACCTGGCTGACGCCGTTCACGGCCAATGCAGCGGCCTCGGCTTCCAGCGCGCGGGCCTCCAGATCGGCGGGGTCGGGCTCTGCCGCCGGGTCGATCATGTCGAGCGCGTCAATGTCCCAACCCGTAGCCAGCTGCGAGGGATCGGCAAGACCGATATTGGGGTCTTCGGGGGCAAGCCGGGCCATGGCGACGGCGCGTTCGGCCATTTCGGTCAGGGTCTCGGCCCGCGTGTCAGAGGCGGAAACACAGGCCTGCCGCTGACCCATCAGAACGCGTAACCCGATCTCAACGCCATCGGCACGTTCAGCATGTTCCAGCGTGCCGTTCAGCACGTCGATGGAAAGCGAGGTTCCCTGCACCGCAATCGCATCCGCTGCATCGGCCCCGGCCTTGCGGGCGGCGTCCAGAAGGGCATGGGCGAGCGTTTCGGGCGTTTGGGTCATCGGTGGCGATCCTGTGCAAGAACTGACTTCGAGACCTAGTGCCCCGCAGTCGGGCGCGCAAGGTGGCAAGAAAAAACCCCCGGACCGCGACAGGCAGCCCGAGGGTGGATTGATACAGTGACGCGTTTATTGCAGCGGCACGCCATTGGCGGTGATGGCACCGCCCGGCAGGAACTCGATGGTCGAGGTGTAGCTGTCTGGCCCAGCGCCCGGAATGGCGAACATGCCCAGCATCCCGCGTGCCATGCCTGCCTGTTGCGGCGGCAGCAAACCACCGTCGGACAGCGACTGGATCAGGGTGTTCGCGCCGGTCAGGCTCAGATCCACCGCGCCGACCGGCATCGGGATCATCTGGCCGGGGGCGAAGTCCACATCGCCGATGCCAGTCAGTTCCGCCCCGCCGAAGGACACTTGCAGGTTGTTCAGCGTCAGGTCACGCAGCTCGCCCGGAGGGACTGACAGACTCTCGGGGTCAATGGACATGAGATCGACGAACAGCTGTACGGTGCCCGACAGGTCGATGATGACCGTCGCAGGCGTGCGCGGAACCGCCTGGCCCGGATCGACCATGGCCCAAAGCGATTCATCGACAGAAACGCCCTGATAAGCGATCGAAGCCGCGAAGGGCGACGGCGTTGCCGATTGCGCCAGTGGCATGTCGATGGACAGCGCGGTTGAATCGGCCGATGCGGCCACCGGGAAGGGCATCTCGTTCGTTGCGAGGTTGATGTTGACACCCGTCGCGGCCAACGCGTAACGGATGCTTTCCTCTGACAGGCCAAAGCCGATCGACCCGCCGGTATTCGAGGCCGAGAAATCGACATTCTCGTAGGTATCAACGAACATGAAGCTGGCCGAGGCAGATGTGTAGCTGGCATCGCCGCTGATCGAGAACCCTTCGGGGAAGCTTTCGACGGTCATCCAGTCGATGCCGCGCGGCATGGTGCCGGTGGCGGTGCTTTCCATGCCGGCCAGCATGATCGACAGATCGAGATGGCCGTCCCCGCGGCCGCCCGTCGGGGCCGGCATCGGGGTGGGTTGCGGTGCCGCCGGGGTCACGACCTTGCCGGGTGCGGGCTGGGAGGGTTGCGGTGTCGGCACCGGGGCAGGTTCTGCGCCGCTTCCAGGCTCGAACGCCTCGACATCGAAGGTCATTCCCGCCAGCGTCCCGCTGGAGGTGAAGCCAAGCATCGCGGGGTTGGAGAAATCATAGGTCACGCTGCCGCCATAGCCGTCCAGCGAGATGTCGTAGATCATTTCGGGGATTTCGGTCGGATCGCCGCCAACGAACTCCACATCGGTCACGGATGCACGCTCGAACCCGGTGTTCAGGGTCAGCAGCTCGGGGCTGCCCGTGGCGAAGCCGCCGAATCCTTGCAGACTGATATGGATGTTGATCGCGTCGGGGGCGTCTGAATCGTCGAACCCGGTGATCGAGTAGATCATCGAGTCGGATGCAGCGATCATGACCGAGCCATCGGCCTGATTGGTCAGGGTGATCTGCGGGATGGTGCCCGCGATCGACACCTCTTCGATCATCATGGTGTTGGTCACGTTCGAGAGTGTGAGCCCGCTGTCATTAGGGGTGGCCTGCGCGGTCAGGCTATAGCCGAACTCGCTGGCTTGTTCCTGCCATATCGCCCAAAGCTGATCTGCATTGATCTCGGCCATGGCGGGGCTTGCAGCCACCAATGCGGCGGTAGACAGGCTGAGTGAAAGGGATTTCATCTTTGACATAACGACCTTCCAAATGTGAATTGCTGACAAGAATGTCCGCCTCACGGGGGCGGGCGTCAAGGTCTGGATACAATGACCTTGGATTGCAACAGTTTTTCGGCGGGAGACAGCGCATATGGGCAGCTTGGACGGTAAGGTGGCAATGATAACGGGCGCAAGCCGCGGCATTGGCGAGGCAGCGGCACGGCTGTTTGCCTCGGAAGGTGCCAAGGTCTGCCTGCTGGCCCGATCCCGCGACGAG
This sequence comes from Nioella sp. MMSF_3534, assembly GCF_030732985.1. Taxonomy (GTDB): domain Bacteria; phylum Pseudomonadota; class Alphaproteobacteria; order Rhodobacterales; family Rhodobacteraceae; genus Nioella. Next base: position 42,265 of record NZ_JASHJX010000002.1, read on the forward strand.
ATCGCCCAGATCGCCGGCGAAATCGGCGATTCGGCGCTGGCCATTCCCTGCGATGTCAGCCGCTACTGGGAGGTCGAGGCCGCGGTGAATGCCTGTGTCGAAACCTTTGGCGGGCTCGATATCCTGATCAACAACGCGGGCGTGATCGAGCCTGTTGCCTCGCTGATGGGCTCGGACCCCGATGCCTGGGGCCATGTCATCGATATCAACCTGAAAGGCGTCTATTACGGCATGCGCGCGGCCATGCCAGCGATGGTGGCGCGCGGTGGCGGGTCGATCCTGACCATCAGTTCCGGCGCGGCGCATAATGCCCTGGAAGGCTGGAGCCATTATTGCACGTCCAAGGCAGGCGTCGCCATGCTGACCAAATGCGCCCACAAGGAGGGCGCGGCGCAGGGCATCAGGGCCATCGGCCTGTCGCCCGGCACCGTCGCCACGCAGATGCAGCGCGAGATCAAGGCCAGCGGCGTGAACCCGGTCAGCCAACTGGCGTGGGAGGATCACATCCCGGCGGACTGGCCCGCACAATGCCTGTTGTGGATGTGCGGCGCAGAGGCGGATGAGTTTCTTGGCGAAGAGATTTCCCTGCGCGACGAGGGTATTCGCCGCCGGATCGGTGTGATCGCGTGATTGATCTGACCAAGGAAGGCGGGCTCTGGACCGTTACGCTGAACCGCCCCGACAAGGCCAATTCGCTGACCGCCGGAATGCTGGAGGAGCTGGCCGAGATCGCCGAGAGCGGGGCTGCGGATGACAGCCTGCGTGCATTCGTTCTGACCGGGGCCGGGGACCGCGTATTTTCCGCCGGGGCGGATCTGGAGGCGGCAAAGGCGGGGCTTGCGGTATCGCCGCTATGGGAACGGATGTCAGGCGCGATTGCAGCCCTGCCCTGCCTGACCATCGCTGCCCTGAACGGAACGCTGGCGGGTGGGGCATTCGGCATGGCACTGGCCTGCGATATCCGTATCGCGGTGCCGGGGGCGAAGTTTTTCTACCCGGTGGCAAAGCTCGGCTACCTGCCGCAGCCATCCGACCCGAGACGGCTGGCGGCTCTGGTCGGTCCGGCGCGCGCCAGGATGATCCTGTTGGCCAGTCAGAAGATCGAAGCGGACGAAGCGCTGCAATGGGGTCTTCTGGATCGGATCGTTGCACCGGATGCGCTGCTTGGCGCGGCGCGGGATCTGGCCGCAGCGGCGCTGGAAGGAAACCCGGATGTTCTGCAACAGATCAAGCGGATGTGTCCTTGACCCGGCGGACTTTACGGATTTGACAGGCTGATCGCGCTGATCGCGGCCAGTTTCAGGCGTAGATGCCACGTGGCTTGTGCGGATTGCAACCGCAGGGCTGGCTTGGAGCCGGGTGACTCCACCTCCTCCTGCGCGCCCCTGTCCTGTCGGCCCTGACGACCGGTGCAGCGGCGCAGCACCGTCTTGGCCATCCCGTGGCAACACGCCCCGACGAGGGCCCCACCGGGGCCTGAGAAGGGGCGTTCCCCGGTCGACGCCGTCAGGCGGCGAAGCTCTCAGAAATCAACCGCGATGCCCTTTCTTTCCCAGTCGCCAAAGCGCACCGGTTCCGGGCCGTCGCGCCCCCCCAGTTCGGTCGGCAGCTCCAGCGCCTTGGCCGCCTTGCGCCGTTCCTCAGCCTCGGCCAGCGCGCGCTGCGCGGCGGGGGGCAGATCGGTTGGGGGCTTGGCGGTGTCGTCGGACATGGGTCGCAATCCTTGTGCGGTCTGGGGCTTTGATATACCCCGCGCGGGTTGAGTGACAAGAGGACGCCCCATGCCAGACACCGGCCCCGATACCGGCCTCGCCGCCCGCCGCGCGGCGCTGGATCATCTGCGCGGCGTGATGATGGACCACCGGATGATGTCTCATCAGCCCGCGCCGCAGGGCCTCTCCCCCCATGATGCCGCCCGCGCCCAGCGCCTTGCCCTGACGGTCATGCGCCATATGGGCCGGATCGACGCGGTGCTGCGCCCCTACCTGACCCGCCGCCCGACGCTCGCGGTGCAGAACCTGTTGCGACTCGGCGCGGCGGAGCTTCTGGTGGACGGGTCCGAGCCTCATGGCGTGGTCGCGTCTCTGGTCGAGATCGCCAAGCGCCACCCGCGCTGGTCGCGCGCCTCGGGCATGGTGAATGCCGTTTTGCGCAAACTCGATGCCGAAGGGCGCGAGACATGGGCAAAGACGCCCCCGCAGGCGCTGCCCATCTGGCTGCGCAAACCCATGCACAAGGCCTATGGGGTGGATGCCGTCGCGGCCATCGAAGCCGCCCATGAACGCCCCGTTCCCCTGGACATCACGCCGAAACCCGGCGTCACAATCGACGGCGCGGAATTGCTGCCGACCGGGTCTTTCCGGCTGGCGCAGGCGCAGGTCACCGCTTTGCCCGGTTACGACACCGGCGACTGGTGGGTTCAGGACGCCGCCGCCGCACTGCCTGCGAAACTGCTTGGCGATGTGGCCGGCCAAAGGGTGCTCGACCTCTGCGCCGCGCCCGGTGGCAAGACGATGCAGCTTGCCGCCGCCGGGGCCGATGTGACCGCGCTCGACCTGTCCGCATCTCGCATGAAACGCGTCGAAGAAAACCTCTCTCGCACGCAGCTGAAAGCCACCCTCGTCACCGCTGACGCGCTGACCTACCAGGCCGACCCGTTCGACGCGATCCTGCTCGACGCGCCCTGTTCCGCCACTGGCACCATCCGTCGCCATCCCGACCTGCCCTTCGTAAAGACCTCCCAAGAGGTCGAATCGCTGACCCGGCTGCAAATGCAGATGATCGACCATGCAATGACCCTGCTGAAGCCCGGCGGACGGCTGGTCTACTGCACCTGCTCTCTCCTCCCGAATGAGGGGGAGCATCAGGTCAAGGCGGCGCTGAAACGTCATGCAGACCTGACGATTCTGCCTATTGACCCGGTCTCGCTTGGCGGTGACGCCCACTGGGCAAGCGCCGAAGGCGGTCTGCGCCTGCGCCCGGATTTCTGGGCCGACAGGGGTGGGATGGACGGCTTCTACATGGCCCTTTTGAAACGGGGCTGATCCCTGCTATCCTTGCGGCCAGAAAAACAAGAGCAGTCCGCAAACACATGTCAGAAGCCCTTTCACCCGCCCCGGTCGCGCTGCGCGAGCGCCCCGGACGGCTCAACCGGTTCGCCAACCGGTGGGCGGCGTGGCGGGCGGGCTTTGCGCCCAAGCCGAAGGGTTTTACCTCGCAACCGGAACCCCGCCTCATTGGATCGGATGCGCGCGGACGGCAGTTGATGGCAGGAAACCTGCTGTTCGCGGGTGTGCTGGTGCAGATGCCCAAGGATGTGCCCTGGGCGCTGACACCGCCCTCTGACGCGTTCGAGGATGAGTTGCACGGCTTCGAATGGCTCGACCATCTGGCCGCCATCCCCGACGGATCCGCGCGACCCATGGCGCAGGACTGGCTGGCCGGGTGGCTGTCCCGCTATGGCACGGGCAAAGGGCCGGGCTGGGTGCCCGACCTTGTCGGTCGTCGCCAGATCCGCTGGATCAGCCACGCCCTGTTCCTGATGAACGGGCAGGAGGCCGGAGAGACCCGCGCCTTCTATGCGGCACTTGGACGACAGGCGGATTTCCTCGCCCGTCGCTGGCGCAGCACCTCGCACGGGCTGCCGCGATTCGAGGCGCTGACTGGCCTGATCTATTCCGCCTGTTCGCTGATCGGCGTGGCCCATCACCTGAAACCGGCGCTGAAGGCCCTCGCACAGGAATGCGCGAGAGAGATTGACGCTTCGGGCGGGATCGTCACCCGCAACCCCGAGGAACTGCTGCAGGTCTTCACCCTGCTGACCTGGACCGCAGCCGTACTGGCCGAATCCGGCAAAAGCCCCGACCCCGCCGTCAACACCGCCATCATGCGGATGGCCCCCACATTGCGCAGCCTGCGCCACGCGGATGGTGGCCTTGCCCGGTTCCATGGCGGCGGACGCGGGCAGGTTGGCCGGCTGGATCACGCGTTGTCCCAATCCGGGGTACGGCCTGCCACGGTGTCTGGGCTCGCCATGGGCTATGCACGGCTTTCGGGCGGGCGGACCTCTGTCGTGATCGACGCCGCGCCCCCGATGATGGGGCCAGAGGCCTACAACTCCCATGCCTCGACCCTGGCGTTTGAGCTGACCTCCGGTCGCCGCCCGGTGATCGTCAATTGCGGGTCCGGCGCGGGGTTCGGCGCGGATTGGCGGCGCGCGGGCCGCGCGACGCCTTCGCACTCCACCTTGTCAATCGAGGGATATTCCTCGGCCCGGCTCGGCCCCCGGTCCGCCTATCATGGCGTGGTCAAGCAAGCGCTTCTGGAAGGGCCGGAGAATGTCGAGGTGCAGGAAAGCGACAGCGGTGCCGCGCGCGCCATCGCTTTTTCCCATGACGGTTACCGCCGCACCCATGGGTTGATCCACCTGCGCAGCCTCAGCCTGGAAAATGACGGGCGGCTGTTGCGGGGCGAGGATGGGCTTGCCGCGCTGACCGACAAGGACCGCGACACGCTCGACCGGGTCATGGCCCGCCTTCCCATCGACGGAATCCCCTTCACCCTGCGCTTTCACCTGCACCCGGATGTAGAGGCCGAGCTGGATCTGGGGGGCGCAGCCGTGTCGCTGACCCTGCGGGGCGGCGAGGTCTGGGTTTTCCGCCACGGGCGAGAAGCCGCTCTGACGCTGGAGAAGAGCGTTTACCTCGAATCAGGCCGATTAAAGCCACGCGCGACAAAACAGATCGTTCTATCTTCCCGCGTTACCGATTATGGCAGCGCCATAAGCTGGAGCCTCGCCAAACCCACCGACGCCCCGCGCACCCCACGCGCCCCTGCGTCCGATGTGCTCCGGCTGTAAAAAGACACAGGAGACACCATGACCGATCTCGTGCCGCTGCGCCGCGCCCTGCTTTCCGTATCCGACAAGACAGGGCTGATCGAGCTGGCCCAGGCCCTCGCCGCGCGCGGGGTAGAGCTGCTCTCGACCGGTGGCAGCGCCAAGGCGATGCGCGATGCGGGGCTTTCCGTGAAGGATGTGGCCGAGGTCACCGGTTTCCCCGAAATGATGGATGGCCGGGTGAAAACCCTGCACCCCAAGGTGCATGGCGGGTTGCTGGCCCTGCGCGACAATGACGCCCATGTCGCGGCGATGCAGGAACACGGCATCGAGGGCATCGACCTGCTGGTGGTGAACCTCTACCCCTTCGAGGAAACCGTCGCCAAAGGTGCCGATTATGACACCTGCATCGAGAACATCGACATCGGCGGCCCCGCGATGATCCGCGCCGCGGCGAAAAATCATGCCTTCGTGAACGTGGTCACCGACCCCGAGGATTACGCCGCCCTGCTGGCCCAGCTCAATGAAAACGACGGCGCGACCTCCTACGCTTTCCGCCAGCAACTGGCGCTGACCGCCTATGCCCGCACCGCCGCCTATGACGCCGCCGTCTCCACCTGGATGGCCGGGGCGCTCGGGCAAGAGACCCCCCGCCGCCGCGCCTTTGCAGGTACGCTCAAGCAGACCCTGCGCTATGGCGAAAACAGCCATCAGAACGCGGCCTTCTACACCGACGGCTCGATGCGCGAAGGCGTGGCCACCGCCCAACAGCATCAGGGCAAGGAGCTCAGCTACAACAACATCAACGACACCGACGCCGCGTTCGAACTGGTGGCGGAGTTCGGCACCGACACGCCCGCCTGCGCCATCATCAAGCACGCCAACCCCTGCGGCGTGGCCGTGGGCGCAACGCTTCTCGACGCCTACAAATCGGCCTTCGACTGCGACCGCACCTCGGCCTTCGGCGGCATCGTCGCCCTGAACCAGCCACTGGATGCGGCCACAGCCGAGGAAATCACCGGCATCTTCACCGAGGTCGTGATCGCCCCCGGCGCGTCGGACGAGGCGAAAGAGATCTTCGCTGCAAAGAAGAACCTGCGCCTGCTGACAACGGCAGGCCTGCCAGACATGCGCGCGGGCGGGCTTGCCTTCCGCCAGGTCGCGGGCGGCCTTCTGGTGCAGGACAAGGACAACGGCTTCGTCGGCATGGACGACCTCAGGGTCGTGACAAAAAAGGCCCCGACGGACGCCCAGATGCGCGACCTGCTCTTCGCCTGGAAAGTGGCCAAGCACGTCAAATCCAACGCCATCGTCTACGTCAAGGACGGCGCGACGGTCGGCGTCGGCGCGGGCCAGATGAGCCGCGTGGACAGCGCCCTCATCGCCGCGAAAAAGGCCGAACGCATGGCCGAGGCGCTCGGCCTTGCGCAGCCGCTGACCATCGGCTCCGCCGTGGCCTCCGACGCCTTCTTCCCTTTCCCCGACGGGCTGATGGAAGCGGCACAGGCAGGGGCAACCTGCGTCATCCAGCCCGGCGGCTCCATGCGCGATGACGAGGTGATCGCCGCGGCGGACGAGGCGGGCCTTGCCATGGTCTTTACCGGGATGCGCCATTTCCGTCACTGAAAGGGTTGCAACCTGCCATCCCCCCTTTCATCTTGGCAAAAATACCTCGGGGGGTCCGGGGGGCAGCGCCCCCCGGCGGGTCGGCGCCGAAGGCGACGAAACCCGGCCCCGCAAGACAGCAAGGACGTTGGCAGATGCGCCTCACCCTCCTCTCCGCGCTTTTCTGGTTTGCGCTCGACCAGATCAGCAAGTGGTATGTCCTGTACCAGATGGATCTGCTGACCGTCGGTCACATGGAAATCCTTCCACCCTATCTGAACTTTCACATGGGCTGGAACACAGGCATCAATTTCGGCCTGCTGGCCAATGACGCCAATGCCACCCGCTGGCTGCTGGTTGCCCTGGCCTTCGTTATCTCGGCCTGGATCCTCTGGTGGTCGCGCCGGATGCAGAAGCGCATCTCGATGCTGTCGGCCGGCGCGATTGTCGGCGGGGCCATTGCAAACGCCTTCGACAGGGTCATCTATGGCGCGGTTGCGGACTTCCTGAACACCAGTTGCTGTGGCTTCCAGAACCCGTATGCGTTCAACATTGCCGATATCGGCGTCTTCGTCGGTGCCTTTGGCTTGCTGATCTTTGCCGATACGAAGAATATGACCCCGTGACGGCGGCGAAAACATGCGCTAAACCGTCCGAGAGGAGAGACTGAATGAGCAGGCTTCGCACGGCAATCGGCTTGGGACTGGTGCTTTTGGCACTTGCGGCATGTGGTCGAAACGACCCGCGCCTGTTGAACCTGCGCGCCGAGGGAGAAGGCCCCGATGAGTTCGGCATTCTTCCGACGCGGCCTCTGCAAGTGCCGGACGATCTGCAAAGCCTGCCTGCCCCGTCCCCCGGCGGCATCAACCGCGCCGATCCAGACCCAGAGGCCGATGTCGCCGCCGCGCTTGGCGGCAATATCGACCGCGCCGGGGCCGGCAGCCAGGGCATGGTCAGCTATGTCACCCGCTTCGGCGTGGGCCGTGACATCCGCGATACGCTGGCCACCGAAGATCTGGAATTCCGCCGCCGCAATGACGGCCGCATTCTGGAACGGCTCGCCGCCGTGAACGTCTATCACCGCGCTTATCGAGAAATGTCGCTCGACCGCTACGCGGAACTGGAACGCATGCGCGCCGCAGGCATCCGCACCCCCGCCGCCCCGCCCGAGGAAATCGGCAATATCGAAGACTGAATCCCAGTGAGATCTGGCTTTCTTGAAGTGTGATGTGAGCAGCAGACTGATGCCACTCACAGCTCTGAGTTCGTCCTTTTTTGACCGAGCAGCTGCAATGGCGACATCCTTCGCAGGTCAGCTTTTCAGGCACCCGGTTACTTGAACTGGTCACCATCGGCAAAAAAACCTTTGCTGGCCAAACCTTTCAAACTACCCTCCCGCGCATTGTGACGACCAACCGGAGCGCCTGCGAAAGAAGCCGCTACCGAGTGATCATTGGGGGAATAAAGAAATGCCACTAAACGCCGGGGATATTGGGTTTGTTGAAGTCTCGATGGCGTCAAGCTTCACCGATCAAAACTTCAAGATTGTCGTTTTGCAGGATGTATCAGCTGGCGAGTCGATAAGCTTCACTGACAACGGGGTCAACAATGGCGGCTTTAGCACATTGGAGGGCGTGCTGAACTGGACAAACGATACCGGCGGCACCATCGCGGCCGGAACGGTTATCGAGTTCTCCACGCCCAGCGGGTCCGGCGGGTGGAGCGCCTCTCAAGGAAGTCTCGTAGAAAATGGAGTTTTCGACATCGGGACCGGCTCAGACGATCAGATCCTGGCTCAGAGCGGCGGAAGCCCAATCGCTCAGTTCCACTCACAATCGGCATTCTCAATTAATCTCATTGGCAATAGCACGATCAACACCGAACTCGGCTCCGGGCTTACCGAAGGCACAAACGCAATTGCCGCCAATACAGGGGCAAATCTGGCGTCCTACACGGGACCGACATCGCTGACGGATCCCGCGACCTGGGCAGCGCGTTTGAATGACCCGAGCAACTGGACACAGAACACGACTTTCGGCTCTTCAACAATCAGTGTCACCTGCTTCCTGGAAGGAACACTGATTCTGACGGACTCGGGAGATGTGGCTGTCGAAACAATATCCATCGGAGACACCGTGATCACGGCAGAAGGCGCTCCGGCTTCCGTGAAATGGATCGGACGCCAAACCGTTTCTACCGCCTTCGGCCCCGCCGAGCGCCTCATGCCGGTGCGGATCAGCGCAGGTGCGCTTGGCAACGGCCTGCCCCACACCGACCTGACCGTCACCGCCGATCATGGAATGCTTGTGGATGGGGTCATTTGCCATGCCGGGGCGTTGGTGAATGGCACGACGATCACGCAGGTGCCTTTGGCAGAGATGGGCGAGAGCTACACTGTCTACCACATCGAAACCAAGGAACACGAGATCATCCTTGCGAATGGCGCGCCTGCTGAGACCTTCATCGACAATGTCAGCCGCCGCGTGTTCGACAACTACGCCGAGTTCGAGGCGCTTTACGGCGATGTGCCGGAGATGGAGGAACTGCCTTACCCCCGCGCGATGAGCGCCCGACAAGTGCCGCAGCGGATCACGGCGAAGCTGGCCGAGAAGGTGGTGGCCTGACGCGGTAGCGCGCAGAATCGCCCGCCCTGCGTTGGCTAGGCAAAGGGATTGTGTCTGTCCCTCATTTCAGACAAACATCTTGGTAGTCGCGTGACACGCCACAGGAGGGGGATCTCATGGCCAGCTATACCTTTGACCGGTACAAGTATTACAATCGCTCCGGCGACTCTATGACCCAGCAGGGGAGCAGTCTCGGGACGGATGTCTCAACTATCACCGAGGTCGCGCCAGATATCGACGGTGATTTCACACCGAATGAATCCACCCTTTCCAACAATTGGGGCGGCGGTGCACTTGAATATTTTGGAACCTTTGAATTCAACGGCAACACGTTTCTTGTCTTTGAGGACGCGGCCTTTGGCTATTTCCTCGCCTCCCCGGACAGCTCGCTTGGACTTGGCGATTTCCCGGCAGGTTGGTCCTTCGCTGATGTCGTTGCCAACACGACCCCGCTTTGCTTTGCAGTCGGCACGCTGATATCGAACTTGGCAGGCGAGGTTCAGGTGGAGCGCCTGAAGATTGGCGACCTCGTGCAGGCGGCGGACGGCAGCCTCGTTCAGGTCAAATGGATTGGACGGCAGACCGTTATGAACCGTTTCGGTCCTGCCGAGCGGCTGATGCCGGTGCGGTTTGCTGCCGGTTCGCTTGGGGATGACCTGCCCCACACCGACCTGACCGTCACCGCCGATCATGGAATGCTGGTGGATGGGGTCATTTGCCATGCCGGGGCGTTGGTGAACGGCACGACGATCACGCAGGTGCCTTTGGCCGAAATGGGCGAAAGCTACACCGTCTACCACATCGAAACCGAGGAACACGAAATCATCCTCGCCAACGGTGCCCCCGCCGAGACCTTCATCGACAATGTGTCCCGCCGGGTCTTCGACAACTATGCCGAGTTCGAGGCGCTTTACGGCGACGTGCCCGAGATGGAGGAGCTGCCCTATCCGCGTGCGATGAGCGCAAGGCAGGTGCCCGACCGCATTGCAAACAGGCTCACCAAGCGGCAAGTGGCCTGACCATCTGCCCGCTTTCTCAGCATCCGGCGCAGACCCGACCGGTCTGCGCCATTTTTCTTGCTCTGACGCCAGGCCCGAGTGCCGGGACGCGCCCTTCATCGCTCACATCCCCGTCACCACGCTTGATGCTGCGGCGAAACCCCGTATCTCTTGTGGGACTGGATCGCTTTTTTCTGCCTAAGAGGTTTCTGAATGTTCCGATACATGCTGGCCGCGTGCATGGCCCTTATGCCGTTTCTCCCGTCCGGAGCACAGGCCACAGAGGTCTCGGAATTCACCCTCGACAACGGGCTGCATGCCGTCGTCATCGAAGACCACCGTGCCCCGGTGGTGGTCCATATGCTGTGGTATCGCGTGGGCGCAGCGGATGAACCGCCGGGCCGGTCCGGCATCGCGCATTTCCTCGAACACCTGATGTTCAAGGCCACCGAGACGCTGGAAAGCGGCGAATTTTCCGACACGGTCGAGGCCAATGGCGGGTCCGACAATGCGTTTACCAGTTGGGATTATACCGGCTATTATCAGCGTGTCGCCTCGGACCGGCTTGGCCTGATGATGCAGATGGAAGCCGACCGGATGCGCAACCTGCTGCTGACGGACGAGGATATCACCACCGAACGCAGCGTGATCCTTGAGGAACGCGCGCAGCGCACCGATTCCAGTGCGGGCGCGCTGTTCAATGAACAGATGCGGGCGTCGCTCTATCTCGCGCATCCCTATCGCATCCCCATCGGCGGCTGGCGGCACGAGATCGAGAGCCTTGGCCGCGAGGACGTGTTTTCCTTCTATCACGACTATTATTCCCCCGATAACGCGATCCTGATCGTGGCGGGCGATGTGACGCCAGAAGAGGTCCGCGCGCTGGCTGAAGAACATTACGGCCCGCTGGAGCCATCGGGTGTGGAACCGCGCGAACGCCCCCATGATCCTCCCCAGATCGCCGACCGCCGCGTTTACTACGAGGATCCGCGCGTGTCCGATCCCTACGTTGTGCGCAGCTACATCGCCCCCGAACGCGACCCCGGCAATCAGCGCACCGCTGCCGCCCTGACACTACTGTCGAACGTGCTGGCAGGGTCCGGTGCCACCGCCGTGCTGCCGCGTGTCTTGCAGGTAGAGGAAGCCCGGTCGCTCTATGCCGCTGCCAGCTATTCCGGCACCAATCTGGATGACACGGTCTTTTCGGTGTTCAACGTGCCCGTGCCCGGCGTGTCGCTGGAAGAGGCCGAGGCCGATCTCGATCGCGTTATCGCGCAGTTCCTCGAAGACGGCATCGACCCCGAACAGTTCGCGCGCATCCAGTTCCAGTGGGAAGCCGAGATGATCTATGCACAGGACGACGTGGGCGATTGGGCGCGGATGTACGGGGTCGGGCTGACATCCGGCCTGACGGTGCAGGACATTCAGGACTGGCCCGATGTGATTGCCTCGATCACTCCCGAAGAAGTGATGGAAGCCGCCCGCATGATCTTCACGGAAACCACCTCGGTCACCGGTTACCTGACCGCCCCCGGCCTGTGAGGAGACAGCCCATGTTCCGCATTCTTGCCTTCGTCGCCCTCACCCTTGCCGCCACCCTGCCCGCCCGTGCGCAGGTGGATATTCAGGAGGTCACCTCGCCCGGTGGCCTGACGGCCTGGCTGGTCGAGGATCATTCCATTCCGTTCGTGGCGCTAGATATCCTGTTCGAAGGCGGCACCTCGCTCGACGCGCCCGACGCGCGGGGGGCAACCTATCTGATGACCGGCCTGCTGGAAGAAGGCGCCGCCGACATGGACAATGCCGAGTTCGCGGCCCGATCCGAGGCGCTGGCGGCCTATTTCGGTTTCGATTCCTACCGGGACTCGATCAACATCACCGCCCGTATGCTGACCCAGAACCGGGACGAGGCCGTTGACCTGCTGCGCGCGGCGCTGGTGGACCCCAGTTTCGAACAATCCGCCATCGACCGGGTCCGCACGCAGGTTCTGTCGATCATCGACAGCAATCAGAACGACCCGTCGGACCTCGCGTCCTCTGAACTCTACGCCCAGACTTTCGGGAATCATCCCTATGGGTCGGACCATGAGGGAACGGCCGAAAGCGTTCAGGCCCTGACCCGCGACGATCTGATTGCCGCCCATCGGGGCGCGCTGGCCCGCGACCGGGTGCATATCGGCGTGTCGGGCGACATCACGCCCGAAGAACTGGGCCTGCTGCTGGACCGCCTGCTTGGCGATCTGCCCGAAACCGGGGCCGAGATGCCCGGTGACGCGCCTTACAATCTGACCGGCGGCATCACCGTCATTGACTACCCTACACCCCAATCCACCGCCTTCTTCGGCCATGCCGGCATTGAACGGCACGACCCGGATTTCTTCGCCGCCTATGTGCTGAACCAGATCCTTGGCGGCGGCAATTTCCGGTCCCGCCTGATGCAGGAGGTGCGGGTGGAACGCGGCCTGACCTACGGCATTTCCACCTTCCTCGTGCTGTTCGATCACGGTCCGATGATGCTGGGGCAGTTCTCCTCCTCCAACGATCTGGTGGCCGAGGCCATCGACGTGCTGCATGATCAATGGGCCGATGTTGCCGCCAATGGGGTCACGGCAGAGGAACTGGAGGCCGCCCAGACCTATCTGACCGGCGCCTATCCCCTGCGCTTCACAGGCAACGCCACCATTGCCGGCATCCTCTCGGGCATGCAGATCGACGAGATGCCCATTGACTACATCAACACCCGGAACGATCAGGTCATGGCCGTGACGTTGGAGGATATTTCCCGTACCGCCGCCCGGCTAATGGACCCGGAGGGGCTGCATGTGGTGGTGGTCGGGCAACCAGAGGGGCTTGAGACCGGGAATTGACCAAGGGCCGCGACGGCAAGTGCGCTTCCCCACCCCGATCGCCACGGCTATAGGCAGGCCATGACTGACACCCTGCCCCCGTGCCCCGCCTGTTCCTCTGCCTATACTTACCAGGTGGATGCGTTGCTCAACTGTCCGGAATGCGGCCATGAATGGGCCGCTGGTGAAGCGGAACAGGAGATCACCCGAGACAGTGTCGGCAATCCGCTGGCGGATGGGGACACCGTGACCGTGATCAAGGATCTCAAGCTCAAGGGCACGTCCACGGTGGTCAAGGTTGGCACTAAGGTGCGTAACATCCGGCTGGTGGACGGCGATCACGACATCGACTGCAAGATCCCCGGCGTGGGCCAGATCGGGCTGAAGTCACAATTCGTCAAGCGGGTTGCGGACTAGGCAGCCCCGGCGGCGCAATGCAGGCGGTTTCTTCATGCATCCGGATCGCGCCAGCCTAGTCCAACTGCCCATGACAGCGCAGGGCGCGGTTTTGGCATACACGGGGAACCGCCCTGACCGGTGAATTCATCAGGTTTTGCAGGAACGGCAGTAAAAGCGCCAGAAACACGTCCAATGGATGCCATATTTTGACGTCACCCTGTCCGCCCAAGCCATAAGCCAAAATCTACCCAATCGAGTGATTCCAAATGTGCACAATCTGTGTTGCCGTCCGCCCGTATGATCCTGACTGCGTCTACACGGCCCTGACCAACGAGATGGCAGAAGTCCCGGAAATCCCGTCGGCACCGGCCTCCGTTTCGACGACGAATGTCATGTCGGTCGGTGACAGCTTTTCCGGCACTATCGATTCCCTTGGCGATGCCGATTGGGTCGCCATCAGCCTGTCGGCGGGCACAGCATACGAGATCCGGATTCTGGCGGACGGGGCGGGCACAGGCACATTGTCCGACTCCTACCTGCGTGTCTATTCGGAAACCGGATCGCAGATCGCAGAGAACGACGATGGCGGGGCGAACCGCGATTCCCGCCTCGTTTTCACCCCGACAAGCGACGGGACCTACTATCTGAGTGCGCGTGCCTGGAACGACAGCGCCACCGGCACCTATCAGATCACCGTCGAGCCCTATGCCAACAGCATCACCGAAGGCAGCCTTGATGAACTGGCCGCATTCCTGACAGACGGGTACTGGAGCTCGGTCGGTGGAACCCGCCATGTCTTCGACACGTCCAGCAGCAACGAGATCACGGTCAACATCACCGCATTGGATGACCGGGGCCAGTTTCTGGCCCGCGCCGCCATGGAAGCGTGGACCGCCGTGGCCGACATCACGTTCCGTGAGGTTACAAGCGGTGAACAGATCACCTTCACCGACACTCAGAGCGGCGCCTTTGCCTCCTATTCCTCTCTCGGCCCCTACACGACCTCCGCCACCGTCAACATCTCCAGCTCGTGGCTCGACACCTATGGTGCCGGCTATGACGACTACAGCTTCTCCACCTATATCCATGAAATCGGACATGCGCTCGGACTCGGCCATCAGGGGCCCTATAACGGTTCGGCCAGTTATCCCTTTGACGCAGCCTTCAGCAATGACAGCTATCAGTTGTCGGTCATGTCCTATTTCTCGCAGACCGAAAACACGGATGTGGATGCAAGCTATGCCCTTCAGGTGACTGCGATGGCGGCAGATATCGTCGCAATCCAGAACCTCTACGGAGCACCGGATGCCTCTTCACCCACCGCGGGCGATACGACATATGGCGTGGGCCAAACCATAGGCGGCTATCTGGGCGATCTCTTCGATATCGTGACCACGGGGCAGGACTCGAACAATCGCTATGACAACGGCCCCATTGCCTTCACGCTCTACGATCACAGCGGCATTGACACGGTCAATCTCAGCAACGACACCACGAACCAGCTTGTAGACCTGAACAGCCTTGGAATCTGGAATGTCTTCGGGCTGACCGGGAATGTCGTCGTGGCAAGCGGCACGGTTATCGAGAACTATATCGCCGGTTCCGGGAACGACACCATCATCGGCAATGCGGCCCAGAACTACCTGTCTGGCGGCGCTGGCAATGACACGCTTACCGGTGGCGCAAACGTTGACACCTTCGCCTATACCGGCGGCGCTGACGTGATCACCGACTTCTCCGGTGATCTGGTCGATATCGACGCGACTCTGTGGTCAGGCAACTTCAATGCGTTGATGTCGAATGCCGTGTTCCTGGATGGCAATCTCGTTCTGCATTTCGGCTCCGGTAATTCCCTGACATTCAACGGCCTAACCAGCACCTCCGCCCTGAACGGACGCATCCTGGGTGTGACCGCCGACGATGCTGCAAGCGACCTGACCGGCGATGGCACCTCCGACATCCTGTGGCGCAACGGGACGACGGGCCAATACGGCATGTTCGACATGGCGGGCGGCACGACGAGCTGGAGCGTTCTGGGGGCCGAAAGCACCGCCTGGCATATCGCGGGTCTTGGCGATTTCGACGGGGATGGGACCGACGATATTCTCTGGCGCAATGACAGCTCCGGCGGCATCGGCTTTTCCGACATAAGCTCGGGCATCCCGGTCTGGAATGCCTTGGGGCAGGCCAGTTCCGCGTGGGGCATCGTGGGCGTCGGCGATTTCAACGGTGACGGCACCGACGATATCCTCTGGCAGAACAGCAGCAATGGCGGCGTGGGCATGTTCGCCATGTCGGGCGGCACGGCGACCTGGCAGACGATCGGCGGCTCATCCGCGCCTTGGGAGATCGTGGCGACCGGCGACACGACCGGCGACGGGATCGACGATATCATCTGGCGGAACTCCACGACCGGGCAGGTGGGCCAGTTCGAGATGTCGGACAGCGGAACGGCCAGTTGGAGCGTCGTTGCCAATGTCTCGACCGACTGGCGACTGGTGGGCACCGGGGATCTCGATGGCGATGGCACGGATGACCTGCTTTGGCGGCACGAAAGCTCGGGCGCGGTCGGATATTACGCCATGGGTTCCGGCACGCCGACCTGGCAGGGCCTAGGGCAAGCCAGCTTCGACTGGGATATCGTCGGAACCGGCGACTACAATGGCGACGGCACCGACGATATCCTGTGGCGCAACGTCAATACCGGGACTGTCGGCATGTATGACATGGATGGCGGGCCGAACTGGCAGACCATCGGCCAGGCCGGGTTGGATTGGGACGTCGAGGGGCAGTTCGTGGACGAGTTCGTGTTCTGACCTGCGCTTTCATCCGGGACGAAAGCGATTCGGAAGCATGTCCTGCTCATTCCCTGACCATCTTCTTGGTCGAACCGCAAACACCTTACCCGCTGGCCCGACCGCAGGCTCAATCGGCCCCGGTTTCCACGCAGTGGCGGCGAAAGCTTCGTTTCAGCAGGTCCAGCTCCTCTCGCAGGAATTCGACCTCGGCGCGGATGTCGTCCTCCAGCGGTTCGCCAGCCAGAATGGTGATTCGATCCAGCACTTCACCATCCTCGGAACTGCGAAGCTGGATGGTCTGAACCCCGTCGCACAGAACTTCTGAGGGAATGTCGAAGCCAAGCAGGAAGTGCCCCGGATGCCCTTCCATCGGGGTGATCTCGGGCAGGCCGATGACACGGTCATGATGGACGGCCTCGACCACCGGCGCAGCGGAAGAGGCGTTCAGAAGCCCTTCGTAGCGGCCGGCTTTCAGACGGGTTTTGACCAGGCTCGATTCGGACATCGGCAGGGTTCCTTCACAAATCGGCGCGGGGGGCGCGGGTCAGCGTCAGGTCGCTCAGCAGCACCTGATTCATCGCGGGATTGTCAAAGATCAGGTCGATCCAGGCTTTCTCCACCCGCTTTTCATTGATGTTGGAATAGGCCAGATCGAACTCGGCCAACCCCACATCGTCGGACAGGTCCAGCTGCCGCACCATCTGTTCGGTATTGGGGCCATGCTGCACGTTCAGCCGCGCATAGATTTCGATCGGGTTTTCGCGGATCACGCGGGCGCGCAGACTGAAATAATGGTTGCGCGTGATGCCGGAAATCGCCGCATCGGGCAGGGACAGGACCAGCGACAGAAAGGACCCGTCGAAGCGGTAGACATCCAGCAGCAGCCCGAAGGCCGAGGACACCGAGGGATCGGTGTTGCGGGTCTGGCGCAGGGTGATCTCGGACCGGGCGCAATCATGAAACAGCGTCACGCTGTCGGTCAGCTTGTGCGGGGACGGCACTTCCACCACGCCGGAGGGCACGCGGGGGGCGGTCCAGGGATCGGGCCGCCAGGCCCAATCGCATTGATCGGGGCGCAGGATTTCGGATTGCCCATCCGGGATCAGGCCCGCTTCGGCGGAGGCCACGAACAGATCGAGCTTGCGGCGCAGTCTGCGCGCGGTACGCTGCAGATCCTGCGCCTCCTGCGCTGGCAGGGCACCGGCGTGATCGGCCAGCGCCGTCCAGCGCTCGACCGATTTTCTCAGCATCCGTTTTTCCAGAAAACCGCTCATGTCAGCTGCCAAACGCTCCCACTCGTTCCGCGATGTGCCAAGGGTTTTACCCCTGATCCCTTAACCGCCCATTATTCTCCGAAACAGCCCGACATTCCAGAGCGTTCCGCGCGGCTGCGCGGGACTGGCCGGGACCGCTGCCGGGGCAGCCGGGGCAGCCCCGGTTTCGTTTGCAAGCTGCACCGCCCGGGTGAATTCGCGCAATGTCTGCAATCCGCTGTCAGAGGAAACCGGGCTGTCATCGCGGCCCAGAACCGTCAGCGTTGCAATCCGGTCGCCTACATCCAGATAGGACCGCCAGTAATCGGCCGAGACATTCTGGATCTCGCTGGCACTGCTGTCGCTGGCACGCAGATAGAACACATCGCCTTGATGGAAACTGTCCAGAACCTCGACCGTGTCAGCCTCGCCCGCGCGGCTCAGCAACTGGCGGCCTTCTTCGGATGCGAAAAACGCGCTCAGATCCGGAATCGCGTCGCGCAGGGTCTGGCTTGCATCGGCCTCGGACAGGGACGCCGTCAGAACAGCCGGGACCGAGGGCTGCCCAGCGCTGCGGCGGCCCGAGATCACCGCGCAATTGCCCATCAGGACAAAGGCCGTATCGCCACTGTCGCGGGTGGAATCGGGATCGACGCAGAAGCCTTCCGGCCCGGCCACCGTCACCATGTCAGAGGTCACGGACACGGCCCGCACCGGCGGAGACCCGGACGGTCCGCCACCCAGCCGCCCGCAGGCAGCGACCAGCAACACTGTCAGGACAAGCGCCCTAGAGGTCCATATAGACATGCCGTTCCTCTTTTCCGCCCGGATGAGTCACCGCGCCATATTTGGCCGACCCCACCAGCTGCGCGTATTTCCACAGCGCGCCCGAGGCATAGATGGTTTCGCGCGGTCCGGCCCAGGCAGCCTTGCGCGCGGCAAGCTCCTCGTCGTTCAGCGCAACCGACAGCTCTCCGGTTACTGCGTTGATGGTGATCATGTCGCCGTCTTCCAACAGGGCAATCGGCCCGCCATGGGCGGCCTCCGGCCCCACATGCCCCACGCAGAAGCCCCGCGTCGCGCCGGAAAAGCGCCCGTCGGTGATCAGCGCCACGGATTTCCCCATGCCCTGACCGGACAGCGCCGCGGTGGTCGCCAGCATCTCGCGCATTCCCGGCCCGCCTGCGGGGCCTTCGTTGCGGATGACGATCACATCGCCTTCCTTGTAGGACCGCGCCTTGACCGCCTCGAACGCGTCTTCCTCGCATTCGAAGACCCTCGCGGGGCCGGTGAACACCTGTTCCTCCGCGCTCATCCCGGCGACCTTCACGATGGCCCCATCTGGGGCGAGGTTGCCTTGCAGCCCGACCACGCCACCGGTTTCCGTCAGCGGCGTCTCGATCGGGTGGATGACCTTGCCATCGGCCTCGCGTTCGATCCGGTCCAGTTCCTCACCAATGCTGCGCCCGCTGGCGGTCATGCAATCCTCGTGGATCAGCCCGGCCTTGCGCAGCTCTTTCATCACCACGGGTACGCCGCCCACCTCATAGAGATCCTTGGCCACATACTCTCCACCCGGTTTCAGGTTCACGAAATAGGGCGTGTCATGGAAGATCTCGCAAACGTCCTGAAGGTTGAAGTCGATCCCCGCCTCATGCGCAATCGCGGGCAGGTGCAGCCCGGCATTGGTACTGCCGCCGGTGCAAGCCACGACCCGCGCCGCGTTCTGCAAGGATTTCAGCGTCACGATATCCCGTGCGCGGATATTCTTTTCCAGCAGGTTCATCACCGCATCGCCCGAGGCGGTGCCATATGCATCTCGGCTTTCATAAGGCGCGGGCGCACCCGAGGAATTCATCAGCGCCAGCCCAATCGCCTCGGACACGCAGGCCATGGTGTTGGCGGTGAACTGGCCGCCACAGGCCCCGGATGACGGGCATGCGATCTTTTCCAGCGCCCGCAACTCCTCGTCCGAATTGGCCCCGGCCTGATGACGGCCGACAGCCTCGAACACATCCTGAATCGTCACGTCCTTGCCCTTGTAGCGGCCCGGCAGGATCGAGCCGCCATAGATGAACACCGAGGGCACATTGAGCCGCACCATCGCCATCATCATTCCCGGCAGCGACTTGTCGCAACCCGCAAGCCCGACCATTGCGTCATAGCAATGGCCGCGCATCGTCAGTTCCACGGTGTCGGTGATCGCATCGCGACTGGCCAGCGATGCCCGCATCCCCTCATGGCCCATGGCAATGCCATCGGTGACGGTAATGGTGGTGAACTCGCGCGGGGTGCCGCCCGCGTGCTTGACGCCCATCTTTACCGACTGTGCCTGCCGCGACAGGGCGATGTTACACGGCGCGGCCTCGTTCCAGCATGTGGCGACGCCAACGAAAGGCTGGTTCACCTCCTCCTCGCTCAGCCCCATGGCATAGAGAAACGACCGATGCGGCGCGCGCGCGGGGCCGATTGTGGTGTGCCGGCTTGGCAGATGAGATTTGTCTTTCGGACCCGTGGTCATGCTGATCTTCCCCTTACCAAAGCGCTTGCTTTCAGGAATAGAGTGCGCGACTCCCCCACACAAGCGCGATTGCCGCTGACCGCCGGTCAGGGTATGGTCTCGCAAAATGGCAGGCAGGCCCGAGCGAATGAGTTACAAAGCCCATAACGCCTATGTGGCGCCAGCACAGCTACGGCCTCAGATCGGCTGGTTGATGCTTGGATTCGTACTGGCCTGCGTGATCTGCGTGCTCTGGGTCATTGCACTCTTTGGCACAGTCTTCCTGACTGCCGGTGTCGAAGGCGGGCAAGCCTGGATCGACCGCATGACGCGGGCCGATACGCCCACCTCGACCCTGCTGGTCATCGCCACGCTTTGGGGTCTGGCCTTCGGCGTCATGGCCGTGGCCCCCCTGATCCATCGCCGCAGCGCCTGGACGCTCTTCGGCCCCTGGCGGCGGATGCGGCGGCATTTCGTGATTGCCACTCTGGTCTGCCTGGCGGTGCTTGCGGCCTCGGCCATCATCCCCTTCGGCTATGATCCGTTGCCGGGGCTGGACCTGCCCCTTTGGCTCAACTTCCTGCCCCTGTCGCTGCTGGTCATCCTAGGCCAGACCGGGGCGGAGGAGCTGTTCTTTCGCGGCTACCTGCAACAGCAACTGGCCGCCCGGTTCAACACGCCGCTGGTCTGGATGGGCCTGCCCTCGATCCTCTTCGGCCTCGCGCATCTGGATCTGTCCAACGGCCCGCTCCTCGCCTGGCTGGTGGTGGCCGCAACCGGGCTTTTCGGTCTCTGCGCCGCCGATCTGACGGCCCGCACCGGCAATATCGGCGCCGCCTGGGGGTTTCACTTCGCCAATAACGTGGTGGCGATCCTTGTCGTCTCGCTCAGCGGCACGCTGTCCGGTCTTGCGCTCTACGTCACGCCCTTCGGCCCTGCGGAAACCGAAACGCTGGTTCCCCTGCTTCTGCGCGACATGGCCACGACCATCGCCATCTGGGCCGCGATCCGCTTTGTCCTCGCAAAGACCGGGCGTTAGGCCACGCTGCAATTGCATTTCCCGTCCCCGCGTCATATCTGGGCGTGGACGGTCGCAGAAACGGACAGCTCATGAACTGGATCACCAATTACGTCCGCCCCCGGATCAACTCGCTCTTTTCCCGCCGCGAGGTGCCGGAAAATCTTTGGTCCAAATGCCCCGAATGCGGCACCATGCTGTTTCACCGGGAACTGTCGGACAATCTGAACGTCTGCACCGGCTGTGACCACCACATGCCGCTGACCCCGCGCGCCCGGTTCGAGGCGCTGTTCGACGGCGGCGTGTTTTCCGAGGTGCAGGTGCCCGTCCCGGTCCCCGATCCGCTGCATTTCCGCGACCAGAAGAAATATCCCGACCGGATGAAAGCCGCCCAGAAGGGCACCGGAGAATTCGAGGCGATGCTGGTTGCCGAGGGCGAGATCGACCGCACCCGCATCGTCGCCGCCGCACAGGACTTCACCTTCATGGGCGGGTCCATGGGCATGTATGTGGGCAACGCGATTATCGCAGCCGCCGAACGCGCCGTGGAACGGCAATTGCCGCTGGTCCTGTTCTCTGCCGCCGGCGGCGCCCGCATGCAGGAAGGCATCCTGTCGCTGATGCAGATGCCCCGCACAACCGTCGCCGTGCAGATGCTGAAAGAGGCGGGCCTGCCTTATGTCGTCGTGCTGACCCACCCGACCACGGGCGGGGTTACGGCCTCCTACGCCATGCTCGGTGACGTGCAGATCGCCGAACCCAATGCGCTCATCTGCTTTGCCGGTCCCCGCGTGATCGAACAGACCATCCGCGAAACGCTGCCCGAAGGCTTTCAGCGCTCCGAATACCTGCTGGATCACGGCATGCTGGACCGCGTGACGCATCGCAAGGACATGAAGGATGAGCTTGTGACCATCCTGCGGATGCTGACCGGCCAGCCGCCCGCCGTGAAGGGCGACCTGCCCGCGCCGGAACCGGAGGCAGAAACATCTGCACCCGAAGCGTCCGAAGAAGAGGCTGCCGACAAGAATGGCTGAGGCCCGTTCCGACATCCTCCTTGACCGGATGATGTCGCTGCACCCGAAAATCATCGACCTGACGCTCGACCGGATGCACCGGCTGCTGGCTGCATTGGGCCACCCGGAGGCGCAGTTGCCCCCCGTGATCCACGTGGCAGGCACCAATGGCAAAGGCTCCACCCTCGCCATGCTGCGCGCCGGAATCGAGGCCGCGGGTCAGGCCGCCCATGTCTATACCTCGCCGCATCTCGCGCGCTTTCACGAACGCATCCGGCTGGCGGGTGATCTGATCGACGAGGATCTCCTCAGCGACATTCTCGACGAATGCCTTGCCGCCAATGGCCCCGATGCGATCACCTATTTCGAGATCACCACCGCCGCCGCCCTGCTGGCCTTCACCCGTGTGCCCGCCGACTGGACCCTGCTGGAAACCGGCCTTGGCGGGCGGCTCGATGCCACCAACGTGGTGGACCAGCCCCGGCTGACCATCATCACGCCGGTCGATCTCGACCATCAGCAATATCTGGGCGAGACCCTGGCCGAGATCGCCACTGAAAAGGCCGGGATCATGAAACGCGGCGTGCCCTGCGTCGTCGGCCCGCAACAGGACGAGGCGCTGGACGTGATCGAGGCCCGCGCCGCCCGTCTTGGCGCCCCCCTGCTGGTCCATGGCCAGCACTGGCATGTCTGGGAAGAACGCGGGCGGCTGGTGTTCCAGGATGAAACCGGCCTGCTCGACCTGCCGCTGCCAAATCTCGTCGGGGCCCATCAGGTGATGAACGCGGGCGCAGTTCTGGCCGCCCTGCGCCACCTCGGCTTTGACGAAGCGACCTGCGAGGCCGCCGTCACCCGCGCCGAATGGCCCGCAAGGATGCAGCGCCTGAAAACCGGCCCGCTTGTAGACATGGCCGATGCCGCCGGCAGCGATCTCTGGCTCGATGGCGGCCACAACCCCGCCGCCGCGCTGGCCATCGTCGAATCACTCTCGCGCCTCCCGGTGAAACCCACGCATCTCATTTGCGGGATGCTGAACACCAAGGATGTCGGCGGCTTCATGCGCCCGCTGGCCGGTGTCGCTGAAAGCCTCCACGCCGTTTCGATCCCCGGTCAGGCCGCGACTCTCTCGGCCGAAGACACCGTCGCCAAGGCCCGTGCCGCCGGGCTGAGCGCCGAAACCGCCAAGGACGTGCAATCCGCCCTGTCCGCGATCCTGTCAGAAGCCCCCGGTTCCCGCGTTCTCATCTGCGGCTCCCTCTACCTCGCGGGCGTGGTGCTCCGGACACACGGCTAATCCTCCCGGCCCTTTCATCTTGGCACCAAATACCTCCGCCGGAGGCTCCCCAACCCCGAAGCCCGCTCAACGGCGGAATACCCGCGACTCCCGACCCACGAATCCGTGGCAACGCGGCCCGACGAGGGCCCCGAAGGGGCCTGAGGAGGGCCGCTCCCCGGTCGACGCCGGCAGGCGGCGAAACCGGTTTTTGTCTGTACGGGGGGTGCACAGGGGGTGTACGCCCGGTGTACGGGGGGCACCCCCTGATTTCCCCCCATTGACCACAGCTTCCATCCTGCGCAATGTGACCCCGATGGTTCCCCGAAGCGCTGCGCCGAGGGGATGAAAAGGGAATGCGGTG
The DNA here is from genome assembly GCF_030732985.1 of Nioella sp. MMSF_3534. Lineage (GTDB taxonomy): Bacteria > Pseudomonadota > Alphaproteobacteria > Rhodobacterales > Rhodobacteraceae > Nioella. The sequence continues at coordinate 65,796 of NZ_JASHJX010000002.1, forward strand.
CGGGGTCTCCCCAATGCCGCAACTGCCCCCGCAACTGTAAGCGGAAAGCGCCCCCAATCGCGCCACTGGTTCAGGGACGAACCGGGAAGGCCGGGGACCGCATCGACCCGCGAGTCAGGAGACCTGCCATCCGTATTGAAACCTGAAGGCGGGGTGTCCTTCGAGGGGGTTTTCACAGCCCTCCCGACCCGTCTGATCCAAAGCGCGGAGGGCGCGATGATCATCACCGAAGACGGCTATTCCTATAGCTGCACCACATGCCCCAAGACCGGCCAGCCCTGTGCCGCCGGCCTCAGGCTCGCCCGTCAGCTCGGGGCCGCCCTGCGGGCTGGCGAAGGCACGATCCAGGAGGATTTCGAGATGACCGGACATGGGCAACTCAGTGGCGACTGCGGGAGGAAATGTGGTGTTGTATATAGTCTCTATAACAGGGGATTTCGTGTCTTCTGCGGTGTATCGCAAGACACCGATCCCGAGGCGCTGATCCGCTTCTCCGACGCGTTTCTGGGCGATGGTCCTATTGCTCGCGGACCGGTTCCACGTGCCATGGTTGTAGGCTCTCGAATTGCCCGGCACCCCGTCCCAACGGTCCGGGCCTGACCCTTAGCCCCGCGCGCCTCCTCGTGCGGGGCCGAACAGGGCCGCAAGCCCAAGAATGATCCCCGACACGGTTGCGATCATCCCCGCAGCGCTGACCGAGTCTCGTGCGCCCAGCCAAAGCGGCCCGTAGCCTGCCAGCACATAGCCAAGCACGGCGGACAGCGCGGCAAAAACCACGCTCCACCCCACTTGCGCCCCAAGTCGGTTGGTCATCAACCGCGCCGCGGCAGGTGGGCAGATGAACATCGCGATCACGATGATCGACCCAACAGCATCGAACGCCGCCACGGCAGCCAGTGCGGACACCGCCACAAGCGACATGCCGATCAGGTTGGTCCGCATCCCCATGACCTGCGCAAAGCCCTCATCAAACGTGGAAATTTTCAGGGGTCTCCAGAACAGCCAGACAAACGCAACCACGCCAATCATGGACAACCCCATGCGAAAAAGCTCGGGCGGCAACCCGGCCAGCGCCACCGGATCCAGCAACGAACCCCACCCGAACGCATCCAGCCAGATCAGGCTTTCCAGATTGCCCATCAGCGCATGTTCCACATCGAGGTGAACGGTGGAGGTGTCCGACCTCTCCAACAGCAGCACACCGCCCGCGAACATCGTCGTGAACACCACGCCCATGGCGGCCCCCGGCTCGATCCCTCCGAGCCGTCGAATGGCCTCGATCAGCAGCACGGCCAGCAGGGCGGCGGCAGCGGCGCCGATCATCATCGGCCAGGCCGTCACCGTTCCGGTGATCAGGAAGGCCACGACGATGCCGGGCAAGACCACGTGGGAAATCGCATCTCCGATCAGGGCCTGCCGCCGCAGCACCAGGAAATTGCCCGGAAGCGCGCAGGCAATCGCCGCGAACACACCGATCAGGATGGGTGTCAGGCTAAGGGGAACGAACTCTGCGCCGCTCATGCCGGGACCTCCTGCGGCGCGGCCAGATGCGTGTCTATTTCAGCCAATTGGTCTCGAGTCACGACGGTTTCGATCGGTCGCATCCCGTCATAAAGCGCCGCTGCGGCCTCGTGATCGGGCATGGCGCGCAGGATCTCCCACCGTTTTTCGTCCAGCAGGGCCTTGGCGGCGCGGGCGCGTCCGGCCTCGGTCGCCACGCCATCGGGACGCGACAGGCCCGCACGGTGCAGAAGACGAACAGTGTAGCGTTCATAGATCGGCTGACCATGCGCCAATGCCAGCAGCCCCTGACGCAGATGGACCCGTCGCTGAAACGCGATGTGGCGCAGAACAGCGGCCAGAACGCCGCGATTGGGGGCCAGGAACAGCGACAGGGCGAAGACTGTGAACCCGGTCAGCACGATGATCGGGCCGGTTGGTAGTGCCGGGGCAGAGGCCGAGATGGCCGCGCCGACAAAGCCCGACGCCCCGCCGATGAGACCGGACAGAAGCCAGACCCTTTCGGTCCTGTCCGTCCAGAACCGCGCGGTGACGGGGGGAATGATCAGAAGCGCCACAATCAGGATCAGCCCGACGACTTTCAGCCCGACGACGGTCACGGCCATGACCAGCCCCATTGTCGCAAGATCGACCTGCCGAATGTTCAGCCCCCGCGCGGCGGCGTAGTCCTCGTCGAAGGCCACCATGATCATCGGTCGCCGCAGGATCAGCGTCAGGATCAGGGTCAGCGCCCCTCCGGCCGCGATCAGAAGCGCGTCAGAGCGGAGCATTCCGGCGGTGGAACCAAGCAGCAAGCTGTCCAACCCCGCCTGACGCCCGGATTCCATCGTCTGGATCACGGTCAGCAGCACGACTCCGAACCCGAAGAACACCGACAGCACCGCGCCAATCGCGCTGTCCTCGGCCAGCCTTGTGCGGCGCGTCAGCCATTGCACGGCCAGAAGGCCAAGGGCGGCTGTCACCGCCGACCCGGCCAGTAGCCCCGCCAGGTTCCGGCCGTCCCCGCCAAGCGCCACCATCACGATGAAGGCCAGCCCCACTCCGGGCAGCGTTGCGTGGCTGATGGCGTCGGAGACCAGCGACCTGCGGCGCAGGAACAGGAAGGTTCCCGTCACCCCGGCGGCAAACCCCAACAGGGTCGCGCCAATGGCAACAAGCGTGGCGTTGTAGCCAAGCTGAAGGGTCAGCGCCTGCCACAGCATGTCTTACCCCGCGACCGGAATGCCCGCGACCTGCGCGGTTGCCAGCCGACCGCCATAGGCGGCTTGCAGATTGGTCTCGGTGAAGGCATCCGCAACAGGGCCTTCAGCGATCTTGCTGGTGTTCAGGATCAGGACGCGGTCGAAATAGTCGGTCACAGTGGACAGGTCGTGATGCACGGACACAACCGTCTTGCCCTCTGCCTTCAACGTCTTCAGCACGGCGATGATCGCCTTTTCCGTAGCGGCATCAACGCCCGCAAAGGGTTCGTCCAGCAGGTAGAGGTCCGCCCCCTGGGCCAGCGCGCGGGCGAGAAACACGCGCTGTTGCTGTCCGCCGGACAGCTGTCCGATCTGCCGATCCGCAAATTCGGCCATGCCCACACGGCTCAGACAATCCAGCGCACGGGCGCGGTGGCGGGGCCGCACAAGGCGCAGCAGGCCAAGTTCGCGCGACAAGCCCATCAGAACCACATCCAGAACCGTTGTCGGGAAATCCCAATCGACGCTGGCGCGCTGCGGGACATAGGCGATGCGGTGGCGTTGGCTGTTCAGGGGGCGGCCAAAGACGCTGACGATACCGGACAGGGGCCGCAAGATGCCCAAAGATGCCTTTAACAGGGTCGATTTTCCGGCCCCGTTCGGCCCGATGATCGCGGTCATGGAGCCTTCGGGGAAGGTGGCATCAACGGAAAAGACCACAGGCTTCTGCCCATAGGACACGGTCATGCCCCGGATCGACATCGGGGCGGTTTCGGGGGCGGCACCCGTCATGGTCTGTCCGTTCGTGCTGGCCAGTGCAATCCGTGTCATCACATACCCGCGGAAAGCTGACCGGTCATCCCGCGTTCCGGGGCGGAGCCGCCGAGCGACCGGGTGATGGTGGTCACGTTGTGGTCGATCATTCCGATATAGGTGCCTTCGTAGCTGCCTGGTTCCCCCATGGCATCGGAAAAGAGCTCTCCTCCGATATGCACCTCGTGTCCTCGGGACGCCGCACCTTCGATCAATGCCCGGATATTCCGGTCAGAGACGGAGCTTTCGACGAAGACAGCACGGATATTGCGGGTCACCAGCAGATCCACAAGGTCTGCGATCCGGGCGAGACCTGCCTCGCTTTCGGTTGAAATACCCTGAATCCCCAGAACCTCGAACCCGTAGGCATTGCCGAAATAGTTGAAGGCATCATGGGCGGTCAACAACACGCGCTGATCCTGCGGCACGGTCGCCAGAGCATCGGTGGAATAGGCAGAAACAGTCTCTAACCCGGCCAAAAACGTCTCTGCATTAGAGGAATAGGCGTCGGCATTTCCGGGATCGGCAGAGATCAGGGCATCACGGATGGTTTGCGCCACGGTCTGCCACAGGTCTGGCACCATCCACACATGCGGGTCAAAGCGGTTGTCATAATCCTCATGTGCCAGCAGCAGGTCGCGCGGCAATCCCTCGGCCACGGCGATAACGGTGCGGCGGCGGGACAGATCTTCGAAAAACTCTTCCATCTGCGCTTCGAGATAGAGCCCATGCCACAGCACCAGATCGGCGCGGGTCATGGCGACGATATCGCTGCGAGTCTGGCGATAGGCATGCGGGTCAACGCCCGGCCCCATCAACGCCTGCACCTCTACGTGATCCCCGCCGATCTGGCGGGTTGTATCGGCGATCATGCCGGTCGTGGCGACAACGGTCAGTTGCGCCGCTGCCATCGTGGCGGAGGTCAGGAAGATTGAGAATGCCGTTGTCAGGCGGGTCAGCATTGCTGCACCTTTTTGATGATGTCAGAATAATAATGAGAATGATTTGCAAGAAGTCAATGCAGTTGCGAGTCATTTGCATCTTTTCCAGCACGTTTCGACTGGACAGCCCCAAGCAGTGGCGCAAGATCTAGGCATCTCAACGGTTCAGGGGCTCAAATGGCCAACACGCGCATCGAATCGGTCGAGAAGGCCATGTCGATCCTGTCAGCCTTTTCCAGCCAGCGGCGGCGGATGAGCCTGGCGGAACTGGCCGAGGAGACCGGGCTGCACAAAAGCACGGTGCTGCGGCAGGCCAATTCCATGCAGCTCTATGGCTTCCTGACCCGTGACGCAGATGGGCGTTATGGTATCGGTGCATCCGTCTGGCGGTTGGGGCTCTTGTTCCGGCAGGATTACCAGAATGGCGCCACGATCCGGCCGGTGCTGCGCGACCTGGTGGAGAAGACCGGGGAAACCGCGTCGTTCTATGTGCGTGCGGGTGAGGATCGTGTCTGCCTTTACCGCGAAAACTCGCCCAACCTGATCCGCTATCATCTGGAAGAGGGGATGCGCCTGCCGATGGATCGCGGGTCTGTCGCCATGGTGCTACGCCGCTGCGCCGGGGAACCGGTGCCCCATGCGTTGGAGTTCACCCCGGCCGGATCTGTCAATCTGGCGGGTGGGCGCAACCCCAATATCTCATCTGTTGCAACACCGGTCTTTTCGGCGGATGGGCAGTTGATGGGTGTCTTGGCAGTTTCCGGTCTGAGCACACGATTTGACGAAACCCGAAGGGCTGCCGCATTGAAACTTGTCGAGGCTCATGCCGAGGCGCTGCGGGACCAGCCAGCCCCGGAGTAACGTAAAAACAGTCTCTAACTAAGGGGTTTTGGCTCTACTCCGTGGCCCAATCAGCGCTTTGCATTTCTCTCAATCGCGATGCGGTGCGTTCGAATTCGAAACTGCCAGACCCTTCGAGATAGAGCCTTTCCGGCTCTTCCTCTGCCGATATGATCACCCGCGTCCTTGCTTCATAGAGAGCATCAACAAGGGTCACGAACCGCTTGGCTTCATTGAATTTCGAACTGTCCAGACGCGGCACGTTTTCCAGCACCAGCAGCTTTACCGCCCCGGCCAGCGCCAGATAATCGGCCGGTCCAAGCGCCTGCCCGCAAAGATCCCAGAACTCCGCCCGCGCCATACCAGCCCAGTAGCGGGGCAGATGCACCTCTCGGCCTTTGACCTCCAGCACCAGCTCTTCGCTTTTGCCGCCGGTCAGATCGCGCCAGATTTCGTCGATGGCCCGGCGGGACTGTGCGTTGGCCGGGGCGAAATAGGTGCGTTCCCCGGCCAGGCGGTGCTGGCGGTAGTCGGTCAGGCTGGCGATTTCATGAACTTCCAGCTTGTCGTTCAGAATGTCGATGAAGGGCAGGAACAACTGCCGGTTCAAACCGTCCTTGTAGAGACCTTCCGGCGGGCGGTTCGAGGTGGTCACCACCACCACCCCTGCATCGAACAGCATCTGGAACAGCCGCCCGACGATCATCGCATCGGCAATGTCGGTGATCTGCATTTCATCGAAACACAGAAGGTCCACGTCGCGGATCACCGCCTCTGCCACCGGTTTCAGCGCATCCTCGGCCCCGGATTTGCGCGCCTCATGCAGACCGGACTGAATCTCTTGCATGAAGGCGTGGAAATGCACGCGCCGTTTGCGCGACACCCCGGCATGGGCATGGAACAGGTCCATCAGCATGGACTTCCCGCGCCCGACCCCGCCCCAAAGGTAAAGCCCGCGTGTTCCGTCCGGCACCGCTGGCTTGAAGAACCTGCCCAGGAACCCTGTAGGCTTGGCGGGCCGCTCCTCCAGCTTTTCGCGCAGGTCTTCCAGAAGCAGAAGAACCTCTCGTTGCGCCGGATCGGGGCGTAACAGGCCCTCGGCCACGCGGGTGTCGTAGATGGCTTGAAGATGCTGAGACATATCAGGTTGGTAGCGCGAAGCCGCGCCGGTGATCCACACAAAAACTGACGTGGCGGATCAAGATTTCTGATTTGACAGGGCAGGAGTGCTGACCCACTGTCACCGGACGCGACTTTGGACCCTTGCCATGCCCCAGAAATCCCCCCTCGTCACGCCCGTCCTGATCGGCGGATGCCTGATCATCCTGCTGTCTTTTGCCGTCAGGGCCAGCTTCGGCGTGTTTCAGATCCCCATTGCCGAGGAATTCGGCTGGCCGCGGGCAGAGTTCAGTATGGCCATCGCCATCCAGAACCTGGCATGGGGTATCGGGCAGCCGATCTTCGGGGCCATCGCGGAACGGTTCGGGGATCGCAAGGCGCTGATCCTGGGGGCCCTGGTGTACGCCATCGGGCTGGTCCTGTCGGCGGGCGCGACCCTACCCATTCAGCACCAACTGCTGGAAATCCTCGTAGGATTCGGCATTGCGGGGACCGGTTTCGGCGTCATCCTGGCCATTGTGGGCCGGGCCACTTCGGATGAGAACAGGTCGATTTCCCTTGGAATCGTGACTGCCGCGGGGTCCGCCGGGCAGATCGTGGGGGCGCCTTTTGCCGAGGCCCTGCTTGGCATGATGAGCTGGCAGATGGTCTTCCTGATCTTCGCCGGGATCATCCTTCTGACCGTGCTTGTGCTGCCCTTGCTGAAGGCCCCGCCCATGGCCAGCAAGGCAGAGATCGAGGAAAGCATGGGCCAGATCCTGAAGAAGGCGTTCAAGGACCCGTCCTTCACGCTGATCTTCGTTGGCTTTTTCTCCTGCGGGTATCAACTGGCCTTCATCACCGCCCATTTCCCGGCATTGGTGACGGAAATGTGCGGGCCGATCGTGCCCGGCTCGATGCTGCACAGTATCGGGATCACCTCGACCTCGACCCTCGGGGCGGTTGCCATTTCTCTCATCGGGTTGGCGAATGTCGTTGGCACCATCACGGCGGGCTGGCTCGGCACGAAGTTTCCCAAGAAATACCTGCTGGCGCTGATCTACACGGGCCGCACCATCGCGGCGGCGATGTTCATCCTGTTCCCGATCACGCCGCTGACTGTCGTCGTATTCTCCGTCGTCATGGGCTCTCTGTGGCTTGCCACCGTGCCGCTGACCAGCGGGCTGATCGCTTATCTCTACGGGCTGCGCTACATGGGCACGCTTTACGGAATCGTCTTCTTCAGCCACCAGTTGGGCGGGTTTCTGGGCGTGGTCTTGGGCGGCTGGATGTATGACCTCTACGGCGACTACAGCGCCGTCTGGTGGATCGGCGTGGGGGTCGGGGCGCTGTCGGCAGTGGTTCACCTGCCGATCAACGAAAAGCCCCTGAACGACCGAGCGGCGGTGGCTTAGGCGGGGCCGATGGCCTCGGCCACCTGTTCCGCATGGGTATAGGTCAGTCGGTGATCGGCTTCAATCAGGGTGATCTGCCGGGCAGAGGGGTTGAGCGTCTCCAACCGGTCCCGGCAGGTGATCGGAATGACGGTATCCTCCGCACCCCAGATCGCCAGAACGGGAGTTTCCACCGCCGCAATGCCTGTGTGTAGCGCTGACTGATCATCCGACAGGATGCCGCGCTGTGCGGACAGGATGGCCCGCAGGGTGCCCTCGACGGCCAGTTCGTCCAGCGCGCGGTTGGTGATCGCATCGGCCACCGGGTCCGCGCCGTCGCCCTCGCCATAACCCCCGCGCAGCTTGCGGGTGCCAAGAACCTCCATCATCCAGTCGCCGACCAGCGGGCTTTTGGCCACGATGTCGGAGAACCGCCCGAGCGCGTGGCCCAGACCTGCCGGAGCGAGCAGGATCAGGCGAGAGACTCTCTCAGCACGGGCCGCCGTGAACGCCGCTGAAATCGCCCCGCCCATGGAATAGCCCATCAGGGTGAACGGGCCGCTCACCCCCTCCGCATCCAGCAGATCCTGCAGCTGCCGCAGGAAGAAATCCGCATTCTGACGCCCTGGCGGACGGTCGGAATAACCGCGGCCGTAAAGGTCATAGGTCAGCACCCTATAGCCTAGCCCGGTCAGATGCGGCAGCAGCGGCCCCCAGACAAAGGAGGGCGTGGACAGACCATGCACGCAGACCAGAACCGGGCCACCCTCCGGCCCGTGCCATTCGGCATGGGTGAGACCCTGGGACAGCGATACCAACCGTCCAGGCATGTGGCTGCGCAGGTCGTCGACCCGCCGCCGGTTCAGGCGCGCGCCCAGATAGCTGCCACCATGGGCCAGCGCCGCAGCGCCTGCGATCAGCGGGATTGCCATGCGTCGAGGATGTAGCGGCTTGTCATCAGGTCGAGATGCGCGCCGCCACCGTTCTTGAAGAGCGTGATTTCACCGTCGCTGCGACGGGTCATTTTGCCAGCCTCCAGATCGTAGAAGTCCGAGAGGATATCTTCCTTCGTGATCAACCCCCGGTCAATCGGGTCCTGAATCTCACCGATATGGCCGATCGTGGTGTCGCGGCTGTCCACGTGGATCGCGCTACGCAGGATCGCCGCGTCGTTCACTTCGCGCATATCCGGGCGATAGGCCCCGATGATGTCGATATGCTGGCCGGGCTGAAACCAGTCGCCGTTCAGAATGGGGTCCGTCACCATAGTGGCGGAGGTCACGATATCGGCCCCGCGCACGGCGGTTTCCAGATCGGGGGCGACCTCGGTTCCCGGGTATTCTTCGGCGAAGGCCTCGGCCTTGGCGAGGGTGCGATTCCAGATCTGGAAGCGGGCATCGGGGAACAGCGCGCCATAGGCTTCGCGCAGAGAATGGCCAACAGCGCCCGCGCCAACGATCAGAATCGTTTCACTATCCTTCCGGGCCAGTTGTGCCGCGCCAAGCAGGCTGCCGCCCGCCGTCTTCCACTTTGTGACCAGTTCAAAGTCCACCAATGCCAGCAACCCGCCATCCTCGTCGGAATAGACATTCACCGCCCCAAGGATCAGCGGTTTGCCATTGCCGGGATTGCCGGGGAAGATGTTGGCGGTTTTCACCGCCGATCCAACCCCGTCGATCCAGGCCGCGCGCGACAGCAGCGTGTCGTCCCCACGATAGAGCAGCGTATCGCCGATCTCGGCCTTGGGCAGCCGGTGCCCCGCGCGCAGGGCATCCATCAGGCCCTGCCATGTCAGATGCGCCTCTGCCTCGGGTCCGATGATGTCGATGCTCATGGGCGGGTCTCCTTCTCGGTCAGCAGGCCATGAGCGATGAGCGTCCTTGCCCATCCTTCCGGCCCTTCGAACAGATGCGTGTGCCAGCCGCGTGCTTGGGCGGCGTCGATATTCTCTGCACGGTCGTCGGTAAACAGAAGCGACGCACCGGAAAGACCGGAATCAGTCTCTAACACGGCATAAAACGCAGGGTCCGGTTTGATCAGCCCATGGTGGGCCGAGATATAGGACCGGTCGAACTCGGTCAGGAATTCATACTCTGCACAGGCGGCATCGAATGTTTCCCGACCGAAATTGGACAGGGCAAAGACGGGGATGCCCTTGGCGCGCAGCTTGCGAAGCAGGTGCACACTATGGGGGATGGCGGGGCTGGCCATGTCCAGCCAACGGTCATGCCAGAGCCTGATTTCGTCTCTGAACAAGGGATTTTTATCCGCCAACGCATAGACGGACTGTTGGAATGGATTGCCCTTGTCGATACCGAGGTTCATGCCCTCCAGATCGACGGCGGCGAAAAGCTCTCGCCGCCGATCTTCGCCGAAAAGCCTGTCATAGAGCCGTTCCGGCGCCCATTCGATCAGGACGTTCCCGATATCGAAAACGACCGCCTCGACGCTCATGCACTGACGCCGTAAAGCGCTTCGGCGTGGAAGCTGATGTGATCTTCGATGAAGGTCGAGACAAAGAAATAGGAATGGTCATAGCCGGGCTGCATGCGGATGGTTCCGGGCTGGCGACGGGCGGTCATGGCCTCGGCCAATGCTTCGGTCTTCAGCAGGTCGCCGAACTGGTCGGCGGTGCCCATGTCGATCAGGACCGGGCCGGGAAAGCCCTTGGCCCGCATCAGCATCGTGGCGTCATGCGCTTCCCACAGGGCGGTGTTGTCGCCCAGATAGGCCCCAAGCTGTTTGCGACCCCAGTCGCTTTCCATCGGGTTGCAGATGGGTGAAAAGGCCGAAACGCTGGCGAAGCGGTCGGGGAAGCTCATGGCGATGGTCAGTGCGCCGTGGCCGCCCATGGAATGACCGGTGATGCCCTGACGGCTGGCATCCAGCGCGAAGCGATCGAAGACGAGGTTTGGCAGATCCTCGGTGATGTAATCCCACATCTGGAAATGCTCGGCCCACGGGTCTTGCGTGGCGTTCACGTAGAACCCGGCGCCCTGCCCCAGATCGTAGGCGTCATCATTCGGCACACCTTCGCCGCGCGGGGACGTATCGGGGAAGATCAGAGCGATGCCCTGCTCGGCGGCCCAAAGCTGTGCGCCCGCCTTCACCATCGCGTTTTCATGGGTGCAGGTCAGACCCGACAGATACCACAACACCGGAACCGGGGCGTCCTCTGCCTCTGCGGGCAGGAACAGGCCAAAGGTCATGTCGGTGCCGGTCGCGCTGGAGGCGTGGCGATAAACGCCTTGGGTGCCGCCGAAACACCGGTTTTCTGAAATCGTTTCCATGGGTCGTCCTCCGCAAAAGCTTTCGCCAAGGCGTAACGCGGGAGGGGCGATGCAGCAAGCGGCTAGAGCAGCGGTGTGACCCAGGCGATGACGAGAGAGACCGTGACGATGGATATCGCGGTCGAGATAAGGATTGCCGCCGAAACGCGCTGCGGCGCGACGCCATAGTGTTGCGCAAGGATGTAGACATTGCCCGCGACGGGCAAGGCCGCCGCCGAAATCATCACCGCCGCGTCAAAGGCCGCGACCGGGAACAGCCACAGCGCCGCAATGGCGACCGCGCCGGGGTGCAGCACCAGTTTGCAAAAGCTGAGCCACCCGGCGACCGACATCCGTTCCGCCGATTTGCCTGCCAGCGAGGCCCCGATGGCGAACAGCGCACCGGGGGTTGCAGCGGCCCCGAGGATGCCGAGGAATTCATTGGCAACTTCGGGAATGGGCAGCGACAGGCCCGACCAGATCAGGCCAAGCGCGATCGAGACAATCATCGGGTTTTTCAACAACCCCTTGCCGACCGTGCCGAGAATGGCAACGGACATGCGCCCGTCGCGTGACCCTGTGATCAGGATGGTGATCAGGCTGGAAAAGACGATGAGATCCATGGCCAGGATCATCAGGACCGGGCCGGCTGCGTTTTCGCCCAGAAGCACCACCAGCATCGGCACGCCCAGAAAGCCCGTATTGCCGATGACCGAGCACTGTGCCTCAACCGCCGCTTCCTGTATGCCGACCCCTCGAAAGAACGCGACCGCCGTGGCCAGCAGGTAAACCACCCCGCAGCCCCACAGATAGGCGGCGACGAACCACCAGTCGAAGATCTCGGATATCGACAGGTTGGCGGCAAACCGGAACAGCATGGCGGACAGGGCGAAGTAGAAGACGAATTTCGTCAGGTAGGCCGTCGCCTCTGCCGTAAAGAAGCCGGTGCGTCCCGATTGGAAGCCAAGCGCGATCAACGCGAAGAAGGGCAGGGTCTTGAGAAAGATCTCGATCATGTGGGCATCGCTAGGGCAACATTCATACCCTGTCCAGCGCCTGCTTTGCTTGATGAACTAAACTGGTCAGTCTATTGTACCAATGTCAGCAGGAGGCAGCATGAACATCAGCGTACCGCTCAAGAAAGGCCGGAAATTCGATCAGGTCATCGCCGGGGCGAGAGAGGTGTTTCTGCGCGAAGGGTTCGAAGGCGCCAGCGTCGACCAGATTGCGCGCGATGCAGGCGTGTCCAAGGCGACGCTTTATAGCTATTTCCCTGATAAACAGGCTCTGTTCATGGCGGTTCTGACCTCTCAGTGTCAGATGCAGTCCGAGCAGGCCATGGGGATCGAAATCCTGCAACGCCCGGTGCCAGAGGCGCTCTATTCCATCGCGCGTTCGTTCCTGAACTTCCTGATGTCTGACTTTTCCATCCAGGTGTTCCGGGTCTGTGTGGCCGAATCGAACCGCTTCCCTGAATTGGGCCGCGCCTTCTATGACAGTGGCCCCAAACAGGTGCTGGACCAAATCGCCAGCTATCTGGGCAGCGAGAAGGTGGCGCAGGAGCTGAAGATCGACGATCCCTACATGGCCGCCGACCAGTTCCTGCAGCTTTGCCGGGCCGACATGCTGCTGCGCCGGATCCTCAATGTCGAGACCGATGATTCACCCGATAAGATGGATCGAATTGCACGGGAAACGGTGGCGACCTTCCTCGCGCGCTACCGCCGCGCCTGATCAGTCCACGCGTCGCACGAACAGCTGGTTGTTCTCAGCCCGCCGGGTTTCCAGCGTTTTTACATCCGCCACGATATCGGACAGCTTCTTCTTGCCATAGCTGCGCGTGTCGAAATCGGGGTTCGCGGCCTGAATCTGCTGGCCAAGCGTACCAAGGTTGAACCAGTCGCTGTCCTGATCAATCGAATCCATCGCCCGGTAGATCAGGTCACGCACCTCGGTCAGCTTGGCGGCCGGCTTGGCTGCGCCATCGGCGGGCTTGGTCGTCTCGCCTTCGATGTTCTCGATGAAGATGAACCGCTTGCAGGCCTGGCGGAACGCATCTGGGGTCTTCTTCTGACCGATGCCATAGACCTCCAGCCCCTGTTCCCGGATACGGCTGGCAAGCCGGGTGAAATCACTGTCGGAACTGACCAAAACGAAGCCGTCGAAACGCGCGGTATGCAGCAGGTCCATCGCGTCGATCACAAGGGCGATATCGCTGGCGTTCTTTCCAACGGTATTGGCAGGCTGATGGAAGGGCACCAGCCCGTGCTCCGCCTGTACCCGGTTCCAGCCTGCCATCTGCTGAGACGAGAAATCCCCGTAGATGCGGCGCACGCTGGCCTCTCCGAACCGGGCGATTTCATCGAAGATCGCCTTGGCATGCTTGGGCGAGGTATTGTCCGCATCGACCAGAACGGCCAGCAGGGGGATTTTGGTTTGGGTCACGGACCTGTCCTTTTCGGCCGGGCCGGTGTGGCCCTGTTGCAAACAGGATGACGCCCCCGGATCGGGAAGTCGAGGGCGACGGCAGCATTCAACGCCTTGAACGGTGGGTCATTTGGTTGCCTCGGAAGTGTCGCAAGGGGTGCTTCCGGAAATCTGACTGGCCAGAAGCGTCGTTTCGTCCACGGTGAAGTTACCGGTGATCACGATCTGCCCGCCTGTGATCGGCTCTTGTATCACGGGCGACATCAGCACCTGGTCGCAGACCACCAGATCCATCTCCTGCCCGATATGGGCAGCGGTGATTTCCGCAAACAGGGTGGCGCCGCTGGCGTCGAAACTCAGCTCCAGCTGGGGCATTTGCGTTATGTCATTCACACTGGCCAATACCGCAAGGATGTGTTCGGGCGGGACGATAAATTCCTGCCCTGACACGCGCAGTTCAATCACCGCGCCTCCGGGCTGCGGGGCCGTGTCAGTGGCCCCCACCAAACCGCCAAGGGCGGTCACGAGGCCAGACAGAAATCCCAGGCCTTCGGGTTCCATGACAGATCCTCCATGTCTGAACGGGAGGGCGCGGCGTGCCTATTTGCCCGGTGTCGGCGGTGCGTAGGTGCCCGCCACCTGCTGATCCCAGATCTCGTTCAGCCGGTCGGCCACGGTTTCGCGCGCGTCATTGTCGGAATCGGTGTTGAAGACGATGAGGAACGGCGCCGCGATTCCCGCCTCGATCGGGCAGATGATCAGCGCATCCACAACCTCGCCCCGCAGGTCATAGCCGCCGATGGTCCATTCGCTGCGCCCGGTGAAACCATCACCGCCATAGGTCGCGCGGTAGGCGTCGATCGTGGCTTCGGCCAGGCGCATGCATTCGGCCCGTTCATCGACGGACCCGAGGTCGGACACCGTCCAGCCTTCGGCCTGCGCCATGCCCGCCGCCAACAGGATGCCAAGCCCGGAAATAAGAGCCATGGTCTTCATCTGGAAAACTCCTTTCCTGAAACCAGCCGATCCCCCGAAGGGAACCGGCCCTGACGTTACTATAGCACGTTTAGTACACGACGACGGACCGGATCGACTCGCCTGCATGCATCAGGTCGAAGCCCTTGTTGATGTCGTCGAGGGAAAGCGTGTGGGTGATCATCGGGTCGATCTCGATCTTGCCGTCCATGTACCAGTCGACGATCTTGGGCACGTCCGTCCGGCCCCTTGCGCCGCCAAAGGCCGTGCCGCGCCAGACGCGGCCGGTGACCAGCTGGAAGGGCCGGGTGGAGATCTCGGCCCCCGCGGGCGCCACGCCGATGATGATCGACTCGCCCCAGCCCTTATGGGCGCATTCCAGCGCGTCGCGCATCACCTGCACGTTGCCGGTCGCGTCGAAGGAATAATCCGCGCCGCCGCCGGTCAGCTCCACCAGGTGGTTGACGATGCTGCCTTCGACCTCTTTGGGGTTGACGAAATCGGTCATGCCGAACCGCTTGGCCATCTCCACCTTGTCGGGGTTGAGGTCGACGCCGACGATCTGGTCGGCGCCAGCGAGCCTGAGCCCCTGGATCACATTCAGCCCGATGCCGCCCAGGCCAAAGACCACCGCCCGCGCGCCGATCTCGACCTTGGCGGTGTTGATCACCGCACCGATCCCCGTGGTCACGCCGCAGCCTATATAGCAGATCTTGTCGAAAGGCGCGTCGGGGCGCACTTTGGCCAGCGCGATCTCGGGCAGGACGGTGTGGTTCGAGAAGGTCGAACAACCCATGTAATGCAGGATCGGCGTGCCATCGAGCATGGAAAACCGGCTGGTCCCGTCGGGCATCAGACCCTGGCCTTGCGTGACGCGAATGGCCTGGCAGAGGTTGGTCTTGCCGGAGAGGCAATACTCGCATTCGCGGCATTCGGGCGTGTAGAGCGGGATCACATGATCGCCGGGTTTGAGGCTTTTCACACCGGGGCCCACCTCCAGCACCACGCCCGCGCCCTCATGGCCCAGAATGGCCGGGAACATCCCCTCGGGATCCGCGCCAGAGAGCGTGAACTCATCCGTATGACAGATCCCCGTCGCCTTGATCTCCACCAGAACCTCGCCCGCCTTCGGGCCCTCGAGGTTCACCTCCATAACCTCCAGAGGCTTCCCAGCCTCCAAAGCAACAGCTGCACGGGTGCGCATCAATCTTCCTCCCGGTTTCATCGTGTTGATCTGACCCTGTGACAAAGCCGCTCGGGATTCAATGGAAGAGGAAAGGCGTCCGTCATTTTTGCAAAAGTGTGCCGATAACACATATGGCTTGACTCTCCCCTTGTAAGTGTCGATTATACACCTATAGACAAGGAGACATACCAATGAAACATTTCGCCCTGATTGCCGCCCTGGCCGCGACCACGACCCCCGCCCTGGCAGAGCTGAACCTTGCCGACAGCTGCGGCGCGTCGCGCTATCAGTCCCTGATCGGCCAGCCCGCTATTGTTGCGGATCTGATGGCAGAGGCCAACATGGCCCGCGTCCTGCGCCCCGGCATGATGACCACGATGATCTACATCGCCGATCGTATGAACATCGCCGTTGACGAAAACGACATCATCGAACGGGTCTATTGCGGATGAAACGCCTTGCCACGACCCTCGCCATCCTGTTTGTCGGCGCAGCCCCGACGTTTGCCCAAGGGATCTCTGCCACCTATTTTCCGGGCACGGAAACGGGCCTGACACATCCGAACCCCTATGAAGCATCTGGTGGCTTCCCCGTTCACGACACCTCCCGCATGTGTGGTGCGAACCTGTATCAGCATCTGGTTGGGCAGCCCCTATCCTATGCCCACACGGCCGGGGCAACGCACGGGGCTCGGATTCTCCAGTTCGGTCAGGTGAGAAATTTCAACCACATCGCTGACCGCCTGAATTTTGAAATTCACCTGGATCAAACAGTTTTCCGCGTGTTCTGCGGATAGGCGCAGACATCCCTTTCATGAAAGCACATTCCAAGATGAAAAACTCTATTCTCACCATCGCATTCCTCGCCACCGTGACCCAGATGATCGGCAACGCCGCGATGGCCAACACCATCATCCAACCTCATTGCAACACGGGCAGCCGCTGCCAGGCGGCCATGGAAGGCACGGTAAACTCTTCCCATGCAGGACCAAGCTGGGAATTGGGCCCTGTCATCCCAGTTTCTGGCTCAGTCGCCGTGTGTACCGCCACAGAAGGCTGTGACCCGGTTGTCCGCACCCCGGTGATTGTCGACAACAATTGCGCATTGACGGAGGTGGAAAGCCTTATCGGCCATCCGATCGAGATCACCGGACAGTATGATCTGTCGCCTCGCGTCTTTTCCGCCGAGCGCATGGCCGGGACGATGGATTACTGGCCCTGGCGGTTCAACGTTTTCGTGGACGCGGACGGTATGATTACGCAGGCCTTCTGCGGATGACTTGCGCCCGGCGCTGATTCGTCCTATATCCCCTTCAACAGCGGCGCGTCGGCCTCTACCCCCGACGCTCCACCGGGAAATATCAACGGGCCGCGCGCCCGTTTTTTTGTGTTTGGACCCATGTCAGACCTGATTGCCAAAACCGCTATGGATCGCCGCCTGGCCGATATCCTGACCCCCTTGATCGAAGGGATGGGGTTCGAACTGGTGCGCATCCGCCTGATGAGCGGAAAGACCATGACGCTGCAGATCATGGCCGAACGTCCCGAGGGCGGGATCGAGGTCGATCAATGCGCCGAGATCTCAACCGCGGTCAGCGCCCTTCTGGATGTCGAAGACCCGATTGAAGACAACTACACGCTGGAAGTGTCCAGCCCCGGGATCGACCGGCCGCTGACCCGGCTAAAGGATTTCGACACCTGGCAAGGCTATGAGGCCAAGCTGGAAACCGCTGAACTGATCGACGGGCGGCGCCGCTTCAAGGGCGAGCTTGCCGGGATCGACGGCGACGAAGTGCTGATCAACCTGGTGGATGAAAAGGGCGACCCCGTCACCATCGGGCTGGAGTTCGACTGGCTGACGGACGCCAAGCTGGTCCTGACCGACGACCTGATCACTGAAATGCTGCGCCAGCGCAAGGCGGCGGGCACCATCGACGAATCCCAATTCGACGAGATTGAAACCGAAGAGCCTGGAAAGGCGGAGGACTGACCCATGGCAATCACCAGTGCAAACCAGCTGGAGCTTCTGCAAACCGCCGAGGCCGTTGCCCGCGAGAAGATGATCGACCCCGGTCTGGTGGTCGAGGCGATGGAAGAATCGCTCGCCCGTGCCGCCAAGTCGCGCTACGGGTCCGAGCTGGATATCCGTGTGCACATCGACCGCCGGACCGGCAAGGCCACCTTCACCCGCGTGCGTACCGTGGTTGAAGAGGTAGAGAACCACTTCACCGAACTGACCGTCCGCGACGCCCGCGCCTTCAAGGAAGACGCAGAGATCGGCGACGAGATCATCGACGAGGTTCCCCCGGTCGAGATGGGCCGGATCGCCGCGCAAAGCGCCAAGCAGGTGATCCTGCAAAAGGTGCGCGAGGCCGAGCGGGATCGCCAGTACGAAGAATTCAAGGACCGCAAGGGCACGATCATCAACGGTCAGGTCAAGCGCGAGGAATATGGCAACGTCATCGTCGATATCGGCCGTGGCGAAGCGGTTCTGCGCCGGAATGAAAAGATCGGCCGCGAGAGCTATCGCCCGAATGACCGGATCCGCGTCTTCATCAAGGATGTGCGCCGCGAACCGCGCGGGCCGCAGATTTTCCTCAGCCGTACCGCGCCGGAGTTCATGGCCGAGCTGTTCAAGATGGAAGTGCCGGAAATCTATGACGGCATCATCGAGATCAAGGCCGTCGCCCGTGACCCAGGTTCGCGTGCCAAGATCGCTGTCATTTCCTATGACAACTCGATTGACCCCGTCGGGGCCTGCGTCGGTATGCGCGGCAGCCGGGTTCAGGCCGTCGTGAACGAACTCCAGGGCGAAAAGATCGACATCATCCCGTGGAATGACGATCAGCCGACCTTCCTTGTAAACGCGCTGCAACCTGCGGAAGTGTCCAAGGTTGTTCTGGATGAAGACGCCGGCAAGATCGAGGTCGTGGTTCCCGATGATCAGCTGTCGCTGGCCATTGGCCGCCGCGGTCAGAACGTGCGGCTGGCCTCTCAGCTGACGGGGCTGGATATCGACATTCTGACCGAGGAAGAAGAAAGCGCCCGTCGCCAGGCCGAATTCGCCGAGCGGACGCAGGTCTTCATGGACAGCCTCGACCTGGACGAATTCTTCGCGCAGCTGCTGGTCTCCGAAGGCTTCACCTCGCTGGAAGAAGTCGCCTATGTGGAGCTGGATGAACTGCTGGTCATCGAAGGCGTCGACGAGGACACCGCGAACGAGTTGCAGGCCCGTGCCCGCGACTATCTGGAAGAGCAGAACCGCAAGGCGCTGGAACAGGCCCGTGAACTGGGTGTGGAACAGAGCCTTATTGATTTCGAAGGTCTGACACCCCAGATGCTGGTGGCCCTTGGCGAAGACGATGTGAAAACGCTGGAAGATTTCGCAACCTGCGCCGATTGGGAACTGGCGGGCGGCTGGACCACCGTGGACGGTCAGCGCGTCAAGGATGACGGCCTTCTGGAACAGTTCGACGTGAGCCTCGAGGAAGCTCAGAACATGGTGATGACCGCGCGCCTGCAACTGGGCTGGGTCACCATCGAGGAACTGGAAGCGCAAGCCGCAGCCGAAGCGGAAGCGGCGGCAGCCGAAGCAGCAGAAGAGGAGTCCGAGGCCTGATCGCAGGTCTCGGGGATGCAGCCCATGACACGGGGCGGTCGAACCAAATCGCGCGATGAGGCCGAACGGCGCTGCATCGCCACCGGAGAAA
The DNA here is from genome assembly GCF_030732985.1 of Nioella sp. MMSF_3534. Lineage (GTDB taxonomy): Bacteria > Pseudomonadota > Alphaproteobacteria > Rhodobacterales > Rhodobacteraceae > Nioella. The sequence goes on from NZ_JASHJX010000002.1 coordinate 85,150, forward strand.
CCCAGCCGAAGGCCGGGTTGATCCGCTTTGTCGTGGGTCCGGGCGACGTGATTGTCCCGGATGTCGCAGAGCGGTTGCCCGGTCGGGGCATCTGGGTTTCGGCCGATCCGGCTGCGCTGGCGCTGGCCGTCAAGAAGAACCTGTTCGCCCGTGGGGCAAAGCAGCAAGTGACGGTTCCCGCCGATCTGGCGGAACAGGTCGAAACCCTGCTGGCGCGCCGTGTGATCGAGCTGATCTCGCTGGCGCGGAAGTCCGGCAAGGCGGTGGCCGGGTTTGAAAAAGTAAAAGGCTGGCTGGCGGATGGTCATGCCCGCGTTCTGTTCCAGGCCTCTGACGGCTCGGAACGGGGAAAATCGAAACTCTGGACGCCCGAAGGGGGCCGATTTTTCGGCTGTTTGACGGCAGATGAATTGGGTTTGGCATTCGGGCGCCAACATGTGATACATGGCGCGCTTGCGGCTGGCGGACTCGAACGACGTGTAGTAGAGGAGGCCTCGAAGCTGCGAGGCCTGCGCGGCACATACGGCGAACATATCGCCGGGAAGGATACGAAAGACGTATGAGCGATCAAGACGGTAAAAAACCCCTCGGACTTTCTGGCGGCGCCCGCTCGGGCCGCGTGAACCAGAGCTTTTCGCGTGGGCGGACAAAGAGTGTGGTGGTGGAAACCAAACGCAAACGCGTTGTGGTGCCCAAGCCGGGCTCATCCTCGTCCGGGCAGTCCGATGCGCCGCGTCGGCCTTCGGGTGTTTCCGACGCAGAGATGGAGCGCCGGCTGAAAGCCTTGCAGGCCGCCAAGGCCCGCGAGTCCGAAGAAGCTGAGCGCCGCGAACGCGAAGAGCGCGAACGCGAGGAAGAACGCGCGCGTCGCAAGGCCGAGATCGAGGCCAAGGAACGCGAAGAACGCGAGCGCGAAGAGGCGCTGAAGGCCAAGGCCGAAGAAGACGAGCGCCGCAAGCGCGAGGAAGAGGAACGCCGCGCCGCTGAACGTGCTGCACCCGCTGCCTCACCGGCTGCGGATGCACCCGCCGGCGCCAAGGAAGACCGCACCGCGCGGCCCGTGCCAACCAAGACCGGCGCGCCGACCCCGGCCAAGCGGGACAACAAGGACCGCGACGATAAAGGCGGGCGCGGAAAAGGTGGCGAACGCGATGGCCGCCGGTCCGGCAAGCTGACCGTTAACCAGGCGCTGACCGGTGGCGAAGGCGGGCGGCAACGATCCATGGCCGCCATGAAACGCAAGCAGGAACGCGCACGGCAGAAGGCCATGGGCGGCCACCAGGAACGCGAAAAGATCGTGCGTGACGTGCAGGTGCCCGAGGCCATCGTGGTTTCGGAACTGGCGAACCGCATGGCCGAGCGGGTGGCCGATGTGGTGAAAGAGCTCATGAAAATGGGCATGATGGTCACGCAGAACCAGTCGATCGACCAGGACACCGCGGAACTGATCGTCGAGGAATTCGGCCACCGCATGGTGCGCGTATCCGATTCCGACGTCGAAGACGTGATCGACACGGTCGAGGACAATCCGGAAGACCTGAAGCCCCGTGCCCCGGTCATCACCATCATGGGCCACGTGGACCACGGCAAGACCTCGCTTCTGGATGCGATCCGCAACGCCAAGGTGGTTGCCGGTGAAGCGGGCGGGATCACCCAGCATATCGGTGCCTACCAGGTGACGACCGACGGCGGCCAGCTGCTGACCTTCCTCGATACGCCCGGCCACGCCGCGTTTACCTCGATGCGGGCTCGTGGTGCGCAGGTGACGGATATCGTGGTTCTGGTCGTGGCCGCTGACGATGCGGTGATGCCGCAGACGGTCGAGGCGATCAATCACGCCAAGGCCGCCGGGGTTCCGATGATCGTGGCGATCAACAAGATCGACAAACCGGCCGCCGACCCGATGAAGGTGCGTACCGACCTGCTGCAACACGAGGTTGTCGTGGAACAGATGTCGGGCGAGGTTCAGGACGTTGAAGTGTCGGCCCATACCGGTCAGGGGCTTGATGAACTGCTGGACGCCATCGCGCTGCAGGCGGAAATCCTCGAGCTTAAGGCCAACCCTGACCGGGCTGCCTCTGGTGCTGTCATCGAAGCGCAGCTCGATGTGGGTCGCGGCCCCGTGGCTACCGTTCTGGTTCAGAACGGCACGCTCAAGCAGGGTGATATCTTCGTTGTGGGTGAGCAGTGGGGTAAAGTCCGCGCGCTGATCAACGACAAGGGCGACCGTGTGAAAGAGGCCGGGCCTTCGGTTCCGGTCGAGGTTCTGGGCCTCAATGGCACGCCCGAAGCGGGTGATGTTCTGAACGTGGTCGATACCGAGGCGCAGGCCCGTGAAATCGCCGACTACCGTGAACAGGCCGCCAAGGACCGTCGCGCCGCCGCCGGTGCGGCCACCACGCTCGATCAGCTGATGGCCAAGGCCAAGGCGGATCAGAACGTGGCGGAACTGCCGGTTCTGGTGAAGGCCGATGTGCAGGGCTCTGCCGAAGCCATCGCTCAGGCGCTGGAAAAGGTGGGCAACGAGGAAGTGCGCGTGCGCATCCTGCATTCCGGCGTGGGTGCGATCACCGAATCCGATATCGGCCTTGCCGAAGCGTCCGGTGCACCGGTGATCGGCTTCAACGTCCGGGCCAACGCGCCCGCACGCAACGCTGCGAACCAGAAGGGTGTGGAAATCCGCTATTACTCGGTGATCTACGACCTTGTGGACGACGTGAAGAAAGCGGCCTCTGGCTTGCTCTCTGCCGAAGTGCGCGAGAACTTCATCGGGTATGCCGAGATCAAGGACACCTTCCGCGTATCCGGTGTCGGCAACGTGGCTGGCTGTCTGGTGACCGAAGGCGTTGCCCGCCGGTCTGCCGGGGTGCGCCTGCTGCGCGACAACGTGGTGATCCACGAAGGCACGCTGAAAACGCTCAAGCGCTTCAAGGACGAGGTCAAGGAAGTCCAGTCCGGTCAGGAATGCGGTATGGCGTTTGAGAACTACGACGATGTGCGTAAGGGCGATGTCATCGAGATCTTCGAGCGGGAGGAGGTCGAGCGGTCGCTGGACTGATCTCTGCCAAGCTCCAAAAACAAAGGGCGGTCCCAACGGGCCGCCCTTCTTGCTTCTCTGACATGAGTTGATCAGTCAGACGCTTCATCTTCCATCATCTCACCAAACTGCGCGAGGAAGGCGTAGATATCTATCGCGCCTTCTTCATCAACGCGCTGCGGGGTCATGGTAGACCGGCCACGTTCGCCCGTAGCTTCGGTCAGGAAGGCCGTGGCGTTCGGAATATAGGCGGCGAAGCTGGCCTCGTCCCAGGTGATCTCGGCCGCATGGGCCGCTTCCATCAGAGAAGAGTACCGGAAACCCTCGACGCTTCCTGCCACTGCGCCCACGATACCATACAGGTTAGGGCCCGTGCGGCCATTGCGGCCCGCCAGCACGTTATCATCCGCGTCACGCACGACATGGCAGGAAACGCAGTTGCGGTTAAACAGGTTTTCACCGGCCTCTGCATCCCCGGACGGGCCAGCACCGTGGCTGTCAGCGAAAGCCATGGGCGCGGAAAGAAGCGCTGCGGCGAGTGTCAATTTGCGGATCATTGAGTAGCTCCTCTAGCTTGGCTGGCGGCACTATAGCGACTGAAGAACCGGAATGGTGCCGAACGAATTGTCACGGTCAAAAAATTAGCGGACCTGAACAGAATGACCAGAGGGTGCGAGGTCTTGTCGCCACCCGCCTTGGGGGTCATATACGAGGGAAGCAAGGAGACGACATGAGCAATTCCGACTTTCCCGGCTGGCACGGCACAACCATTATCGGCATTCGCAAGGGCGACGAGGTTGTCGTTGCGGGCGATGGACAGGTCAGCCTCGGTCAGACCGTGATCAAGGGCAGCGCCCGAAAGGTGCGGCGTCTGAAACCGGGCGGACATGAGGTTGTGGCCGGATTTGCCGGGTCCACCGCCGACGCCTTTACCCTGCTGGAACGTCTGGAAGCCAAGCTGGAGGCGACACCCGGTCAACTGGCCCGCGCCAGCGTCGAACTGGCCAAGGACTGGCGGACCGACAAGTACCTGCAAAAACTGGAAGCGATGCTGATCGTCACCGATGGGCGCGACCTGTTCGTCATCACCGGCGCGGGCGATGTGCTGGAACCCGAGCACGGGATTGCAGCGATCGGATCGGGCGGGAACTACGCGCTCGCCGCTGCCCGCGCGATGATTGACAGCGACATGGGGGCCGAGGATATCGCCCGCCGCGCCATGGCCATCGCCGCCGATATCTGCGTCTACACCAATGGCAACCTGACGGTGGAACGGATCGGCGCATGACCGGCGTCAACCGCGACGATATCCGCGCCGCCGTCGGCGCGGGCATGATATCAGAGGCTCAGGCGGCATCCCTTGTAGCCCTGTCCGACGCTAGGCGCGGGGTGCGCGAACACATGACCGGGCTTGATGAACCGTTCGAGCTGTTCAAGGGCTTTAACGAGATTTTCATCGTCGTAGGTCTGAGCATCTTTTTCGCAGGCTGGCTCGGGCTGACCGGGCTCAGCCTGTTCGAGATCACATCTATCGGCTACATCGCCACGATGGTCTATGCGGCTCTGGCCGCGGGGGCGGTCATTCTGCTGGCCCGCTATTTCACGCTCAAGCGCCGGATGGTTGCCCCCTCCATCGCGCTGGCGATCTTCTTCGGTATTTCGACGGCACAGTTCGGCATGGGCCTCAGCTGGATGTTTCGGGGGGACCTGCCGATAACCCTGACGCTTGGCGCCGGACTGTCGACCGTGCTGCTGTGCGCCTATTACGCTGTATTTCGTGTGCCCTTTGCCATGGCTCTGATTGCGCTTGGCGTCTTCGCCACCTGCTTTGGCATCATCGCGATCGGCGGCACCCTGCCCGATGATCCGCGCGACCTGTTTCTTCTGTCAGCGGAAGGCCCCTTCGCCGTCCTGACCATCGTGCTTGGGCTTGTCGGGCTTGCCGTCGCCCTGCGCTTTGACATGAGCGACCCGCATCGCGTCACACGCCGGTCGTCCAGCGGCTTCTGGCTGCACGTCATTGCCGCCCCTGCCATCGTCAACACGGTGTCCCTGACGCTGTTTGATATTGGAACCGTCACCGCGCAGCTGATGGTGCTGGTGTTCGTTCTGGCCATGGCGATCTTTGCCATCGCCATCGACCGCCGGTCCTTTCTGGTATCCGGTGTCGGCTATATCGTGGCGCTGGCCTTCACGGTGATGGAGGGCGCGGCCTTCCTGTCCATCTTCATGCTTGGCCTCGTGCTGATCGTCCTTGGTGCGCAATGGGAAAACATCCGCCGCGCCATCATGAACACGCTGCCGGGTTTCCCCGGCAAAACCCGCCTTCCCCCCTGGGACATTCTGACCCCGGAAGACGCTTAACCCGCTTTCTCCTGCGCGTCCTTGTAGGCCCGAAGAACAGCGTTCATCCGGGTTTGGTAGCCTTTCCCCTGGTTGCGAAAAAACTCCACAATATCGGCGTCGATGCGCAGGGAAATCAGTTTCTTTGGCTCTGGCTCCACCAATCTGGCCGAGGCCCAATCAACCTCGACCTCGGCTTCGCCTTCATGATCGGGTGCCGCCCTGAGACGCTCCCAATCAGTCTGGCTTTTCTGTTTCCGCATCTCGTCGAGCGACATGCGCGTCATATGCTTCTCGCTCATTTCGTCGGGCCCTCCGGGCTGTAATGATCCGGATCGCGTCCTCCCGGATCGTGAAAACCACGGCAATAGGGATGCCGTTCAGATATCCTATCGCGATCTGACGCTGTTCGATCTCGCTGCGGGCAGGAAGAGACAGGTACTCGCCCTCCAGTATTTCCGCCGCGTCTATGAAATCGATTCCATGTTTTTGAAGTGTCAGCTGCCGCTTGTTTTCGTCCCATTCGAACATCGAGGGCACCTCCTGAGCATGACTGATCGCTGATGAACTCTTTCATCGCTCTGTCTCCGTCGGTTGCCCTTGGCGGCTCGAAGGGTGGTAAACGCAACACGAGAACTAAAAAAACCGCTATTTGTATCTACAGGTTGTATCTACAATTGTCCACCCCCTTGGACTCCTCCCTCAGGATGCGTATGTCTCATCGAAGCCCTGCTGGAGTACCAAATGACCGACCTGACCCCCCGCGAAATCGTGTCCGAGCTGGACCGCTTCATCATTGGCCAGAAAGACGCCAAGCGCGCTGTCGCCGTGGCCCTGCGCAACCGTTGGCGGCGCAAGCAATTGGGGGATGATCTGCGGGACGAGGTCTATCCCAAGAACATCCTGATGATCGGCCCCACCGGCGTGGGCAAGACTGAGATCAGCCGCCGTCTGGCGAAACTCGCCCGTGCGCCCTTCATCAAGGTTGAAGCCACCAAGTTCACCGAGGTGGGCTATGTCGGCCGCGATGTGGAACAGATTATCCGTGATCTGGTGGATGCCGCGCAGATCATGGTGCGCGAGCACATGCGCGAAGAGGTCAAGGCCAATGCGCATCAAGCCGCCGAGGACCGGGTGATCGAGGCCCTGGCCGGAACCGATGCCCGCGAACAGACGCGGGAGATGTTCCGCAAGAAACTGCGCTCGGGCGAGCTGGACGACAAGATGATCGAGCTGGAGGTTGCCGATACCTCCAACCCCATGGGCGGCATGTTCGAGATCCCCGGCCAGCCCGGCATGGGGGCCATGGGTGGCGGCATGAACCTTGGCGACATCTTCGGAAAGGCCTTCGGCGGGCGCACCGTGAAACGACGGATGACCGTTGCCTCCAGCTATGACGTGTTGATCGACGAAGAGGCGGACAAGCTGCTGGATGCCGAAACCGTGACGCGCGAAGCGGTGCGTGCGGTGGAACAGAACGGCATCGTTTTCATCGACGAGATCGACAAGGTTTCTGCCCGGTCCGACGCGCGCGGGGCAGATGTGAGCCGCGAAGGCGTGCAGCGCGACCTGCTGCCGTTGATCGAGGGCACGACCGTCAGCACCAAGCACGGGCCGGTCAAGACCGACCATATCCTGTTCATCGCCTCGGGTGCCTTCCACATCGCCAAGCCCTCGGACCTGCTGCCCGAACTTCAGGGGCGATTGCCCATTCGGGTGGAGCTGCGGGCGCTGACGGAAGAGGATTTCGTGCGGATTCTGACGGAAACCGACAACGCCCTGACCCGGCAATACACCGCCCTGATGGCCACCGAGGAGGTGACTGTCACCTTCACCGAGGATGGGATCAAGGCACTTGCTGCGATTGCCGCCGAGGTGAACACCAGCGTGGAAAATATCGGCGCGCGGCGGCTTTATACGGTGATGGAGCGGGTGTTCGAAGAGCTGAGCTTTACGGCCCCGGACCGGGGGGGTGATGCCGTTGTCGTGGATGCCGCATTCGTGGAAAAGAATCTGGGCGAGCTGATGCGCTCTGCCGATCTCGGGCGCTACGTGCTATAGGGCGGGCAAACGCCCTGTTATTCCGGTTCTTTGCCCGTGACTCGTTTCCTTCTGGCCGCGCTTCTGTTTCTGACAGCCGCCTGCGGAACACCGCCGAATATCGCCATGGTCACCCGCACCGTTCCGGATGCCGGGATGCGGACCGTGTTCGTCGCCACCAATCGCGCATTCGAGGATCAGAACTTTACGGCGGGACGGGAAAGCGGGGTGGAATATGCGCGGTTTGATGTCTCTATTCCGCCGAATCGTGACTTGGGCGAGGTGACTTGGCCACAGGGCCAGGTGCCTGACCCGACAACCGATTTCGTCGTGACGGATGCTGGCAGCTATCCCAGCCCCACGGCTTTTCGTGCCGATATTCGCACGGCGCTGACCGCGCTGCCGCCCGAGGATCGGGAGGTCGTGGTGTTCGTTCATGGCTACAACAACAACTTCGCCTCGGGCCTCTTCCGCATCGCGCAGATGGCCCATGACTACGAGGCCCCCGGCCTGACTGCGCATTTCGCCTGGCCAAGCGCGGGTAACCCTTTCGGCTATGTCTTCGACCGGGAAAGTGCGGCGTTTTCACGGGATGCTCTGGAACAGTTCCTGCGCGATCTGCACGCTGCGGGGGCGCGGCGCATCCTTTTGGTGGGGCATTCGCTTGGTGGCCATATCACAATGGAAACCCTGCGCCAGATCCGCATTTCGGGCGATGACACCGTCTTGCAGTCCCTGTCAGGGATTGTGCTGATCTCGCCCGATATCGACATCGAAGTGTTCCAGAGCCAGGCCCGCGCCGTGGACCCGCTGCCGCAACCCTTCGTCGTCTTTACCTCGGCCAATGACCGCGCCTTGCGACTGTCGGCAGGCATCACCGGGCGGCAGAACCGGCTTGGCAATCTGGGCACGGCAGAAGATGTGGCCGAGTTCAACATTCTGCTGGTCGATATCTCTGCCTTCCGATCCGGTGTCGGGGACTGGACCAATCATTCGACTCTGGTCACCTCGCCTTCACTGATCCAGATGTTTCAGGGCCTGCCCGATATTGGCACGGGAAGCGGGGATATCCCGATTGATCTGGTCTCCGGCACGGTTCTGACGGTCAGGAACGCCACGCAAATCCTGTTGTCGCCGGTGGGACAATGACCGCCGCGCTGTCTTTCCTGCGCGACAATGCGGCGTTTCTGCTGGCCGGGGCCTTGCTGAGTTTCACGTCGAGCTTTGGGCAAACCTTCTTCATCTCGATCTTCGCGGGCGAGATCATGTCCACCTTTTCCCTGTCGGACGGGGATTGGGGGCTGATCTACTCCCTCGGCACCACGGCATCGGCCATCGTTATGGTCTGGTCCGGGGTTCTGACCGACCGGCTGCGGGTCAGGGTGCTGGGGGCCATCGTGTTCGCCGGGCTGGCCTTCGCCTGCCTGTTCATGGCGTTCAATCCCTATGCCGCGTTTCTGCCCTTGTCCATTTTCCTTCTGCGCTTCACCGGGCAGGGCATGACAAGCCACATCGCGATGGTCGCCATGGCGCGATGGTTCGTGGCAACGCGGGGCAAGGCGCTGGCCATCGCGGCCTCGGGCTATGCCGTTGGCGAAGCGATCTTGCCTGTGCTGTTCGTGGCGGCCATGACCCTGATCGACTGGCACTACCTGTGGATGGTTGCAGCCCTGTTCATCTTGCTGATGTTGCCGGTGATGCAGAGGCTGCTGCGCCAGGAACGTACCCCGCAATCGCTTGCTGAAAGCGACAACGCGCTTGGCATGAACGGGCGGCATTGGACCCGAAAGGAGATGCTGCGTCATCCGCTGTTCTGGTTCGTGCTACCCTCGATTCTGGGGCCATCGGCCTTCGTCACCGCACTGTTTTTCCAGCAGGTGCATCTGGCCGAGGTCAAGGGTTGGAGCCATGTGGGCTTTGTCGCGCTGTTCCCGGTCTATACGGGCGTGTCGACCCTGTTCATGCTGTTGGCCGGATGGGCGATCGACAGGTTCGGCACCAAGCGGCTGATGCCCTTTTACCAGATCCCCATTGCGATCAGCTTTGTGGTGATGGCGAGCGCCGAGTCGCTTTGGGGCGCGGCGCTGGCATTTGCCCTGATGGCGATGACAACGGGGGCGAATTCAACGCTTCCCTCCGCCTTCTGGGCGGAGTTCTATGGCACGCGCCATATCGGCGGGATCAAGTCCATCGCCACGGCTGCGATGGTGTTGGGTTCGGCAATCGGGCCCGCGATTTCGGGGGTGCTGATTGATCGGGGCATCACATTCCCCGAGCAGATGCTGGGAATCACGATGTGGTTCCTGCTGGCCTCTGGCCTGATCTGGTTCGGGGTGACAACCGCTGCCCGCAGCCTAGCGCGCCCGGCGTAGATAGACGTAATACGCCCCCGCGCCGCCATGGCGGATATGTGCCTCCCGGATATCCAAGACAACGCGGCCAAGCGGCGGCATGTGCAGCCAGTTTGGAACCTGATGTTTCAGCACCCCGCGCCGGATGGGAATGGGGCCGGGATCATCCCGATCCTTGCCCTTGCCAGTGATCACCAGAACCAGCCTGAGACCGTCCTCATGCGCACCGAGGATGAACCGCGTCAGAACCGGGTGCGCCTGCGCCAGCGTCATTCCGTGCAGGTCGATCCGTGCCTCGGGCTTCAGCTTGCCGCGCAGCATCTTCTTGTGGGTGCCGTGATCCATCCTCACCGGGGCATGGGCCAGCCGTTCGGAAACCGACGGCGCGAGCTGACTGCCGGGTAGGGCGCTTGTCGCGGCCTCCCCTATGCGGAAATCGCTGACCTCGAAGCTTTGCTTGTGCTTCGGTTTCGGGTGGTGCCGGTCTGGCGCGGGCGCGAGGTCTTCCTTCTGCTTCTGGGGGCGCGCGGCTGTGACCGTGCGGGTCACGGCGGACCACAGCTTGCGGTCCTCCGCGCTGAGTGTTCTGGGCCTTCTTCGTGACATATCAGGCGTCCGGGACCATCAGGTTGGCCAGCTCGATCGGCATCAACACGATCATCCGTCCGGGGTCGCGGATACGGCCCGCTTCCAACCCGGCCTCATCCCCGAAACCGTAGAACACATCGGCCCGCTGCGCGCCCTGGATCGCAGATCCCGTGTCCTGGGCGATCATCAGCCGGCGCAGCGGGCTTTCGCCATCCTTCTCGATCCAGACCGGCGCGCCAAGCGGCGTAAACCGGGGATCGACCGCAATCGAACGCATCGGCGTGATGGATCGGTTCATGGCGCCGAGCGGCCCGTCATCGGGATTCCGCGTGCGGATGACGCGAAAAAACACGTAGGACGGGTTGTGATAGAGCAGCTCCCGCCCCGCGGTCGGGTTACGCCTGACCCAGGACCCGATGACCTGCGCCGAGACCTGATGGGGCTGATAGATGCCGCGGCGGATCAATTCCTGACCGATGGAGCGGTATTCGTGCCCGTTGCGGCCAGCATACCCCACGCGGATCACGCGGCCATCGGGCAGACGAATGCGTCCAGACCCCTGAATTTGCAGGAAGAACAGTTCGACCGCGTCATCGACCCAGGCGATTTCCAGCCCCTGGCCTTCGAGCAGCCCGTCCTGTTCAATCTCTCGACGGGTGTGCCATGGCTCCACCACATCTGGCGGCATGCGATAGACGGGGAACCGGTAGCGGGAGGTTTGGGTCAATGACCCGCTCAGTTCCGGCTCAAAATAGCCCGTGAAAAGCGCGGGTTCATCACCGCCGATCAGAACCGGGCGAAAGAACAGCTCAAAGAAAGTGCGGGCATTGGGCTGCTGCTGCGCGACTGCGCAAAGCCGCAGCCATTCGCCGTCATTCATATCCGGGCAGGTGTTCAGAAAGACCTCAAGCGCCGCTTGATGATCGTCCTCGGCCCATCCGTCGAGATCGTCGAAACTGAGTATCTGTGCGTTGTGCTGTGCCATCACAGGGGCACAAAACAGGGTCGCGGCGGACAAGACCAGAGAAAAAAGCCCGCCGCGCATGGGGGATCACCCGCCGGTTGCGACCAGAACCCAGTTCGGATCGGAACTGCCCATTTTACGGCCAAAGGTCCAGACATCGCGCTGGCGCTTGATCGCATTGGGGTCGCCTTCGACCAGCTCCCCCGCCGCATTGCGCACGGCAGAGGTCAGCTCACCCACGAAACGCACGGTGACTTCGGCCATATTGTCAGACCGGTCGAAGCTCGCGTCCTGCAACGCCAGTTCCCGCACCCCGACGAAATTCGCGTCGATGGACAGGCCCTGTTCTTCGCGGTTGCGGATCACCTCTTCGAAGGTTTCCATCACGTCATCGGCCAGGAACGGGCGCAGCCCTTCGACATCGCCGTTTTCAAAGGCCATGAGGATCATCTCATAGGCGCCACGCGCACCTTGCAGAAATTCCGACACCGAGAAGCCCGGCTCTGCCATCTTCATCGCGGCAAGCGCCTTGGCGGCATCGGTGCCATCGTCCACATGATCGGTGATATCGCGATCGGGGCCGCCCTCGATCACCTCGAAATCCCGGCGGGGGGGGCTGCGTCGGGTTGGTGCCTCGGACGGAGGCGCCTCATACCCGTCGCGTGTTCCAAGAACGCTGCGCAGCTTCAGGATCAGGAAAATTGCGATCCCGGCCAACACCAGAAGCTGCAGTAGGGAATTCATGTCGGAACCTCTTTCGGGCGGTTGGGGTTAAATCTTGCGGCTCGATGGCACATATGTAGGCGCGGGGGGCGGTCAAGTCCATGTGCCAACCGCCGCTGTTGTCGAAGAAAGGACGCAAGATGTGGCTGTTTTTCCTGTTTATCGGCGTGCCGCTGATTGAAATCGCCCTGTTCATCCAGGTGGGCGGGCTGATCGGTTTGTGGCCGACACTTGGAATAGTTGTGCTGACAGCGGTTCTGGGATCCATGCTGGTGCGGTCGCAGGGCGCTCAGGCGATGGCCAATCTTCGCACCAGTTTCAACGACTTGAACGATCCGACTGAGCCTCTGGCACATGGCGCGATGATCCTGTTTTCCGGGGCACTTCTGTTGACGCCGGGCTTCTTCACCGACGCGCTTGGCTTTGCGCTGCTGGTTCCGGGCTTTCGCAATCTGGTGCTTCGAGAGCTGCGCAAAAGGATCAAGGTTGAATCGGTTGTTGCCGGGCAGCAGCAATGGACGCAAACACGTCACAGCCCCGATGTGATCATCGAAGGCGACTATGAAGTTGACGAAAACCCGCCGCGAAACGGGCCTTCCGGGTGGACTCGCCATTGAGGCAGCCGAATTCACCTGATAAACCGCCTGCAACCTTTTAAACCCGGAGATACAGATGGCCGAAGAAAACGGGACCCAAGCCCCCGAAGGCGCAGCGCAGGCCCCCGTCCTGCCCAAGATGCAGGTCCTTGCCCAGTTCATTAGAGACATGTCTTTCGAGAACATCGCCGCCCAGAAATCCCTGCAGGGCAACACGCAGCCCGAAATTCAGGTGCAGGTCGGTGTCGAAGCGCGCAAGCGCCAGACCGAAAACCAGTACGATGTTGTCGTCAAACTGAAGATCGACAACAAAACCAAGGACGATGGCGCGCAGATTTTCCTGATCGAGCTTGATTATGCCGGCGTCTTCCAGATCGAGAACGTGAACGAGCAGCAGTTGCATCCGTTCCTGCATATCGAATGCCCGCGCATGCTGTTCCCGTTCATCCGCCGCATCGTGTCCGACATTTCGCGCGACGGTGGCTACCCGCCGCTGAACCTCGACAACATGGATTTCGTGCAGATCTATCGCAACCAGCTGGCCCGCGTCGCGCAGACCAAGCCGCACGCGGACGCGTAATCAGCCGAATTTCTTCCAGACAGCGCCGTCGCCCATCTCCTCGACAAAGGACGCATGGGCGGCGGCTTCTTCTTGGCTGATCCTTGAGGGCAGCGGATTGGGCCGTGGTTTCGGGCGCCAGGCTTCGGTCGGTTGACCGGTTGATGTGGTTTCCACGCGCGCTGACAAGGCGAAATCTGGCTGACGCCCGCCGATCAGTTCCAGATAGACCTCCGCCAGGATCTCGGAGTCGAGCAGCGCGCCGTGCAAGGTTCGGGACGAGTTATCAATCCCAAACCGGCGGCAAAGCGCATCGAGCGAGGCTGGCGAGCCGGGAAATTTCTTGCGCGCAATGGCCAGCGTATCGACGGCACGTTCCCATGGGATCTGCGGCAGATTCAGCCAACGCAGTTCCGCGTTCAGGAATTTCATGTCGAAGCTGGCATTGTGGATGACCAGCTTGGAATCCATGCCCACGAAGTCGAGGAATTTCTGCCCGAAGGCCGAGAAAACCGGCTTGTCCTTCAGCGTCACCTCTCCGGGGTTCGGGCCGCGCGGGCCGGATTCCAGCAGGTCTGGCCCGATTCCATGCACGCCAAACGCCTCGTCCGGCATGGACCGTTCCGGGTTGATGTAAACGTGAAACGTTTCGCCCGTAGGCAGGTGGTTATAAAGCTCGATTGCCCCGATCTCGACGATCCGATCCCCTGATTCAGGGTCGAATCCGGTCGTTTCAGTGTCGAGCACGATCTCACGCATGATGTTCCCCGGTCAGCCTTTCGATCAGTTTCATCACGTCCGCACGGGTGCTGTCCAGATCATAGGTCTCGATCACGAAATCAGCACGGGCGCGTTTCTCGGCATCGGGCGTCTGCCGCGCGAGGATCGAGGCGAACATCTCCTCGGTCATTGTTTCTCGCGCCAGAACCCGGCGGCGTTGTTCCTCGGAATCGACGGACACGACAAGCACACCGTCCATATTGGCGGCCGATCCGGTTTCGAAAAGCAGGGGGATGTCCAAAACGATAAGAGGCGCGTCTGTGTTGGCGGCAATAAAATCCGCGCGATCTGCGGCGACAAGCGGGTGCACGATCCGTTCAAGTTGCGCCAGCGCCGTGTCATCCCGCGCGATCCACTCTTTCAGCGCGTCACGGTCCACTTTTCCGATGGCGGTCGCATCCGGGCAGATCTTCGAAATCGGCTCAACCGCAGCGCCGCCCTTGGCATAGATCCGGTGCACGGCGGCATCCGCATCCCAGACCGGCACGCCCGCATCGCGGAAAAACTGGGCTGTGGTGGATTTCCCCATGCCGATAGAGCCGGTGAGGCCGAGAATAAAGCTCATTCCCCCAACACCACCGCGCGCAGGTCGTCATCGACCTCCGGTTTCATACCGAACCAGCGTTCGAACCCCGGTGCGGCCTGATGCAGCAGCATTCCCAATCCGTCGACGGTATGACAGCCACGCGCAGCGGCCTCTTCCAGCAGTTCCGTCCGCAAAGGGGTGTAGACGATGTCATTAACGACCGTTGCCGGATTCAGCCTGTCCAGGTCGATATGAAGGGGTTGCTTGCCGACCATCCCAAGGGAGGTTGTGTTAACCAGCAAAGCAACCTCATCAAGCACGTTGGGAATCCGCGTCCAGTCCGCGACATGGACCTTGGCGCCGAAATGATCCTGAAGGGCTTCGGCCCGGGCACGGGTGCGATTGACCAGAAACACATGCGGGCAACCGTCAGAGAGCAGGGCGGAAACCACCGCCCGCGCGGCCCCTCCGGCCCCAAGTACCAGCGCAGGCCCTTCGGAGGCGGACCAACCGGGTGTGTATTGTCGAATGTTCTCCATGAAACCGACGCCGTCGGTATTATCGGCCTGCAATTTCCCATTCGCCGTATAGGTCAGCGTATTGGCCGCACCGATCAGCGCCGCCCGATCGGTCACGGAATCGGCAATCTGCAGCACGGTTTCTTTATGCGGAATGGTGACATTGACGCCCTTGAACCCCAGGTCGGGCAACAGGCGCAGGGTGTCATGCAACCGCTCTCGGGTGACATGTAGCGGCACATAATGCCCGTCGATCCCGTAGCGCCACAGCCAGTGGCCATGCAGCCGGGGGGACCGGCTATGTGCAATCGGGTCGCCGATTACCCCGGCCAGCAACAGCTTTTCCGTCATCCCTCGATGTCTCCTTTTTGGGTCAGGAACCCGATGAGTTCCAGAAGTGGCAGACCCAGAACGGTAAAGTAGTCCCCTTCAATACGGCTGAAAAGCCGTGCGCCCTCTTCTTCCAGCTTATAGCTACCCACACTGTCCCCGATCCCCGGCCAGTTCCGGGCCAGATAAGCCGCCAGATAGTCGTCACTGCTGTCGCGCATCAGCAGACGGACCTGACCGACATAGCGCCAGACCGGCTCGGCCCCGGAATAGACGACGATGGCAGAGAGCAGCTTGTGCTGTTTTCCCCGCAGCGCGCGCAGTTGGTCGGCTGCTTCCTCCTTGCTGGTTGGCTTGGACAGGATCTGGCCCTGAAATTCCAGAACCTGATCCGAACCAATCACCGTGGCCTCGGGGTGTTTTTCAGCGATCTTGCGGGCTTTGAACTCGGCCAGCGCATCGGCCACATCGCGCGGGGTCGCCTCTTCGGCCAGCAAAGCGGCCTTGATCGCGTCCTCGTCAATGCGCGCGGGCAGGGCGGTGAAGGGGATACCGGCATTGGTCAGCAGCGTCTGCCGGATGGCGGAGCTCGAGGCCAGAATGATCTGCGTCATTGGATAACTCTATGAACAAGTCTGGGGCCAAGCCCGGGAATGGGTTCTGTATATCTTCGACTTCCCCGGTCATCCAAGCCCGGATCGCCCTTCCACGGTGTTTTGCCCAAGTGTTTTCCACGGGGACAGTTCATCACCAGTTAGACGGGGATTTATGTGATGCTGCTGGAGTCAGGCACAGATTCTCCCATGGTTATTCACAAGATGATTTCTCATATATATTTGATATTGCAATACAATTATTCTTATTCCACAGATCATGATCCATGAAGGCGTGGGGGTCAAAGACCTGTGGAGAAGCCTCTGGGCTCTTCCGGTTAAACCCGGTTTTCCCAGTTATCCCCGGTACAACAACCACATCATCTTTTCTTTTAAATAAATATATTTATTGAAGGGGCAGAGAACGGAGCGACCCATGATCGGTGATTTTCTGGCGGCAGCCTATCCCTGGACCAAGAGCCTGCATGTGATGTCAGTGCTCGCCTGGATGGCGGGGCTGTTCTATCTGCCGCGTCTCTTCGTCTATCACGCCGAACAGGTGGGTCAGGGCAACGATACCGACCAGCTTTTCCAGACCATGGAATACAAGCTGCTGCGGGTGATCATGAACCCCGCGATGATCGCCACGTGGATCTTTGGCCTCGCGCTCGTCTTTACACCGGGCATCGTCTATTGGGGTGACGTCTGGCCGTGGACCAAGGCGGCGGCTGTGCTGGGGATGACGTGGTTTCATCACTGGCTGGCCCTGCGTCGCAAGGACTTCGCCAAGGGCGAGAACATCCGCACGGGTCGGACCTATCGGATGATGAACGAACTTCCCACGGTGCTGATGGTCGTGATCGTGATTTCCGTTATCGCTCGGCCGTTTTCCTAAGCCCGGTTGACTTGGTCGCGGCCTTTCCTTATCTCGCTTGTCAACTTGGCCGTCCGGCCTTGCTGTTTCCCTATGAATACCGACACGCGGCATGCCTGAAACAGGGCAGGGCCAGCCGAGGGACTATTTTCCATGACTACTGAAACTCTGAACCTGGCTGATCTGAAAGCCAAATCTCCCAAAGACCTTCTGGCGATGGCCGAGGAGCTGGACATCGAAAACGCCTCGACCATGCGTAAGGGCGAGATGATGTTCCAGATCCTCAAGGAGCGCGCTGAAGAGGGCTGGGAGATCTCTGGCGACGGTGTGCTGGAGGTGCTTCAGGACGGGTTCGGGTTCCTCCGTTCGCCAGAGGCAAACTATCTGCCGGGCCCCGATGACATTTACGTTTCGCCAGACATGATCCGCCAGCATTCCTTGCGGACCGGTGATACGGTTGAGGGCGTGATCCACGCCCCGCGCGAAAACGAACGCTATTTCGGGCTGGTGAAGGTCGCGCAGATCAACTTTGAAGATCCGGAACGCGCCCGCCACAAGATCAACTTCGACAACCTGACGCCGCTCTATCCCGATGAGCGGCTGAAGATGGAAATCGACGATCCGACCATCAAGGATCGCTCCGCCCGCATCATCGACCTGGTTTCGCCGATCGGGAAAGGCCAGCGGTCGCTGATCGTGGCACCACCGCGCACGGGTAAGACGGTTCTGCTGCAGAACATCGCGACCTCGATCGAGAAGAACCATCCGGAATGTTACCTGATCGTCCTGTTGATCGACGAACGCCCGGAAGAGGTGACGGATATGCAGCGGTCGGTGAAGGGTGAGGTCATCTCCTCGACCTTCGACGAACCGGCCACCCGTCACGTTGCCGTGGCCGAAATGGTGATCGAGAAGGCCAAGCGTCTGGTGGAACACAAGCGCGACGTGGTGATCCTGCTCGACTCCATCACCCGCCTTGGCCGCGCCTATAACACAACCGTTCCCAGCTCTGGCAAGGTGCTGACCGGTGGTGTGGATGCGAACGCCCTGCAACGACCCAAGCGCTTCTTCGGTGCTGCCCGGAACATCGAGGAAGGCGGATCGCTGACCATCATCGCTACTGCGCTGATCGACACTGGCAGCCGCATGGACGAGGTGATCTTCGAAGAATTCAAGGGCACCGGTAACTCGGAAATCGTGCTTGACCGCAAGGTCGCCGACAAGCGCGTCTTCCCGGCGATGGACATTCTTAAGTCCGGCACTCGGAAAGAGGATCTGCTGGTCGATTCCAAGGACCTGCACAAGACCTTCCTGCTGCGCCGGATTCTGAACCCGATGGGCACGACCGACGCTATCGAGTTCCTGATCTCCAAGCTCAAGCAGACCAAGACGAACGCCGAGTTCTTCGATTCAATGAACAGCTGACCCCGCGGAGGGGCCCATGGACACGATCTTTGCGCTGGCCACGGCGCCGGGAAAGGCCGGCGTCGCCGTGATCCGTATTTCGGGTCCGGACGCGTTTGCCGTGGGTCGGGCGCTTTCCGGGTCGGTTCCTGCACCCGCAGAGTCGCGTCTGCGTCGGTTGAGTGACGGGCAGGGTACCCATCTTGATGATGCGCTGGTTTTGGCCTTCCAGGCTCCGCACAGCTTCACTGGGGAGGATGTGGTAGAGCTTCAGGCCCACGGTAGCCCTGCGACGGTCAAGGCCGTTCTGGCGGCGATTTCCGCCACGGGGCTGGCGCGCATGGCAGAGCCGGGGGAATTCACCCGCCGAGCGTTGGAAAACGACCGCATGGACCTGGCGCAGGTCGAGGGGCTGGCCGATCTGATCGACGCGGAAACCGAGGCGCAACGGGTGCAGGCCCTGCGGGTTCTGTCAGGCAGTCTGGGTCAACTGGTAGAGGGATGGCGCGACAATCTGCTGCGGGCTGCGGCCTTGCTGGAGGTCACCATCGACTTTGCCGATGAGGAGGTGCCGGTTGATGTGACGCCGGAAGTGGTGGCTCTGCTGACCCCGGTCATGGATGACCTGAGGCGCGAGATCGCCGGGGTGGATGTGGCCGAGAGGATCCGTGACGGGTTCGAGGTGGCCATTCTCGGTGCACCCAATGCTGGCAAGTCCACGCTTCTGAACGCACTCGCCGGGCGCGAGGCGGCGATCACGTCGGACATTGCAGGGACCACGCGGGATGTGATCGAGGTGCGGATGGATTTGCGCGGCTTGCCGGTGACGGTGCTGGATACCGCCGGTTTGCGCGAAGCAGGCGACGAGGTGGAACGCATCGGTATCGACCGCGCCCGTTCGCGCGCAGAGGCGGCGGATCTGCGCGTGTTCCTGAAATCGGCGCCCGACGAGCAGCCGAGTATTCCGCTTCAACCTGATGACATAGTATTGCTCGGGAAGGCCGATCTTCACGACGCTGACGGCATTTCTGGAACGACCGGTCAGGGCGTGTCGGAACTTGTGGACCGGATCACGGATACACTGTCCAACCGCGCCGCCCGTCAGGCAACCGCGACGCATGCCCGTCATGCAGAAGCAATGAAGTCCGCGCTTGGGGCTTTGGAAGCGGGGCTGATTGAGGTAAAAGCCGGGCCGGACAGGACCGAGCTGGCCGCAGAGAATCTGCGTACTGCCATCCGCCGCCTTGATTCGCTCATTGGGCGCATAGATGTGGAGATGGTACTGGGCGAGATCTTCTCGCGCTTCTGCCTCGGCAAATAGGAGTGTTTCACGTGAAACATCTGGATTTCGATGTGGTGGTGATCGGCGGCGGCCATGCCGGGTCCGACGCGGCGCATGCGGCCGCGCGTCGGGGCGTGCGTGTTGCTTTGCTGACGCTGCGCGCGGATACCATCGGGGTCATGTCCTGTAACCCGGCCATCGGGGGCCTGGGCAAAGGGCATCTGGTCCGAGAGATTGATGCACTCGGTGCGGCTATGGGGCGCGTGGCGGATGCGTCGGGCATCCAGTTCCGCCTGCTCAATCGCCGCAAGGGGCCCGCAGTGCAGGGGCCGCGCACGCAATCTGACCGGAAACTCTATCGCCTCGCCATGCAGGCGGAGCTGGCCAGATTGCCGAATCTTTCCATCATCGAAGGCGAAGCGTCCGACCTGATGATGGATGCGGGTCGCATCGCCGGTGTCCGGCTGGAAGATGGCAGCGAAATCAGCGCGCGCGCCGTGGTATTGACCACTGGCACCTTCCTGCGCGGCATCATCCATATCGGCGATAAGCAACGCCCGGGTGGGCGCATGGGCGACAAACCGTCCAACCTGCTGGCGGAGAGGATAGACCAATTTGGCCTGCCGCTCGGGCGCTTGAAAACCGGCACGCCACCGCGCCTGAATGGGAAAACGATCAACTGGGATATACTCGACAGTCAGCCGGCGGATGAAGATCCGGTGATGTTCTCGTTCCTGTCCAAAGGTCCGCAGGTGCGCCAGATTTCCTGTGGCATCACGCATACGAACGCAGCGACCCACCAGATCATCCGAGACAATCTCGACAGGTCGGCGATGTATGGGGGCCATATCGAGGGGATCGGCCCGCGCTATTGCCCGTCGATCGAAGACAAGATCGTGCGGTTTGCCGACAAGGAGTCGCACCAGATCTTCCTGGAGCCAGAGGGGCTGGACGATGACACCGTTTATCCGAATGGCATTTCCACATCCTTGCCCGAAGAGGTGCAGCATGACTATGTGCATTCTATCCGCGGGCTGGAGCGGGCGGAAATCCTGCAGCCGGGCTATGCCATCGAATACGACTATGTCGATCCGCGTGCGCTGAGCCCGGTATTGGAGGTCAAGGATGTGCCGGGCCTGTTCCTAGCCGGTCAGATCAACGGCACGACCGGGTATGAAGAAGCAGCGGCACAAGGTCTTGTAGCGGGACTGAACGCTGCTCAACAAATCTTGGATCAGGAGCCGGTGACCTTCAGCCGCAGTGAATCCTATATCGGTGTGATGATTGACGATCTGGTCACGCGCGGAGTCGCGGAACCTTACCGCATGTTCACGAGCCGGGCCGAGTTCCGCCTGACGCTGCGCGCGGACAATGCGGATCAGAGATTGACCCCCCGAGCGATGGAACTTGGAATCGCCAGCGACGCGCGGATTGCAGCCTTCGAGGACAAGATGGAACGGCTGGCCAAGGGCTATGACGTGATGCAATCGCTCGACCTGACGCCGACGGAAGCCCGCAACAATGGCCTCAACGTGAATCAGGATGGCCAACGCCGAACCGCGCTATCGCTGTTGTCTTTCCCCGATATCACGATGGACGATCTTTCCGCTATTTGGCCTGAGGTTGATGCGATAGATCTGGAGACGAAAGAACAGCTCAGCCGAGAGGCGCTTTATGCGAGCTATATCGAGCGTCAGAAATCCGATGTGGCGGCGCTGAAGCGGGACGAGGCGCATAAGATTCCGGTGGAGTTCAGCTATGATGGTATTGACGGATTGTCGAATGAGCTGCGTGGCAAGCTGACAATGATCAAGCCTCAAACACTCGGGCAGGCCGGGCGCATTGAGGGTATGACTCCCGCAGCGCTGACATTGCTCCTGACCAAGATCCGCCAACATGAACGGAAGCGCGCATGACCGAGCAAGAGGCCCGCGCGCGGCTGCAGGCGGATGTTTCACGTGAAACATTTGAGCGGCTGGAAACATTTGCTGCGGCTTTGGTGAAGTGGCAGAAGGCGATCAACCTGGTGTCGCCCGGCACGATCCCGGAGCTTTGGACGCGCCATTTCCTTGATTCCGCGCAGGTGTTCGATCTATGTGAGGCTAAAGTAGGTTTGTGGCTCGATATCGGGTCGGGCGCGGGGTTTCCGGGGCTTGTTTGTGCAGCTATCGCCTTTGAAAAAGCACCAGACATGCGATTCACTTTCATCGAAAGCGACCTGCGCAAAGGGAGTTTTCTGCGGACCGTCGCAGCGGAAATGGGCCTGAAAATCGGAGTTCTGACTCGCCGCATAGAAGAGGCTCCCCCACAAAACGCCGCTGTTCTGTCGGCCCGCGCGCTTGCCTCACTGACCAAACTGCTTGGCCATGCGGAACGGCATCTGTCGCCTGACGGCACCGCCCTGTTCCTGAAAGGCGCGACACATGGGCAAGAAGTGGAAGAAGCGCTTGAGACATGGCGCATGACGATGGATTCTATCCCAAGCCAGACGGCCGATGGGGCCGTGATTCTGAAAATCGGAGATATTCGACGTGCCTGAGTCCCGGCGACCCCGCTGCATAGCGATAGCGAATCAGAAAGGTGGGGTCGGAAAGACGACCACCGCAATCAATCTTGGCGCGGCTCTGGCTGCCGAAGGTCAAAGGGTGTTGGTGATCGACCTGGATCCGCAGGGCAACGCGTCAACCGGGTTGGGAATCGACGTCGATCAGCGCGGGGTTACGACGTATGATCTTCTGATCGAACACATGCCACTGCGAGAGATCGTGTTGCCAACCGGTGTTGACAACTTGTGGATCGCACCTTCGACAACCGATCTCAGCTCTGCCGATGTGGAGCTTGTGAGCAATGAAAACCGGGTTTTTCTTCTGAAAGATGCGTTGGCGCCCGCAATGGTGGCTGGATTCGACATGATCCTGATGGATTGCCCGCCTTCGTTGAACCTTCTGACAGTCAACGCGATGGTGGCGGCGGATGCGGTTCTGGTGCCGTTGCAGTCGGAATTCTTTGCGTTGGAGGGCCTGTCTCAGCTCATGCTCACCATTCGTGAGGTGCGCCAATCCGCCAATCCTGCACTGAGGATCGAAGGTGTGGTGTTGACCATGTACGACATGCGCAACAACCTTTGTCGCCAGGTAGAGGAGGACGCCCGCGAGAACCTCGGGGATCTGGTGTATCAGACCCGAATCCCCCGAAATGTAAGGCTCAGCGAGGCACCATCTTACGCAATGTCGATCCTGCAATATGATCCGACCTCGCGCGGAAGCGAAGCCTATCGCGATCTGGCGCGGGAAGTGCTGGACCGACAGTTGCAGCAGGCCTGAGAGGACAAAGACCATGACAACGAGAAAGAGCAGGGGCCTGGGACGCGGACTATCAGCGTTGATGGCCGATATAAACGAGCCCACAGAGGCGGAGAGCGCCGCGCCGGACGCGCCGCGCCGTGCGGATATGACCGTCCCGATCGAATCGGTGCGGCCAAACCCGGATCAGCCCCGTCGCGCTTTCACCCAGGAAGCGTTGGAGGAGCTTTCCGCGTCCATCGCTGAAAAGGGGATCATCCAACCGTTGATCGTTCGGCCTGATCCTGCGTTTGAGGGTCAATTTCAGATCGTTGCCGGTGAACGGCGCTGGCGAGCCGCCCAAATGGCGCAATTGCATGAAGTGCCCGTCATCGTGCGCGAGTTTGATGACACCGAGGTTCTGGAAGTCGCAATCATCGAGAATATCCAGCGGGCTGACCTGAACCCGGTGGAAGAAGCCATGGGCTATCGCCAGTTGATGGACCGCTTCAACCACACGCAGGAACGGCTGGCGACCGCCATGGGCAAAAGCCGATCCCATATCGCGAATCTCATGCGCCTGCTGACCCTGCCGGAGGAGGTTCAGGGCTATCTGCGGGATGGGCAGCTGAGTGCCGGTCATGCGCGGGCTCTGGTGGGCAGCGAAGATGCGGTCAGCATTGCGCGTGAGGTGATCAACAAGGGCCTGTCCGTGCGTGATGTTGAAAAGCGGATGCGCAAGCCGGCGACGCCGACCGGTGGGGCAACCCGACAGCGCCCCGCCGGTGACAAGGATGCCGATACCAAGGCGCTCGAATCCGATCTGTCTGCGGCAATTGGCCTGCCAGTCAGCATCGACCACGATGCGGAAAGCGGAACCGGCAAGATCTCGATCAAATACGCGGATCTTGGTCAGCTGGACGATATCATCCAGATTCTGAACTCTGATGGCTAGGAAAGCAGCTCTCTAAGCAGACTGTTTAGGATGGGGCGACCAGCCTTGGTTGCCCTTATTTTGTTGGCGTTTTCGGTCAAAAACCCCATATCTTGTAGTCTCTCTCGTCGATCTCGTGGCAACTCAACGCCCGATAGGTCATTGAATCGCACGAGAGAGCTCCCCTCGGACAGCCTCAAACTCATCATCAGATACTCAGTTGCCTGATCCATGGGGCTGATCGGGTCTCGCACCGACTCGCCGAGACCCTGGGTTTCGACCTGGGTCAGCCATGTCGTGGGCGTCAGCGGGGTCTCAGTCGCGTATCGGGTGCCATTCAGGGTCAACCGCCCATGTGCGCCGGGGCCGATCCCGATGTAGTCACCATAGCGCCAGTAGATCAGGTTGTGCCGACTTTCGGCCATGTCGCGCGCGTGGTTGGAGATCTCGTAGGCGGGCATTCCAGCGGCCTCGGTGATCTCCTGCGTGATGTCATACATATCGGCGGCGTGGTCATCCGTCGGCAAGCCGGGCAGGCGACCGATAGCGTAGCGATCCCCGAATGCGGTGCCTTCTTCGATGGTCAGTTGATAGAGCGAGAGGTGGTCAATCGCCATACTTAGAGCCTGTTTCAGTTCCTCCGCCCAGTCCTGCGGCGTCTGATGCTGGCGGGCATAGATCAGGTCGAAACTGACCCGAGCGAAGAGCTTTCGGGCGATATCAAAGGCCTCGCGCCCTTCCTTCGCGCTGTGCATGCGACCGAGACGCTTCAGGTCGTCGTCATTAAGCGCCTGAATTCCCATGGAAATACGATTAACGCCCGCATCGCGAAACCCGGCGAAACGGCCAGCTTCAACCGAGGTCGGGTTGGCCTCCAGCGTCACCTCGAATGTGTTGGATTGAGGCCAGGTTGCGCGGATTTCTTCCAGCACCGCATGAACCAGTTCCGGGTCCATGAGGGAGGGTGTGCCACCCCCGAAGAACACAGTATCTAGTGTTCGCCCTTGGGTAAGATCACCATATCTCCTCACTTCCGAGAGATAGGCCGTCTTCCAACGGCTTTGATCGACCTGCGAAGCGACATGGCTGTTGAAGTCACAATAGGGGCATTTCGCCAGACAATAGGGCCAGTGCAGGTAAAGCCCGAACCCGCCCTGTTGCCAGTCGTCACTTTCCAAGGGCGGCCACCAGTTTGCGGAACGCGTCGGCGCGGTGGCTGATCTGGTTCTTTTCCCACCGGTCCATTTCGCCGAAGGTGATGTCATAGCCCTGCGGCTGGAAGATCGGGTCGTAGCCATGACCCTGATCGCCGCGCATTGGCCAGACAACATCGCCTTCCATCACGCCGGGGAAGACCTCGTCATGCCCATCGGGCCAGGCCAGAACCAGCGTGCAGCAGAACCGGGCCGTGCGCGGGGCTTTGGCCCCGACCTTTTCCAGTTCTTCATGTGTCCGGGTCATCGCCATCACGAAATCCCGCCCATTCGGCGTTTCCGCCCAATCGGCGGTGTAGACACCGGGCGCGCCGCCAAGCGCGTCGATCTCGATGCCGGAATCGTCGGCCAGGGCTGGCAGGCCGGTGGCCTTCGCCGCGGCATGGGCCTTGATCCGGGCGTTTTCGACGAAGGTTGTGCCAGTTTCCTCCGGCTCGGGCAGCCCATGTTCCTTGGCGGAGGTCACGGAGATGCCCAAGGGTTCCAGCAGATGCGCAATCTCCTCCAGCTTGCCCTGATTATGAGTCGCAACGAGCAGGGTGTCGCCGGTGAACTTGCGCATCAGGCCACCGCCGCTTTCTGGGCTGCGACCAGTTCGGCCACGCCCTTGTCGGCCAGGTCCATCAACTCGTTAAACTGGTCGCGGCTGAAAGTTGCGCCCTCGGCACTGGCTTGCAGCTCGATCAGTTGGCCCGCGCCGGTCATGACGAAGTTGCCATCGGTCCCGGCCTCGGAATCCTCATCATAGTCCAGATCCAGCACCGGTTGGCCGGCAAAAACCCCACAAGACACGGCGGCCACGTGATCCATGATCGGATCAGAGATCACATCGCCAGCCTTCATCAGCTTGTTCACCGCAAGGCGCAGCGCAACCCAACCGCCGGTGATCGCGGCGCAACGGGTGCCGCCATCGGCCTGGATCACGTCGCAATCGACGGTGATCTGCCGCTCACCAAGCGCGACGCGGTCAATGCCAGCGCGCAGGGAACGCCCGATAAGGCGTTGAATTTCTTGTGTTCTTCCGGATTGCTTGCCAGCAGACGCCTCCCGCCGCATCCGCGTATGGGTGGCGCGGGGCAACATGCCGTATTCTGCTGTCACCCAGCCAAGCCCGGTATTACGCAGGAACGGCGGCACGCGCTCTTCCAGCGACGCGGTGCACAGCACATGGGTGTTGCCGACCTTGATCAGGCAAGAGCCCTCTGCATGGCGGGTCACGCCGGTTTCAATGGCAATCGGACGCATCTGGTCTAGGTTTCTGCCGGACGGGCGCATATCTATCTCCTGCATATCGTTGGGCATGGGGATAGTCCCTAGCCCCTGCGACACGCAACCCCGATTGACCTTCTGCCGCTGCCGCTTCTTAATGATTCTGACCTGACAGCACCGAAAAAGATGCCGGAAACCGCGAATATTCTTGCCGAGATGAACGAACGCTCCCGCGAGGTGTTTCGCCGGGTGGTCGAAGGCTATCTGGAAACCGGCGCGCCGATGGGCTCGCGGACTCTGACACGGTCGCTGTCCGAGAAGGTGTCGGCGGCGACGATCCGCAATGTGATGCAGGATCTGGAGCTTCTGGGACTGCTTGACAGCCCGCATGTGTCTGCGGGCCGAATTCCCACGGAACTGGGGCTGCGGATGTTCGTCGATGGCCTGCTGGAAGTCGGCGATCTGACCCTGGCCGACCGCGAAAAACTCGAGGCGACCGTCGGCGGCAACAACACCGACGTGGCGCATAAGCTGGATCTGCTGGGGTCTGCCCTGTCAGGTGTGACACAGGGCGCCAGCCTTGTGCTGGCCCCCAAGCATGAGGCTCCGATCAAGCATATTGAATTCGTGCAACTGGCCTCCAACAAAGCGCTGGTTGTGCTGGTGTTTGCCGATGGGCATGTAGAGAACCGGATTTTCACGCCGCCTCCGGGGCAAACACCAAGTTCCATGCGGGAAGCGGCGAACTTCCTGAATGCGCTGGCGGAAGGGAAGACCGTTACCGAGATCCGCCGCCTGATGGAAACCGAGGTGCAGGAACGACGGCAGGAGATCGACCAACTGGCCCGAGAGCTTATCGAAAGCGGGGCCGCGATCTGGGAGAACGAGGGCGCCCGGACGGAGCGGTTGATTGTCCGGGGCCGGTCACATCTGCTGGAATCGGGCGGCGAATCCGAAGAGATGGAGCGTATCCGGACGCTGTTCGATGACCTCGAACGCAAGCGGGATATTACCGAATTTCTGGAACTGACCGAAGAAGGCGATGGTGTGCGCATTTTTATCGGGTCAGAGAACAAACTTTTCTCACTTTCGGGTTCCTCTCTGGTGGTTTCCCCATATATGAACGCTGATCGAAAGATCATCGGCGCGGTCGGTGTGATCGGGCCCACGAGGCTCAATTACGGCCGGATCGTTCCGATAGTGGATTACACGGCACAACTGGTCGGGAAGCTGATTTCGGACCAGGCATAAGAGGTTTGAGATGGCAGACCCCAAGGAAGAAACATTCCTGGACGACCCCGAAGCGCTGGAGGCCGAACTGGAGGCCGCGCTGGAACATGATGAGCAGGAAGAGGTTTCTGCCGAAGAGCTGGAGCTTGATGCCCTGCGCGCGGAACGCGATGAGCTGAAAGACCGCCTGCTGCGGACGCTGGCGGAATCGGAAAACGTGCGCAAACGTGCGGATCGGGATCGGCGCGAGGCAGAGCATTATGGCAGCACAAGACTGGCCCGCGATCTGCTGCCGGTTTACGACAACCTGCAGCGCGCCCTGGAAGCGGCGAACAAGGAAGAGAACGAGGTTGCGGCGGCCGTGATCGAAGGCGTCGAACTGACCCTCCGCGAATTGCTGAACGTCTTCTCGAAGCATGGGGTGACGCCGGTTGTTCCCGAAACTGGCGATGTCTTTAACCCCAATGAACACGAGGCGATGTTCGAGGCCCCGGTTCCTGGCACCAAGGCGGGAGAGATCATTCAGGTGATGGCTGTCGGTTTCCTGCTGCATGACCGGCTGCTGCGCCCGGCGCAGGTTGGGGTGTCTTCCACTCCGGCGTCGTAAAGGCGGAGAGGGAGCGCAGCGGGGGCCAGCCCCCGCACCCCCGAGGTATTTGGGCCAAGATGAAAGGGCGCGGACAATTTTAGACGAATTGTGCGCGTCTTAGTCTGTTTCAAGTGCCTTCAGCTCGTATATCAGGTCGAGCGCATCCTTGGGTGTCAGCATGTCCGGGTGAATGTCTTTCAACCGGTCCGTGATCGGTGAAGGTTTCACAGGTTGCGGGGCCGGGGCGGGAGTGGCCGAGAAGAGCGGCAGGTCGTCGATCAGCGCCTTCTGACGTTCGCCGCCTTCCCGTTCGCCTTTTTCCAGAGCATCCAGCACATCGTGGGCACGCGCCACGACCGATGCGGGCAAGCCTGCCAGTTTTGCCACTTGCACACCGTAGCTGCGGTCGGCGGCACCGGGGCGTACCTCGTGCAGGAAAATCACGTCGCCTTCCCATTCGCGGACGGCGACGGTGGCGTTCTTGACGCCTTCCATCCGGTCGGCAAGGCTGGTCATCTCGTGGTAATGGGTGGCGAAAAGGGCACGGCAGCGATTGACCTCGTGCAGGTGTTCCAAGGTGGCCCATGCGATGGAAAGACCGTCATAGGTGGCGGTGCCGCGGCCGATTTCATCGAGGATGACCAGCGCACGGTCATCGGCCTGGTTGAGGATCGCGGCGGTTTCGACCATCTCGACCATGAAGGTCGATCGTCCCCGCGCCAGATCGTCGGAGGCCCCGACACGGCTGAACACTTGACTGACAAGGCCGATCTTCGCGGACCTTGCCGGGACGAAACTGCCCATCTGGGCGAGGATCGCAATCAGCGCGTTCTGGCGCAGGTAGGTCGATTTACCGGCCATGTTGGGGCCGGTCAGCAGGGTCAATGATGCGGCATTGCCCTCGGCGGTCAGATCGCAGTCATTGGCAATGAAGGGCTCACCGTCCTTCTGCAACGCGTGTTCCACGACAGGGTGGCGGCCGGACTCGACGATGAAATCCCGGCTGTTGTCCATCTGGGGGCGGACCCAGTTTTCGGACCGGGCGAGATGCGCGAGTGCTGCGGTCAGATCAACCTCGGACAGGGCCGCTGCCGCGGCTCCGATTTCCTCGTTTCGGGTCAATATCGCCTGTTTCAGAGACTGAAACAAAGCTTTCTCGATCTCCAATGCCCGGTTGCCTGCGTTCAGGATCCTTGTTTCGATCTCGGACAGTTCCACTGTCGTGAACCGCACCTGATTGGCCGTGGTCTGTCGGTGAATGAAGGTTTCGGACAGGGGTGGCGACAGCATCTTCTGCGCATGGGTCGCGGTGGTTTCGATGAAATACCCCAGAACGTTGTTGTGCTTGATCTTCAGCGACTGGATGCCGGTCTGCTTGGCATAGTCGGCCTGCATCTTCCCGATGATGCCGCGCCCCTCGTCTCTTAGCTGCCGCGTTTCGTCCAGGTCGTTGTCGTAGCCCGGCGCTATGAACCCACCGTCGCGTGCAAGAAGGGGCGGATCCGCAATCAAAGCTGAATCGAGCTGATCCATCAGATCCTCATGCCCGGATAGCGCGCCCACGGCACGGGCAAGACCTTCGGGCAGGTCTCGGTCTTTCAGAGTTTGGTGAAGCTGGGCCGCCTCGGCCAGGCCGTTTCTGATGGCGGCCAGGTCTCGCGGACCGCCACGGTCGAGCCCGATGCGTGACAAGGCGCGGTCCATATCGGGCACCTTGCGAAGCGTTTCACGCAGGGTATCGCAAAGGCGCGAGTCCTCCACACATGTCTCCACGGTCTCCAACCGCTCGGCAATTACGGGGATCTGCGTCGAGGGGCTGGACAGGCGGTGTTCCAGCAAGCGCGCGCCGCCCGCGGTCAGGGTCTTGTCGATGGTGGCGAGAAGCGACCCGGAGCGTCCGCCATTCATGGAGGCTGTCAGTTCCAGATTGCGCCGGGTGGCCGCGTCGATCTGCATCATCCGCTGCGCCAAGGTTCGTGACGGCGGTCTGAGAAGCGGCAGTTTGCCTTTCTGCGTAATCTCCAGATAGTCGACAATGGCACCCATCGCAGCCAGGTCGGGGCGGGAAAACGCACCGAAGGATTCAAGCGATTGCACCTGAAACAGAGACTGAATCCGCCGTTCTGCCGCCCCGCTGTCAAAGCTGGAGGGTGACAGCGGGGTGACGGGAATCTCTGCCTCTTCGATCACTGACAGAACGTCGTCCCTGACACTATCCGCAACCAGAATTTCCCGAGGGGACAGCCTGGCAAGTTCCGGGGCAAGCCGCACCAGCGGGCAGGGCATCACGTGAAACGCACCCGTAGAGATATCGGTCCAGGCCAGCGCGGCCTCTCCCCTGATGTCTGCATAGGCGGCGAGGTAATTGTGGTGCCGTGCCTCCAGCAGCGTGTCTTCGGTCAGGGTGCCAGGCGTGACCAGACGAACCACCGCCCTGTGAACCACCGCTTTCGATCCGCGCTTCTTCGCCTCTGCCGGATCTTCCATCTGTTCGCAGACCGCAACGCGAAACCCCTTGCGGATCAGCGTCAGGAAATAGCCCTCGGCGGAATGCACCGGGACGCCGCACATGGGAATGTCTTCGCCCAGATGTTTGCCGCGTTTCGTCAGCGCGATATCCAGCGCCTCGGCTGCCGCGACGGCATCGTCAAAAAACATCTCGTAAAAGTCGCCCATCCTGTAAAACAGCAGCGCGTCGCGGTGTTGCGCCTTGATCTCTAGGAATTGCGCCATCATCGGCGTCACTTGTGCGGTCATCGACATCCCCTTGCCTGCGCCGCCACAGTACAAATTGCGCGGGCCGGGTAAAAGGCCGCAAAACTGCTTGGTTGTGACGTAGGGGCAATCGCTCTAAGACAATCTGGCTGGAAAAACGGAGACCGAGCGAAAATGTCGAACAAGACGAAAGTCACACGCGAAGAGGCGCTGGCCTATCACCTGGAACCGCGTCCGGGGAAGATCGACATTCAGGCCTCGACCGCGATGACCACGCAGCGCGATCTGAGCCTTGCCTATTCACCCGGTGTCGCCGTCCCGTGCGAGGCCATCGCCGAGAACCCGGAACTGGCCTATGACTACACCACCAAGGGCAACATGGTGGCGGTGATTTCCAACGGCACGGCGGTGCTGGGTCTGGGGAACCTCGGCGCGCTGGCGTCCAAGCCGGTGATGGAAGGCAAGGCGGTGCTGTTCAAGCGCTTTGCCGACGTCAATTCCATTGATATCGAGCTGGACACCGAGGACCCGGACGAATTCATCAAGGCAGTGCGCCTGATGGGGCCGAGTTTCGGCGGGATCAATCTTGAAGACATCAAGGCGCCGGAATGCTTCATCATTGAACAGACGCTCAAGGAACAGATGGACATTCCCGTCTTCCATGACGACCAGCACGGAACCGCGGTGATTTGTGCGGCGGGTCTGATCAACGCGCTGCATCTCTCGAACAAGAAGATCGAGGATGTGAAGATCGTGCTGAATGGCGCGGGTGCTGCCGGAATTGCCTGTCTTGAACTGCTCAAAGCCATGGGCGCGCGGCATGAAAATTGCATCATGTGCGACACCAAGGGTGTGATCTACCAGGGCCGCACCGAGGGCATGAACCAGTGGAAATCGGCCCATGCGGTGAAGACCGAGGCGCGCACGCTGGAAGATGCCATGAAGGGCTGCGACGTGTTCCTTGGCGTGTCGGCCAAGGGCGCGGTGACGCAGGACATGGTGCTATCCATGGCGGACAATCCGGTGATCTTCGCCATGGCGAATCCCGATCCCGAGATTACCCCGGAAGAAGCGCATGAGGTGCGGGTGGATGCCATCGTGGCCACCGGGCGCAGCGACTACCCCAACCAGGTGAACAACGTTCTGGGCTTTCCCTATCTCTTCCGTGGGGCGCTGGACATTCACGCGCGTGCCATCAATGACGAAATGAAGATCGCCTGTGCCGAGGCGCTGGCTGAGTTGGCTCGTGAAGATGTGCCGGATGAGGTCGCCATGGCCTATGGGCGCAAGCTGTCCTTCGGGCGCGACTACATCATCCCGACGCCGTTCGATCCGCGCCTGATCTACACGATCCCGCCCGCCGTAGCGAAGGCCGGGATGGAAACCGGCGTGGCGCGGCGGCCGATCATCGACCTTGATGCCTATGCACAGACCCTGAATGCGCGGATGGACCCGACGGCCTCGATCCTGCGCGGGATCAACGCGCGCGCCCGCGCGGCGCAGGCCCGCATGATCTTTGCGGAAGGCGATGATGTGCGCGTCCTGCGCGCGGCGGTGGCCTATCAGCGCAACGGCATGGGCAAGGCCATTGTCGTTGGTCGCGATGCGGATGTGAAACAGAAGCTGGAAAGCGTGGGTCTTGCCGATGCGGTGCGCGAATTGCAGATCGTGAACGCGGCGAACACGCCTCATCTCGATACCTACAAATCCTTCCTCTACGACCGGCTGCAGCGCAAGGGCTTTGACCGCACCGATATTCACCGGCTGGCCGCCCGTGATCGTCATGTGTTTTCGTCGCTGATGCTGGCCCATGGTCATGGTGATGGGCTGGTGACCGGGGCCACCCGCAAATCGGCGCATGTGCTGGGACTGATCGGGCATGTCTTCGATGCGCGGGCGCAGGATGGGGCTGTTGGGGTCACGGTTTTGATGAACAAGGGCAAGATCGTTCTGATCGGCGATACGTTGGTCCATGAATGGCCCGAGGCCGAGGATCTGGCCCTGATCGCGCAGCGCGGTGCAACCGTGGCGCGTGGACTGGGGATTGAGCCGCGTGTGGCCTTCGTCAGCTTCTCGACCTACGGTTATCCGGTATCGGAACGGGCCGAGAAGATGCACCTTGCGCCAGAGGTTCTGGACAAGTGGGACGTGGATTTCGAATATGATGGCGAGATGACCGTCGACGTCGCCCTGAACCGCGAAGTCATGGCGCAGTATCCGTTCACCCGCCTGTCCGGTCCCGCGAATGTGCTGGTGGTGCCGGCGCGGCATTCGGCGTCGATCTCGGTCAAGCTGATGCAGGAAATGGCTGGCGCGACCGTGATCGGTCCGATCCTGACGGGGCTGGAACATCCTGTGCAGATCTGCTCGACGGGGTCTACCTCGAACGACATCCTGAACATGGCCGCGATGGCCGCCAGCCGCATTGGCCACTGAATGGAAAAGGCCCGCGAGATTGACTCTCGCGGGCCTGTTTCGTCTCTAAACCGGGCGATTTCAGCTCGTCATCCCGTCCCAGAAATTCTTGACCTTGTCGAAGAAGCCGGTGGCATTCGGGTTGTTCGACTTGGCGCAGGACTCCTCGAACTGGCGCAACAGCTCTTTCTGTTCGCTGGTCAGTTTCACCGGGGTTTCCACCGCCAGCTCGATATACATATCGCCCTGACCGGTGCCGCGTAGGGCGGGCATGCCCTTGGACCGCAGGCGCATCTGACGCCCGGATTGAGACCCTTCCGGCACCTTCACGCGGCTGCGGCCACCGTCGATCGTGGGCACCTCGACCTCGCCCCCCAAAGCGGCCTTGGTCATCGACACCGGCACCCGGCAGAACAGATCCAGCCCGTCGCGCTGGAAGATCGCGTGATCCTGCACTTCGATGAAGATATAGAGATCACCCGGAGGCCCGCCGCGCAGCCCGGCCTCTCCCTCGCCCGAAAGGCGAATGCGGGTGCCTGTTTCGACACCGGCGGGGATGTTGACCGACAGGGCCTTCTCCTTCTCGGTCCGGCCCGATCCACCGCAGACACGGCAGGGGTTTTTCACGATCTGACCCGCGCCCGAACAGGTGGGACAGGTGCGTTCAACGGTGAAGAAGCCCTGCTGAGCGCGCACCTTGCCCATGCCGGAACAGGTGGGGCAGGTCTGGGGCTCGGCCCCGCCTTCCGCGCCGCTGCCGTTGCATTCACCGCAAGACACAGAGGTCGGGACGGTGATCGCCTTTTGCAGGCCCGCATAGGCCTCTTCCAGCGAAATTCGCAGGTTATAGCGCAGGTCGGATCCGCGCGTGGCCCTGTTGCGGGCACCACCGCGCTGACCTCCCATGAAATCGCCGAACAGGTCTTCGAACACATCGGAAAAGGCACTGGCGAAATCGCCCTGGCCCCGGCCACCGCCCGCGCGCGGGCCGCCGCCCATGCCGCCGTCGAATGCCGCGTGACCATAGCGGTCATAGGCGGCCTTCTTGTCGGCGTCCTTCAGCACTTCGTAGGCTTCGTTGACTTCCTTGAACTGAGCCTCGGCATCCGGATTGTCCGCGTTGCGGTCCGGGTGCAGTTCCTTGGCCTTCTTGCGGTAGGCCTTTTTCAGTTCGTCCGCCGAGGCCCCCTTGGAGGCCCCGAGAACCTCGTAATAGTCGCGTTTTGCCATTTGGATTGCTGCCTTCCTCAAACGCGCAGACCGGCCAAGGGGTGTCCTCAGCCGGTCGCACGTGGGTCAGTTCACGCGATCACGACCGACGGTCGTTGTCGAGATCCTCGAAATCCGCGTCCACGATGTCGTCATCGACGCCGCCGGGTTCGTCCACACCGTCAGGCGCGTCTTCGCCAGCTTCCTCGGCCTGGGCCTTGTAGATGGCTTCACCCAGCTTCATCGCGGCTTCGGTGACGTTCTGGATGCCGCCCTTGATCTTGGCCGCGTCTTCGGAGTCCAGCGTTTCTTCCAGCGCCTTGATCGCCAGTTCGATGGCTTCGATGGTGGTCGGATCGACCTTGTCGCCATGTTCTTCCATCGACTTCTGGGTCGAGTGGATCAGGCTTTCGGCCTGGTTCTTCGCTTCGACCAGTTCCTTGCGGCTCTTGTCGGCCTCGGCGTTTTCTTCGGCTTCGCGCACCATGCGTTCGATATCGTCATCGGACAGGCCACCGGATGCCTGGATGGTGATCTGCTGTTCCTTGCCGGTGCCCTTGTCCTTGGCACCCACGGACACGATGCCGTTGGCGTCGATGTCGAAGGTCACTTCGATCTGGGGCATGCCGCGCGGAGCGGGCGGGATGTTTTCAAGGTTGAACTGGCCCAGCATCTTGTTGTCGGCCGCCATTTCCCGTTCACCCTGGAACACGCGAATGGTCACGGCGTTCTGGTTGTCTTCCGCGGTCGAGAAGATCTGCGACTTCTTGGTCGGGATCGTCGTGTTGCGGTCGATCAGGCGGGTGAAAACACCACCGAGCGTTTCGATGCCAAGCGACAGGGGCGTCACGTCCAGCAGAACCACGTCCTTGACGTCGCCTTGAAGAACACCGGCCTGAATGGCGGCACCCAGGGCCACGACTTCGTCGGGGTTCACACCCTTGTGCGGTTCCTTGCCGAAGAAGCTCGACACTTCCGAGATCACCTTGGGCATGCGGGTCATGCCGCCGACCAGGACGATCTCGTCGATCTCGCCCTTGGACAGGCCAGCATCCTTCAGCGCGGCCTGACAGGGCTTGAGCGACGCCTTGATCAGATCACCCACCAGCGATTCCAGCTTGGCGCGGGTCAGCTTCATGACCATATGCAGCGGCGTGCCGTCCTTGCCCATCGAGATGAAGGGCTGGTTGATTTCGGTCTGGGTGGCGGAGCTGAGTTCGATCTTGGCTTTCTCGGCGGCCTCTTTCAGACGCTGCAGGGCCATCTTGTCCTTGGTCAGGTCGACGCCGTGTTCCTTTTTGAACTCGTCCGCCAAGTAGTTGACAATGCGCATGTCAAAGTCTTCACCGCCAAGGAAGGTGTCGCCGTTGGTGGATTTCACTTCGAAGAGGCCGTCGTCAATCTCCAGAATGGTGATGTCGAAGGTACCGCCACCAAGGTCATAGACCGCGATGGTTTTGCTGTCCTTCTTGTCCAGACCATAGGCCAGCGCGGCGGCGGTCGGTTCGTTGATGATGCGCAGCACTTCGAGGCCGGCGATCTTGCCGGCGTCCTTGGTGGCCTGACGCTGGGCGTCGTTGAAATAGGCGGGCACGGTAATGACGGCTTGCGTCACTTCCTCGCCAAGATAGCTTTCGGCGGTTTCCTTCATCTTGCCCAGGATCAGCGCGGACACCTGGCTGGGGCTGTACTTCTCGCCCTTCACCTCGACCCAGGCGTCGCCATTGCCACCGTCCACGATGGCATAGGGCACCAGTTTCTTGTCCTTCTCGACCGCGGGGTCGCCCACGCGGCGGCCGATCAGTCGCTTTACGGCGAAGATGGTGTTGTCAG
Organism: Nioella sp. MMSF_3534; assembly: GCF_030732985.1. Classification (GTDB taxonomy): domain Bacteria; phylum Pseudomonadota; class Alphaproteobacteria; order Rhodobacterales; family Rhodobacteraceae; genus Nioella. The sequence continues at coordinate 121,287 of NZ_JASHJX010000002.1, forward strand.
GGTTGGTGACGGCCTGCCGCTTTGCGGCCTGACCCACCAGCTTTTCGTCATCGGTGTAGCCGACGATCGAAGGGGTGGTGCGTGCGCCTTCCGAGTTCTCGATAACGCGGGGCTGCGATCCGTCCATGATGGCAACACAGGAGTTCGTGGTGCCGAGGTCGATACCAATCACTTTGGCCATGTCTTTGTCATTCCTTCTTCAAGGCGATGTTGCAGGGGGCGGGTCCGATTGCGGCCCCCGGCCCCTTATCCCAATTTGGCCGGAGAGTGCCCCGACCGAGCTTCGCAGGGTATATAAGTGGGGGTTCCGGCCGCTGCAAGCGTGGCAAAGCGTTGAAATGGACGGAATCCGACTCAGGTTCCATCCGTGGAAGAGATTGAGAGAGGTGCGCCCATGAACAAGCTGCAGATTCAGGGCTTCGACATCTATCCCGACCACCTGTCGCCCGATGCGCAGGTGCAGATGGTCGCGGATATCCGCAAGGTTGTTCAAGCGGCGCCGCTGTTTCACCCCGTAACGCCTCGCGGGCAGCAGATGTCGGTGCGCATGACGTCTGCGGGCCGGTTCGGCTGGGTCAGTGACAGGCGGGGCTACCGTTATGAGGCGACGCATCCGAACGGGATGGAGTGGCCCGCGATTCCGAGCAGCATTCTGGCCGTCTGGCAGGATCTGTCGGGGACCGATCGGACGCCGGATTGCTGTCTGATCAACTTCTATGGCGAAGGCGCCCGCATGGGGCTGCATCAGGACAAGGACGAACAGGATTTCAGCCAGCCGGTTTTGTCCATCTCACTCGGGGATGAGGCCCTGTTTCGGATGGGCAATGTCGAACGTGGCGGAGCGACCAGATCCGTCTGGCTGCGGTCCGGTGATGTGGTGGTGATGGGTGGCGAGGCGCGGCTACGCCATCACGGGATCGACCGCATCAAGTTTGGCTCCTCCCCGCTGTTGCCGAACGGGGGGAGGATCAACCTGACCTTGCGCGTGGTCGATTAGCGCGACAGGGAACAGCAGCCTTCCAGCAGCTCGGACCCCTGGGGGCTCGTGCGCAGGAAATGGGCGATGATGCCGTAGTCCCGGTCGCTCATGCCATCTGAACAGATGCCGCGGCGGATGAAGGCCGTCATCCTGGAATTGCCGCTGTCCAGAACCATGCCGAACGCCTGCGGTCCCCTGGCAGAGGCGGTTCCGCTCCATAATTCTGCGAAGGGTTCCGGGGCGGCCATCGTCACGCTGTTGAAGTTGCCGCCACCGATCAGGCGCTCAAAGCTCCAGAACGGTTCCGTCCCATGGCAATAGAGCGGTGCGGGAAGGCCTGCGTTCCAGTCCGGCCCCATGCGGCTGAGAAACCGCATCGAGGACCAGCCGGATGTTTCCCCGATGATGACGCGGCCCCAACGGCGATCTTCAGTCGTGCCCACAACCTCCACATGGGTCTGGTTCGGGGCGAAAGACCCGATGATCTGATGGTTTACGCCGGGACCGGACCGCACGTTCAGCACGTCTGTCGCAGCCACACCGGTGACACGGTAAAGCGCGGGGTAATCATGTACCTGGGCTGCCACTGCATGGCCAAGAATAACAAGGAATAGGGTCAAAAGAAGTTTTTTCATCGTCCTGCCGTCCAGCTCGCGGAAACCCGTTTCCGGGTATAGAAATCGCCCATGAGCCCCAGCATCACGAGGGCGATGGTGAAATAGATCGGGTAGTGCCAATTGGTGTGATGCGGGAAGTAATTATTGAAGGCAAAGCCGCGCGCCTGGTCGATCAGGTGGAACAGCGGGTTCCACGTGAACCAGGGCAGCATCATGGCCGGCAATGCGTTTGCAACGAACATCTTGCCGGACGCGATCATGTTTGCACGGGTATAAACGCTTTGCAGGATCCCGATCAGATCAGGGAACCAGGGCTTTAGGTTCATGAAGATCAGCCCGACCGCGCAGCCGGATGCCCATGACAGCAGATACATGAAGATCACGCCCGACCAGTCATGAATGACCAGCCCGTCAAAGATCGTGTGAATCCCCAACAGGATCACGCAGAGCGACAGCGTCTGGATATACAGTGCGGACAGGGCCGACGACACGATGGCCACGATCGTATTCATCGGCGCGTGCAGCATCATGGCCGAGGTCGGACCCTCTGCCCCCATGACGGCACCAAGGGCCTTGATATGGGTCAGATAGAGGAAAATGCCGGTCACGAGGTAGATCAGGAAATCCCCCCGGATCATCATGCTACGCGTGCCCAGAACCGTGAACATGAAGTAGAAGGCCACGACGAACAGGATCGCCTGAAGCATGCTCATGAGCAGGGCCATGATGGCATTGCCGTGCGATTGCCGGACCTTTCGAACCGTGGAGGTATATGTCAGCTCAGCCAGACTCAGCAGAATGGCGAAGGTCGATTTGCGTCTGGAATGACCGAACTGCATGCGTGTACCGAAATGTTATCTGCCCGAACGTCTGGCCCCCGTCTTTGTCGCAGGGATACCTTGCTCAATTCTTGTTAGGCGACGATAACGGCAAAAAGTGGTTTTTTCAATGAAACTCCCAAGGAGGAACGGGATGGATTTCCCCAGTATCGAGAAAGTCTTCCGCACCCTGGCCCTGCAGGCTGGTGATCGAATCATGGAGATTTACAATGCCGATGATTTCGAGGTGAAGGCAAAGTCGGACGAAAGCCCGGTGACCGAGGCTGATGAGGCCGCCGATGCCCTGATTTCGGCAGGGATCAGATCGGCTTTCCCGGACATGGTTCTTGTGACCGAGGAACAGGCAGCCAGCCACGAGCAATCCGCCAGCAGTTTCATCATCGTCGATCCGCTGGACGGCACCAAGGAATTCATCAAGCGCCGGGGCGATTTCACGGTGAACATCGCCCTTGTGCAGGACGGCGTGCCGATCCGAGGAGTCGTTTATGCGCCTGCCAAGGGGCGGTTGTTCTACACCGAGGCTGATGGTCGATCCGTCGAGGAAACCGGGCCGTTCGACATTGATAACAAGGGCAACGTTGCCGCGATTTCAGTCTCTAAACCGGATAATTCGGCTCTTCTGGTCGTCGCAAGCAAGTCGCACCGGGATGCCGCGACCGATGCCTATATCGGCAAGTACAATGTCGAAGACATGAAGAGCGCGGGGTCATCCCTCAAGTTCTGTCTGGTCGCAACGGGCGAGGCCGATCTCTACCCGCGTCTTGGCCGGACGATGGAATGGGACACGGCAGCGGGTGACGCGGTTCTGCGTGGTGCGGGTGGGCATGTGATCCGGTTCGACGATCACACCCCGTTCACCTACGGTAAACCGGGATATGAGAACCCGTTCTTCATCGCCCATGCTCCGGGCGTCGATCTCAAGGCTGGCTGAATGACCACTGTTTGCATCATCCCCGCTCGCTATGCGTCGACACGTTATCCCGGCAAGCCGCTGGCAGAGCTGAAGGGCGCCACCGGCATGTCCCGCAGTCTGATCGAACGCAGCTGGATGGCTGCGCAAGAAGTTGATGGCGTGGATGCGGTCTATGTGGCGACGGACGATGATCGAATCCGCACGGCGGCAGAGGCGTTCGGGGCCGAGGTGCTGATGACATCGGACAGCTGCCGAAACGGCACAGAACGCTGTGCCGAAGCGCTGGGCATGCTGGGCGATGACGTAGACATGGTGGTGAACCTTCAAGGGGATGCACCGCTGACGCCCGCCTGGTTTCTGGAGGATCTGATCAGCGGACTGAAAGCCGCCCCCGATGCGGCCCTTGCTACCCCGGTTCTGTGCTGTGACGGGGAAACCCATTCGGCGCTTATGGCCGACCGGCATGCAGGGCGCGTTGGCGGCACAACGGCGGTCTTCGACGCCAATCGTCATGCGCTCTATTTCTCGAAAGAGGTCATCCCCTACACGGGCCGTATCTATCAGCGCGATGAGCCGACTCCGGTGTTCCACCATGTCGGTGTCTATGCCTATCGGCCCGATGCCTTGTCGGCCTACTCGACCTGGCCGGTTGGCGCGCTGGAAACACTGGAAGGGCTGGAACAGCTTCGGTTCCTTGAAAACGGTCACAACGTTCTGTGTGTCGAGGTGGAGGCGCGAGGCCGCAAGTTCTGGGAGCTGAACAACCCGGAAGACGTGCCGAGAATAGAGACCATGCTGGCTGAGATGGGGGCGCCTTGACAGACTGCCCGCCCGTCAGCGTCATTGTCGTCAGTCACGGGCGCCCCGCCTTGCTGCGCAGGGCTTTGATCGGGATCGGGCAGCTATTCTATCGTCCCTTCGAGCTGGTCGTCGTGGCCGATGCCGCGGGTCTTGAAGCCATTGCCGATCTGCCCTTTGGCGACCGAGTCAAGACAGCGTTGCAGGACACCCCCAATATCTCTGCTGCACGCAACGCCGGGCTGGCACTGTCTTGCGGCCAGATCGTGGCATTCATCGACGATGATGCGGTGCCAGAGCCTACATGGCTGACTCATCTCGTTTCCCCTTTGTTAGACACTGATATTGCCGCCGCGACAGGCACTGTTCTGGGGCGGAACGGCATCAGCGTTCAGTGGGCCAATCGTGTCGTTGACCAGCTTGGAAAAGCGTTCCCTGCGCCCCCGGGTCCATTGCCGGAAGGTCGCGCTGTCAAGCTGGAAGGCACCAATATGGCGATCCGCCGGAAGGTGGCCGTTGCGCTAGGGGGGTTCGACGAAGGATTCGCGTTCTACCTTGATGAAACCGATCTTGCCTATCGTCTGATGCGCGCCGGTCACCGGGTCGTTCATGCGCCGTCCGCCACTGTTCACCATGGATACGCCGCCAGTGAACGCCGCACCGGGGACCGTGTACCGCTCAGCCTGTTCGAAATTGGCCAAAGCAGCATGCACTATCTGCAGAAGCATGCCACCGGAGACGAGGTGGCAGAAGGCCTTGCCTCGATCAGGGCGGAACAATCCGAACGGGTCGAACGACTGGTGAACTCCGGTGCATTGACCGAGCAGGCCGGGGACAAGCTGCTTGACGGGTTCGAAGCCGGGCTGGACGCAGGCAGAACGCTGTCCGTGTCTTCATTTGAAGCGAGTGGAACCAGCCCCGCCTTTCGGCCGCTTCTGTCCGCGCCCGCCCCGGACCCGGCTTTGCTGACGGGACGGTGGTTTTCGCGCCGGCGCATGCAGGTGCAGGCGCACTCGCTTGCGCAGGATGGCAGGTCGGTCACGTTGATGATCTTCGATCATACCATGCGGGCGCATCGGGTGGTCTTCACCCCTCAAGGCTACTGGCTGCAAAGCGGCGGTTTGTTCGGAAGATCGTCAAGAAATCAGCGGCTTTTCATGATCTGGTCACTTGGTAGGCGCATAAGGTCCGAAATCGAAAGGCTGAAAAAAATTCGCTGGATTTCCGATGCCCCTGAATGCAATACCGACGAGGTGTCATAAAGAGAGCGTTCAAAGGAACGAAGTTTGCCGCGATTGGCCCGTATTTTGGGATCTGACGGCAGACAAGTAGGTTCCAACCTGTTGGAGACGAAGATGAAGAAAGTAACCAAAGCGATTTTTCCGGTGGCAGGACTAGGCACGCGTTTCCTGCCAGCGACCAAATCCATTCCGAAAGAGATCATGACGCTCGTCGACCGCCCGTTGATCCAGTATGCGATCGATGAAGCACGGGCAGCGGGCATTAAGGAGTTCATCTTTGTCACATCCCGCGGGAAAAGCGCGCTTGAGGACTATTTCGACATCGCGCCCGAGCTGGAAAGCACCTTGCGCAAGAAGGGCAAGACCGAGCTTTTGAAGACGCTGAAGTCCACCAACATGGATTCCGGCCAGATTGCCTATATCCGCCAGAACAAGGCCATGGGCCTGGGCCACGCCGTGTGGTGCGCGCGGCGCTTGCTGGGGAACGAGCCGTTCGCGGTCATTCTGCCAGATGACGTGATCGCCGCGGAAAAGCCCTGTCTGCAACAGATGATCGAGGCGCATGAGGAAACCGGTGGCAACATGGTCGCCGCGATGGAGGTTCCGCCCGAGATGACTTCGTCCTACGGGGTGCTCGACATTCGCGACGACATGGGATCGGTCGTATCGGTCAAGGGCATGGTCGAAAAGCCGGACATTCAGGATGCCCCGTCGAATCTGGCGGTTATCGGTCGGTATATCCTGACGCCGGACATCATGCGCAACCTGAACCGTGCAAAATCGGGCGCAGGCGGAGAGATTCAGCTGACCGACGCGATTGCCGAAGAGATCAAGGCATCGGACAACGTTTATGGCTTCCGTTTCCGTGGTCAGCGCTATGATTGCGGGTCCAAGGCAGGATTCTTGCAGGCGACGGTTGCCTTCGGTCTGGCACGTGACGATCTGCGCGACGAGTTCTCTCATTTCCTCGACCAGATGTCGGCAACGAAGAACGCAGCCCAGTAACCTATGATCGGGCCTGCCCTGTGTCTTGACCTGACGCGGCTGTTGTCCCGCGTCGGGCGAGGTCAGTTGACGGGCGTGGATCGCGTCGAGCGCGCTTATGCGGATTGGGTTCTGAGGACGGATCCAGACCCACGGTTTCTGGTCCGCAGCTCTCGCGGTTATATCCTGTTCGGGGCAGCGGGTGCGCAGGCGTTTCTGAACGCGCTTGACGGCAACGTGGATTGGCCACCGCCTGATCTGCTGTCACGTCTGACCGGAAAGTCGGATCTTCCGCGACATCGGGCCGAGGCTCTGCTGCGTCGCCACGCCATTGCCCGTTGCCTGCACGCCAACCTGTTTCGACTGTTGTCCCAACACCTGCGGGAAGACACGACCTATCTGAATGTCGGTCACAGCAACCTGTCCGTGGACTGTCTACGGGCCTTTCGGGCAAACCCGGATGTGCAGGTCGCCGTGCTGCTGCACGATGCCATTCCTCTGGATCATCCGGAATTCTCTCGTCCCGAGATACCGGGGCACTTTCGCAAGATGCTGACGGCCAGCCAGGATCATGCAAATCTGATCATCTGCAACTCGGAGGACACAAGCCGACAACTTGCGCGGCATATGAGCGTTGACATGGCCTTCGTCACGGCTCATCTCGGCCTGCCCGATCGCGTGGAGAAAGAGCCGTTATCGCCCGGTTTAGACCCTGACACTCCCAGATTTGTGTGCCTTGGCACCATTGAGCCCCGCAAGAACCACCAGCTGTTGCTGGATGTCTGGTCGATGTTGCCCGAAGCCGGTCGCCCGCATCTGCATTTCGTTGGTCAGAGGGGATGGGCATCGGAAGAGTTCTTTCAACGGCTCGACACCCACCCGCTGCGTGGAACCGCGGTATTTGAACACAACGACCAGAGCGATGGTCAGGTGCGCACCCTGTTGGAGGGCTCGCATGGGCTGCTGTTTCCGACGCTGGCAGAGGGTTTCGGCTATCCCCCGCTGGAGGCCGCGCGGCTTGGTGTGTTGCCCATCTGCTCGGACCTTCCGGTGTTGCGTGAAACCGTTAACGATTGCGCCGTTTACCTTGACCCTCAGGACGCGTATTCTTGGTTGGAAACGATTAAGAAACGATCGGGGGATAGACTGGCGGACGAGGTGCTGCCAGCGGCCAAGCTTCCGACGTGGCAGGCACATTTCGACACGGTTACTGAGGCCCTTCAAAAGGCCCGGGCAGGGGACATGGTATGAAGGTGGTTCAGCGCTACAAGCTGCGCCTTGAACGTAAGCGGTTTTTGATCCGTGCCTGGCGCAAGGCGCGGGATCTTCTGCTTGTGGCAGACCGCACTGACCAGATCCGCCCCAACGATGTTCTGTGCTTCGTCACCCTGCGAAACGAGCGAATCCGCTTGCCCTATTTCCTGCGCTACTATCGTGACAGGGGCGTGTCGCATTTCGTCTTTGTGGACAACGACAGTACCGATGGCACGCGCGAATACCTCGCCGGGCAGGGCGATTGTTCGGTCTGGACGACGCCCGCCAGCTACAAACGCTCCCGCTTCGGGATGGATTGGCTGAATGCACTTTTGCGGGAATATGGTCATGGCCACTGGTGTGTCGTCGTCGACCCGGATGAATTCCTTGTCTACCCGTTCTGCGATACGCGCCCCATTCCGGCGCTGACAGACTGGCTGGAAAGCAGTTCAATCAAGTCGTTCGGGGCCATGCTGCTGGATATGTATCCCAAGGGCCCGATCACGACGCAGCCTTATAGCGAGGGACAGAACCCGTTCGACATTGCCTGCTGGTTCGACAGCGGCAATTACATGATCAAGCGCAACTGGGATTTCGGGAACCTCTGGATTCAGGGCGGCCCACGGGCGCGCCTGTTCTTCCCGGACAATCCCGAACGCGCCCCGGCGCTGAACAAGATCCCGCTGGTGAAATGGGACAAGAACTATGCCTTTGCCAGCTCTACCCACATGTTGCTGCCGCGCGGGCTGAATCTGGTGTTCGATGAGTGGGGCGGCGAAAAGGCGTCGGGCGTGCTGATGCATGCCAAGTTCCTCGACACCTTCACCACCAAGGCGCGGGAAGAGCTGCAACGCAAACAGCATTACGCCAACAGTCACGAATACAAGGCCTATGCCGCCGGTTTGCAGGAAGACCCCAACCTTTGGTGTAAATGGTCTGAACGCTTCATCAACTGGCGGCAACTGGAAATCCTCGGTCTCATGTCCAAGGGGAACTGGGCATGAGTGTCGGGTTCGTCATGCTCTGCCATACGGCGCTGCATCGCGCGGCGCAGGTGGCGCGGCATTGGGCCGAACGGGATTGCCCTGTTGTGATCCACGTGGATCAGCGCGTGTCGAAAGAGGCGTATTCGGGTCTGAAATCCGATCTGTCTGACCTGCCGAATGTCAAATTCTGCGGGCGGCACAAATGCGAATGGGGAACATGGTCTCTCGTCGCCGCATCGCAGACCGCATCCGAGATGATGCTGGCCGAATTCCCCAATGTCAGACACGTTTTCCTGTCCAGCGGATCCTGCCTGCCCTTGCGCCCTGTGGAGGAGCTCAAGGCCTATCTGGCGGCCCGTCCACGCACGGATTTCATCGAGAGCGTGACCACGGAAGACGTGGAATGGACCGTTGACGGGCTGCATGCGGAACGGTTCCAGCTGCGCTTTCCCTTTTCATGGAAACGTCACCGCAGGCTGTTTGACGGCTATGTGGAGCTGCAGCGCAAGGTGGGTTTCAAGCGGACCATGCCCGATGATCTGGTGCCGCATCTGGGCAGCCAATGGTGGTGCCTGACCCGTCAGACCCTGTCGGCCATCCTGCAAGACCCGTCACGCAAGGCCTATGACCGGTTCTTCAAACTGGTCTGGATTCCTGACGAAAGCTATTATCAGACACTGGTTCGCAAGTACTCGACCCATATCGAAAGCCGGTCGCTGACGCTCTCGAAATTCGATTTTCAGGGCAAACCCCATGTCTTCTACGACGACCACCTGCATCTGCTGCGGCGGTCGGATTGCTTCGTCGCGCGCAAGATCTGGCATAAGGCGGATCGGCTCTATGAAACCTTTCTGACCGATCAGGATCGCGGCACCGTCATGGCCGAACCGGCACCGGGCAAGATCGACCGCGTTTTTTCCAAGGCACTTGAACGGCGAACGCGGGGGCGGGCGGGCATGTATATGCACAGCCGGTTCCCGAACCCTGACTGGGAAAATGGAAAGACCAGCGCGCCCTATTCGGTCTTCCAGGGCTTCAACGACCTTTTCGAGAATTTCGAACCGTGGCTGGCCCGCCGTCTTGGCACGCGGGTGCATGGCAATCTGTTCGACCCCGTGCGCGTGCGGTTCTCGGGCGATGCGGATGTCTATGCTGGCTGCCTGTCCTCGGCCGCCGCCATTCGCGACTATGACCCTGAGCATTTCCTGACCAGCCTGATCTGGAACACGCGGGGCGAACGTCAGGTGTTTCAGTTCAGTCCGCGCGACGAACAGCGAATCGGGGCGTTCCTCGCCTCTGACGGGAATGCGCAGATCTCGGTTGTGACAGGGGCCTGGGCGGTGCCGCTGTTCAACTCGAACCAGGATTTCCACACGATCCGAAAGACGGCGGCCCTGCTGCAAAAGCAGGAGATCGACTTCGTCAACATTCTGCGCCGGGTGCAGACACGGGCAGAGGTGAAGATCTGGTCCCTTGCGGAGTTCGTCGAAGAACCGATGGAAAATCTGCAATCAATCCTCGATGCCATCGGTGGCCCGTCCTCCGGTGCGCGCATAACCGAGGCGCCGCGCATGGTCGATCTGTCGGGATTTGGTCAGTTTCTGCAAAATCTGAAGAACCAGGGGATGAACCCGCATGTCACGGGCGACTTCCCCGTTAACCAGCCCGGAATGCAACCCAGGTCGGGCGGGTCCCGGCCCTATCTTGTCAGGTAACCCATGTCCGACCGTTTCGATGCCTTCGTGATCTTTGCCGAAATGCGGACGGGCTCGAACTACCTCGAGGCGACGCTGAACGATCTGCCCGATCTGAATTGTCTGGGCGAGGTCTATAACCCGACCTTCATGGGCCATCACAATACGTTCGAGATGCATGGCATCGACATGAACCGGCGCGAGGAAAAGCCGCTCGACCTGTTGGATGCCATCCTTGGGAATGCGGGCGACGCGTTGCCGGGCTTTCGGTTCTTCCACGACCATGATCCGCGCGTGCTGGACCGTATCCTGCCCGATCCGCGCATCGCAAAGGTGATCCTGACCCGCAATCCGCTGGAAAGCTATGTCAGCCGCCGGATCGCGACCGAGACCGGGCAATGGCGGCTGACCGATATGAAGCACCAGAAAAGCGCCAAGGTGGAATTTCGGCTGTGGGAGTTCGAGACCATGCTGGAAGACCTGCAATCGTTCCAGATCCGGCTGCAACGCGGGCTGCAAACCACCGGACAGGCGGCGTTCTACATTCGCTATGAGGACATCAACGATGTGGAGGTCGTGAACGGCTTGGCGCGCTTCCTGGGGTCGAGCCATGCGTTGGAGGCCACGAATTCGAAGCTGAAAAAGCAAAACCCGAGCGATCTGAGCCAGAAAGTGGAAAACTACGACCACATGGTCCGGTCGCTGGCCAGGCTGGACCGGTTCGACCTGAGCAGAACGCCCAATTTCGAACCCGCACGCCATGCGGCTGTACCGGGTTTCGTCCTGATGCCGGAAACAGGGTTGATGTTCATGCCGATCCGGGGCGCGGCGGTGGACCCTGTCAAGGACTGGATGGCAGGGCTGGAGGGTATCGGCGCGGACAAGCTGCTGACCGGGTTGAAGCAGAAGGACATCCGCCAATGGATGCGTAAACATCCGGGCCACCGCAGCTTTACCGTCCTGCGTCACCCGCTGGAACGCGCCTATCACGTGTTCAACAGCTGCATTCTGCCCGCCGACAGGCCCGCCTATGCGAATATCCGGCGGGTGCTGAAGAACCGCTACAACCTGCCGATCCCCAAGGACGGGCTGATCCCCGGCTACTATGCCGACCAGCACAAGGAGGCGTTCATCGCCTTTCTGAATTTCCTGAAAGGGAACCTCGCCGGGCAGACCAGCCTGAAAGTGGAACAGATCTTCGCGTCACAGACCGCGCTGATTCAGGGCATGGCGAATTTCGCGCTACCCGACCGCATCTTGCGGGAGGAGGAGCTGATCGAAGACCTGCCGAAGCTGGCTAAAACGCAAGGACGCGATGGCGCAGAGTTCGACATGGCCCTGCCAGAGGAGCCTTTCCCGTTGGCAGAGATCAACGACAGTGAGATCGAGTCGCTGATCTTTGACATCTATCGCAAGGATTTCCTGAATTTCGGCTTCCAGACCTGGGAGCCTTAGGCCGCCTGTGTCGCGCGTGCCTCGGTCAGCAAGGTATGCAGCGTCGCCGCGTCTGAATTGGCCCGCAGCTTTTCACACAGGACCGGGTCGCGCAGGGTGCGAGAGACAAGCGCCAGTGCCTTGAGGTGTTCGGTTCCCGATTCCTCGGGTGCAAACAGGGCAAAGATCAGGTCAACCGGCTGGCGGTCCACGGCGTCGAAATCCACAGGTCGATCCAGCTTGATGAAAGCGCCCTGTACCCCGGTCAGGCCGGACAGGCGCGCATGCGGCAGGGCAACACCCTTGCCGAAGCCGGTGGGCCCAAGGCTTTCGCGTTCCAGCAGGGCCGACGTGATGTCCGTCGTCGACAACCCCGTCAGTGGCGCGGCGACATCGGCCACGGCCTGAATCAGCCGCTTCTTACTGGTGACATCAGCGATGATACGAACCGCTGTCGGGCTCAATAGTGACGCAAGATCCATGAAACTGTCCCGGTCTGGGGCCGCGCTAGCGCCCGGCCCCTGTTGCTTCTGTTAACGGGGGTCAATCCAGCCGACATTCCCATCTTCGCGGCGGTAGACCACATTCAACCCGTCGTGTCCCTCGTTTCGGAAAATCAGAACGGGCGCTCCGGAAATTTCCATCTGCATCACCGCTTCACCAACCGAAAGGGACGGAATTTTCGTCTCCATCTCGGCAATGATCATCGGCTGCAGCGACTCCGGTTCGTCCTCATCCCCATGGTCCGAGCCCGCGAGGATATACGAGGAACCGGCGAAGGTTTCAACGGGCTCTGATCGCTTGATGTGATGGTCTTTCAGGCGGCGCTTGTAGCGACGCAGCTGCTTTTCCATCTTCTCTGCGCATTGGTCGAAGGATGCGTAGATTTCATGGTCGGCGGCCTTTGCTGACGCGGTCAGCCCGGTCGAAAGATGGATGGTGGCTTCGCAGACATGCTCGTGGCCGCTACGCGAGAACACGATATTCGCGTCGGTCGGACGTTCAGCGTATTTTTCCACGACGGCGCCAAGACTGTCCTTCACATGGGTTTGCAAGGCGTCGCCGATATCGATTTGTTTTCCGCTGATCTGGTAGCGCATAGGACCTCCTTAAATGCGAACGGCCGACGCGGGAAAGGATCCCCGGGCGGCCGTAAGTCAGTACAGCGATGCAACAAAAAAGCGCCCCTGATGTTTGCTTGCATTCGTCGGCCCGGTGGGTCCGGCGATGTGCAGTGCAAGATCGGGAACGCTTTCGTACATCCCCACCATTTGGCGCTGAATCGGGGCGGTCTGTCAACGACAACTCGACGTGATCCGCCCGTTGGCAAAGATCAACTGATGCGGAAACTGTGGCCCAGATAGACCCGGCGCACGTTCTCGTCCCGCACCACTTCCTCGGCGGTGCCGCTCATCAACATGGTGCCGTCATGCAGGATATAGGCGCGGTCCACGATATCGAGCGTTTCGCGCACGTTGTGATCGGTGATCAAGACACCGATCCCTCGTTTCTTAAGGTCGGACACCAGTGCGCGAATCTCGGATACCGCAATCGGATCGACGCCCGCAAAGGGCTCGTCCAGCAGCAGATATCGGGGGTTCGAGGCCAGGCAGCGGGCGATCTCGGCCCGGCGGCGTTCGCCTCCGGACAGGGACAGGGCCGGGGCGGCGCGCAGATGGGTGATGGAGAATTCCGAAAGCAGCTCTTCCAGCCGTTCGTGGCGCTTGTGGCGGTCTTTTTCCACCACTTCGAGAATCGCCGTGATGTTTTCCTCGACCGTCAGACCGCGAAAGATCGACATCTCTTGTGGCAGATATCCGATGCCTGCCTTGGCGCGGCGATACATCGGCAGATAGGTGATATCCTGCCCGTCCAGAATGACCTTGCCACCTTCGGGTGCGACCAGCCCGGCGATTGAATAGAAACAGGTGGTCTTGCCCGATCCGTTCGGACCGAGAAGGGCCACAACCTCGCCCCGGTCCAATGTCATGGTCACGTCGCGGATCACCGGACGGCGCTTGTAGCTTTTGCGCAGATTGGTGACGCGCAGGCCCTGCTGGCCCTGTTCCATCACAAGATCGGGCCGGTCTGCCATGGGTTACTGCCCCGCGGGTTGCAGGATGGTGCGCACCCGGCCCTCGACCGTGCCGTTACCGGTGTTGAGGTCGATATTCAGCCGGTCACCGGCAATCGTGGTGCGCCCTTGCGTCACCAGGACATCGCCCGACAGGAACACGTGACCGGTGTCGACCGAGTATTCCGCCTGTGCGCCTTCCGCGGCGTCCTGCCCGCGCGTGAGCAGCACGCCGCCAGTGGCCAGAACCTGCTGGATCTGCTGCGTGTCGCCTGTGCCGTAGATGACAGACACCTCGCCCGCCGCCATCCTCAAATCCCCCTGGATCACGATGACATTGCCGGAAAACACCGCATTTCCCGTCGTTTGATCCACGCTGAGGCTGTCGGACGTCACCTCGATCGGCTGGTTGGCGTCATGAGACACCCCCCCGAATCCGATGGATGTTTGTGCCGAGATCGGCAAAGCGGAAAGGCAAGCCACGCAAAGGGCAATGAGAAAGGCGCGCATGAAAGCTCCGTTAACTTCCGGGCTCGTATAGCACCCGAACACCGCCATTAAAAAGGACAACGTCGTTTCCATCAACAGCGCTGATTCGCATTGATCCGGCTGTCAGGGACAAACCGGGGCCGGTGACCAGCACATTTCCCGGCGCAACGGCGCTGGATGTGCCCATGTCGAAATGCATCAGCTCTGTGTTCAGGCGCAGACCGGTGGTGGTCGTCAGCTGTACCTCGTCCCCCAGATCGGCGGCTTCGTTGCGCAGGTCGAACTGTCCGCTGCCTGCCACGATCAGCAGGATGGAATCAGAGTCCAGGTCAATGCGGGCCTCGATGGTTTCGGCATCCAGCAAGTTGGGGTTGGTCAGCCTTGGGACCACGCGCGCGGCGGTGAAGATCACCTCGCGCCCATCCGACATGGTACCGGCAAAGCGCGGCTGGCCAAGGCTTTGTTCGCGGGCCAGTTCCTCCACATCCACTTCGGCGAAGGGTATGGCGCGGTTCGGGTCCGGGGCGCGGGAGAACAGGAACAGGGTCGACAGCAGCGCCAGCGCCAGCAGCGGCAGGATCACCTTTACCCAGGCGACAACACGCGAATAGGTGTTGGGCGCGGCCATGTCCGTCCCCTCAGTGAGAGAAGATGTCGATCTCGGGCCAGCCCGAAAGATCCAGCTTGGCGCGGGTGGGCAGGAAATCGAAACAGGCTTGGGCGATCTCGGTCCTGCCTTCGCGGTCCAGCCTTGTCTCGAAAATCTCCTTCAGCCGGTGCAGGTACAGAACGTCCGACGCGGCATAGGTCATCTGCGCATCGGTCAGCTTCGGCGCCCCCCAGTCAGAGCTTTGCTGCATCTTGGAAATGTCGACGTTCAACAGCTCCTGACACAGGTTCCGCAGCCCGTGGCGGTCGGTATAGGTGCGCACCAGCTTCGACGCGATCTTGGTGCAGAACACCGGTGCCGCCAGCGCGCCGAAGGCGTGATACATAGCGGCAATGTCGAAGCGCCCGAAATGGAAGAGTTTCAGTACTTCGGGGTCTTCCAGCATCCGCGCAAGGTTCGGGGCTTTGGTCTGGCCCTGTTCGACCTGCACCAGATGCGCGTGACCATCCCCGCCTGACATCTGCACCAGACACAACCGGTCACGATGCGGGTTCAGCCCCATCGTTTCACAGTCGATTGCAACAACGGGGCCAAGGTCCAGCCCGTCGGGAAGGTCGTTCTTGTAAAGATGGATCGTCATCGTCTTCCCCTGATCAATCGCAGGCCGGGCCGCAGCTACCCCAAGTCTCTCTGGCTGGGTTCATGTCACCTTTCGGAAAGATAGGCAACTTGGGGCGGGCTTGCCAATTGGATGGGGCGTATTGGCGGTATCCGGCTTAGCCAGCCGATACAGCTACGCCCCTGTGCCAGACTGTAGCCGGTCCTGTGCCCTCCAACTCAATATGCTGGAAATCCGCTGGAGCACCGGGTTCGAGGCGTCCCAAACCTGTGCTGTCGCCAATAACAGAGGCCGGAATGGACGTCGCCATGGCAAGTGCGCCTGCCGGATCGGCAAAGCCCCATCCGATCAGGTTCCGAACGGCTGTAAGCTGGTCCAGATCCGCCCCGGCCAAAGTGCCGTCCTCCAGCGTCAGCCGGCCCTCCCGGCGCAGAACCTTGCGACCGCCCAGATGAAATTCTGTCAGGTCGGACCCGGCAACGGCCATCGCGTCGCTGACAAGGAAGATCTTTCCCGGACCTGCCTTGGCCCGCAGGGCAATTCCAATGCTGTCGGGATGCGCGTGAATACCATCGGCGATCAGCCCCGCAGACAGCCCCGGCTGGCAGATCGCGCTGCCCACCAGACCCGGTTCGCGATTGCCAAGCTGGCTCATGGCGTTGAACAAGTGGGTCACGCAGGTGGCCCCGGCGTCCACGGCCTTCTGCACCTGTGCGGCGCTTGCTTGTGTGTGGCCAAGCGAGATGATCAGCCCCGCGTCGGTCAATTGCCGGATCTGGGCGAGGGTCACATTCTCGACCGCGACGGTCATCTTCAGAACCGGCAACCGGCGCGCACCGTCGATCAGGATTTCGACATCCCGATCGGTCATGGGGCGGATGAACCGCGCCTCATGTGCGCCCTTGCGGGCAACCGACAGGTGCGGTCCCTCCAGATGCAGGCCGATGATGCCGGGGACGTCTGCGGCAATGGCGGCCTCGACCGCGTCGATGGCGGCAATCGTCTTCTCGGGCGCATCGGTGATCAGCGTTGGCAGGATCGACGTCGCGCCAAGCGTGGCATGGGCGTGGGCGATGCGGCGCAGGGCATCGACGGACTGGTCATCGTTCAGCATCACTCCGCCGCCGCCATTGACTTGCAGGTCGACAAAGCCCGGAGCGAGCAGACCACCGGGAAGGCTGCGGCGGGGCATTGTGTCATCCAGATCGCCTGTTGGGACAATCGCCAAGATCCGGCTGCTTTCCACGATCAGCGCGCTGTCTGAATGAAACGCCGCGCCATCGAAAATGCGAGGACAGAGATAGGCTGTGCGTTGCTCCGTCATACGGTCTCCGTCACTTTGCGCAGATGGCGCGGGGTGTCTGGGTTGATGCCCCGATCCGCCGCCACCCGCTCGACCATCGTGTAGAAGGACACCATAAGCGCGATTGCATCCGTCAGGGCGTGGCCCGTGCGCACATGCGGCAGTTGTGTGGCGCCTGACGGCTGATCGGAGGTCAGAAACACGCTGGCACCTTTCGCGGCCAGATTGTCCGCAACCTGAACCACTGACGCTTCGGCCGCATCGCCCACGGCAAAACACAGCACGGGGAACCCTTCCTCGACGATGGACACCGGGCCATGCAGCACCTCTGCCGCCGAGTAGCTTTCGGCGTGGATCTGGCAGGTTTCCTTGAACTTGAGCGCCGCTTCATTGGACATGGCCCAGGACGGCCCGCGCCCGAGGGTGAAGAGCGATTTCTTCTGCCCGATGGCGCGGCGCAGGTTCGGCCAGTCCAGCTGTGCGGCGCGTTCCAGATGGGCGGGCAGGTCTTTCAGCGCCCCAATCAGCGCGTCATTGCCGGACCAGTGGGCCAGCAGCAGCAGGCCAGACACGGCAGAGGTCACAAAGGTCTTGGTCGCCGCGACGCTGCGTTCGGGGCCAGCGAAGATGTCGATTGTATGGGCCGATGCCTGCGCCAGTGGCGACGCGGGGTCGTTGGTAATGGCCACCGTCAAGGCGCCGCCCTTGCCAGCCCCTTTGGCCATGGACACGATATCGGGGCTTTTTCCCGATTGAGAGACAGAGAGGCACAGACCACCGGCCAGTTTCAGATCCGCTCCGTAGATCGACGCAACAGACGGTCCAATAGAGGCCACGGGCAGCCCAAGCTCCAGCTCGATCGCGTATTTCAGGAATGTACAGACATGGTCAGACGACCCGCGCGCCACGGTTACCACGAACCGGGGATCAGCGGCACGGGCGGCGTCCGCGATGGCGGCGATATCGGCCGATTTCCCGGCCACCAGACGGGCGACGACTTGCGGGATCTCCAGGATTTCCCGGCGCATCTGGGTGGAATGGTCGGTCATGGTCGGATTGCCTTTGCTACAGGCGCAGCTCTGCCACGAAATCATAGGCATCGCCGCGATAGATGGATTTGGTGAATTCAGCGACCCGGCCAGAAGGCAGGTAGGACACGCGCTCGATGCGCAGCCCGGCGGCCCCTTCGGCCACACCGAGCAGATCGGCGTCGTCTTGGCCCAGGTTGATAGCCGAGATTTTCTGGATGGCGCGGACCGGGCGATTCCCGTCCTGTTCCAGCACGTCATAAAGCGACGTCGTGACGGCAATCGGGTTGGGCAGAATGTCGACGGGCAGCGCCGCACGCTCGATGGCCATGGGCCTGTCATCGGCCATGCGCAGCCGCGAGATGCGCGCGACCGAGTCATTGGCCGACAGTGCCAGCGCAATGGTTTCTTCGGGTGACGGCAGGCAGATGCTGCGTTCGAGCCAGACAGAGGTTGATTTCATCCCGCGCCGGGTCATGTCCTCGGAGAACGAGGTCAGATGGGACAGCGATTGTTCAACCCGCTGCGCCTTTTCGGTGACGAACGTGCCCGACCCCTGCCGCTGAATGACTGTCCCCGACTCCACCAATGCCTGAATCGCATTGCGCACGGTGACGCGTGACAAGCCGGTCAGCGAGGCAATCTCTCGTTCCGAGGGAAGGGACGCGCCGGGGGGCAGAATACCAACCTCAGGGTCCATGGCCTTTTCGATCCGTTTGCGCAGCTGCACATAGCGCGGCCCCGCGACCTGATCGAGCCAGCCATCCGCCTTGAGATAATCGGTGATCTTCATGTCGTGCCTCCGCTTCTCGGCAAACGCCGGGCGAGGGTCAGGGCCCCCGCGAGCGCGGAGTCATCCGGATTGGACAGCTCCCCGGCGACATTCGCAGGCAGGAAGTCTGCATATTGCTGCGCCAACCCGCCAATCGGGCAAAGCCGTTCCTCCCGTTTCCACCCAAGCCGGTTGAGGCCGGATACGATGTAGGCCGCGCCATCCTTCATCAGGGTGGTTGCGATGTCGTCTCCCGCCCTGGCCGCCGCAACGATGCGTGGCGCAAAATGGGCGAAATCCACCGGCCGGGCCGTTGCGGCAAAGCCGACTATTCCGGCGGGTCCGTTCAACTCGTCCAGGATCTCGGTTGTCAGGGCAGACCCCGTAATCAGACCGTCCGAAGCATGAAGGGTACGTGACAACAGCTTGCGGCCAAGGTCGGCGCCCGATGCCTCGTCACCGAGAACGAAGCCCCAACCGCCGATCAACTCAATATGATCGTGGGCGCGCCGCGCAAGAAACGACCCGGTGCCTATGCCAATCACAGCGCCGTCATCGTCCCCAAGGGCGCCAACAACAGCAGCGATTCGGTCATCTTCCACCACGACATTGTCTATGTGGAGCGCCTCGGCGACAGTCGCTGCGATCTTCGGGCTGACAACCCCTGCCAGCCCCAGATAGGCCCGCGCATGGCGCAGGTCGTCAAGCGTCAGCCCGGCGGATTGCGCAAGCGATTCAAAGCCATTGCGAAGTGTGGCCAAGGCACCGTGCAGGTCGGTCGAGACATTGGCCGACCCGCATTTGACCTCATACATATGCGTGCCGGTATCGAGGGCAAGGCGGCAGGTGCTGCCCCCACCGTCAACGCCGATCACGAGGTTTGACTTGGTCTGTGTCATGCAGAAACCATTACAATACCTTTGTGGGCATTTCTAGGGGTGGTATCGAATTTATACTACCAAAATAGGCCGAAATGCAGCAAGAACATTCCCTCTTGGCTTAAAGGTACGTAAATGGTATCTTCTGTCGTCAGGAGGGGGAATCACATGCCTCAACGCCAGACAGAACAGCTGCACGCTGCCGCCCGCGGGCTGGATGCGCGCCCGATTGAAGAGATCGGGGCCACATTGCTGGCCGGTCAGCTTGATGCGTTGCGGGCCGTTTCTTCTGCAACGGTGGACATCGCGCGGGGCGGTCAGCTTATGGCGGAGGCCGTTCGCGCTGGTGGGCAGCTGGTCTATGCAGCGGCGGGGTCGTCCGGCCTGATGGCCATGGCGGATGCCTGCGAGCTGGCGGGAACCTTCGGCCTGCCACCGGAACGCACCCGAATTCTGATGGCTGGCGGTATCCCCAAGGACGCCGCGATGCCCGGTGATACGGAAGACGATACCCAAGAAGCAGAGGCAGCGGCCAGCATCATCGGCAAAGGGGACGCGGTCATCTTGCTCAGCGCCTCTGGCCGCACGCCCTATGCCCTGAAAATCGCGGCCATTGCACGCGACCGTGGGGCACATGTGATCGGTTTGGCCAATAACCCCGAAACCCCGTTGCTGGCCCTTGCTGACGTGGCCATCTGCCTGCCGACCCCGCCCGAGGTCATTTCGGGTTCCACACGCATGGGCGCGGGCACGGCGCAAAAGGCGGCCCTGAACATGATGTCAACGATCATGGGCGTTGCCCTGGGTCATGTGCATGACGGCATGATGGTCAACCTGCGCGCCGATAATGACAAACTGCGAGATCGGGCCGCCCGAATGGTGGCCGATATCGCCTCGGTCCCGCATGAACAGGCCGAAACCGCCCTTGCGACGGCAAACGGTCGGGTCAAACCCGCCGTGTTGCTGGCCATGGGTGCCCCGAATCTGACCTTGGCCGAAGACCTGCTGACAAAAGCAGACGGCCGACTTCGTGCCGCCATGGCGGCTTTGCACAGCCACGCCTGAGACGCGGGCTTTAACCAGGACCTTAGGGAGGAAAACCAAATGTCCATGAAGAAACTCGGCGCCGGTCTTCTGGCGACCACCATTCTGGCGGGAACCGTTGCCTCGGCCCAGGATGTTACCCTGACTATTGAGAGCTGGCGGAATGACGACCTGCTGCTGTGGCAGGATGTGATTATCCCTGCATTCGAAGCCAACCATCCCGGCATTCACGTGGAGTTCACCCCCTCGGCTCCGGCGGAATACAATGCCGTGCTGAATTCCAAGCTGGAAGCGGGTTCCGCCGGTGACCTGATCACCTGCCGTCCGTTCGATGCCTCACTTGCGCTTTATGAAGACGGCCACCTTGCCGACCTGAGCGACCTCGACGCGATGGCCAACTTCTCCTCCGTGGCGCAATCCGCATGGCAGACCGATGACGGCTCCGCCACTTTCTGCGTCCCGATGGCGTCCGTGATCCACGGCTTCATCTACAATGCCGATGCGTTTGAGGAGCTTGGGCTGGAAGAGCCGACCACCGTGGACGAATTCTTTGCCGTGCTCGACGCGATCGAGGAAGACGGCGGGTATATCCCCATGGCCATGGGCACCAATGACCAATGGGAAGCGGCCACCATGGGCTATAACAATATCGGCCCGAATTACTGGCGCGGTGAAGAAGGCCGTCTGGCCCTGATCGCCGGTGAACAGTCGCTGACCGATGAAGCCTGGGTTGCCCCCTATCGTCAGCTTGCCCGTTGGGGCCAGTATCTGGGCCGTGGCTTCGAGGCGCAGACCTATCCCGACAGCCAGAACCTGTTCACCCTTGGCCGCGCGGCGATCTATCCCGCCGGATCGTGGGAGATCACCGGGTTCAACGCGCAGGCCGATTTTGCCATGGGGGCCTTCCCGCCGCCGGTGCAGAACGCGGGTGACGAGTGCTACATCTCGGATCACACCGACATCGCCATTGGCCTGAACCCGGCATCGCCGAACGCCGAAGCGGCCCGCACCTTCCTGGAATGGGTCGGCTCCGAGGAGTTCGCCACGATCTACGCCAATGCCCTGCCCGGCTTCTTCTCGCTGTCGAATTTCGACGTGGCCATGGAAGATCCGCTGGCGCAGGAATTCGTGTCCTGGCGGGGTGAGTGCAACTCCACCATCCGCTCCACCTACCAGATCCTGTCGCGCGGCACCCCGAACCTGGAAAACGAAACCTGGAACGCATCCGCCCAGGTGATCCGTGGGGCCGAAACCCCGGAAGAGGCCGGTCAGCGCCTGCAGGACGGTCTGGCAAGCTGGTACGAACCGCAGCAGTAACCTCCCTTGCTGCACATTGTCCGGGCGGCCCCCTTGCTGCCCGGACCCCAAGTCCCCGGAGGCCAAGATGCGCAAACCCCAGATCAGATGGCATATCCTCGTGTTCCTCGCCCCCGCGGTGCTGGTCTACACGGCGATCATGATCATCCCGCTTTTCAACACCTTGCGGCTGGCCCTGTTTGACGAGGTCGACCGGACGCGCGTGTTCGTGGGGCTGGACAATTTCCGCACGCTGTTCGGAGACCCGCTGTGGTCTGACGCGTTCTGGAATGCGCTTGGCAACAACTTCTGGTTTTTCCTCATTCACATGCTGGTTCAGAACCCCATCGGCATCCTTCTGGCCGCAATCCTGAGCCACCCGCGCCTGCGCTTTGCTGCGCTCTATCGCACAGCCATTTTCGTGCCCACGATCCTCAGCTTCGTGATTGTCGGTTTCGCCTGGAAACTGATCCTCTCGCCCATCTGGGGCATTGCACCCGGCATGATGGATGCGGTCGGGCTGGACGACTATTTTCTGCCCTGGCTTGGGCTGGAAAGCACCGCGCTGACCACATTGGCGCTGATTTCCGTCTGGCAGTTCGTCGGCATCCCGATGATGCTGATCTATGCGGCCCTTCTGTCGATCCCCGAGGAGATTCTGGAGGCAGGCGAATGTGACGGAATCACCGGGGCATCGGCTTTCTGGAAGATCAAGCTGCCGCTTATCCTGCCTTCGATCGGGATCATTTCTATCCTGACATTCGTGGGCAATTTCAACGCGTTCGACCTGATCTACGCCGCGCAAGGCGCGCTTGCAGGGCCGGACTATTCAACCGATATCCTTGGCACCTTCATGTATCGCACCTTCTTCGGCTTCCAGCTGCAACTGGGCGATCCGCATATGGGGTCCGCCATTGCAAGCGCCATGTTCGCGATCATCCTGATCGGGGTCTGTATCTACCTCTTCGGTATCCAGACCCGCATGCGCCGCTATCAGTTCTGAGGGGGATGGACGCATGAACAAGGCCCGCAGAAACCCCGTCAACATCGCCGCCGCGCATGGCATCCTGATCCTTTACACGGTCATCGCGCTGTTCCCGGTCTTCGTGATCCTGATCAACAGTTTCAAGACCCGCCGGTCCATCTTCCGCGAGCCGCTGGCCCTGCCGGATGCAGAGAGCTTTTCGACCGTAGGGTACGAGACCGTATTCAATCAGGGCGATTTCTTCGGCTACTTCCAGAACTCGATGATCGTGACGGTGGCGTCGCTGTTCTTCATCCTGCTGTTCGGAGCCATGGCAGCCTTTGCCCTTAGCGAATACCGGTTCAAGGGCAACACGCTGATGGGATTGTATCTGGCCCTTGGCATCATGATCCCGATCCGTATCGGTACCGTCGCGATCCTGGAACTGATGGTGGATACCGGTCTGGTCAATACGCTTTGGGCGCTGATCCTCGTCTATACCGCGCAGGGTTTGCCGCTGGCTGTCTTCATCCTCAGCGAGTTCATGCGGCAGGTGTCGGATGACCTGAAGAACGCAGGCCGGATTGATGGACTCAGCGAATACACGATCTTCTTCCGCCTGGTTCTGCCGCTGGTGCGGCCTGCCATGGCGACGGTCGCGGTCTTCAACATGATCCCGATCTGGAACGATCTTTGGTTCCCGCTGATCCTCGCGCCGGCGGAAGAAACCAAAACCCTGACACTGGGCAGCCAGGTCTTCATCGGCCAGTTCGTGACCGACTGGAACGCGGTTTTGTCAGCGCTTGGCATGGCGATCCTGCCTGTGATGGTGCTCTATGTCATCTTCTCGCGCCAGTTGATCCGCGGCATCACGTCGGGGGCGGTGAAATGAGCACTCTCTCAGGCGGCCCGCAAGCCCGTTCGAACGGGCTTATACAAAGCGGTTTCGAAACCGCTTGCAAGCCGCGTCGACGCGGCTTTGACACGGGCTTTCGAAAGCCCGTCCCGGTCCCGGAGTCAAAAGGGGATAGAACATGACCCGCGTTCTGATTGCAGGCCTTGGCAATATGGGGCTGAGTCACGCTCTGGCCCATCACCGCCACCCCGATGCGCAAATCGTCGGATTGGTGAACCGGTCGGGCCACACGGATCATTCGGAGTTGCAGGGCTATCCCGTCTTCACCGATTTCCATGCGGCACTGGCAGAGGTGAAACCGGATCTGGCCGTGATCGCCACTTACACCGATACCCATGCGGACTATGCCATCGCGGCCATGCAGGCAGGTGCGCATGTCTTCGTGGAAAAGCCGCTGGCCATGACCGCGGCCGAGGCGCGCCGCGTGGTCGATTGCGCGACAAAAACCGGGCGGAAACTGGTCGTGGGCTACATCCTGCGCCATCACCCCTCCTGGATGCGGCTGATCTCCGAGGCGCGCGGGCTTGGCGGGCCCTATGTCTTCCGTCTGAACCTGAACCAGCAATCGACGGGCGAGACCTGGGACACCCACAAATCGCTGATGCAGACCACCAGCCCGATCGTCGATTGTGGCGTCCACTATGTCGACGTCATGTGCCAGATCACCGATGCAGCGCCGGTGCGCGTGCACGGAATGGGTCTGCGCCTGTCCGATGAAATCGCCCCCGACATGTACAATTATGGTCAGTTCCAGGTGATCTTCGAGGACGGCTCCGTCGGCTGGTACGAGGCTGGCTGGGGTCCGATGATGTCGGAAACCGCCTTCTTCGTGAAGGATATCGTCAGCCCCAACGGCGCCGTGTCGATCACCGAGGGCAACAAGGGATCGTCCGACGATGTGGACGGCCACACCAAGGTGGGCGGCATCCTCGTTCACCGGCCTTCCGGCGACCAGTTGATCGAGATGGAGGGCGAGCCCGGCCATGACGACCTCTGCGCCGCCGAGCAGGCCTATATCCTGCGCGCCATCACTGACGATATCGACCTGACCCGCCATATGAATGACGCCGTGCAATCGCTGGCCATCTGCCTTGCCGCCGATGAAAGCATCCGCACCGGTAAACCGATCGACCTGAAGGACCGCAGACCATGACCGCGCTCAGCCTGAAAAACGTCAATAAATCCTTCGGCTCCGTCCATGTACTGAAGGATATCGACCTGGAGGTCGAAGACGGTGAGTTTGTCGTTTTCGTCGGTCCCTCAGGCTGCGGAAAGTCCACGTTGTTGCGGGTGATTGCAGGGCTGGAGGATGCGACTTCGGGCACTGTCGAGATCGCTGGTGAAGAGGTGAACACCGTTCCCCCTGCCAAACGCGGCATTGCCATGGTGTTCCAGAGCTATGCGCTCTACCCGCATCTGACGGTGCGCGGCAACATGGCGCTTGGCCTGAAACAGGAAGGCCAGCCGAAACAGGTAATCGAGGATCGCGTGGCCGAGGCTGCCCGGATGCTGTCGCTTGGCGAGTATCTGGACCGTCGCCCTTCAGAGCTGTCAGGCGGTCAGCGTCAGCGGGTTGCCATTGGCCGGGCCGTGGTGCGCCAGCCCAAGCTGTTCCTTTTCGACGAGCCGCTGTCCAACCTCGACGCGGCGCTGCGCATGAACACCCGAGTGGAAATAGCCCGCCTGCACCGGACGCTTGCCGCCTCGATGATCTATGTCACCCATGACCAGATCGAGGCGATGACATTGGCCGACAAGATCGTCGTGCTGCGCGATGGCAGGGTAGAACAGGTCGGCAGCCCCATGGAGCTGTATAACAACCCGGCCAATCAGTTCGTGGCGGGGTTCATAGGATCCCCTGCGATGAACTTCCTGCCTGCAGAGATCGTTGGTGGAAAGAAGGGCCAGATGATCGGCATTCGGCCGGAATATCTGCGCATTGTGGATCAGGGTCGCTTGCAGGCAACCGTGACCCATGTCGAAAATCTGGGTGGGGACACTAATGTTCTTGCCACGACGGAAGACGGGCATCCTGTGACACTGCGCCTGTTCGGTCAGCATTGCATTCAGCCGGACAAGATCATTGGCTTGGACTATGATGACGCGAAATCCTATCTCTTTGGAGAGGACGGAGAACGGGTGGTTGTCGCGTAGAACAGCGAAAACGACATTTCCAACATCGAGCTTGTAAAGCATCTCTGACAGTGATGGAGCTTTCAGAACGCGCGCTTTTCCTTTGGCGAAGGGGGTAGAACCACACCAAGCTCAATCCGTTGAGAACGGACCCAACCGCATGATGATCCGACCAACTTGCTGCGGTCAAACTGATAGCGGTGAATCCCCTTGAAAGCCTATATCGCAGACATATCTTAACCGAACCAATTGGATAAGGCCGACCGTCAGAGGCGCGACGATAACTCTTCGTTGCAATGAGTTGCCGCGCCCGGTACGTGTTGGCCAGATAAATTAAAGGGACAAGGACATACCATGGGTCTTGGGGGGACTCTCCTTCTTCTCATCGCAGTGATGCCCTTCGCCGGGGCGCTGTTGCCGGGTTTGATGATCCGGGCGGGGCGCAATGTCTGCGCGATCTCGACCGCAGTACCGACATTTCTGGCGCTGACGATGCTCGTCGTTCTGGCGCCATCAGTGATGCAGGGTGACGTGGTTCAGGCCCAGATCGAGTGGCTGCCGCAGCTCGGGCTATCCGCCTCGTTTTTTCTGGACGGCCTTGGGCTTCTCTTCGCGGGGATGATCCTCGGGGTTGGTCTGCTGATCACGCTCTACGCACGGTTCTACCTGTCGGGCGAAGATCCGATGGGGCAGTTCTATACCTATCTTCTGCTGTTTCAGGGCGCGATGCTGGGGATCGTGCTGTCGGACAACATCCTGCTTCTGTTGATTTTCTGGGAACTGACCTCGCTGTCGTCCTTCCTGCTGATCGGGTTCTGGAAGCACCTGCCAGAGGGGCGTCAGGGCGCGCGCATGGCGCTGGCGGTTACCGGCGCGGGCGGGCTTGCGATGATCGGCGGTATGCTGATCCTCGGCAATATCGTGGGCAGTTACAACCTGACGGATATCCTGGCCGCTGGCGATCAGATCCGCGCCTCCGAATGGTATCTGCCGGCGCTTATCCTGATCCTTCTGGGCGCGTTCACCAAATCCGCGCAGTTCCCGTTCCATTTCTGGTTGCCCCACGCCATGGCGGCACCCACGCCCGTTTCGGCCTACCTGCACTCTGCCACGATGGTGAAGGCCGGCGTGTTCCTGCTGGCCCGGATGTGGCCGGCGCTCGCGGGGACCGACGCGTGGTTCTACATCGTCTCCACCACCGGCCTCGTGACAATGGTTCTGGGCGCGCTCATCGCGCTGTTCAAGGATGACCTCAAGGCTTTGCTGGCCTTCTCGACGGTAAGCCATCTCGGTCTTCTGACGATGCTCCTTGGCTTCGGCACCCAGGCCGCCGCCGTGGCTGCCGTGTTCCACGTCATCAACCACCTGACCTTCAAGGCCGCGCTCTTCATGACCGCGGGCATCGTGGATCACGAGACCCACACCCGCGATATCAAGCGGCTTGGCGGGCTGAGGCACCTGATGCCGATAACCTTCCTCATCGGAACCGCTGCCGCCCTGTCGATGGCAGGGATTCCGCTGTTCAACGGGTTCCTGTCGAAGGAATTGATGTTGGAAGAGGCCTCGCATACCGACTGGTTCGGCAGCGCCTATGCGGTGCCGGTCATGGCCACGATCGGGGCGCTCCTGTCGGTCGCCTATTCGCTGCGCTTCATCTCTCATGTCTTTCTCGGTCCGGTGCGCGATGACTATCCGCACAAGCCCCATGATCCGCCCTTCGGCATGTGGGCCGCACCGGCGCTGTTGGTGGCGATGGTCGTTATCATCGGGGTTGCGCCCTTCCTTGCCGAAGGGATCGTGACGGCCGCGGCCAATGCAGTCACCGGCGCGGACCTGCATCCGCATCTGAAGATCTGGCATGGGTTCACACCCGCGCTGTGGATGTCCGTCATCGCCGTTGCTGGCGGGATTGTCCTTCTGCTGCTGCACAAGCCGCTCGACAAGCTATGGATCGCCGCGCCTCGGCCCGAGGCCAAGGCCATTTTCGACCGGTTGATCGCGGGTCTTGTCTCGGCATCCCGCGCGATCACCGAGATCGGCCACAATGGCGCAATCAGCCGCTACCTTGCGATTTTCACGGCAAGTTCCGTGGCCCTTGGCTGGGTCGCCTATTCCTCTGGCGGCCTCTCGGCCCCGACGCGAGAGCTGCTGCCCGTGTCACCGGTGATCTTCGTGGGCTGGGTCATGTTGATCGTCGCAACGCTGTCTGTCGTGACGATGCATCATCACCGCTTCCGGGCGCTGGTTCTGATCGGGATCATCGGCCTGTCGATCTCTGCCGGGTTCGCCTATCTCTCGGCGCCCGATCTGGCGCTGACGCAGATCTCGGTCGAGACGGTCACCATCATGCTGCTGCTTCTGGCGCTGCATTTCATGCCGAAGATTACCCCGAAGGAAAGCTCTGCCGGACTTAAACTGCGCGACGGTGTGATCGCGCTTGGGGCCGGGGGCGGCGTGGCCGCGCTGGCCTATGCATTCCTGCTGCGCGATATCGAGACGATTTCCGACTATCACCTCGCCAACAGCTACGAGGGCGGCGGCGGCACCAATGTGGTCAACGTCATCCTCGTTGATTTCCGTGGATACGATACGTTCGGCGAAATCATCGTATTGGGAATCGCGGGTCTGGTGATCTATGCGGTCATGCACGCGCTGCTGGACGGACCGGCGGCGCGGCGGCTGAAGAACACCGACTATTCGCATGACCGGTCTCGTGACCGCCATCCGATGATGATGGTCGTCGCCACCCGCGTCATGATGCCCATTGCCATCGTCGTGGGTGCCTACATCTTCCTGCGCGGCCACAATCAGCCCGGAGGCGGCTTCGTCGCCGGCCTGGTGATCGCAATCGCGCTTCTGATGCAATACATGGCTTCCGGCTTTGCCTGGACGCAGGAACGTCAGCGGATGGAATACCATACGATGATCGGGCTTGGCGTCGTGATTGCTGGCCTGACCGGCGTCGGTTCGTGGCTCTTCGGGCGACCGTTCCTGACCAGCGACTTCACCTATATTCATCTGCCGCCGATCGAGGAATTCGAGGTCGCCACGGCCATGCTGTTCGATCTCGGGGTGTTCCTGACCGTTCTGGGCGGGGTCATGCTGATGCTCTACAGCCTGAGCAGGATTGCCCGCTTCGCCGGTGAGACGGTGAATGTCGATCCGATGGACTATGACCCGGCGGATCGGATCACGGACGAGGAGGAGCGCTGAGATGGAGATCATCGTTGCAAGCAGTATCGGCGTTCTGACGGCGGGAGGCGTGTATCTTCTGCTGCGCCTCCGCACCTTCCCTGTCATCCTCGGTCTCGCTCTGCTGTCCTACGCGGTGAACGTTTTCCTGTTCGCCAGCGGGCGGCTCGCCACAAACCTGCCGCCCGTCCTGTCGCCATATGGCGACGCCAGCTACACCGACCCGCTGCCCCAGGCGCTGGTGCTGACCGCGATTGTTATCTCGTTCGGGATGACGGCGGTGCTGGTGATGATCGGGCTTGGCGCGTTTCTGGAAGCGGATAGCGACCAGATCGACATGGAGCCGGAAGAGAACGGCGCAGACGCCGCAAACGAGGGGTCCGCGTGATGCACTGGATCATTCTGCCGGTCGTCCTGCCGGCCCTGCTTGCCCCGGTCATCGGCTTCGTGATGCGCCACGACATCACGCTGGCGCGCATCGCTTCGGTTGCGGGCACGGTGCTGTTGCTGGCCATTGCCCTGGGCCTTGCCTACATGGCCGCCGATGGCACGACCCATGTCTACCGGCTTGGTAACTGGCCTGCGCCGTTCGGCATTGTTCTGGTCCTCGACCGGCTGTCCGCCCTGATGGTCCTTCTGACCTCGGCGCTTGCGCTGATCGTGCTGATCCACGCCATTTCCACGGGCTGGGACGCGCGCGGCCGGCATTTCCATGCGCTGTTCCAGTTCCAGCTGATGGGTATCTGCGGCGCTTTCCTGACCGGGGACATCTTCAACCTGTTCGTGTTCTTCGAGGTTCTGCTGATCGCGTCCTACGGGTTGATGATCCATTCCGGCGGCAAGGACCGGATGCGCGCGGGGCTGCAATACGTGGTCATGAACCTGGCGGGTTCGACGCTGTTCCTGTTTGCCCTGGGGACGCTCTACGCCTCTACCGGGACGCTGAACATTGCCGATCTCGCGCTCCGCGTTCCCGAGATCCCGGCCGAAGAGGCCGCACTGGTGCGCGTTGCCACGATCCTGCTGATGATCGTCTTCGCGGTGAAGGCGGCGCTGTTCCCGGTGCAGTTCTGGCTGCCCGCATCCTATTCCAACGCGCCCGCGCCGGTTGCCGCGCTCTTCGCCATCATGACCAAGGTTGGCGCCTACGCAATCTTGCGGGTCCACACCACGGTGTTTGGCCCCGGCAGCCCCGGAACCGAGGATCTGGCTGGTACGTGGCTTTTCCCGGCAGCCATCGTGACCATCGCCATCGGGGCGTTCGGTGTTCTTGGCGCGCGGCGCCTGATGCCGCTGATCGCCTTCTCTGTCGTGGGGTCCATGGGCACCTTGCTGGTGGCGGTTGCCGTGTTCTCGACCACCGCCACGACAGCGGCGCTGTACTACATGGTTCATTCGACCTTCGCGGCGGCCTGCCTGTTCCTGATCGCCGACCTCGTCGTCACGCGCCGGTCAGGGGATGCGCTGCAACCAGAGCTGCCGACACGGCAGAACGGCTTGTTCGCGGCCCTCTTCTTCGCAGCGGCCATCGCTATGGCCGGTATGCCACCGCTGAGCGGGTTTCTGGGAAAACTGCTCGTTCTTGATGCGATCAGAGAGCCCGGCCTGATTGGATGGGCCTGGTCCGCGATCCTGATCGGGTCGCTCTTGACCATCATCGGGTTCGCGCGTGCGGGCAGCGTCCTGTTCTGGAAATCCACGGCGATCACCGTCCCCGACGCTGAAGACGGTGAAACCGAAGACAGCGCCGCGTCGATCCAGTCGCCTCTTGCCACGGTGGGGCAGGTTGCCCCCGTCATGCTTGCATTGGCCGTATTGGGGGGGCTTGCCATCTTCGCTGGTCCCGTCTCGGCCTATCTCGACAATACGTCAGCCCAACTCTTTGACCGCGCGGGGTATGTCGAGGCTGTCCTGAGCCCTGTGGAGGAGCGCTGAGCCATGCTGACCCGTCTCATCCCGCATCCGCTTCTGAGCCTGACCCTCATCTTCGTCTGGCTTGGGCTGGTGAACACCTTCACCCTGGGCAACCTTATCCTCGGGTCGGTCTTCGGACTTTTCGTTCCGATGTTCACCGCGGCCTACTGGCCCGACCGTCCCAGGATCGCCCGGCCATTCAAGGTCGCGGAATACATCCTTGTCGTGCTCTGGGATATCGTCGTGGCCAATGTTCAGGTGGCCTTGATCATCCTGTTCAAGCCAGAGTCGAAGATCCGCTCGCAGTGGATTCCCGTTCCGCTCGACCTCACCTCGGCCGAGGCAATCACAGTGCTGGCAGGCACGATCACCATGACTCCGGGTACGGTATCTGCGACGCTTGCCGCA
The DNA here is from genome assembly GCF_030732985.1 of Nioella sp. MMSF_3534. Taxonomy (GTDB): domain Bacteria; phylum Pseudomonadota; class Alphaproteobacteria; order Rhodobacterales; family Rhodobacteraceae; genus Nioella. Next base: position 152,666 of record NZ_JASHJX010000002.1, read on the forward strand.
GATGGCAGTGCGATCCTTGTGCATTGCCTGCATACCGATGACCCCGATGCTGTCCGTGACGAGATCAAGACCAGATACGAACGCCGCCTGATGGAGATATTCCCATGATCGAATATGCCCTTACCTTCGCGCTCGGTTGCTACGCCTTGGCCCTGTTGCTGAATCTCTGGCGTATTGCAGTCGGCCCGGATGCGGCCGACAGGATCCTGGCCCTTGATACCATGGTGATCAACCTGATCGCCCTCGTGGTGCTATATGGTGTCTGGCACAGCACTGCGATCTATTTCGAGGCTGCGATGCTGATTGCGATGGTCGGCTTCGTCTCAACGGTTGCCTATTGCCGCTTCCTGCTGCGCGGCGACATCATCGAATAGGACGACAGATATGAGCATCGTCGCGGAAATCCTCGTCTCTTTCGCCCTCGTCGTGAGTGGCATCTTCGGCCTTGTGGGGTCTGTTGGCTTGGTCAAACTCAAGAACACGCTGCAACGCCTCCATGCCCCGACCAAGGCCACCAGCCTGGGTGTCGGCGGCGTGCTGATCGCCTCGATGATCTACTTCTACGCCAAATACGGACAGGTCTCGTTTCACGAGCTTCTCATCACCCTGTTCCTGTTCCTGACGGCGCCGATTACGGCGAACTTCATCGCCAAGGCGTATATGGCACGTAACCTTGGCGATAAGGATGTTCCGGAGACTACAGGGGAATACGGTTGGTCGATCTATGACGACCCACCGAGTCCGGGTTCGGACCGTTGACGTAGAATTCAGGCCATTGAGCCCGAGACTCCGCCCATAGCGATGCAAGGCGCACTGCCTAGGTGGCGGCGCTTTGATCTGCGGAAGGTCTGTCAGCCCGTTGCGTTGCGGCCATCTGGCTCAGCAGCAAGGCCCGCTTTCTGGCGGCGCGGCTGAGTTCCAGCAGACCGAACCGCGCCACGGATATGGACATCACGGCATTGGCCACCGCGGCTGGATCATCCGCAGGCGTGGAAAAACCGGTTCGACCATGTTCGATCAATGTCGGCGGCGTTCCGCGACGATAGCAGATCACCGGGCGCCCGCCTGCCATTGCCTCCAACGTCGTTCGCCCGAAAGACTCCGCGAAATGCGAGAGGACCAGCACAAGGTCCGTCTGTTCCACCGCGGCCACTGACCCATCGACATAGCCTGTGTGAACCGTGTTGTCGGGAAGCGGGCCCAATGCTTTCAGATCGGCAGAGTCCGGGCCAATCAACAGGAACTGGCAACGCGCGTCAGGCGGGACGTTTTCCGAGGCTTCCGCTTTGGCAACCATGCGCGCAACCGAGACGAAATCCGCTACCCCTTTCTTGGCGATGTTGCTACTGATCAGGCCAACGCGCAGGGACGGCCCGGGGGTAAAGGGCAGATCGAACAGGGCAGGATCAATTTCATTGGATTGCACGTCGACGCGATCGGGGCAATCCAGCCAGTCTGCAACAGCAGGGGAATTCGCGATGAAACGATCGGCCTCGCTGAGGATGCGGCGTCTCAGACCGCGGGCGCTGTCACCAAGAATGCGGCACAGTTGCGGGTCCTCGGCGGGCAACTCGCGCACATGCACGATCGACGGGCACCCTTCAGCCCGCGCCGCCACCAGTGGCGCATTCAGGACAATCGTATTCACATGTATTGCGGCCGGGCGATAGGCTCGGATCATGTCTCGTATCGCGGAAACCGTGTGGTCCGAGGCGGGGCGAAAGCGATGCCGCCAGAGTTGCGGCAGAATTACAACCGCTGCCGATCTTTTCCGCACGTCTTCCAGGTACTGCTTGTTCACGGCGGATGGCAGCACCGTCACAGGAGCGATCCGGGGACCGTCGAGGCCGCTTCCGAGACGCTCCAACGCACGCAACAGGCTGCGCTCGGCCCCGAAGATCTGCCGATCGGCGGAATGCGCGAAGACAAGCGCGGTTTCGGCGTCGCTGCCTGCCAGCGCCCCTTCAAACCGGAACGGTTCAGCCGGGGCCTTGTCGGGGTGCTGTTCGTAATCCAGCAGCGGCACGGCCTGCGTGTCCAGTTCCCGTTTTGCGCGCCATGCAGAATCCGAAAACAGCGGGCCGGGATCGCGGTCTTCCTGTCCGCCGGTTTCCAGATAGTGGCGGACCGGGTCGACATCCGCAGCCAGCACGTCCTTGTTCCGCGTCAGATACCAAAGCGTATCGAAATGCGAAGACCCTGAAATGACGGCGTAGTCACTGACAGCGGTCACATCATCGGCAGGTCGAAGCGCAGGGGGTGCTGGAAATGGCCGTTCCGACGGATGTCTCGTAAGGAAAAGCGAGGCCGCCCGCGCCTCCGTGTCTGAGGTGCTGTCAACCGCAGACACCCTGTTATCGTGCCAGTGCAGCGCGGCATCCAGATAGCATCGGCGCGGACCCCGGAATTGGGTCGAAAGGTGCGTGGCGGACGACAACGTCAAGGATTGCGGCGCGTTGCGACCGAAGGCCAGGGGCACGCCTGGGTGCTGTTCTATCACTGCGCCAGGGCCGAAGGCGGCAAGCAGGCGATGATAGTATTCGGTATCGGCATTGACGCGCACGCGGTCCCAATACCCCACCTTCTCGCGCATCTCCGCGCGGACCATCAGGGACGAGACATTGCGATAGACCCAGCCCTGCTCGACCCGCCAAAGCGACATTGAAAGGTCAGACCCGGTCCGAACCCAGTGCGATGCGCAGGCGACCGGGCCACTGTCGGCCAGAAGCGGCCCAACCTGTGCCTCGATCTTTTGCGGATGGGACCAGTCATCGGAATCATGAACGGTGAAGAACGCACCACGGATGTCTGCCAGGCCGGTATTGCGGGCAATATAGGCGCCGCTGTTCTCTGGCAGACGAATGACCCTGATGCGCGGATCTGCCTGCGCCGCCTCTTCCGCGACACCCGCAGTGTTGTCGGTGCTGGCATCATCCACCACGATGATCTCAAGATTGCGCCAGCTCTGGTCGGTCAACCCTCGCAGACATGTGCCCAGGGTCGCCTCGGACTGATGGGCGGGGACAATGACACTGACAAGTGGACCCTGGTCTACCGGTGCAGGTGGGATCGGGGCTGTCAGCCTGTCCAGGCGCGACAGCGTCCCCTGCCGCAAGCCGATGCCAGCCAAGCCGGTTGCCGCATAGATCTCGGCAAGATGGTTGGAAACAACGTGATCCGGGGCGTTTTCGGCAACCGCAATCTCGATCTCCGACAGTGAAAGATCGGCGTGATCGCCGAACCGGTCCCTGGCTTTCCGCAAAAGCTCTTTTGCAACCGAAAGCTCTCGGCACATGGTTGCGGCCTTTACCCCAAGAACCCAGGGGCCCTTGTGCGGAATGATCGCGGTGCCCAGATCGCCACCATCGAAAAACGATCTGATGGCAGAATGCGCGGATTTCCAGCGTGATTTGCTGGCAGCATGACGCGCAAAGACCCATCCTGCGATCGCCCGTTCACGAGCTGACCCGTTTTTCAGCAGCAGCCGCAGTTCCGGTAACGCCTGTGCCTCGAATCCCCGCCACAGGTCATGATCGAGTTCCAATGCACGCACCGGGCCACCCAAGCGCCCCTCGGCGTGGCCATGGGCTACATAGTGCTCCCATGGATCCAGCCCTGCCGCGCGAACGTCAGAATAGGTCGAGAGATACCAGACCGGATCGAATTCCTCTTTCGTGAAGGCCGCCCCGATCATCTGAAAAGCCCGTGCAACGCGTCGAACGGGATCTTGGCACGCGCGACCCGACTGGCGCCCGCCTTGATCAGCTCCTGTTTGATGGCACGATTTCCGGCCCACCATTCCACGGGTCCCGTTGCGAACCGCTGCGCAGAGGATTCGCAGGCGGACGGATCATATCGCCCAAGGCGGCGCCCCGAGCCGGGAAGCGTGGCGACCGGAGAATAACTTGCCAGAAGACGCACTCTTTCGGCCCGCACCTCGGGAAGGAAACCGGGAAGCTCCTGCAATGCCTCCGGGTCAGGCGCGATCAGCAACGGGGCCGAGGCCGTTTCTCCCGGGCAGAGGTGAAGAAGGCGCTGACCGTCGAGAGCTTCGCGCACCTTCGTGCACAGGCGGAAGGAGGTGTCGAGCATATCCGGCGCCATAGGTCTGGCCAGCGGCACCAGACCGACCGGGCCATCGGAAAGGGATGCCAGTTTCAGGCAGGTTTCCACCACCCAATCGCTGTGTCGAAGATCTGCGGCCAGTACCAAGGACAGCTTGTAGTTGGACTGATCACGCCCTTTCATGATGCCGGGTGCGGGAAACGGGCGACTGCCTGCCGTGTAGTGCAGGTCGCCCACAGAGGTAGTGCGGTGGTGGTGCTCCTGCGCATCGAGATAGGCAAGACGAGCGCCAGTGACATAGCCGTCGATGGACAGGGGGCCACTGCGAACCGCGGATCCTTCCCTGTCGCGCAGCATCGCCAGCGGGCCGGTCTTTCCGGAAATGACAGAGGCAGGCCCGAACACCCGGCGTATTCGCCGTATCAGTTCATTGTCCGCCGCGACGCGAACAGTGTCCCAGCATCCCAGGGCCTCCACCACGGGTTGTCGTCTGAACAGAAGGGACGCCGTGTTGTCCGTCAGAAAACTCGCCTCCGGGCTCAGGCGTGTCAAAGTCAGATCGGAATGCATGCGCACATGCTCGGACGTGCAGGCGATAGCTGTTCCGCTTTCAAGCATCAGGCCCATCTGCACGGCAATCCGGTCGGGGTGGCACCAATCGTCCGCGTCATGAAGCGTAACGTATTCACCACGCGCCTCGGCAAGCCCGGCATTGCGTGCTGCATAGGCACCGCCGTTTTGCGAAAGCCGTTTCAGCCGGATGCGGGGATCGGCTATTGCCGCATCCAGTGCGACCTGAACGGTTCCATCGCTGCTGGCGTCGTCGATGACAATGATTTCAAGGTTGCGCCAGCTTTGGTCTGCAACGGCGCGCAGTGCGGTTGGAAGGGTGTCTTCCGCCTGATGGGCCGCGATCAGGACGGACACCAGCGGTCCGTCTACGGGTAGGGGAGGCCGCTTGGGGGTCAGGCGGTCATAGGCCAGGCTGCTTGGGTCATCGCGCAAGGCCAGTTCGCCAAGGCCGTATGCCGCAAGCGCCCGGTTGATCAGCCTCAGCCGACCGTTTTCCGAGGCTTCAAAGCCTGCAAGCGCAAACCAGGTTTCGTTGCACAGCAGATCTTTCATCTGCCAATCGCGGATGACGTCGTCCGACGGGGCTGGCTGACCCGCCAATGCATCTGCAACAAGGGCAATGGTCAGCAAACGACTGCGCAGGGCCGGGTCCGTCGCCGAGACAAGGGCGTTGTGGGCGAGCCGACCTGCCGATGTCGCACTGTCCGGGGATTGGGTCATCCGCCATTGCCGAAGGTGCCAAAGCGCCAGGTCGCGGCCAGAAAAGCCCGCAGCATCGCCGGTTTCCTCATCCAAGAGGCGCTGGAGCCCCTCTAGGGCGGATGCCTGACCGACCACGTTCAGCCGATTGCGAAGCACATCGCTTTTCACACGCGCCCGCAAGATTGGGTCTTGTTGAAGGGGATTGGCTGCACGGCCTTCTGACGCGCCGTATTGCAGGTAGTGCGTCAGCGCATCCATGCCGCTATCCGCAACTTCTCGGAAGCAGGCCAGATAAGCACGGGTGTCGAACTCGGGTCCGGGGCTGCGCCCAAGGCCCCAACCGATCTTCAGGAAATGATCCAACGGGTCCAGCCCGGACAAGGCCACGTCCCCGTTCCGCGTCGCGTACCATTCCGCGTCGAACAGGGCGGAGTCCTCCAGCAATTGTGCACGGGACGTGTCGATGATGGTTTCGCCGGACATTGCGCCTAGCCTCCGGCGGCTGGTCCGCCCCGCCGACCTTCCGCTTGTCCGTGTAAAACGTAATGAGCCAGAGCAGGCCAGCCCGCCTCGGCAACATCCGGATTGGCGCTGTAATAGGCCTTGGTCTGGAAATCCGGACCCGGATCATGCCCGGCAAACGCGCCACGCAGCAAGTAGTGGGTCGCGGCCTTGTCCGGGCCATCGCATTCGGGGTAGCGCGCCGCGTACCAGTTTGCGTCGAAATAGCGGCTTCTTGCCAAGGCGTTCGCCTGATGACGCAGCATCAGGCGGTGGCGCAGCCTGGCCAGTCGTGTTCTCAGCCATCCACGGCTGAGTCCGGTTGGCGTCTGGCGAGTGGCCTCGGCGATGACGGTCTCGTCCGACTGTCGCAGCAACGCAAGAATTTCCGCATCCCGCTGCGCCAGTTCAGCCCGCAGTGACAGAATTTCAGCCCGCAGCATCGCCTGCATGTCCGCATCGGGCTGGTTTCTGTCCGTTTCAATCATAAGTCATCCGATTGGTGACAGGTACGGGTACTCTTTGCCTCTACGCAGTCCACGGCCTCTTCACAGAGTCACCCTTTCGCGCCTTGCCCGCGGGAATAGACATCCTCGTACCGAATGATGTCATCCTCACCCAGATAGCTACCGGTCTGAACCTCGATCAGCACCATGTCGACCTTACCCGGGTTTTCCATCCTGTGCACGGCTCCGAGAGGAATGTAGACGGACTCGTTTTCCGAAACCAGCTTGACCGTGTCGTCAACCGTAACCTTCGCCGTACCCTGCACGACGATCCAGTGTTCCGATCTGTGGTGATGGCTTTGAAGGCTGAGGCTTGCGCCGGGCTTGACCACGATTCGCTTGACCTGAAACCGCTCGCCAAGCACGAGGGTCTCGAAATGTCCCCATGGACGGTAATCGACGGGCAGGGCTTCTGCCTGACGGGCACCTTTTGCGGCAAGGCTCTGAACGGCGAGTTTCACGTCCTGCGTTCTGTTGATATCGGCAATCAACACCGCGTCCGGCATGGCAATGGCAACGATGCCGTCAAGGCCAAGCCCGACAAGTTCCTGATCCGGGTGCTCTGACCGAAGCAGGGAATTCTTGCAGTCGATGGCCGTTACCGGACCCGCGCAGGCAACACCATCGGAATCGATTGCGCTTTGGTCGCGGACAGCGCTCCAGCTTCCCAGATCGCTCCAGCTGCCCCGGAAGGGAACCACGCTCAGATTGTCTGCCTTCTCCATGACCGCATAGTCGATCGAGATGTTCTGCACCTCTGCCCAGGGATCTGGGGCAAGGCGGAAGAACCCGAGATCCGGTTCGCCCTGCTCCACCGCGGCGCGAACGGGTGTCACAAGATCAGGCGCATGGCGTTCGAAGGCAGAGATGATGTCCTTGGCGGCGAACAGGAAAATACCCGCGTTCCAAAGGAACCCGCCATCGGCAACCATCTGTTCGGCCGTGGCCTGGTCGGGCTTTTCGACAAAACGTTCCAGCTTGTAGGCCGCATCCTTGTCATGCGTTCCAGCCAGTTTGAGGTATCCGTACCCGGTTTCCGGGTAGTCAGGGGCGATGCCGAACGTCACCAGATCGCCGTTCAGGGCCGCACCTGCCGCCAGTTCCAGCGCCGCGGCAAACGCATCGGCATCCGGAAGGATGTGATCGGATGGCGCGACAAGCAGCAGAGCCTCGGGCGAGGTCTTGGCAATGTGCAACGCGGCGGCCAGAACCGCCGGGGCCGTATTTCGCCCCTCGGGCTCGATCAGGATGGCACCCGGATCAATGCCGATGTCCTGCAATTGCTCGGTCACGACAAAGCGAAAGTCGGATCCGGTCAGGATCGTAGGCGCGGCAAAGGTCACCGCGCCGCGCGTACCGGTCATGCGTTCTGCGCATCGTTGATAGAGCGACCGGTCGCCAATCAACTGAACGAACTGTTTGGGATAGCTCTTGCGCGACAATGGCCAAAGACGGGTCCCCGAACCGCCACACAATACCAATGGATGAATTTCAAACGACGGCTGCATAAATAGGTTTCCAACTTGGTAGTGAAATCTATTGCCGCGGACAAAAAGCCACGACCGATCATTGGTAGATCACATGCCTTGTTCACTTTGAAGGGTCAAGGTCGCGCATGTGTGATCAACGACCTCGGCCATGCCCCGCCAGCACATTCCGCGATGTTGCATCTGCACCGGAATGCCACTGTGATGCTTCCCGGAATGCCATTGATCCGTGTTTCGTCGACCAGCCGTTTCCATTTGCCAACGAGAAGAGGAGTCGATCCAGAAACCCTTGTCGCTTCGATCGCGGCGGTGGATCGCGCGTGTTGAATGAAGGCCAATGGAAATCTCATGCTCTCCACCCATCCCTGCGGATTGGGGGATCGACCCCATACGATCGAACGCATGCAGTTGGCAGTTTTGGGCCATCGGAAACGAACACCGGTTCACCAGACACGCCGCTCTGACCGGGCGGCACTTGACCAAAGGAAATGACCCATGACGACCGCATCCAACCCCTCCCGCCGCGCTTTCTTCAAGTCCGTTATCACGCCCGCCCTGGCCGCTGCTGCAATTGCCACAATGGCCATCCCGTCCGGTGCCCATGCGCAGGCGCAGGCACCGCAGCTTGTTCCGGGCAACTACCAGGGCTACTGGCATGACGGTCGCTCGATGGTCGAACGTGTGACGGTTACGCCGAGCGAGATCACGCTTCACCGGATCGCAGGCGGCGATGTTCAGGGCCAGACCTTCCGCTATATCCGCAGCGGGGCCAGCACCTACAATTCCCCCAACGGGCACGTCATCATGATCACCAGCGCGACCACCTTCACCTGGACCAACAGCAATGGCCAGAACGGCGTCGCCTACAGCCTGCTGCGCTAATCCCTTCCCCAATCCGCCGCGCCTGACCCGGTGCGGCGGATTCTTTGCCACGTCCACCCCCCAAGCCCCTGCCTTCCGACCCCGTCGGCAACACCACAACGGGGTGACGCGGCGTTGAGGGTGACAGTCCGCCCGCCTTGCGCCATCTTTGCGCATCGGAGGACACGACCATGACGCACGCGCTTTACCCTCATCTTCTGGCCCCGCTGGACCTTGGCTTCACCACGCTGAAGAACCGGGTTCTGATGGGCTCCATGCATACCGGGCTGGAGGAAACCAAGGACTGGCCCCGCGTGGCGGAGTTCTATGCGGAACGCGCGCGCGGGGGTGCTGCGCTGATCGTGACGGGGGGCATGGCGCCGAACAAGGAAGGCGGCGTGTTTCCGGGGGCGGCGGGGCTGTTCACCGATCAGGATATTGCCAATCACCGGGTGATCACCGATGCGGTGCACGAGGCCGACGGCAAGATCGCAATGCAGATCCTCCATGCAGGGCGCTATGCCTATTCGCCTGATTGTGTGTCTGCCTCCCCCATCAAATCGCCGATCTCGCCCTTCCCGCCGAAGGCGCTGGATGAAGACGGGATCGAGAAACAGATCAGCGACATCGTGACGGCAGCCGTGCGGGCGCGCGAGGCGGGCTATGACGGTGTGGAGGTGATGGGGTCGGAGGGATATTTCCTCAACCAGTTCATCGTGAAACACACCAACAAGCGCACAGATCGGTGGGGCGGCAGCTATGAAAACCGCATTCGCCTGCCCATCGAGGTCGTCCGCCGGGTGCGCGAGGCCGTGGGCCCTGATTTCATCGTGATCTATCGCCTCTCTATGATCGACCTTGTGCCCGAGGGATCGACCTTCGACGAGGTCGTGCATCTGGCGCAGGAGATCGAGAAGGCGGGCGCCACGATCATCAACACCGGCATCGGCTGGCACGAGGCGCGGATTCCGACGATTGCCACCAGCGTTCCGCGCAAGGCCTTTGCCTGGGTCACCAAGAAGCTGATGGGCAAGGTGGGCATTCCGGTGATCACATCGAACCGGATCAATACCCCGGATGTGGGCGAGGAGGTGCTGGCCGAGGGCTGCGCCGATATGGTGTCCATGGCGCGGCCCTTCCTGGCCGATGCGCATTTCGTCGCCAAGGCGGCGGAGGGCCGGGCCGATGAGATTGCGCCTTGTATTGCCTGCAACCAGGCCTGTCTGGATCACACGTTCAGCGGCAAGCTGACCTCCTGCCTCGTGAACCCGCGCGCCTGCCATGAGACCGAACTGCGCTATGACCCGACGGATGCGCCCAAACGGTTGGCTATCGTGGGCGCGGGGGCCGCAGGCGTGATGACGGCGGTGATCGCCGCCGAGCGCGGGCATTCCGTGACGCTCTTCGAGAAGGCCGACAAGGTGGGCGGGCAGCTGAACATGGCCAAGCAGATCCCGGGCAAGGAGGAGTTCTTTGGTCTCGTGGATTGGTTCGAAACCATGCTGGCGCGGTCAGGTGTGGATCTGCGCCTTGGCACCGAGGCCGGGCCGGAGGAGCTGGACGGGTTCGACGAGGTGGTGATTGCCACCGGCATCGTGCCGCGCGATCCGGGCATTCCCGGTCAGGACGGGCCGAATGTGCTGTCCTATATCGACGTGCTGTCGAAAAAGGCCCCGGTTGGCGAGAAGGTGGCCATCATCGGCGCGGGCGGGATCGGCTTCGATGTGGCCGAGTACCTGGTGCATGAGGGCGAGAGCCCGACTGAAAACCTCGATCTGTGGAAGCAGGAATGGGGCGTGGGTGACCCGTCGACGGATCGGGGCGGGCTGGCGGCAAGCGGCCCAAAGCCCGAAGCCCCTGCCCGTCAGGTCACGCTGTTGCAGCGCAAGAATGAACGGCTTGGCAAACGGCTCGGCAAAACCACCGGCTGGATTCACCGCGCGGCGCTGAAGATGAAGGCGGTCGAGATGGTGGGGGGTGTGAACTACGAACGCATCGACGCGGATGGGCTGCATGTGAGCTATGGCGAGGCGCGCGAAAACCCGACGCTGATTGCAGCAGATACCATCGTGCTTTGCGCCGGACAGCTGTCGGAACGGTCTCTGGCGGATCGGTTGGAAGCGGCGGGCAAGAGCGTACATGTGATCGGTGGGGCGGATGTGGCCGCCGAACTGGATGCCAAGCGGGCCATCAATCAGGGTGCGCGGTTGGCGGCAAGCCTCTGACCTCGGGTGTTTCGCCGCCTTACGGCGTCGACCCGCGGGGGGATCCT